>JAYQIC010000004.1:0-13255 GCA_038141425.1 Rhodospirillaceae bacterium | reverse complement strand
CGCGCAGCGAGGCCAATGGGCAAGGAGCGCTTGGTCTTGCGGAAAGCCGGATTGGTCATGGTACCGTCCGGAGCAAGGGGCTCAGGCCGTTTGCAACAGCGACAGCGTGGAACGTTTGGACAAACGTGGACCAGCTCGGCGCTAAGCTTCACAGGCACAGTGTCACCGGCCGCGATCTTGGATTGGCCCTGCACGTTCACACCCGTGAGAGGGAACAGCGCCGCCGACGGTGCCGTAAAGGTACGTTTCACCGCCCAGCTGTTCGACCGCGTTAACCTTGCCTTAACCTCAACCCGTAGGTCGGCATCCTTGTCGCTTTTAGCGATTTCAAGGTGGTTGGCACGGACGCCCATCTCGATCTCTTCCCCGACATCACCGCCAAAGCGCTTGGCGTCCAGCGCGACCTGGTGATCGCCAACCAGCGCCAGCGTCACCGTCTTGTCGGTGCGCGAGGCGATGGTGCCGCTGATGAAGTTCATCCGCGGGGAGCCAATGAAGCCCGCAACGAACAGGTTGGCCGGGAAGTTATAAGGTCCAGGCGGCGAGCCGTACTGCTCGATGATCCCGGCACGCATCACCGCAATCTTGTCGGCCATGGTCATGGCCTCGACCTGGTCGTGGGTCACGTAGACCATGGTGTTGCCCAGGCGCTGGTGCAGCGCGGCGATCTCACCGCGCATGGCCACGCGCAGTTCAGCGTCGAGGTTGGACAGTGGTTCGTCGAACAGGAATACCTTGGGCTCGCGCACCACGGTACGGCCGATGGCGACACGCTGGCGCTGACCGCCCGAAAGCTGCCCCGGGCGACGCTGCAGCAGCTCCTCGATCTGCAGCATACGCGCGGCTTCGGCGACGCGGCTGTCGATCTCCTCCTTGGACATGCGCAGGTTTTCCAGCCCGAAGGACAGGTTCTGGCGCACGGTCATGTGCGGGTAGAGTGCATAGGACTGGAATACCATAGCCAGACCGCGCTGCGCTGCGCGGACCGGCTGACCAGCCTCGCCTTCGATCTCGACGTCACCCGCGGTGATGTCTTCGAGACCAGCGATCATGCGCCAGCAGCGTGGATTTACCGCAGCCCGACGGGCCGACGAATACGCAGAACTCACCGGATTCGATCAGCAGATCAACGCCGTCGATCACCTCGGTGTCGTCGTAGGTCTTGCGGATCTGTTTCAGCTCTAAAGTGGCCATAGTCGCTATTTCATCCCCGTGTTGGCAATGCCGGTCGTAATGTAACGCTGCAGGAAGACAAAGACCAAGGTGGTCAGGATCAGGCTGACAGACGTCGCCTTGACGCGGTGAGTGTTCAGCGGCGCAGAACTCGCCCCGGAATTCGAGCAGACAGAGCTGGATCGTGTAGGCTTCCTTGGCGGTGGCAATCGCCACCATGGGCACGATCAGGTCATTCCAGCGCCAGATGACCGACAGGATCCCCAGCGCCGCGATCGCGGGCAGCGCGCAGCGGCAGAACGATCTTCCAGTAGACCTTCCACTCGCTGGCCGCGTCCATGCGGGCCGGCCTCGATCAGCTCTTCAGGGATGGTCGCATGCCACTGGCGCAGCAGAAAGACCCCGGCGGGCGTTGCCGCCCCGGGAATAATCACCCCCCAGATCGATCTCCGACAACCCGGTCATGGTGATCATCTTGAACACCCCGACCAGCGTTACCGCAGGCGGCACCATCAGCGTCGCAAGGATCATGACGAACATCAGCCGCTGACCCCGGAACTTGTATTTCGCCAGCGCAAAGGCTGCCATCGAGTTGATCAGCAGCGTGATGATGGTCGCGATCACCGTCACCAGCACCGAGTTGGTGTAGCAGCTGGCAGGGGTTCACGTTGATGTTGTTGGCATTGCCCTGCAGCGGGTCGACGTAGTTGGACCATGAAGGCCGCAGCGAGCGCCGGGTTTCCAGCGATGCGGTTTCGAGCTTCACCACCTTGGACGCGTCGCCCACGACCAGACGGCCGGGCGTGGTCGCGTTCATCGGGTTGATGTTGCTGACCGCCCACTGCAGCACCTCTCCGGTCTCCGGGTGCGGTGCTGTAACCAGAATTTGTGAGATCAGCTTGTTGGCCTGAACGGCTTGACCCCCATCCACTCGGCCAGCAGCCGGGCTTCTCGGGGTTGACCGAGGCCAGCACTCATCGACGTCGAAGTTGGCTTTGACGCCGCAGGCAGGGTGCTGTATCGCGGCAGCCATTCGGGTAGGTTCCGGTCTTCAACCAGCTGACGGGCAAGGCCATCGACCTGCCCCAGATGCGAGCGGAGCACGTAGAACGCATTACCGCTGTACTGCTGCAGCAGCCCGTCGACATCCATGCCGCTGCGCTCACCCCCTCGTCGAGGTCTTTCCAGTTGAGCACCCAGTCCGGAAGGTCGGCCATAATGAAGATGGTCTTGCCATCGGCGTCGTTCACCGTCGCCCGCGCCACCCGGACGAAGTCCGTTGGCAGCAGCGAAAGATCCTGCTTATCCAGCTGGAAGGCTGACTTGAACGAGTTCAGCACGATCCACATGACTTGGCAGGAAAATCACCAGGAAGCCAAGCACGAGGTAGCTGGGGACAGCCAGTCGCCCAGGGTGAGGCGACCGCCCTTGCCCTGCCGTCTGCTCAGGAATTGCCAGACTGCTGTCATGGTTCGCGCCCCCTCTCTAGAGCCGGGTCTGACGCGCGGTCAGCCAGAGTTGAAGGAGCGACAGGATCATCAGCACGATGGCGATCAGCAGCGACGCCGTTGCCGCGATCCCCAGACCGTGGGCTGTCGGTTGCCCCGCAGGCCCGAAGTTTCGAAGATGTAGGATACCACTGAGATCCAGCGGACCTGCATGGCGTAGAGTTCTTCGAAGGCCTGGAAGGCCTTGATCATCGACAGGATGGTGACCACCAGCAGCGTCGGCATGAGCAGCGGCAGAGTGATCCGCCACAGCATCCGCCAACCCGGCGTGCCGTCCATCTTCGCGGCCTCATAGAGATCCTTTGGAATGGCCTGCAGCCCGGCGAGCAGGATCAGCATGTAGAAGCCCAGGTGCGCCCAGGTGTAGACAAAGATCGACCAGAACATCGACCAGGAGGTATCCGAGAGCCACTGGATCGGCTCATCGAGGATGCCCCAGTTCATCAGGGTCAGCGACAGCACGCCCGTGCGCTTGAGGATCAGCGTCCACAGGAACCCCACCACCACCGGGCTGAGCATCACCGGGTAAAAGAACACCGAGCGCCAGAACGCCCTGCCCCGGATATCACGGTTCAGCACCAGCGCGGTGACCAGCGCGAACAGGATCATGATCGGCACCTGGAAGATCACGAAGATGATCGTGTCTGCCACCGCCTGCTGAAACTTGTCGTCTTCGCGGTTCTCTCCGCCGGTATCGATCTGAACGTCAGAGGTCAGGCGCTCGAAGTTGTCGGTGCCGGAGAACTCCCGCTGCGGGAAGTTGATGCTCTGCCCGTCCGTGACGGCGAAGCCGATGTTGATGAACAGCGGCGCGAAGGTATAGAGCCCGAAAATCAGCAGGTTCGGGATCAGAAACATATAGGGAAGCACGCGCGAGCCGGTGGCCTGCTGCAGTACTTCGATGGGCCAGCCGACCGCACTCATCACGCGCGAGCCAAAGCCGCCGGTGGGTCGGGTGACGAAGAAGCCAACGATCACGTAGGCGACCAGCGCGTAGGGCCAGAACGTGCCCGAGAAGGCATTGGTCAGCGCTTCAATCATAGTGCGTTCACTTCGTTGGGATGATCACGGCCGGAGCCGGAAACTGGACAGGGATAAGAAGCAGGGGGACAGCACCGGAATAGCGCTGCCCCCTGATCATGACTTACCGGTTATTCAGCGATTTTCGCTGCAACGTCGGCGTCGATGGCTGCCAGAGCGTCGTCGAGCGACATTTCGCCCGTGATCGCCTTGGTGATGTAGTCAGGAACGATGCCGTAGATGGCGAAGTTCTTGGCGTAGCCCTGGAAGGTGTAAGCCTGTGGGGTGGAGTCAGCGGACTTGCCGGCGTTGGCCGCGAATACGGACAGCGCATCAGCAACGGCTGCTGGAACACCCTGGTAGTCTACACCGAAGCCTGCAGGCCCTGGTGACAGGCGGTAATGTTGGCAGTGGAAGCTGCGAACATTGCGGCGTTTTCGGTCTGTGCCATGAAGTCGATGAACTGAGCGGAAGCCTCAGGAACATCGGTGGAAGCGAAGGCTACGAGACCCGCGCCGCCCGGCATAGCACCACAACCGCCGGCACCACATGGGATCGGAACGGCTTTCCACTCGAAGTCAGTGATGTTCGCCGAGTAGTTACCGATCATCCAGGAACCGGACATGTGCATAGCAACCGAACCGTCAAGGAACAGTGGCGCAGCGTTACGGTAAGCGGTACCGGAACCAGCAGGCCAGCCGTCAGCAGGCATCAGGCCTTCTTCGTGCCAACCAACAAAGGTCTCAGCGAAGGTGCGGAAGCCGTCGTCAACCAGGATTGGCTCACCGGCGTCGTCAAAGAACTTAGCGCCATAGGAGAACGCAGGACCAGCCCAACGGTGAGCGGTACGGTCCATGGCGAGGCCAGCGGAGATGCCAAGGGTGTCCTTGACTTCACGCAGAGCGTCCATCCAGTCGTCCCAGGTCGCGCCTTCTTCAGGCATGTCGACACCAGCGTCGTCGAACATGGTGACGTTGACGTAAGGACCGGTCACGGTCAGCTGGGTCATCCAGCCGTAGATGCCCTGGTCTTCACCACCCGGTGCGCGGAACCAAGGCAGGGTTGCCGAGTAGTTCGCTTCCCAGAAACCGGCGTCAACGTATGGCGCGAGGTCGAGGTAGTACTGGTTGAAGCCACCGAGGTTGGTGACACGCGCAACGTCTGGCGCAGCATCGGTCTGCAGCTGGTTTTCCAGCTGGTCACGAATGATGTCGTAACCAACGGTGGTTACTTTGACTGTGTGGCCGGTAGCAGCGGTAAAGTCCGCAGCCATGCTCTCGATCACTTCACATTCGTTCTGGTCCTGGTAGCACAGGAAATCAATTTCATCAGCCAGTGCCGCCTGGGCGACAAAGCCCGTTGCAACAACGCTCGCAAACAGTGCGAAAGTGGTTTGGATTTTCATGCCTTTCCTCCTTAGCATTCATCCGATTTGGACGAAGGCTTCCCCGAGCCTTCCACCAACTCGTCAGGCGCTGGACCGCATTTGGTCCACACCCGGAGCTGCTCTACTCTTAACCCGAAAACGTCTGATATTAGAAGGTCTGAAACTGCAATTTTCTGCTTTTGACTCGTGATTCTGCATAACAAGCAGAACCGCGCGTGCACTGCGGTTTGCGGGGTCGTTTAACCGCTGCCGACCCCGAGATCAGGTGGTCCAGCGCCGTCCAGATTCCGCAGTTCGGCCAAACCTTTCAGCCGACCGATGAGAGGATAGCCAGGCTGGGTGTTCCGCCCCTGATCGTCGAGGATGTCCTGCCGTGGTCCGGCCGCAGGGGGATCGACCAGTCGGCCCGGCCCGCAGCCCTGCGGCGGGTCTCTTCGCGATGAACAGCGGCGAGCAAAGCCATGTCGGTGTTGCCGCACAGGTGTTCGTCTTCGAAGAACGAGCGATACAGCCCCTGCTCCTGCTCCGCCCCTTCGTGCTGACGTTGCGCAGGTGCAGAAAATGAACCCGGTCGCCCAGCCGATCCATCATCCCGGGCAGGTCGTTGTCATCCCCGGACCCCCAGCGACCCGCTGCACAGCGTCACCCCGTTTGCGGGGCTGTCGACCCGGTCCAGAAGGACGCGGTAATCGGCCTCGGTCGAGACCACCCGCGGCAACCCCAACAGCGGAAACAGCGGATCGTCGGGGTGACAGCACAGCCACCAGCCCCAGCCGCTCCGCTCCGCAGTCCGGCACCACAGCTTCGAGAAAATCAACGAAGTGCGCGCGCGCAGCTGGTCGGCTGAGATGCCGCCGTAGAGCGCAAGCAAGGTCGCGCACGTCCTGCAGGCTGAAGGACTGCGCCGCCCGGCAGGCCGGGGTTACAGTTTCGGCCAGCGCCTGCCATGGCGCATCGTCCATGTCGGTGGGCGCTGCCGCGCGACCTCGGCGATCTCAGGCTCGAACGGAGCGCTTCAGCGTATCCGTGCAGAATAAAAATATCGTAGGCAGGCCGCGTCAAGCCATGGCGGTAGCGGTGGGCTGGGGCTGCGCCAGATCGTGCGGGTGCGGTCGGCAGAGGATGGGCATGAAGTTGTAGCAGACCACCTCAATGCCGGCCTGCGCCAGAGATGCTTCAGGGCTCTGGCGGTCAGAGCGTCAGATGCGCCCGCCAGTCGCCCTGTTGCTGCTTGATCGCCTCGGAACCGGCAGGCTCTCGACCACATCCCGCCAGGTCGAGGGGCTGCCGTCGGCCGTCGGTGGCCGATTTCGGCCTGTCGCTGGCGAATATCATCGAGCGTCCAATCCGCACCCGGCGGACGGTGATGGAGCGCCGTCACCACGCCCTCAACCCCGGCTTGTCGCATGTCATCGACGGTCACCAGATCCTTGGGTCCGAACCAGCGCCAGGTCTGCTTCATGCGCTCACCCCCGCTGGCATCCAGCTGTCATAGAGCGGGCTGTCGGTCGGCGGCAGGTCGACGAGCGCGCCTGCGCGGGCCGACTGATAGATTGCCGTCACCAGCTCCAGCGACCGGCGCCCGTCTTCGAAGGTCACGGCACGGTTCCGCTTGCCCTCGATGGCGTCGTCGAAGGTCTCCAGAAAGCCCTCGAAACCCTGCCGCACCGGGGGCACGTCGCGCAGCACGGCGAGCACCTGTTCCTGCGTCGTCGCCCCGCGCGCGCTGAAGGTCCAGCCATCGCTGGCCGGGGCGTAGGGCAGCAGCCCGCTTTCGGCCGTCAGGTTTTCAAACACAAAGCGATAGCGGCTGGTGTCGTCGTTTGCGCCCAGCGTGATGGACGAGGTCGCCAAAGCGCCGCTCTCCATCTGCATTGAGATCGAGGCGCAATCCTCGGTCTGGATCGGGTTCACACGGGTGCCCGTGAAGGCCGAGAGGCGCGCGACCGGCCCGAATACGGCGCACAGAAAATCGTGTGCATGGATGGCGTGCCCGAGCACGGCCCCGCCCTGCTCGCCCTTCCACGTCCCGCGCCACGGGTTGGCGTAGTGAGCCGCGTCGCGATTCCAGTGAGTTTCGATGCTGGCGACCAGCGGCTTGCCCGCCAGACCGGCGTTGATCAAGGCCTGCAGCTTGGCCATCCCGGGGCCAAAACGGTACTGAAACGCCGGGCTGAAGACCCTGCCACTGGCAGCAGTTGCAGCGGTAGCCAGCTGGTCCGCCTCGCGCAGGCTGGTCACCATGGTTTCTCGCAGACCACGTGCTTGCCGCCTCCCAGGTCCGCACCGAAACCGGCAGATGCTGCAGAAACGGCGGTAGGGCAGACGTCAATCACGTCGATGCTGTCGTCCGCCAACACGTCCTCGACCGCCCCGGCCGTGGCAATCCCAGCGCCTGCGCGGCGTGTCCTGGCGCGCGCTTCGTCGCGGTCACAGACCACCGCGACCTCGAAACGCTCGGGCAGGTTCTGATAGGCATGGAGGTGCTCGACCGATGCCGGCACCGACAATGGCAACGCGCCGGGTCATAGGTGCCCCCGCCGCCCCCGGCGTGGCGCGCCGGGCAGCGTCCTTGTCGGCCATGGCCTGCGCCATCAATCCCAGTTCACAGACTTTGAAACAGTGCGCGCGATCATCGCGGTTTCCGTCCGGTCGCGTCGGCGCCGGCGCGCCGAGTAAGGATAGCCCGCGTCGCTGCAATCGATCTTCTCGCAGCGGGTGGCGTTGACCAGATCACAGATGGTCGATGCTGTCAGCCCCGGCAACGTCGACGTATTTGCGGATTTCGATGGTGCCCTCGGTGCCCGGAATGGTCAGCCGGCCATCGCCCCAGGTCGGCAGGGCATCGGGCGTGTACCAATGACCCGGATATATCCGTGACCCTGATCCGAACGCACGTCGATCTCGCCGGTGTCCTGCAGCCCGGGATCATCCGGGTTGGCGAAGTTCCCCTACCGAGGCATGGGCAATTCCCGCTTCCGTAGTTTCCGGTGAAATACAGAAACTGGTCGATCTGGTGGGAGGCAATATCAGTCAGAACCCCGCCATACTGCGCGCGGTCCAGAACCACCACGGCCGGGTCTCACCGTTGAGCCGGATGCGGGCCCAGCCCCGTAACGGTCTGGAACTACCCGTCCGATGGCCCCGGCCTGCACCAGTTCTGCGGCTCTGGTCACCGATGCCACCTCAAACCGCTCGGAGAAGTCGACAAAGCCAGATCCGCCCGGTCTCGGCCACGGTCGCGCGCAGTTGCGCCAGCTGTTCGAGCGGGTGCAGCCGGGCTTGTCTGTCATCACGTCCTTGCCGTGTCGCATGGCTTCGATCGCCAGTGCCGCGCGGTCGGCGGGGATGGCGGCGATCAGCACCAGATCGACGCTGGGGTCTTCGAGCAGCGCCCGGCGGTCGGCAAATCGGCGAGCCTCCGGAAACCGCTTCTGGGAAGCCCGCCAGCGGCTGGGGCTCGCCCTCGGTCCAGTAACCGACCAGCTCGGCACCCACGCCGAGCATGGAGCCCACCTGTCCGTAAATGGCGGTGGGTCGAGGCCGATCGCGGCTACGCGGAGTTTGTCTGTCGCGACAGGCAGGCTTTCAGGTCTTCAGTCAGGGGATGCGAGGTCGAGGTCGAGGTCGAGGTCGAGGTTCAGGTCGACGGCGCGACCCGCACCAGAGGAGGCAATCAGCGCGTCGATCAGCCGGTGCACGCGCAGCGCTTCGCGGCCGGTCACGCGCGGCGCCCGGCCCTGCTGCAACGCCAGCGCAAAATCTTCGATCACCGATTGGTGCCAGGCGGGTGAAGGCCATGGGAGCCGGCGCCGCCGCCAGTGCTCCCGGCCTCGCCCACGATCTCCTGACGGCCATCGCGCCAGTCCAGCGCGAGCTTGCGCGCCCAGCCGGGCCACACCCTTGTCGCCGTGGACGATGATAAACTCTGCACCGCCGGGGTATTGAGCCGTCGAGGCCTGCAGAGAGCCGACAGCTCCCGCTGCGAAGGTCAGACCGGCGCCGACAAAGTCCTCGGCTCCATATCGTGGAACCGGGTCCGCACCGCCATCGCCTGAACCCGGACACGTCGCCGACCAGCAACAGCATCAGATCGAGGCTGTGGATCGCCTGCGATCAGCACACCGCCGCCGTCACGGACGAAAGTCCCCGCCCCGGTTCGTCGTAGTAAGCCTGCTCCCGCCACCAGGGCACGCTGACTTCGACCAGCCCCACCGCGCCCAGCGCGCCGTCTTGCAGCAGCGTGGCGAGTTGGGAGACCGAACCTGAAAGCGATGCTGAAACACAATACCCAGCGGGTTCGCGGCCCGCTCGCAGGTCTCGACCAGCGCCGTTGCCCGGGCCAGATCACGCTCGACCGGCTTCTCCATCAGGATCGGCATCCGGCGGCGCACAGGCCCTCGACGATGGCCTGACGGGCATTGGGCGGGGTCAGCACAATCACGGAATCCAGCGCCGCGTCGGCGATCAGGGCTTCCAGATCGGGGTAAGCCACCACATCCCCGACGCCTCCCCACGCGCGGCGGTATCGGCAAAGGCCTGCGCCCGCTCGGGCGTGGTGGCGAGGACACCCGCAAACGCACCAGCGGCGCCAGATCACGCACGGCGCGGAGGTGGGTTTGCCACCATCCCAACGCCAGATCAGCGCGACGTTGAGGGGGGCTTCAGACGGGCGTTCAGCCTGCGTCGCGGCGGCTCCTGTGGGTCTCAGCCGGTTCACTATAGCCCCCGGGGCCAAAGCCTCAACCGCAATCCCCATCGCCTGCCGAGCGGTCAGAGCGGTACGGCGAAGGTCTTGGGCGCCCCGGTCGCGGGGTCGAGCAATGGCGCCCCGGAAAACTGTGCCAGATAGGCCCGGCGCGGGTGGTCCGTGGTGTTGGGTGAGGACCGGTGCAGCGTCACCGATGAGAACAGCACCACCGACCCTGCCGGGACAATGGCCGCAACCCCGGGATCACTGCCCCGGTAGCCCACCATCTCCTTGCCCTCGGCGTCCCACTGGTGATCCTCGATCGAAGTATCCTCTCGCAGGTTGCGCGGCAACACAAACACCGGTCCATTTTCAGTGGTGGTGTCGTCGACAGCGATCCAGACCGACAGGTACGGCGCGTGGTCGAAGCCGACGTAGCCGCTGTCCTGATGCCAAGCGAAGGCAGCCCCGGTTTTGGGCCCTTTGACCACGAATTGTTCGTTGAACAGATGCGGTGTCGCGCCGATGAACGGTGAAATCATCGTCCGCATGCCCTGACCGAGCACAAAGTCGGACAGCGCGGCCTTGTCCTGATGCCGGTGGCGGAGAAAACGCCGGTCCTGCCCCTTGCCGATATCGTGGGCTTGCCGCCCTGATCATCGTCCGGCGGCTCCTGCAGCAGCTCATCGCAGACTGAGGACAGCACCGCCAATTCGTCGCCATTCAGTGCTTCCAGGAAGGATGGCGTAGCCGCGTTCGAAATAGTGATCCACGTCCTGCTGAGTGAGGTTGAACACGTTTATCTCCTGGATGAAAGCTGGTGTTGTGAGCGTGGCTTGAGAGTGTGGGCACAACCAGGGGGCCATCCAGCGCGGATGCGACGAAGTGTTGTCAGACCGACGCCGGGGCTCGATTAATTTGGATTTGTCTCGTGTCAGGCGCTCGATCAGGGCAGCGGAGATGGCATCGACCCGGTAAGCTGCGAAGATCGGCTCGATGGCCAGCAGGCCGGCAACCAGAGCTTCAGCCCTCCCGCCAGCGTCACGGCCGCAGTAGCAGGCTGTCTCGCCAGCGGATCGGCCAGCGGTCTTTGCTGAGTCGCCGCGCGCTCAACGAACCGCATCCAAGCGGCCACGACATCGAGCAGACCGTCGATCGAGCGCCCGGCACCGAGATTTTCGAACAAGGGATCGAGGATGCGCGGCGGCAGCTTCTGGCTGCCATCCATCGCAATCTGGTCCAGACGGTGACGGATATTGGGGTTCTGGTATCTGGCCTTCAGCATTTGGCGCATAAGCGTCGAGGTCGGTCCTGGCGGAGCGATGATGAGGGCGCCAGGATTCCCGTGACCACAAGTGCTTCGATGCGCGTGCAGACAGCTTGATCAGCCATAGCCTCCGCGACAGTTTCGTGTCCTGCGTGCGTGCCGATATAGGCCAGCGCCGTGTGCGTGCCGTTCAACATCCGCAGCTTCATGCGCTCGAAGGGCTCGACATCCGCCTGCCAGCTGCACCCCCGCGTCCTCAAACGCCGGTCTCGGGCCCTGCGCCGAAATCGTCCTCAAGCACCCACTGGAAGAAGGGCTCGTGCGCGACGACGGCCTCGTCACGCATGCCGGTTTACTGCCTCCACCTGCGCGATCAGATCCGGGGTCGTCGCGGGAACGATGCGGTCGACCATGGAGCAGGAAAGCGCACCTCACGGGCGATCCAGTCGGCTAAGCCGGGATCGAGGCGCTCGGCCATCGCGAGCACGGCTCTGGCGCAGCACCCGGCCATTGCCGGGCAGGTTGTCCAGCGACAGCAGAGTGAAAAGGCGCGATCCCCGATCCCGCGCCGCCGGGCCAGTGCCTGCACGATGAAGCCGGGTGCGGTACGCCGCGGTGCGGCGCGGGGTCGGCTGTCAGAGGCCACACCGTCGCGTCTCAGGTCGCCCGACATCCGGATGATCGAGGTCGAGCGGTTGATCACCGGCGCCGCGGCAGTATCCCTTTTCCGTGACCGTCAGGGTGACGAGACGAACGGCCGGGTCAGCCATGGCCGCCAGCACCGCGAGGGGATCTTCAGGGGCGACCAGCACGTCGCTGATGATCTCGATCTTCTGCGGCGCTTCCATGCCGCCGGTGCCATCGCGACGGTGGTGTAGACGAAGTCCTGTGCCGCCAGAACGTCACGAACAGCCGATGACCGCAGCGATACGCCGACCACAGCCCAGTCTCCGGCTGCTTCGCCCACCCCGAAACGGCCGCCTGCAGCAGCGGGGCACCATGCGCACGGAAAAAGGCACCGAGCCCGAGGTGGACAACGGCGGTCCGGGAACGGGCTTGCGCTCTCGTCGGGGCTGGCGTGGCTGGCTCATCGGTCAGCTATGACACGGGAATACCAGGCCAGAACCCAGGTAAAAATACTCACACACGGTTCCATACCAGAGCCGCTGGCTTCAGGCTTTGGTTTGGTGATGCAAGAACCGATGAGCAGAGATCCATCTGCACACAAAGGACCCGGGACAATGACCCACAAGCTGCTCGCCATCGGTGAAGTCATGGCCGAAATTCGTCAGGATCAGGCGGCAGGCTTCGCGGTGGGCTTCGCGGGCGACACCTACAACACGGCCGTCTATTTCGCCCGTGCCCACGGCGCGGCGGCGGATGCCGTCTCCTACCTGACCGCCGTCGGCACCGATCCGCTGTCGCAGGCCTTCCGGCGGGCTGCAACCGATGAGGGTATCGATCTGAGCCACGCGCAGACCGATCCGGCCAGAAACATCGGCGTCTACGCCGTGGGCAACCGACGCGCAGGGCGAACGGCAGCTTTTCGTATTGGCGCTCGGCTTCGGCCGCACGCCAAATGTTCGCTGCGCCGAGCGTGGAAGTGAGCCTGCCCCCCTGCTGCAATCACTTATCTTTCGGGCATTACCCTCGCCATTCTCTCGCCCGACGCACGCACGCGGCTGATGGCGCACCTCCGGCACCGCAGCAAGCATCAACAGGGCCTGATCGCCCTTTGACCCCAACTACCGCCCATCGCTGTGGGAAAGCGCCGCGGTGGCCCGCGACTGTATCGAGCGCATGTGGAGATTGCTGACATCGCCCTGCCCTCGATCGATGATGAAATGACGCTCTTTGCGGACACCAGTGAAGAGGCGGTGATCGACCGCTTTGCCGGTCGACGCTGGACGGCTTGCGCGATCAAGCGTGGTGAGCGCGGGCCGCTGTCACCGGCCCTGACCGCCGCAGAGCACCCTGCCTTTCCTGCAGCCACCCGCGTGGTCGACACCACGGCGGCGGGCGACAGCTTCAATGGCGCCTATCTGGCTGCCTTGCTCGAGGGCCAGGGGAAGCCGCCTGCCTGTCCGCCGGACATGCCATGGCCAGCCGGGTTATCGGTGGCCACGGCGCGATTCTGCCACGCCAGCGAGGCTGACAGCCGGTCTGGTAGTGGGGACTTCTTGACCCCTTCAGGCAATCGCATAAGCTCC
>JAYQIC010000003.1:0-237034 GCA_038141425.1 Rhodospirillaceae bacterium | reverse complement strand
TGTAAGGATATGCGGTGGGGCTCCTCAACGCATTTTCCTTAAATAGCATTATCGCCGAGAAATTCAGGAAGAAGAGCAGCACCACAAAGGAAGATGCCGGGGCCGGGTCATCCACGGCTTCTACCGACACTTCGCATTCGCACCCCGGGGGAGATCAGAACTCCCAGCGACTCCGGCTCCTGCACGCCCAGATCGCTGAGGAGCTTTCCACCAGATCGATCTCGGTGATGGCCACGCGACATGGGGGAATGGGCGGGCGAGGATACAAAATCTCGACAGGGCCCGCGCAGCTCTCGATGAACTCGGCGCTGCGGCCGCAGCACCCGCCATACCAGACCGATGATGACACGATCAATACCCGGCCGAAATACAGCGCAATCACCGCGATCAGTCGTATAGAAGCAGGTCGAGAATCCGCATCATGATGGCGTCGACATGCCGCCGGCCAGATCGCGCCGTAACCGATCCCGATCACCAGTCGCCGGCCACCATCATTGAAATTCCGCATGCCGAACATGTATCGCACTCAGAACGTCGCGGCCATTATATCGTGGCGGCTCGGGGCTTGCCGAAGCCGCGATCCTGAAACCCATATCACGGCGCAAAGAGGCGAGGGCGACAAGAAAGAGCAGCACGAGGCAGAAGCGCCGAGCCGCGCAGAGCGTTGCCAGGGACCGGCTTTGCAGCGCGGTGACGGCGGCTGAGCGGTCGTTGGTTCTTGGTTCAGCAGGCTTCATCAGCCGTCGCCCTTCCGCCATCTTGATGCGTGGGTCGAGCCACGAGAGGCCGACGATGAAGGCTCAGCAGACGCGAAAGCGCAGGATGATCGTCGTCCCTTATCAGCGTGTAGTCACGCGGTGATGAACCGCCACTTATACCGGGCACGCCTGCTCGATGATCAGGAGCCGGTCATGACGCGGCGGTGACCGCGCCATCACAACGGGATACACGCGACGGAACAGGATGACACGCGCCGGCAGGCCCTGGCGCGGGCGGTGCGCATCGCAGTTCGAACGCAGGGTTCTCGCCGCGCCGGCGCGGAATAGCGGATAGTCCCAGCAGGCTGTCTCACCAGCGTCATGCTGCACGACCCCGCCGGTTTGCCGCCGGGAGCTCAGCCGTCGGCCTACTCGACCCACTCCAGCAACAGTAGTAAAGTCAAATTGGAAGGCGAGCAGAACATAGCGGCATCAGGTTGGATGGCGCCGAACAGCCTACCGTGACATAACGAGTCACCGGTCCTGATAGGGCGGCGGGGAATACCCAGCGCAGTCATGAGGGCACGCAGGCAGGCTGTCGTTACAGTCGTCGACTCATTCGACAGCTGCCGCCCGGATGACACCCTGCGCAGGGCCGGCAAGCCAGCGCTCAGAGGTCCGAACCACTGGCCCAGGTAGACCGGCACGAACAGAACGCGCTGTCGTCGCTGCGTTCTGCAGGCCACAAGGGTGGTGACTTCGTACTTCTGGCGGCAGCGCGAAATCCAGCAGGCGCTTTCGGGCCCGGCCGTCGCCGACTCGATCAGCGCGCTCCAAACAGATCCATGTCGGGTATTTTCAGGGCCTGCAGATTTCCTTGAGAATTCCTTGGCAGGTGCCGCCGTTACCGAGCCGGATACGGGTGCTCATCACATCTAGAAAAAGCAATCTGTTTCAAATTTCTGAAGAAAGCCGTTTTCGAGAGGGCAAGTTCGCCTCCCCTCACGGGAGGGGCGGTCCAAGGGTCATTCGTCAGGCTTACTCAGACAGAGAACGTCACCGTTTGCATCTGGCCGACGTAGGAAAAGCTTGAGCCGTAGTAGTAGATCGGCGCTGTGGCTTTCTATGGCTTCGCAGTCTGCATGGTGGCAATACGCTGTCACCGGTCCGGGTGTGACGCTCGAGCGTTGATTGCTGTACTTACCGTAGCCAGGCCGGCGCCCACCCATCAGCCAGCAGGTTCTCGCACTGTACAGATCCTTCCGCACGGCCGATTTCAAACTCCTGCGCCTGCAGACCATTTGTTACGGCAACAGCCGGATCCGCCCACATGTCGCCAGCGACCTCGAGGCGCCAGAAGGATCACGATTCACGGCCAGCGTGCACCAGCCGCTTCTTCATCGATTTCGCCATGGGGCGCTTTCCTCTGGACGCCGCCCAGGATATCGATGCGGAACGAAGATAAGAGCAACGCCGTGCCCGGCCACATCGCAGACTGGTCACGATCGATGGCCATGGACAGACCATCGGACGATCGTAGGCGCCATGGTGGCGTTGAAGGCGTAGGCGCTGCCGTAAGGTCACGCGGTTGCTCATTGCCGAACTCGTCAGCCAGCGCGTAGCCGCCCGGCGGGATGGTCGAGGCGCACCGAGTTGGTTTCGCGGAACAGGTTCAGCTCCTGCGAGGTACTTCTTCGATCGCAGATTTCACGGCATCCAGAGAAACGTTGGCCGCATCATGCCGGGGTTCGTATCACGGTCAGGTTATCGAGCACCATTCGGATTTGAACGCGCACTGTTGACAACGATAGTTCTTCAGGCTGGGACCACTTGCCCAGCGCTTCAACCCCGTGCCAGGCGACGTGGTTGAAGCGCTGGGCGACGAGTGGTCCCGGCCTGAGAACATCGTTGTCAACGGTGCGTTCAAGGTCTCCGAATGGACCATCGGTGAAAAGCTGACCGTGACCAAGAACCCTGGCTTCTACGATGCAGCCAACGTTTCTCTGGATGCCGTAAGCTTCTACCCGATCGAAGAAGCCTCACAGGAACTGAACCTGTTCCGCGAAGGCCAACTCGACGTGACCTCGACCATCCCGCCGGGCGATGCGATGTACGCACTGGCTGACGAGTTCGGCGATGAGCTGTACGTGACCCCTTACGGCGGCACCTACTACTACGCCTTCAACGCCACCATGGCACCCTATGATGATCCAATGGTCCGCTCCGCGCTGTCCATGGCCATCGACCGTGACCGGATCACCACCGACGTGAGCCCGGGCAACGTTGCTGCCTACTCCTTCGTTCCACCATCCATCTCCGGTGGCTACGAAGTGCAGCCTCCATCCTGGGCAGCGATGTCACAGGAAGAGCGCACTGCCATGGCCAAGGGCGTGATGGAAGCGGCTGGTTACACCGCTGACAACCCAATGAAGGTCGTGATCAACTACAACACCTCCGAAGGTCACAAGCAGATTGCGCTGGCAATCTCCGACATGTGGGCCGAGATCGGTGTTGCCGTTGAGCTGTTCAATCAGGACGTTGGCACCCACTACGATGGTCTGCAGGCGCAGGAGTTTGAAATCGGCCGTGCAGGCTGGATCTGGGACTACCCGGATGCAGAAAACCTGCTGGCGCTGATGGGTCCGAACTCGCCGTACAACTACGGTAAGTACAACAATGCCGAGTTCAACGCCCTGCTCGAAGCGTCCTACACCCAGACCGGTGACGAGCGTATTGCCACCATGCAGGCTGCTGAAGCCATTGCCATGGAAGAGGCCGCACTGGCGCCGATCTACTACTACAACTCGAAGCACCTCGTCGGTTCCTACGTCGAGGGCTGGGTCGCAAACGGTGACGACCGTCACCCATCGCGTTGGATTTCCCTGTCTGAGTAAAGACTGACAGGTAATCACAGACCGCCCCCTCTCTGTGAGGGGGCGGTTTTCCTTTTTCAGCCCCTCGAACTGGGGTTAAACGGCTTTCTTCCGCCGGACTTAGGGTATTTGTTGCATGGGCTACGCCTTTCAGCGCTTTGGGCAGATGATGGTGATCGTACTGATCGCCCTGCTGGCGGTCTTCACGACCCAGCGCCTTGCGCCCGGCGGCCCCTTCGATGGCGAGCGTCCGCCGCCGCCCAAAATTCTCAAAAATCTGCGCGCCTACTACGACATGGATCTGTCCATGCCCGCGCAGTTCTATTCCTACCTGTTCGGCATGGCCGGGCGCGCGATCGAACCCGGCGGCAGCCCGGGCGAAGCCTACTGGATCACGCTGCCGCCAGAAGCCGAAGTCACCACCCTTGGCGGCACGCAGGAGCGCAGCGACGACAGCGTTTTGTTCGTGCGCCAGTTCTGCCCTGGGGCCAGTGGTTCGGGCGCATGTTTGGCGCGCAGCACCGACGCTGAAGGCCGACCGCTGCCGACGCTGCGCAAGTGCGGGATCATCCGGGGCGACTTCGGGCTGTCGATGGTGCGGCGATCGATCTACGTCAACGACTACGTGCGCGACGGCCTGCCCGCCACGCTGAAATATGCCGTGCCCTCGCTGCTGTTTGCGTTGCTGCTGGGTATTCCCATGGGCTTTTACGCCGCCTACCGACAGAACAAACCGGCTGACTTCGTTATGGTCACGGTGGGCATGTTCGGCACCATCGTCCCCAACCTGGTCATGGCGCCGCTGCTGGTCTTCCTGCTCGCCTTCCAGTTTGACGGTTTTCTGCACTGGCTGCTGGTCGAACAGCTGGAGTGGATCGAGCTGGGCCGGCGGCAGCGCACGCTGAACTGGATCCCTGCAGGCAAAACCGGCGGGGTCATGCACTACGTGCTGCCGACGCTGGTGCTGGGGACGGGCCTGCTGGGGCGGATCGTCCGCCTCTCCCGCGCCGGAGCGCTTGAAGCCCTGCGTTCGAACTACGTACGCACCGCCCGCGCCAAGGGTCTGCCAGCCCATGTCATCCTGTTCCGGCACGTGCTCAAGCCCGGTATCCTCCCCGTTGTGACCTATATGGCGCCGGTCACCGCCGTGATCATGACCGGCTCGCTGATCATCGAGCAGGCATTTTCGCTGCCCGGTCTGGGCCGGCAGTTCATCACTGCCGCAACCGACCGTGACTACACGCTGCTGATGGGGACGACAGTCATCCTGCTGCTCGCGGTGATCCTGCTGAACTTCATCGTCGACCTCGCCTACTCGTGGCTCGACCCGCGCATCCGGCGCGCTGGCGGAGGGCGCGGCTGATGAGCCTGCTGAACAGAACCAACAATCAGGCCGCGCTCGAAGCCGCCGTCACCACGCTGCAAAGCCGGTCCCTGACGCAGCTGGCCATCGCCCGCTTCCTGCGCAACCGCGTGGCCGTCGGCGCTTCCATCGTGCTTGCTCATCCTTGTCGCCCTCGCCGTCTTTGCGCCGGTGTTCGAGCTGCTGACCGGCTATCCTATGGAGTTTCAGGATCGCGACTTCTACTCCGGCAAGCCCCGAACTGGGAGGCGCAGCACTACCTCGGCACCGACTATAATGGCCGCGACATTCTGGTGCGGACCATGTTCGGCATGCGGATTTCAATGATGGTGGCGCTGGTCGCGGCGACCGTGGCGCTGGTGATCGGGATCAGTTACGGCGCGATCAGCGGTCTGGCCGGCGGGATGGTCGACACCATCATGATGCGGATTCTCGACCTGCTCTACTCCTTCCCGCTGACCCTGATCGCGGTGATTGCGCTGGCGTATTTCGGCCGGAATATCATGATCGTGTTCGTCATCATCGGTCTGGTGGAGTGGCAGCTGATGGCCCGGGTGATCCGGGGGCAGGTGCTGAGCCTGCGCAACGCCGAATTCATCGAAGCCGCAAGGGCCACGGGGTCAGGCCCTTTGGTATCCTCGTCCGCCACATCGTTCCCAATGTCACCGGCGTGGCCATCGTCTACATGACCCTGATCATCCCCGAGGTCATTCTGGTGGAAAGCTTCCTCGGCTACCTCGGTCTTGGCGTGCAGGAGCCGGATACCTCACTGGGCGTGATGATCTCCGAAGGTGCGAATGCCATCGAGCAGAAGCCGTGGATGACCTACGGCCCCGGCATCTTCCTTGTGGTCCTGCTCATGGCCCTGAACTTCCTCGGCGATGGCCTGCGCGATGCCTTCGACCCCAAGGATCGTTGAGGAGGCCGCCCGCATGACAGCACGCACCCCGGCACCGATCAGCCAGTCCTCTCGATGCGCGATCTGGTCATCGCCTTCGACACACCAGACGGTGTGGTCGAAGCGGTCAACGGCATCAGCCTCGACCTCTACCCCGGCGAGGTTCTGGGGATCGTCGGTGAAAGCGGCTCCGGCAAGTCACAGTCTTGGATGGCAACACTGGGCCTGCTGGCCGACAACGCGAGCACGCAGGGCGAAGTCGTCTTCGACGGGCATAACCTGCTGGACCTCGACACCCGGACCCTCAACACCATCCGCGGGCGGCGGATCTCCATGGTGTTTCAGGACCCCATGACCAGCCTCAACCCCTACCTCAACATTGGCACCCAGATGATGGAGGCGCTGCGCACCCACGACCGCAGCCTGAACCGGGCGGAGGCGCGACGGCGCTGCGTGGAAATGCTCGACCGCGTGGCGATCCCCGACGCAGACCGCCGGATGCGCCAGTTTCCGCACGAGCTTTCCGGGGCATGCGCCAGCGGGTGATGATCGCCATCGCGTTGTCAATGATCCGAAGGTGCTGATCGCCGACGAGCCGACCACGGCGCTCGACGTCACCATCCAGGCCGAGATCCTCGATATCCTGACCGAGCTCCAGCGCGAACGCGGCGTGGCGGTGGTGTTCATCACCCACGACCTTGGCGTGGTGGCGGAGCTGTGCAGTCGGGTGTGCGTGATGTATGCGGGCGAACTGGTCGAGGTCGGCCCCGTGCAGGACGTGTTCGAAGATGCCCGCCACCCCTACACCCTGTCACTGATGCGGGCGACACCCCGGGCCACCAATGCAGCGGGTGAAGAAGCGCCAGACGCAGCCGAGCGCGCTTCGCTCTACGCCATCCCCGGCGCACCGCCGAACATGCGCCTGCGCCCGGCGGGCTGCGCCTTCGACCCCCGATGCCGCTGCGCCGAGCCGCGCTGTCAGACCCAGGCGCCAGCGCTCGAAGCGCTGAGCGATCAGCCCCATCGACTTAAGGCCTGCTTCCGGACCGGCAGCAGCAGTGATCTGGCGCAGGAGCTGCTCGATGTCCGCTGAACCGTTGCTCTCCGTCGATCGCCTCAGCGTCCATTTCCGGGCGGGCGGTAACCTGCTCACCGGCCTCAGCCTCGTCCGCGCGGTCGAAGGCGTGTCCTTCACCCTGCAGCAGGGCGAGACGCTGTCGATCGTCGGGGAAAGCGGCTCCGGCAAATCCACCCTCGCCCGCGCTATCCTGCGACTGGTACCGGTCACCAAGGGCAGCGTGCACTATCGCGGCGAAAATCTTGTCACGCTCAGTCAGGATCAGATGCGCGCGCGCCGCCGGATGATGCAGATGGTGTTTCAGGACCCCATCGCCAGCCTGTCTCCGCGCCGCACGGTCGAACAGATCATCGAAGAACCGCTGCGGGTCCACTTCCCCGACCTTGACCGGGCCCAGCGCATGCAGCGCGTTGCCGAGACCATGGACGCCATCGGGCTTCTTCCTGACATGCGCAACCGCTACCCACACGAATTCTCCGGTGGACAGGCGCAGCGCATCGGCATCGCCCGCGCGCTGATCGTTGAACCCGAGCTGCTGGTCGCAGATGAGCCAGTCTCGGCACTGGACGTCAGCATTCAGGCGCAGGTGCTGAATCTGCTCGCCGAAATCAAGCAGACACGGTGGCTGTCGCTGCTGTTCATCAGTCACGATCTGAGCGTGGTGCAGCACGTCTCGGATAACCTCATGGTGCTGTATCTGGGGCACGTGATGGAGGTCGGTCCCGCCAGCGAGATCTACAGCCGTCCGCAGAACCCCTATACTCAAGCGCTGCTGTCCGCGGTGCCGCGGATAGACTTCTCCGCCGACCGGCTACAGCGGACCCGGCTCACCGGCGACCTGCCCTCACCCACGCTCGAGCACGTGGGCTGCCCCTTTGCCTCGCGTTGTCCGCGCGCGCAGGCCCTGTGTTCAACTGACAAACCCGTGCTGACCCCGGTAGACGGACGCGAGGTCGCCTGCCACTTCCCCGGTCGCTGAAGCAGGAGCCCCCATGCGCTTCAAGATCCCCGCCGACGTCGACTTTCTCGCCGTCAACCACGCCAGCTGGGACAAGCTCGCCCAGCTCCACTACGACGACCCCAACGACTGGTACGACATCAAGGGCTTTCTGGCCGGCAAGGATGCGCGCTGCGTCATCGATCAGCGCGAGATGGGCGACCTCAGTGGCGCACGCGTGCTGCACAGCCAGTGTCACTTCGGGCTGGATACGCTCAGCGTCGCCCGGCAGGCCGAGCACGCGGTTGGGCTGGACTTCTCCGAGCACGCCGTGGCCAACGCCCGCAAGCTGGCTGAGCGCACGGGACTGGCGGACCGTGCCAGCTTCGTGCACGCCAACGTCTATGACGCGGGTAAGGTGCTGGAAGCAGAGAGCTTTGACGTCATTTATGCCTCGTGGGGCGTCACCGGTTGGTTACCGGACCTGCAGGGCTGGGCCTCGACCCTCTGCGCGCTGCTCAAGCCCGGCGGGCGGTTTTACTACGCCGAAGGTCACCCCTACGCCTGGACGCTCGATGAACCCGCCGAGGGCGATACCGAGGGCGCGTTGATCAACCACATGCCCTATTGGCACGAGGACGCGATCATCGAGGAATGGCCGGTTTCCTACACGGGCGTGAAAATCCCCAATGGCACGCGCAAGGCCGTCGAGTTTGCGCATACGCTGGAAGACCTTTTCGCAGTGTTCCTGCACGAGGGCATGACACTGGATTTCTTCCGCGAGCACGAGGGCATTCCCTGGGCCATGTACAGCCGTATGACCCGAAACCCGGACGATGAGCTGTTCTACCTGCCCGCCGGACACCACCGACTGCCCATGGGCTTTTCCATGCAATGGACCAAGCCCGCCGCACCCTAGGCGCTGGTCACAGGCGGTGCTTCGGCCGTGATGTCGTAGCCGTAGATCGGGTCGAGCCGCGCTCTGGCTGCCCATGGGAGCAGCCTGCCCCCAGCCACAGCGTACTGTAAGCTCGCAGGGCCTCTGCACCCGGGTGGTGATGGAAATCGCGGGCGTTGCGCATGGCGCGGCGCTGAATTTCCGCCGTTCGTGGCTGTCGCAGTGCCGTGAACCGCTGCAGGCCCTCAGCAACAAGAGTCTCGTCCATGCTGCCTTCGCCCGAGCCGAGGCAGGCTGCCAACGCCCACGCGTCTTCCAGACCCTGACAGCCGCCCTGGGCCATGGACGGCAGCATGGGGTGCGCGGCATCCCCGGTCAGAACGGCCCGTCCGCTGACCCAGTCTTGGCTGGGTGGGCGGTCAAACAGCGTCCACCGTCCCAGACTGTCCGCCTGTTGGATAAGAGTGGTTACAGCCGGATCCCAGCCGTCGAAGTCGACGAGTGCCTCGGAGCGCGCGCCTGTGGCGTCCCAGCGCTCATACTGCTCGGACTGGTCCAGCTGTCGTTCGACGATACCAATGAAATTGACGAGGCCGGCCTTGGACAGATGATAGGTGACAGCGTGCCGGCCCGGTCCGGCCCAGACGCAAGCGGTCTCCGGTGGTGTGTCGTGGCCGAGGCGGTCGGCAGGCACCACGGCCCGCCAGGCGATCATGCCGGTGTCACGCGGCGGCGGCGCGTCGAACACCTGCGCCCGCACGTCGGATCGGAAACCGTCGGCCGCGATCACCACGTCGCCAACCTCTTCACGGCCATCGTCCAACCGAACAGCGCCACGGGCATTCTCGATGCCTTGAACCGGCGTACCCAGCCGGAGAACATCGGGGGCAGCGGCGTTCAGTGCTCCGGCCAGCACCGCTATCAAGTCCGCCCTGTGAATGTGGACGTAGGGCGTGCGCCAGCGATAGGGCGCGACGTGGCGCACGGGGATGGAAAAAATACGGCGACCACTCTGCCCCAGCCGCATTTCCAGCGCTTCGGGCAGAGAACCGCGGCTGAGGATCTCGCCCTCCAGACCCAGTGCGCGCAGCACCTTCATCCCGTTCGGCGCCAGCTGGATCCCTGCCCCCACGGCCTCGAGAGCTGAGGCGCGCTCGTACACCGTCACCGACCAACCTCGTCGGGACAGGCTTAGGGCGGTCGCGAGGCCGGTGATCCCGGCCCCGATGATCAGGGCGCGTTTCGTCTTACTCATGGCCCTGAGACTAGGTCATTGCGCCGATCCGAGCCAGTCGTCTTGAGGTATGGCTCTCCCAAGGCAAAACAGGCGGATCAGGTCGGCGCGCGATAACCTTTGGCGAAGTGCAACGTTGTCAGACCCTCTTATCAGCCGGAGTACTTATTTTTTGACTCTTCGTATACAAAGTGTACACTTTTTAGTTGAAGGATTGCCCGTGAACAAGAAGAGCGCCTGCCTCCTCGCCCTGCGCGAGCGCATACTGTCCACCGAGCTTGAGCCTGGCGCGGATCTGGATGAACTGAGCCTGTGTGAGACCTACGGCATCTCCCGCACCCCTCTGCGCGAGGTGCTCCAGCGTCTTTCTGGCGAGGGTCTGATCCAGCTCGAAGAAAACCGCGGCGCCAAGGTCGCGTCCATGGACGTCCGGGTTATGCGCACCTTTTTTCAGACGGCACCGCTGGTCTATGCCAACATCTCCGCGCTGGCGGCTGAGAACTGGTCCGGCCCACAGCTGGAAACGCTGAAGCAGACCCAGGCCAGCTTTGCGATAGCGATGCGCCGGGGCGAAGCCAGCGAGGCCGCCCTGCTCAACCACCGCTTTCACGCCGAGATCGGTCTGATGGCCGATAACGCCTATCTTGTCGCCAGCCTCAACCGCCTGCTGATCGACCACACCCGTATGAGCCAGACCTTCTACCGCCCCACGTCCGATGCGGACCGCGATCGCGTGCGCCTCGCCATCGAGCAGCATGACGCCATGATTGCAGCCTTCGAGCGGCGGGAGACAGCGCTGTCCATGGACCTCGCGCTCCAGCACTGGGACCTGTC
Organism: Rhodospirillaceae bacterium; assembly: GCA_038141425.1. Lineage (GTDB taxonomy): Bacteria > Pseudomonadota > Alphaproteobacteria > UBA7985 > UBA7985 > UBA7985. The sequence continues at coordinate 226,221 of JAYQIC010000003.1, read as the reverse complement.
CCGGGATCAGCTCGAACGCTTTGTCCGCCCCGACCCTCTTCCCCTTGATGTTCACTCTTTGGAAGCCCGACGCCATGCAGTTTGAAGGCATCTACACCCCGGTCGTCACGCCCTATTTCGACGACTTCAGTCTGAACCGCGATGCGCTGGCGCTGACCATCGATCACCTGATCGCCGCAGGTGTCCACGGCCTGATCGTCGCCGGGACCACGGGTGAATACTATGCGCAGTCCAGTGACGAGCGCTTCGAGATGATGAAGATGGCCAAGGAGATGATCGCAGGGCGCCTGCCGCTGATCATCGGCACCGGCGCCATCCGTACCGAGGACAGTATTGCCTATGCCACCGCTGCGCGGGAGCTCGGCGCCGACGCCATTCTGATCGCCACCCCACCCTACGCCTATCCCACCGGGCGGGAGATTGCCCTGCACGCGCTGGCCATCGACCGTGCCGCCAACCTGCCCGCCATGCTCTACAACTACCCGGGCCGGATGAGCGTCAATATGGACGAGGAAACCCTCGACCGGCTCGGCCGCAGCCCGAACTTCTGCGGTATCAAGGAGAGCTCGGGCGACGTTAACCGGCTGCATATGCTGGCCCGCGACTATCCCCATATCGCCCTGAGCTGCGGCATGGACGATCAGGCCCTGGAGTTTTTCGCCTGGGGCGCCCGGTCATGGGTCTGTGCAGGCTCCAACTTCGCACCTGAAGCGCATGTTGCCCTGTATCAGGCCTGCGTGGTCGAAGGCGACTTCACCAAGGGCCGCGCGATCATGTCGGCGATGATGCCGCTGATGCGGGTGCTCGAGCAGGGCGGCAAGTTTATCCAGTGCATCAAGCACGGCCTTACCCTGCGCGGCATCGACGCCGGACCGCCAAGACTGCCGCTGCAGCCCCTCAATAAGGACGACAAGCGCGAGCTGGCCGAGGTCATCCGCACCATGAACACCACCATCGCGCAAATCACCGGAACCAGCATGGGAGAAAGATCATGAGCGATCTGCTGACCCACACCGAATATCAGGCCATCGCCGATACCCTCGTTTTTCCGCGCGCAGCCTTTATCGACGGCAAGTTCCGCGCAGGCCGTGGCGACAGCCTGACCACCATCAACCCGGCAACCGGCGAAATGCTGGCCGAGATCGCGGCCTGCAACGAAGAAGACGTTGACCTCGCCGTGCAGAAGGCGCGCGAAGCCTTTGACCAGGGCCATTGGTCGAAACTGCACCCCAGCAAGCGCAAGGGCGTTCTGGTACGCCTGTCCAAGCTGCTCACCCGCAACCGGCGTGAACTGGCCGTGCTCGAAAGCCTCGAAAGCGGCAAGCCGATCGCCGACTGTGAGACCATCGACATCCCGGAGAGCATCCACACCATCCTGTGGCACGCCGAAGCCATCGATAAGATCTACGATCAGACCGGCCCCTCGGGTGACGGTGCGATCTCGATGATCGTACGCGAGCCGGTGGGCGTCGTCGGTGCTGTGCTACCGTGGAACTTCCCACTGCTGATGCTGGCGTGGAAGATTGGCCCGGCGCTGGCGGCGGGAAACTCAGTGATCGTCAAACCCGCCGAGCAGACCTCGATGACCGCGCTGCGCGTTGCCGAGCTCGCGGCTGAGGCCGGCATTCCGCGCGGCGTGCTGCAGGTGCTGCCCGGCGACGGTCCGTCCGTGGGCCAGCCCATGGGCCTGCACATGGGTATCGACATGATCAGCTTCACCGGCTCCACCGAGACCGGGCGGCGGTTCCTGCGCTACGCCGCGGACAGCAACCTCAAGGAAGTCGTGCTCGAATGCGGCGGCAAGAACCCGGCTGTCGTCCTCGAAGACGCTGAAAACCTCGACTACGTGGCGGCCAACGTCGTCAATGCGGCGTTCTGGAACATGGGGGAGAACTGCTCCGCCAACTCGCGCTTGATCGTGCACCAGGCGGTGAAGGCCCGCTGATGGAACGCATCCTCGCCAGAGTCCGCGACTACAAGACCGGCGATCCACTGGACCCCGCCAACGCGCTAGGCGCCCTGGTCGACGGCGAGCACTGCACCAAGGTTGCCTCCTACCTCAGCGGAGAGGCGCTGACCGGCGGCACCATGGACGGTGCCTTCTTGCCGCCCACGATCTATGAGGTCAGCAAGGACGACCCCCGCGCCCGAGAGGAAATCTTCGGCCCGGTGCTCAGCGTGATCGAGGTTGCCAGCGCCGAGGAAGCCATCGCGCTGGCCAACGATACCGAGTACGGCCTCGCCGCCTCGATCTTCAGCGCCAACGCCCGCACCGCCCTGCGTGCGGCCCGCGATATCCGTGCGGGTACCGTCACGGTGAACTGCTACGGCGAAGGCGATATCTCGACCCCCTTCGGCGGCTTCAACCAGTCGGGCTTTGGCGGCCGGGACAACGGCATTCACGCCCACGATCAGTACACCCAACTCAAAACCATCTGGATCGACCTCCCCGATCCCGCAGACGGAGACAACGTCGGATGAATGTCGAAGCCGTAGGAACTGAACGCCGCGGTCGCGGTGCCCGCAAGGCCGTCCGCCAGAAGCGCGACACGCAGATGCTCCCGGCGCTCAAGCGCAGCCTGCCGCTGACCGAACCGCTCAACGAAGAACAGGTGGTCCGGATCGACGAGGCTTCCATGGGTATCCTCGAGGAGGTCGGGGTGGTCTTCCGCGACCCGATTGCACTGGAAGACTGGAAGCGCGCCGGGCGCGGACGTGCGGGGCGAGACCGTGCATCTGGACCGGGGCATGGTGCGCGAGCTGATCGCGACCATCCCATCCAGCTTCACGCTGCATGCCCGCAACCACGCCAACGATCTCCCCTTTGGCGGTGATCACTCGATCTTTGTGCCCATGACCGGCGCGCCCTACCTGCGCGATCTGGACGACGAGCGGCGTAACCCGACGCTGGACGACCTCGCCAACTTCCACAAGCTCAGCCACATGCTGCCCGCAATCCACTCCAGCGCCCACCACATCGTCGAGCCCTACGATCACCCGATTTCGCACCGTCACCTGCGCATCACCTATTCGTCGATGAAGCACAGTGACAAGACCTTCATGGGCATGACCACCTCGCCCAAGAACGCTGAAGATGTCATGGACATGTGCGCGGTCCTTTTCGGTGAAGACTACCTTGAGACCCACCCGGTCTGCACCGGGAACTGCAACGGCAACTCACCGCTGGTCTGGGACGAAACCATGCTCGGCGCCATGCGGGCCTTCGCCCGGCGCAACCAGCCCGTGCTGTGCTCGCCCTTCGTGCTCGGCGGTGCCAACACCCCGGCTTCGGTGGCGCCTACGGTCGCACAGCTCAACGCCGAAGCCCTGTCCGCGCTGGCCTACACGCAGGTCGTGCGCAAGGGCACGCCAGCGATTTACGGCCACTATCTGGCCACCGTCTCCATGAAGTCGGGCGCGCCCATGGCGGGTACGCCGGAAATCAGCCTGATGAATTTCATGATCGGCCAGATGGCGCGTTTCTACGACGTGCCGTGGCGAACCTCCAACACCCTCGGCGGCTCCAAGGTATTCGATGCGCAGGCAGGCTACGAGAGCGCGACCACGATGATGGCGGCGCTGATGTCCGGCGCCAACTACATCTGGCACTCAGCAGGCTGGAACGAGGCGGGCATGCATTGTTCCATGGCGAAATTCGTCGTGGATGCCGAGCAGTGCGCCATGGGCTACCGCATGGCCGAGGGCGTGCGCTGGGACGACTTCGAGGAGGCGATGCAGGCCGTGCGCGACATCGGCCCCGGCGGCCACTATCTGGGCCACCCGCACACGCTGGAGAACTTCCAGCGCGCCTTCTTCATGCCCGAGATGTTCGACAACAACTCGATCGAGCAATGGCAGGCCGAGGGTGCGGTCCAAACCAACGAGCGCGCGCTGCAGCGCGCACGCGATCTGCTCAACGAGTACGAAGAGCCGACCCTTGATGCAGGCGTCAATGAGGCTCTGCTCGACTATATCGCGCGCCGGGAGCGGGAAATCCCCGCCGCTGAAGCGCTCAATCAGGAGCACTGAGCCATGGCGCGTCTCGCAGGACAGACCGCCTTGGTCACAGGCGCGATGGGCGGCATCGGCCGGGCGATTGTCGCGCGGCTGCAGGCCGACGGCGCGACCGTGGTTGCGGCCGACTTGAACACGGATGGCACCAAGGCCGATCATGGGATCGACGGCGATCTGACCGGATCACTGCCTTCACCGACGGTCTGCCGACGAAGGTGCAGGCGCTGACCGGGCGGCTCGATATTCTGTGCAACAACGCGGGCATCATCGCCCGGGGCAAGATCACCGAAGCCACGGACGAAGACCTGCGCCGGTCTCTCGCCGTCAACGTCGAGGCGCCCTTCCGCCTGTGCCGGGCCGCCATCCCGATCATGGCGGCGCAGGACAGCGGTGGGTCGATCGTCAACACCGCCTCGTGCTGGGGGCTGCAACCCGGTCCCAATCACCCGATATACGTCATGACCAAGGCGGCGCTGGCATCTCTTACCCAGTGCCTGGGGCGGGATCACGCCGGGGACGGAGTCCGCGTCAATGCCGTCTGCCCCAATGAAGTCGACACGGCCATGCTGCGCTCGGGCTTTGAAATCCGGGGCTGGACGCCGAAGGCCGGGATCGACGCGCTGAACCAGTCGGTGCCACTGGGCCGCATCGCGCAGCCTGAAGACATTGCCGACGTGGTCGGCTTCCTGTGCTCGGATGATGCGCGCTACGTTGTCGGCGCCCTGCTCGAGGTTAACGGAGGCAAGCCGGTCGCATGAGCGCTGACGTGACCCCGGATCAGAAGACTGCACTGATCACCGGCGCATCCAGCGGCATCGGTGAGGCCATCGCCCGGCGCTTTGCTGGCGAAGGCTACCGCGTCCTGTCGGCCCAGCGCCGCCCGGCACCGGTGGGCGAAAGCCTCAGCGCCGATTTGCTTCAACCGGGCGCCGCTCAAGCCGTCATGGCGCAGGTCAGCGCGCGCACCGACCGGCTGGATGTGCTCGTGAACAATGCCGGACTGATGCTAGAAGGCACGGCGGAGGAAAGCTCCGAGGCGGACTGGCAGGCACAGATGGACCTGAACCTCAGCCTGCCATTCATGCTGATCCGCGAAGCCCTGCCCCTGATCCGACAAAGCGGTGGCGGCGCTATCGTCAATATCGGCAGCGTCGAGGGACTTGCGGCCAACCCCCGCCATCCCGCCTACGCAGCGTCCAAGGCCGGATTGCATGGCCTGACGCGCGCCATCGCCGTGGACGAAGGCCCACGCGGGGTGCGCTGCAACGCGGTTGCGCCGGGTTGGATCGACACCCCTTGAACCTCGACTTCATCGAGAGCCTCACTGGCGATACGGCGGCCTTTCATGCCGGTCTGAAGGACATCCACCCTGTGGGCCGCACCGGTCGTCCGCAAGAAGTCGCTGATCTGGTTTACTGGCTGGGCAGCGATCAGGCAGGATTTATGACCGGGCAAGTGCTGACCCTCGATGGCGGCCGGACGGCAAAGCTGAGCCTGCCATGACCCTTGCAAGGCCACTCAAACAGGCGCGGGCTCGGATCACCATCCCGCCCCTGCCCCGAGACCCCGGACCGGCGGCGTGGAACGCCCTGCTCCCGCCAGCCGAACCCGCAATCGAGCTTTCGGAAAACACCAGCGCCGACTGGCTGGTGATCGGCGCTGGCTTCGCGGGTCTCGCCGCTGCCAAGCGCCTGAGCCAGCTGCGCCCGGAAGACCGGATCGTGTTGCTGGAGGGCAAGCGGGTCGCTGAGGGTCCAGGTGGCCGCAACTCCGGTTTTATGATTGACTTGCCGCACGACTTGCAGTCCGAGGATTACGCAGGCTCGCTGGAAGCCGACCGCAAGCAGACCTGGGCCAACCGTCTGGCCATCGACTTCGCCGCCCAGATGGCCGCCGACGCCGGATTGAGCCGGGAGGCCTTCGACCGCTGCGGCAAGATCAACGGCGCCGCGACCGAGAAAGGCCATCAGCATAATCTCGACTACGCCGCCCACCTCAGCACTCTGGGTGAGCCCCATGAATTGCTCGACGCTGCGGCCATGCGGGCGAAGACCGGCTCTGACTACTACACCAGCGGGCTGTTCACCCCCGGCACGGCCATGCTGCAGCCGGCCATGTACGTGCGCGGCCTGGCGCAGGCGCTGGGCTCCAACCGGGTTCGCGTCTACGAGAACTCGCCGGTGACGGCGCTGGCGCCCGAGGGCGGCGGCTGGCGCGCGAGCACGCCCGTGGGCTCGATCACCGCGCCGCGGATCATTCTCGCCGTAAATGGCCTGATTAACGATTTCGGCTTCTTCAAGGGCCGTCTCATGCACGTCTTCACCTACGGCAGCATGACCCGGGCGATGACGGCGGAAGAAGTTGCGCGCTTGGGCGGTGACCCGATCTGGCACCTCACCCCCGCCGACCCGGTTGGAACCACCGTGCGCAGGATCAGCGGCACCGGTGGTGACCGGTTGATCGTCCGCAATCGCTTCAGCTTCGATCCCGGAAAGGAAGTGCCCGAGCAGCGCTTTGCCAACATCGCCCGGGACCACGACCGGGTGTTCCGAGCGCGCTTCCCCGGCATTGCGGGGATGGAGATGGAATACCGCTGGGGCGGCAGACTTTGCCTGTCCCCGAACAATGTCGGGGCCTTTGGCGAGGTTGCACCCGGCCTGTTCTCCGCCTGCTGTCAGAATGGGCTTGGCGCAGCCAAAGGCACCATGCACGGCATGGCGGCGGCGGAGTTGGCAGCGGGAGAACAAACAGAACTCGTCGACTACCTGCTGACCGAAGCGGCACCCAAGCGTGTGCCCGGTGGTCCCTTTGCTGAAATTGGTGCCAATGCCGTGCTCAAGTGGAAAGAATTCCAGGCGCGCCGCGAGTTTTAGCGACTATACTCAGCCCCATAGCCGATCAAGGAAACGGGGGCCCAGCCATGACTATGAAACGCAAACGCATTCTCTTTACCGGCGGATCAGGTAAGGCCGGTCGCCACGTCGTGCCTTGGCTGCTCGATGCCGGGTATCGGGTCGTCAACGTCGACCTGACCCCGCTGGACCACCCCGGCGTGGACAATCTCACCGCCGACATCACCGACAGCGGGCAGATGTTCAACGTCCTGACCAGCTACGCCAACTTCGATGAGCTCGAACCCGGGACTGGCGTACCGCGCTTTGATGCCGTCGTCCACTTTGCCGCCGTACCCCGGATCCTGCTCAAGCCCGACAACGAGACCTTTCGCGTCAACACCGTGGGCACCTACAACGTAATCGAAGCCGCGACCAAGCTCGGGATCGACAAAATCATCGTCGCCTCCAGCGAAACCACCTATGGCGTTTGCTTTGCTGACGGGCAGATCAACCCGGACTCGCTGCCCCTCGAAGAAGAGGACTACGACGTAAACCCGGCCGACAGCTACGCCCTGTCCAAAGTGGTCAATGAGCAGACCGCCCGCAGCTTTGCCCGGCGCACCGGCGCGGACATCTACGCCCTGCGCATCGGCAACGTCATCGAACCCCACGAATATGCGGAAAACTTCCCGGGCTATTTCGAAAACCCGGCGGTGCGGCGGCGCAATGCCTTCTGCTACATCGACGCGCGTGACCTTGGCCAGATCGTGCACCTTTGCATTCAGAAGGACGGGCTGGGCTATCAGGTCTTCAACGCCGGCAACGACGACAACTCGGCCAACCTGCCCAGCGCAGAGCTGATTGAACGCTTCTTCCCCGGCACCCCGGTCACGCGGGAACTCGGGCGCTTGAAGCGCTCTATTCAAACCGGAAGATCAGAGAGGTTCTCGGTTTCGTCGAGAACCACAATTGGCGCATGTACGTCCCCGACCCAGCAGCCGGGGACTGAGACGCTCAGCGCGCATTTGAGCGCTGGCGCAGGCGCCGTACGAACATCGAGACTGCCGCGGCAACCAGGACCGCAACACCGCCCCACAGCACAGCCTCAGGGTGACTGTGCGCCATCCCGCCAGCTGGATGCGCGGCAGCAACACCAGCAGGAAGAGTCACAAGCGCAGAGGTCAAAAGCACGCGGTTCATCAGCGAGATCTCCTTATTTGTTATAGGTTGAAATCTGCCCCGATTGTCGGTCCAGTCAAGCGCCAAAACCGCGGGTCCACCCAGCCAGATACTATGACAGTAAATTTGTGCACATTGGCAGGGCAGTTCTTTCCTGCTGAAGGCGCCTAGCGTGTGGGAATCCAAGTGGGCTCAAGCCGACGCACGCTACTCCGTCGGTTCAGGAACACCGGTCGTTCGAATGATGGCGCGTCGGCCAGCTCGAACAAACGGCCCTCGGCAAGCTCATTCGTCACCATGCGGTGGGGCAGGTACGCCGTGCCACCGACCGCTTCGAGATATTTCATTGCAGGTCCCGGCGCGCTGAAGGTCAGGCGCGCGGCGTCAGCATCCGCATAGGCGGTCAGGTGCTGACTGCCGACATAATCCCCATAGTCGACGTAGACGTAACCGGGGTCAAAGCGGACCGGCGCATCGGCACGCGTCGAGACAAGCATCAGACGGTCTGCACCGACGCGATCGGCAACGACGTCTGGCCGGGGGACCGGGCTGAAACCGACAGCGAGGTCGACCATATTGCCGTCCATCCAAGCGGTAATCTCAGCGTCACTGCCCATGAATACGGAGACAGCAACCCCCGCGCCTTCGTCGATGTGGGCGAATAAGCCCTCACCCCAGCCCACCCAGAGATCGTTGTGCACGGCGATGTTTCGGAACTTCCGGCTCCCGGTCGGCGCCGCAACCTCCAGCCGCGCCTGTCGCCAACTTCCGGCAATAGCTTCCGCATAGCGTTGCAGACGGAGACCGGCGCTGGTGGTTGTGGCACCGGTCTTGGAGCGGTTGATCAGCTTTTGACCCAGCGTAGCTTCCAGCGTCTTAAGACGTGTGGTCACGGTCGACTGGGTCACGTTCAGCTTGCTGGCTGCACGGGCGAGACTACCGGTTTCGACAATCGCCAAAAATGTCTGGATCGCTGCGATGTTCACACAGACCTCAACATTTGAATTATAGAATTTACGGAGCAAATAATTTCAATTTTCACTATTGTTGAATTGCGTTACCACGTCCTGAGGACATTTTGACGCAAGGGAGGGCGGTGGTGTCTTTAGAGACATTCCAGATGCTGATCGACGGGGCTTGGGTGGCGGCCAGCGACGGCCAGAGCTTCGAAAGCCTCGACCCGGCCAGCAATGAGCCCTGGGCCCTGATCCCCGAAGCCACCGAAGCCGACGTCGATGCCGCCGTGCAGGCCGCGCACCGGTCGCAGACCAGTGGCCCTTGGGCGGAAATGACAGCCTCAGCCCGGGGCAAGTGCCTCGCCAGGCTCGGCGATCTGCTCGCCGCCAACTCCGAGGCACTGGGGCGGGTTGAAACCCGTGATACCGGCAAGATGTTCACGGAAACCGCCTGGCAGGCCAAATACATTGCCGAGTACTTCCACTTCTTCGCCGGCGCAGCCGACAAAATCAGCGGCGAGACCCTGCCGATCGACAAGCCCGACATGTTCGTCTTCACCGACCGCGAGCCTCTGGGCGTGGTCGCTGCCGTGATCCCGTGGAACAGCCAGATGTTCCTCTCTGCGGTGAAAATCGCGCCTGCACTGGCGGCGGGCAACACCATCGTGCTCAAGGCCAGTGAGGAGGCGTCCACCCCCCTGCTCGCCTTCGGAAAGCTGGTCGCTGAAGCCGGTATTCCCGACGGAGTTGTCAATATCGTCACCGGCCACGGTGAGCCCTGCGGCCGCGCCCTGACCAGCCACCCGCTGGTCGCGCGGGTCGCCTTCACCGGCGGACCGACAGCAGCGGCGCAGGTGGTCCGGAACACGGCGAACAATTTCGCTGCTGTCTCGCTTGAACTGGGCGGCAAGTCACCCTTCATCGTCTTTGATGACGCCAACTTTGAAAGCGCGGTCAACGGCTCGGTCGCTGGCATCTTCGGTGCATCCGGCCAGAGCTGTGTCGCCGGCTCGCGCCTGTTCCTGCAGGATGGGATCGCCGACCGCTTCCTTGAGGCCATGACACGCACCGCCCAAGGGATCCGCATCGGCGACCCCATGGCTGAGGAGACCGAGATGGGGCCTGTCTGCACCGCCGCGCAGGTCCGCCACATCCGCGAGCAGGTCGACCGCGCCGTCGAGCAGGGCGCCACCCTGATCACCGGCGGCAACCAGCCCGAGGGGCTGGGCCCGCAGTTCTTCGAGCCAACCATCATCGAAGCCCCCGACCCTTCGCTGGATATCGTCGATACCGAGCTGTTTGGTCCGGTGCTCACGGTGCAGCGCTTCCGAGATGAAGAGGAAGCGCTGGCGCTGGCCAATCAGTCCGAGCACGGCCTCGCCGCCGGGATCTTCACCCGCGACAGCGCGCGTTCGCTGCGCATGGCCAAGCGGATCCGCGCCGGGATCGTCTGGGTCAACACCTACCGCGCAATCTCGCCGATTGCCGCTTTCGGCGGGGAGAAGATGTCCGGCTACGGCCGCGAAGCAGGGTTCCAGGCCATGTACGACTTCACCCGCCCCAAGACAGTCTGGATGAACCTCTCCGACGCGCCTTTGAGCAGCCCTTTCAAACCCCGTTAGCCGCGATAGCCGCACCCGCAACCCACCGGATCCGACAGCAGGACCAGAGCGCCATGAAGTTCCACCTCGCCATTAACCTCGAGCGCAACTCGCCAGATACGGCCATGACCGAGGTCCGCGACCACGTCGAAGATATGATCCGCATGGCCGATCAGGCCGGCTTCGAGATCGCCTGGGCTGCCGAGCACCACGCGCTGGAGATGACCATCGCCCCCAACCCGTTCCAGATCCTGACCTGGTGGTCGTCGATCACCGAGACCATGCGGCTGGGCTGCGGGGTAGCGAACACCGCCTACTGGCACCCGATCAACCTCGCCGGCGAAGCCGCGCTGCTGGACCTCGTCTCAGGCGGCCGGCTCGAGCTGGGGTCTGGGCTCGGGCGCCTACCAGCGCGAGTTTGACCGGATGAAGCCGGGGCTGGAGCAGAAAGACAGCTGGCAGTACATGCAGGAAGCCCTGCCCCTGATCCGGCAGCTTTGGCAGGGTGATGTCGAGCACAACGGCCGCTTCTGGCAGTTCCCCAAGGCGACCTCCTGCCCCAAGCCGCTGCAGGACGAGGTGCCGCTGTGGGTCGCCGCGCGCTCGCCCATCACCTTCGACTACGCCGTCGCCAATGACGCCCATATCATGAGCTGGCCGCTGACCCTACCCATGGCCGAAGCCAAGAAATACCGCCAGCAGCTCGACGCAGCCATCGACAAGGCCGGGGGCGGCTACAGCGGCACCTTTGCAATGATGCGCCATACCTCGGTCTACGAGACCGAAGCCGACCGGCAGTCCGCGCTCGGCGCCCTGCGCCACGTGCTGGGCCAGTTCGGCAACCTGATGCAGAAGAAGGGCGACGTGGTCAACGGCTTCCCCGAGCCGGTCCCGGTCGAGGAGCTGGACGGCAACATGCGTTACGACCCCGACACACTCGAAGAAAATCTGATGTTCGGCACCCCGGATCAGATCGTCGACAAGCTCGGCGCCTATCAGGATCTTGGCGTCGACGCCTTCATCTACTACGCCTCCATGGGGCTGGACATGGCGCAGCAGAAGCGCTCGCTGGCCACATTCATCGATCGGGTCATGCCGCAGTTCGCCTGACCCGCCCCTTCCGCCACTGACCGAGAGGACGCCCGCCCATGGCCGTCGAAATCCGCCGCACCCTGACCCACGTCCAGGACACCTTCATCGAGGGCGGCTTCACGCTCGAGGCCCCGACCCGGCTGGTCGCAGCCCTCGCCGTCATCCGCAATCCCTGGTTCGGCCGGGGCTACGTCGCCGACCTGCAGCCCGAGATCCGCGAGCACGGCCCGGTGCTGGGTGAGCTGCTGACGCGCATGCTGCTGGAGATCACCGGCGACCGGCTCGAAGGCTGCGGCAAGGCCTCCAACGTCGGCGCGGGCGGTGAGGTCGAGCACGCCCAGGCCCTGACCCACACCCTGTGGTTCGGCAACCAGTTCCGCGAGGCGATCAACGCCAAGTCCTACCTCGCCTTCACCAACACCCGCGGCGCCATGGGCACGGCGATGATGATCCCGCTGATGCACAAGGACGACGGCGGCCTGCGCAGCCACTACCAGACCATCCACCTGACCATCCCCGACGCTCCAGCGGATGACGAGATCGTGGTCGCGCTCGGCGCTTCGATCGGCGGACACCCGAACCACCGCATCGGCAACCGCTACAGCGACCTCGAAGAAATGGGCCGCAGCGTCGACAACCCGGCGGGCGTGTGAGCGCGGGCGTTTGAGCGACAGCCCGGCCATAGCCGCCGCGCCCGACGGCACCGCCTTCATCCGCCACACCGGCGCCGGTTCGCCAGCGCTGAGGCCCGCGAAGGAGACCGCCCGGCGGTGGTGCTGATCCACGGGCTGGGGCTGTGCCAGCGCCTGTTCGACCCCATGATCGCGGGCTTCAGCGCCCACTTCGACCTGATCAGCTACGACCTCTATGGTCACGGCGACAGCGGCCCGCCGCCGCAGACGGCGACGCTGTCGCTCTACAGCCAGCAGATCGCCGGGCTGCTCGACCATCTGGGGATCGCGCGCGCGGCGCTGGTCGGTTTTTCCATCGGCGGCATGATCAACCGCCGCTTTGCCCTCGACCACCCCGACCGGCTTAGCGCGCTGGCGATCTGGAACAGCCCCCACGACCGCGGTGAGCAGGCCCAGAAGCTGGTCGAAGACCGCGCCGCGCAGGTCCGCGCGCAGGGGACGATGAGCACCCTGCCCGCCGCCATCGAGCGCTGGTTCACCCCCGGCTTTCGCGCCAGCCAGCCCGGCCGCGTCGATCTCGTCCGGCAGTGGCGGCAGCGGGTCGATCTGGAGGGCTACGCCCAGACCGCGTGGGTGCTCGCGGGCGGCGTGCCCGAGCTGGTCCGTCCCGCCACCCCGATCACCGCGCCGACGCTGGTGATGACGGCCGAACGCGACAGCGGCTCGACCCCGGCCATGGCCCACGCCATCGCCGCCGAGATCCCCGGCGCCCGCACCGAAATCGTCCCTGCCCTGCAGCACCTCGGCCTGATGGAAGACCCCGAGGCCTTTGCCGCCCCCACGCTTGATTTCCTGAAGAGGACCCTGCTGTGAGCTCCAGCACCCCCAAAACCACCACCACCACCCTCACCGGCGGACAGGCCGCCGTCGCCGCGCTGCAGGCCGAGGGCACGCGCCACGTCTTCGGGCTGATCGGCTCGGCGACCATGGAGCTGTTTGACGGCCTCTACGAGGCCAGCAGCGATATCCGATTCATCGGCGTCCGGGACGAGCGCACCGGCACCCACATGGCCGACGGCTACGCCCGGGTTTCGGGCGAGGCCGGGGTCATCCTCGCCGGGCAGAACGGCCCGGGCGCAACCAACCTGACCACCGGGCTGGCGCAGGCCAAGGCCGCCTACTCTCCCGTGGTCAGCATCGCCGGGATGCTCTCGACCCAGCACGTCTACCGCGACGCGTTTCAGGAGGTGGACCAGCAGGCGCTGTTCACCCCGGTCACCAAGAAGACATGGACCGCGCCCTCGAGCGACCGCGTGCCCGAGCTGTTCCGCGAGGCCTTCCGCACCGCGCTCAGTCCCCGGCGCGGGCCGGTGCAGCTCAACCTGCCCCGCGACGTGCTCGCTGGGTCGGCAGACTTCGAGCCCTTCCAGACCCCGAGCAGTACCGCCCCCTGCACCTGCCGGCGGGCGCAGACGACGCCATCCGCACCGCCGCTGGCATGCTGGCCGGCGCGCGCCAGCCGGTAATCGTCACTGGTGGCGGGATCAAGAACCCCGGCGCACACGAGCCTGCGCTGTCGCTGGCCGAGGCGCTGGGCTGCCCGCTGGTTAGCGCGCCCGGGCACGGCGACGGCCTGCCCTTTGGTCATCCGCTGGTCGCCGGGCAGATGGGGCCGCGCGGTAACCCGGTTGCCTCCCGCCTCGTGCGCGAGGCCGACGTGATTCTGGCGCTGGGCACGCGGCTGGGCTTCAACTCCACCTTCTACTCCTACGACAACATCAACCGCGAGGCGGCGATCATCCAGGTCGAGCTGGAACCAACGGCCATCGGCCGCTTCTTCCCGGTCAAGCTGGGTATCTGGGCCGATGCGCCCACCGCCGCGCAGCTGACCGACGCCGTGAAGACGCTGGGCGACCGCGCCGCCGCCGACAGCTGGGTCAGCGATTTTCAGGCCGAGCGCCGCGCCTACCTCGAGCAGCGCGACGCAGCCGCCGACATGGGCCACCCGACCCAGCCCTCGGGCCTGTTCAAGGCGCTGCGCAGGGTGCTGCCGCAGGATGCGGCCATCACCATGGACGCCGGGACTTTGTGCCTGCAGGCGACGGACGCGCTCAACTATCATGCGCCCCACAGCCTGTTCACCCCGCTGGACTTCGGGCTGGTCGGCTTCTCCTTCGCCGCCGGTCTGGGGATCAAGGCCGCCCGGCCCGAGCGCCCGGTGGTCAGCTTCATGGGCGATGGCGGCTTCGGCATGACCGTCTCCGAACTCTCGACAGCGGTCGAATACGGCCTGAACACCGTCACCGTGGTGATGAACAACGGCTCGTGGGGGGCGGAGAAGGCCTACCAGCGCGACTTCTTCGGGGAGCGCTACATCGGCGCCGATATCACCTCCCCCGACTTCGCGGCGCTGGCCGAGCTGTATGGCGCGGCGGGGTACCGGGCCGACCGCCTGTCAGACGTCGCCGGCGCAGTCGAAGCGGCGCTGGCCGAAGACCGCCCGGCGGTGGTCGAGGTCGCGGTCGACCCCAAGGCGCTCTATTCCTTCCGCCGCGACAGCTTCAAGCACCGGGGAGACTGTTAAAGGCGTGGTTATTTGCGAGGCCGGAAACCCATGATCACCAAACTGGCAATTTTCGAAGGGACGGTGAAACCGGGCCAGACCGCAGCCATGCGCGCCTTCGTCGAAGTCGAGCTGGTGCCGCTGTGGCGGGCCTTCGACGGCGCGCACCGGGTGCGGGTGCTCTACGCCGCTGAACCGGAAGATGGAAACGGTGCCAGGGGTGAAGACGGGCCGTCCGTGCCGCTGATCCTACAAGTCGACTACCAGAGCCACACCGACCTAGACCGCGCCATGGCCTCAGACGCACGCCACCGCTCCCGCGCCATGCTCCCGGCCTTCTGCGAGCGGTTTTTCGAGACCGTCACCCTCCGCCACCATACCTTCGAGGTTGATTAGTGGCATCAGGTATTGTGCGGCGGCTATCGAAGCGCCAATGGCTGATCTTAGCTTAGTGTGTTTTTCCCACTAGTCCCAATACAGCCGCATGGGGTTGTCGATCAGCAGCCGCTGCTGCAGGTCCGCTGTCGGGGCGATGACCGGGATACGGTCGACCAGCAGGCCGTCGTCGGGTGCGTGGCTCTTCATATTCGGGTGCGGCCAGTCCGTCCCCCACAGCACGCGGTCAGGAAAGCTTTCCACCAGATCCCGGCCGAAGGGGGCCACGTCGTCGTAGGGCGGACCGGCGACCGTCAGCCGCTCGGGGCAGCTGACCTTGACCCAGAACTTCTCGTCGGCCAGCAGGCGCTTGATCCGCTGATAATCCGGGTGCACCAGCCCCTCACGCGCTGACACGTCCGGGCGGCCCATATGATCGATGACCACGGTGCTGGGTAGGTCGCGCAGGAAGTCTTCGATCTCGTGCAGCTCGTTGGCCTCGAAATACACCACAATATGCCAGCCCAGCGGCAGTATCTTCTCGACGATTTCGAGGTAGTGCTCGCGCGGGGTGCTGTCGACCAGGCGCTTGAGGAAGTTGAAGCGAACGCCGCGCACCCCGGCTTCGTGCATAGCCTCCAGCTCGGCAACCTCGACATCGCGGCGGACGAAGGCGACGCCACGCGCGGCCTCCCCGCCGTTTGCAGCGCGTCGACCAGCGCGCGGTTGTCGGGGCCGTGGCAGGATGCCTGCACGATCACGTTGCGGGAGAAGCCGAGGTGGTCGCGCAGGGCGAACAGCTGCTCCTTCCCCGCGTCACAGGGGGTGTACTTGCGCGCGGGGTGGTAGGGGAACTGGTCCCCCGGCCCGAACACGTGGCAGTGCGCGTCGACCGCGCCCGGCGGGGCCTTGAACGCCGGAACCCGGGGGTCGGGGTGGAAGGGCAGATAGTCGGGGTCCATGGTCATCTCAGAAAACCTCTCCGTCCATGAGTTTGCGCGCCGTGCGCACGATGCCGGCGCGGGCGACGGCGCCGCTGCCGTCCAGCTCCAGCGCGGCTTGGGTGATGCCGCCGGGCTGCTCGACGCCGACCGCGAGGCTCAGGCTTTGGCCGTCTTCACCGCCTTCTGTCAATGTGCCTGCTGGCATGACCGCCAGCCGGTGCGCGGGCGAGCCGGGCAGCGTCGCAGCCGTGGCGACGGTAACGGCGGCGAGCACGCCGATGGTGGCGTGGCAGCGGTGGGGGATGAAGGAGCGGGTGTTGATCGCCCCACCCCGCGCCGGCGCGCTGACCAGCGTCATCTTCGGCACTGATTTTTCGGTGACATCGCCCAGATTCATCATCGGCCCGACCTGCAGCCGGATCGCCTCCAGCCGGGCCTTGAGCGCGGTGTCGGCGTCCAGCGCCTCCCGGCTTTCCTGCCCGCTCAGGCCGAAGTCGGCGGCGTCCATGATCACGCAGGGCATGCCGTTGTCGATCAGGGTGCAGTCGACCCCGTCGATGCGGTCGGTGACCCTGCCGGTGGGCAGCAGCGCGCCGCAGCTCGACCCCGCCGTATCGCTGAACAGCAGCGGGATCGCCGCCGCCGTCCCCGGCACGCCGTCGATGGCGGTCTCGCCCGCATAGGCCACGCGGCGCGCTTGGCGGTCTGCACCCATGCCTGCGCGGTCTGTCCGGTGTTCTCCATGAAGATGGTGACGGCGGTCTTCCCATCCTGCGCGGGGATCAGCCCGCGCTCGATGGCGAAGGGGCCGACCCCGGCGAGGATGTTGCCGCAGTTCTGCGCGTCGGTGACGATGGCCTGGTCGACCATGACCTGCAGGAACAGGTAATCGACGTCCACGCCCGGGCGGGTCGAGCGCCGGACCACGGCGACCTTGGAGCGCAGCGGGTCACCCCCGCCCATGCCGTCGATCTGCAGCGGGTCGGGCGAGCCCATGACCCGCAGAAGGAAGGCGTCGCGCGCGGCGGTGTCGGCGGGCAGGTCCTCGGCGAGGAAGTAGCCGCCCTTGGACGTGCCCCCGCGCATCCACAGGCAGCGGACGCCGTCCGTTTCACGCCGTGGCTCGGGTTGCGCCCCGGCCTGCGCGGGTTTCTTCGCCGCCCCGGTATCAGGCCCGGGGGCGTCACCGGCAGAGGTGGGGTCAGACATACTTCAGGCCCTTGTCGGCCAGCCGCTCGCGCATGCCGTAGACATCCAGCCCCAGCTCACCGGCGGCAAAACGGGCGCGCTTGGCCTCTTCATTGGCTTCCCGCGCCTGCCCCTTCTCCGCGACGGCCGCCGCTTCCTCGCGCCGGACCACGCAGACGCCGTCGTCGTCGGCGATGATAACGTCGCCGGGATTGACCGCCTGCCCGCCGCAGACGACGGGGACGTTGACGCTGCCCAGCGTCTCCTTGACCGTGCCGGTGGCGGAGACGTAGCGCGACCAAACCGGGAAGCCCATCTCGGTCAGGTCGCGGATATCGCGGACCCCGGCTTCGATCACCAGCCCGCGCACGCCGCGGCTCATCAGCGATGTGGCGAGCAGGTCGCCGAAGTAGCCCGCGTCCGAGGGCGAGGTCGGCGCGACCACGAGGATGTCGCCGGGCTGGCACTGCTCCACCGCGACGTGGATCATCCAGTTATCGCAGGGCGGGATGCTGACCGTGACGGCGTTGCCGGCGATGCGCGCGCCAGCGTAGATCGGGCGCAGCTGGTTGGAGAGGTAGCCGATGCGCCCTTGCGCCTCGTGCACGGTCGAGACGCCGAGCGCGGCGAGCTGGTCGACGGTGGCGAGGTCGGTGCGCTCGATGGACTGGACGACGATGGAGTTGCTGGCCATGGCTGGGTGCTCCCTGCGGTCTAGAGTTCGTCGACGGTGCGGGGAAGATGCTCTCGAAGCCCTCGGCGTACTTGCAATCACGGCCCCCGGACATGCCGCCTGAGTTGCGCTTGAAGTGGTTGGCGCGCTGCTGGGCGACGCGGGCGTAGAAGTCCCAGAGGTGGACCTGCCCGTCCATGCACTCCATGGCCGCGCGCTTCTTGTCCCAGACCGGGGTGATGTCGAGGAAGGTATCGGGCTTCCAGCCCATCTGCTCGGTCTGGTGGGGTTCGAACAGATACAGCTGCGGCGCGCCGAGCACCTTCTCACCGGGGTTGTGGCCCCAGGCCTGCGCGATCATGCGGGCTTCGAGCGCGACCTGCGTGGTGTACATGTGGTCGGTGTTGTAGGGGTCGTACTTGGAGTGGCTCATCATGAACGCGGGCTGCACCCGGCGGATGACGTCGACCAGATCGTTCTTGTGCTCGCGGCTGAGCTCGAGCGGGTAGTCGCCCAGATCCATGCACACCAGATCGTGCACGCCCAGCGCCTTGGCGGCGTCCTCGGCCTCCTTGCGGCGGGCGTCCTTGACGGTCTGCAGGTCCATGCCCTCCTGCTTCCACAGCTTGGCGCTCTCTCCGCGCTCGCCGAAGGACAGGCACACGACGGTGACCGCGTAGCCAAGCTCGGCGTGCAGGGCGATGGCCCGCCGCAGCGCCAGACGAAGTCAGGCCGCGTGGGCGCTGATGACCAGCGCGGTTTTGGGGGAAGCTGTGGTCGCAGGACTCATGTGTCATCTCCGTGGTCTGAGCTGTCGGGTACGTGGAAGAATTCGGCGGCCGGGACGCTGGTGATGGCGTCGAGGCGGTCGAAGTACTCGACCAGTTGTTCGTATTCTTCAGGCTTGGAAGGCGCTGCGCATCGCCTGATCGCGGGCGCGGATCGGCGCGCGGTGTTCTTCGACAATGGCGCTGCCTGCCTCGGTCAGGCGGACGAAAATCTGGCGCTTGTCGGTCTCGCTCTTGACCAGATCGATCAGGCCCTTCTCGCGCAGGTCCGGCAGGGCGCGGCTGACCAGCGAGCGGTTGGCGCCGAGCAGCTCGGACAGGCCCTGCACGTTCTGTGTGCCGGCCTCGCTCAGCCGCAGCAGAATGCGGAAGTGCACGAGGCTGAGGTCGGAGATCAGCGAGAGCAGCTGCTGGGATTGCGCCTGGACGCCATTGCCGAGGCGGGAACAGGCGGTTGACGAGATTGCGGCGCAGGGCGGCGCGCTGCTCGATCACGCGGCCCTTGAGTTCGGCGGGGGTGAGGTAGTCATCCATGGCGGGCCTCGTGCGGCATTCCAATCAGAATTCGTAGAAGGTGGTCTGGGCGTGGAAGGTGATCCATCCGCGCACGTACTGCTGATAGCTCTGGATCAGCTGCAGGGCCTCCCCCTTGAGCTTGCCCTTGGTGCAGCGCCCGAAGTGATCCCAACCGGAGCCGGTTTCAGTGTCGGTGATCGTGCCATCCTCGGCGCGCTCGAAGCTCAGGCTGCGGCCATCCAGATGCCGGTCGTAGACCGCGCCGGAGACCTGCTCAGGGTCGGTGAGCACCAGCAGGTCGGTGCCTGCCACGCTGTCGTTCACCAGACCGCGCGACTTCAGCTGCGACCAGTCGTAGGCGTGGGCTGCTCCGTCGATGACCACGCCGAGGACCAATGGCGGATCGCCGACCATGTGCCAGGCGGGCTTACTCGCCTCGTAACTCAGCAGCTTGGCGGTGAAGGTGTAGGGCCCGACAAAGGCAGGGTCGTACTGGAGCACCCTGCTGTCCGGGTACTTGGCGAACCAGTTGCCCAGCGTCATCTGCTCGAAGGCTACGTCTTCGAGAACGCGACCGCGTAGGGGGCCTTTGGCGGCTTCCCCGGTTTCCTGCCGCCACCAGCTGCCGGTGATGTTGTCGCGGAAGGTGGCGTTGTAGGAGATCGCACCGATGAGTGAGAATGTCAGCGTCTTGCCGTCAACGCGGAGGTCGTAGACCCGGCCGCTGCGGCACAGACCGCAGTAGGTCACCCAGATCGGGTGACCGTCGATGTCGTCAGGAATCTGGTGATGAAAATAGAGCATGTTGGCCGGAAAGGCCTTGGCGACGCCGTTGCGTTCGACCCCGATGACCTGCAGCCCGAGGTCGAGGGCGTTGTCTTCCTGCCCGGCGAAGACCTTCTGTCCGATGGGGGGGAACTTCACCCGCCCGACCCAAAATGGTTGAACAGCCAGTAGATGCCACACCACAGCGCCAGCGCGGGCACAGCCCAAACCACAGCGGCGAGCCGCGCCTCCCCGGGGACAAAGAAGAAGCTGACCACCAGTGCGATCGCGACGACGATCCGGATGATACCGATCGACGACCACATGGCGTAGGCCAGATCCATCTGCCAGGAGAACTTCTGCAGCACCGGCGGGGTGCCGTTGGCGCTCAGCCCTTTGATCAACTCAAGGGCAACGACAAGCCATAGCACGATGACAAAGAGCGAAAGCATGTTCAGGCCTCTGACGGCAATTGGTTCGGGTGAAAGAAAGGTTGAATTTGAATGAATGGGTTACGGAGAGAAAAAAGGGCCGTCACTGCGCAACGACCCTTTTTGCTTCGTAAAAGAGAAAGGCCATCCCTTACTGGACGCCGATCTCCTTGTAGTACTTCATAGCGCCAGGGTGCAGCGAGATGCCGGAACCCTGCAGCGTGCCGCCGAACTCTGGGTCGAGCGATGCGGCCCAAGGTGCGGTCGAGGTTACGCTATCAACATTCTCCCAGAACGCCTTGGTGATGCGGTAGACCGTATCTTCAGGAACGTCTGCGTTCACAACGATACCAACGGCCGTGTTGAAGGTCTGAACCGGGGTATCGTTCATCTGACCGGAGTACAGACCGGTCGGGATGGTGTCACGGTAGCGGTACTTACCCAGTGCCTTGTCAACGGCCTCACCGGTGTCATCCGCAGGACCAACGAAGCGAATTTCTTCGGTTTCGGTAATCTGCAGGAAAGCACCACAAGGGTGGATACAACCACCAACGTACATGTCGACGGCACCATCGAGGAAAGCCTGGTAGCCGGTTACCCAGTTTGCGTCGATGGCTTCAAAGTCGCCTTCCTTCGCGTCAAGGCCAGTGGTGCCCTTGACGTAAGCGTAGGCTGCGTTCCATGCGCCACCACCCGTCGGGCCGAGGAAGACGCTGGCGCCTTCGAGGTCGTCGAGGGTCTGGATGTCGCTGTCAGCACGAACGGTGAAGCTGTACTGACCGTAGGGGTACCACATGAGCAGCTGCACGTTGTCAGCCAGCGCAGGTGCTTCTTCCTGGTTGGCGTACATGGCTTTGCCGTTCTTCATGAGGAACCAAACCGTTGGCGCACTCATGGACATTTCGATGTTGCCTCGGCCGACTTCCATCATATGAGCGGTCGCAGCACCACCAGCCGCCACTTCGATGTCGATATCATCGAGGTTGCTGGAGACGATGTTGGCAAAGGTGGCCATCACGATGGCAGGCATAAGGTTTGCCGGCAGCGTGGCCATTTTCAGGGTTTCAGCATGGACAGCCGTGGACGATGCCAGGACAGCCGCCGTAGCGATTAGCAATTTACGCATTTTATCCTCCCAGAATGATTGCGTTAAACTGACTGCTTTGCTTCGACACGATCGAAGCTGGGGGCGTGCCCCCAAGAAGCGATGTCCGACGATGAGGACAATCGCGATCCCGAGTGCTGGCAGACTGATCCAGTAGTTGGGGACCAGCAGCGCAAACCCGATGACAAGGCGGGCAACGCGCTCCAGCGCATAGAGCCGATTGCGTTCGAACCCGATAAGGGCTGAAGAAATCAGCCAGATTGAAATGATAAAGGCCAGAACGATCCAGCCGTAATCAAGCCAGGACACGGTACTGAGATCCACCATCGCCTTGTGGCGGATCGGCTTGTCCCCCAGCCAGACGAAGACCGCCTGCAGCTTGTAGAGAACAGCCGGATGGTAGATGAAGATGAAGGGGATCAGGAAACCGGCGATCGACAGCCGCGAAGCCTGCCACCCTGTCCGGATCGGATCGGCCTTGGCGATGGGCGCGGCGGCAAAGGCCGCCAGTGCCACCGGCGGCGTCACCGTGCTCATCACGGCGAAAAACACGACGAACAGGTGCAGCGACAGCGGCGGCACCGATACCGCATCGATGCCCGAAGACAGCGCGATCACGATGATGAAGTAGGTTGCACCGGGCGGCAGTCCCATGCCGAGGACAATGGCACCGAGCGCGATCACCAGCATCACGAGGAACAGCGGGCCGTCGGCCATGGCCGTCAGCTCCTGCGCCAGCCGCGTGGTGAAGCCCGAGTAACTCATCAGACCGATGATCAGGCCGATCATGGCAACGATGATGATGATCTTTGCCGACATGACACCGGCCTCGACGAAGGCCGTGTAAAGCCCTTCCAAGTCCGGAAGCGGGGGAACAGCAGCACCGACATCACGATGGCAGCGATGAAGCCGTAGAAGCCTGCTTTGGGGATCGATGGCTGGGTCAGCAGGTAGTAGCTGAGCACGGCCAGCGGCACGATAAAGACGAGGGTCTGGATGTACTCGCGGCGGTTCAGGTGCGGCCGCTCGGCGGCGGGCAGCGGCCCGATACCGCTCTTCCGCGCCTCGAAGTACACGGTCAGAAACACGCCGATGTAGTAGAAGGCCGCCGGCGTGATGGCCGCGATCATGATAAAGCGGTAGTCGAGCCCCACTTCGGCTGCGACGAAGAAGGCAACCACCCCCATCACTGGCGGCATGATCTGCCCACCGGTCGAGGCGGCGGCCTCAACCGCGCCAGCAAACGAAGGCTTGAAACCAGATTTCTTGATCACCGGAATGGTCAGAACACCGGTGGAGACAACGTTGGAGACCGCCGCACCGGACAGTGTGCCGAACATGGCGGAACTCGCGACGGCTGCGTGGGCCGCGCCGCCGATCATACCGCCGGTCAGTCGGTTGGCGATCTTGAGCAGCAGGTCGCCTGCGCCACTGGCCATGAGCACCGAGCCGAAAACGATGAAGATCAGGACCTTTCCCGCAACAATCTGCAGCGGCGCCCCAAAGATCCCACCGGTGTCGATCCACCCGGCCTGGACAATGAAGGAGTAGTTCTGCCCAATGGTGTCGTCGGAACCACTGCCGAAGACCGGCACCCACTCGGGCACAAAGCCCCGGAAGAACAGATACAGCAGCCAGAACACCGAGAAGCCGACGATGAACGAGCCATACTCACGCAGCGTGAAGTACAGGATCAGCAGCGTCACAAACGGAAAGATCAGGAAATCGATCCGCTCCGGTTCCCAGATCAACTGCGGGTCACGGGCGTAAACGGTGACGAACCAGTAGCCCAGCAGCAGCAGGCTCATCCCGGCAAGGCTCCAGCGCAGAAACGGCTGGCTCTCCCCCGACTTGCGGCTGAATCGCAGCGCGACGATGATCAGCGAGAACAGCAGCGGCATCCCGAGGAAAACAGCCGTCTTGGAGTAGAAATTGATCTTCATCCACTGAAAGGCACCGCCGATCAGCCCGCTCTTAAGCGCGGCGCGCTGGTCTCGGCGGCTGAGTTCTTCCCACTCCCCTGACAGCAGCGGAATGATCCACCGTACAAACTCCTGGAGCGGTCCCTGTCCGGCGAACAACAATACAAACACCACGAATAGAGCGGCCAGTGCATCACTCAATCGATCCGTCATTTGCCGGGACGTAGGCGCCAAATCAGCCTCCCATAGACTCAGAGCTCGACAAACCGGGGCAAAACACCCGATCTGACACTGCCAAAACTTGTCCATATTTTGTTGAGGTGTCAACAAAATAGGTCACGAATTCCTAATGTAAGGGCTTGCAAATGCCCCCTCAGAAGACGGGCATCTCCAACCGCTTTCACGATCCCGACAGATTGCCGGTGAGTGCTCCTTCAGTAAAATCGAATTTTTGAATGCCAACATAGGCCAAGGCTATGCAGTGCGCAGGGGTTCAGCCCCTTTATCAGCGCCGCTTTCGGGTCATTTAACCGAGCGCCCCAGACGTCCGGCCTCGATCGCGTCGGCGATGTCGTCTTCGCTCAATCCGAAGACGTCCCGGGCCGAGGCTTCACTGATGTAGCCCTGGGCGAGGTCTTCCCTGACCAGCGCCCGATCGCGCTCGCTGGCCAGCCCGTAACCGCCACCGCCGGGGAAGGCCATTGCCACGCGCTGACCGTGGGGCACAAACTGCTTACCCTTGCCGCGCATGGTGGTGCCGTCACTGCGGGTCAGCGTGGTCGGTGCCCCGCTGCCGCCCCCTGCCCGGCCCAGCGCCGGATGGTCGACGCGGTCGAACATGGCCGAGAAGTCGAACTCGTGCCCTTCGCGAGCGCCGACTTCCATGTACTGCCCGACACCGCCACGAAAGGCACCGGCACCGCCGCTGTCTGGCCTCAGCTCCTTACGCCAGATAATGACCGGTCCGGCGTGCTCAGTCGCCTCGACCGGCATGGTCATCACCCCACTGGGGAAGGCCGTCGCGTTGAGGCCGTCGACACCCGGGCGGGCGCCGGCCCCGCCGGAGTTGAAGGTCAGCACCTCTGACCGGCGGGCGTGGGCAGGCGCCGGAGCATCCGTCCTAGGCCGCAGCGAGACCTGAAAGTTGCAGAGCGTCCCGGCACCCTGCGCTGGCACCGTGCGCGGCAGGAGCTGGTCCAGCGCCTCGTAAACCGTATCGGGGATCATGTGTCCGATGACATGCCGTAGCGCCACCGGTGCCGGGTGTACGGCGTTAACGATGCTATCCTGCGGCGCGGTGATCTCGAACGGCGCGAGCGAGGCCGCGTTGTTGGGGATCTCCGGCGCAATGGCACACTTGAGCGCGTAGCAGGCGTAGGCCTTGGTATAGACCATCGGCACGTTGATGCCCTTGGGGTCAAGGCCTGACGTCCCGGCAAAATCAGCGCAGATGCGGTCGTTCTCAATGTTGACAGAAACGGCCAACCGGACCGGGTTGCTGTAGCCGTCGATCCACATCTCTCCGGCTGCCTGCCCCGGCTGGAGTGCGTTGATCTTTTCCTGCGTCGCGCGACGCGAGTTATCGAGGATGAAGGCCGCTATTTCTTCGAGGTCGGCGAGGTCGAACTCGTCCATCATCTCAGTCAGGCGGCGGTGACCAATCTCGTTGCAGGTCGCCAGCGCGTAGACATCCCCGACCAGCTGATCGGGCTCGCGAACGTTTCCCCGGATGATGCGCAGCAGCGTCTGATCCACCGAGCCGCGATCCATCAGCCGCATGATCGGGATATAGAGGCCTTCCTCATAGACCGAGTTGGCATCAGCCCCGAAGCCACGCCCGCCTATATCTACAATGTGGGCGGTGCAGGCGAAAAAGCCCACCAGCACCCCGGCCTTGAACGACGGCGTAACGACCGTGATGTCGTGCAGGTGCCCGGTCCCCTCCCACGGATCATTGGTGATGTAGACATCACCCTCGGCCATGGTCTCAACGCCGATCCGGCGCATGAAGTGGGGAACGGCATCGGCCATGGCGTTGACGTGCCCGGGCGTGCCGGTCACTGCCTGGGCCAGCATCCGCCCCTGCGCGTCATAGACCCCGGCGGAGAGATCCCCGGCCTCTCGGACCGACGTTGAGAAAGCGGTCCGCACCAGCGCCTGCGCCTGCTCCTCGACAACAGAGATCAGACGGTTCCACATAACCTGCTTAGAAACAGTCGATGCCATGGCTCAGCCCCCTCTTCTGCCGTCAGGTCGATGCAGCCGTCGGGCTGGATCCTTGCGCTGCGGCTGGTGGGGACAATCACGGTTGTCTCGTCCTCGTAGATGGCGGCAGGCCCGGCGAGATGCTCCCCGATGGCCAGCGCTTCCCGTGGCACCACGGCAGCACGCACGGTCTGTCCCAGCGCCGCGTCGAAAATATCGCGCGTTGCACCCGCTCCGGCGGGGCCCGTCGTCGATCCGGCAGTCTCAGTCAAGGGTGGCAGGGGTTCCACCGGCGGGGTCGGCGTGCTGGCATTGACCGCCCACACGGTGGCTTCGATCTCCAGTCCCGCAACCGTTCGGCCAAAAAGGGTGGTGTAGTCGGCTTCGAACAGCGCCTTTAAGGTTTCCATATCAGGCTTGGCGGCCTGCTGTGCCGTCAGGATCACGGGGATCTCCCAGCCCTGCCCCCGATAGCGCATGTAGACCTTGTACTCGGCCTCAATCGGCGCGTTGGCGTCGCAAGAACGGACAAAGTCGGTCGCCTCGGTACGCAGTTCGGCCAGCGTCTCCGCCACAAGCGCGGCGTCGAAGGCGGAAAACTCGACGTAGACGCTGCGGGTTGCCTCGAAGCTGAAAGGCGCCCGCAGAAAGCCGATGGCCGAGCCGACCCCTGCACCGGGCGGGATCAGACAGCGGCGGATACCCAGCTTTTCCGACAGGCGGGCGGCGTGCAGCGGTGCGGCCCCGCCGAAGGCAATCATGGTGTAGTCGCTGAGGTCCTCGCCATTCTCCACCGCGTGGACGCGGGCGGCATTGGACATGTTCTCGTCAACAACCTCGGTCAGGCCAAAGGCCGCCTCCAGCGCATCCAGCCCGAGCGGTGCGCCCAGTTCGCTCTCCAGCGCCGCCTTGGAGGCGGCTTCATCCAGCCGGATCGAACCAGCTGCAAAATTGTTGGGGTCCAGTTTGCCCTGCACCAGATCGGCATCCGTGACCGCTGGGCGGGTACCGCCCCGGCCGTAGCAGGCTGGTCCCGGCTCTGATCCCGCCGACTCAGGCCCAACCCGGATCTGCTGCAGCGCGTCGACGTGGGCCAGCGAGCCACCACCGGCGCCGATCTCGACCATATCGATCACCGGGATCGAAATCGGCATGCCCGAGCCCTTCTTGAAGCGATAGGTGCGGGCGACTTCGAACACCCGGGCGGTTTTGGGCGTCTGGTTCTTGATCAGGCAGATTTTCGCCGTTGTCCCGCCCATGTCGAAGGACAGCACCCGGTCGAGGCCGTGGCGTCCGCCGATGTGCGCCGCAAACACCGCCCCACCTGCGGGCCCGCTCTCGACCAGCCGAACCGGGAATTCAGCCGCGCTCTCAAGGCTGATGATACCCCCGCCCGAGTGCATCAGGAAGATCGGGCAGGCCACACCTTGTTCGGCCAGGCGCCCTTCAAGGCGCCCCAGATAGGACTTCATCAGCGGCTTGATGTAGGCGTTGGCAATTGTGGTGTTGAAGCGCTCATATTCCCGCATCTGGGGCGAGACCTCGCTGGACAGCGACAGCGTCACCTGTGGCAGGCGCCGGGCCAGCACCTCGGCGATCTGTCGCTCGTGGCTGTCGTTGAGGTAGCTGTGCAGCAGGCCGATGGCGACGCTCTCGTATCCGGCTTCTTCAATCTGGTCCGCAATCGCCTTGATATCGGCAGGGTCTAGCGGCATCAGCACCTCCCCGCCGGCATCGACCCGCTCGCGCAGGGTCAGGCGCTGGTTGCGGGGCAGCAACGGGTCGGGAAGGCGCAGGTTGAGGTCGTATTGTTCGAAGCGGCTCTCGGTCCGCATTTCGATCACGTCGCGAAAGCCTTCGGTGGTGATCAGCGCCGTGCGGGCGCCGCGCCGCTCGATCAGGGCGTTGGTGGCGAGCGTGGTGCCGTGGATGATCTGCTCAATCGCCTCGGTTTGGACACCGGCCTGCGCGCAGACCCGGTTCATGCCCTCGATAATCGCGTCTTCAGGCGCGGCGTAGGTGGTCAGCACCTTGGTCGAGGTCAGGCCAGCAGGTGTTTCCAGCACCACGTCGGTGAAAGTGCCACCGATATCGACGCCAAGGCGGACGTCCATGGGCCAAGCCCTCCCTCATCAAAACAGCGCGCGGGAAGGCCTTGCCTGTCCCGGCCGTCAGCTGCGCATCCGGCCCCCGTTGGGGTCGTAGAGCGGCGCACCCTGCACTTCAGCAGGGTACCTCTCACCCATGATCTCGACGTTGACCACCGTTCCCGCCGCCGCGTGTTCGCCAGCGACATAGGCCATGGCCATGGACTTGCCCACGTGGTGCGCATAGCCCCCGATGTGATGTAGCCGACCGCTGCATCGTTGACCAGCACGGCTTCGTCCAGCGTTACGTCCATCGGGGTGTCGACGGTCAGGGTGACGAGCTTGCGGTCCACGCCCTCGTCCCGGAAACGGGCTGTGGCTTCCTTGCCCACGAAGTCCTTGTTCCAGTTGATGAACACGTCCATGCCGGATTCCACCGCGTTGAAATCCGGGCGGAATTCGAGGCCCCAGGCCCCCCAGCCCTTTTCCAGCCGCAGCGACATGAGCGTGCGGGCACCGTACCAGCGATAATCGAGGTCGGCCCCGGCTTCCTCGATAGCCTCGGAGAGCAGCAGCAGGAATTGCGGGCGGCAGTAGATCTCAAAGCCCAGCTCACCGGAGAAGCTCAGCCGGTTCAGGATCACTGGCACGCCGCCGACGAACGTCCGGCGGGTATCGCGGAACTTGAGCGCGTCGGCAGAGACATCAAGCCGGGTGATCCGCTGCAGCAGCCCGCGCGACTGCGGCCCGGCAAGGCCAATCCCGTGCCAACCGCCGGTCTCATTCTGGTGCCGGACGGTGTCGGGCAGCGTGCGCGCGAAAAACCGGCTGTGGGCGTCCTGCATGGCGCCGGAGCCGAACAGCATGAAGTCCTCATCGCCAAGGCAGGCCACGGTCAAGTCACCGTAAAGACGGCCCTTCTCGGTCAGCATGGGCGTCAGCGTCAGCCGGCCGGGCTTGGGGACGTGCCCCGCCATGGTGCGGTTGAGCCAGTCCCGCGCGCCGGGGCCGGTGATGCTGTGCTTGGCGAAGTTGGCAAGCTCGATACCGCCAACACCGTTGCGCACCGTCTCACACTCGCGGGCGACGTAATCGTGGCTGCGGTTACGCTCGAAGGTCGGGTCTTCCCACGCGTCTTCAGGACTGTCCGCGAACCACAGCGCGTGCTCGAGGCCAAACGACTGCCCCATGCGTGCACCGCGCGCGACCAGCCGGTCATAGAGCGCCGTGGTCTGCTGCCGCCGTCCCTTTGGGCAGGGTTTCGTTGGGGAAGGTCATGACAAAGCGGCGCTCGTAGTTCTCGGTGGACTTGACCGTGCCCCAGTCAGGCGAAGCCCAGCTGCCAAAGCGCGCCACATCCATGGCCCAGACATCGATCGAAGGCTCGCCGTCAATCATCCACTCGGCCATGGTCAGGCCAACGCCCCCGCCTTGGCAGAAGCCGGCCATAACCCCCACGGCGCACCAGTAGTTGTGCATGCCGGGGACCGGCCCGATCATGGGGTTGCCGTCAGGGCCGAAGGTGAAGGGACCATTGACCGCCTGCCGGATGCCGGCGTTGGCCAGCGCCGGAATGCGCTCGAAGCCAAGTTCCAGCCGGTCGGCGATGTGTTCGAGGTTGGGGTTGAGCAGTTCGTGACCGAAGTCCCAGGGCGTTCCCTCGACCTTCCACGGCACACCGACCGGCTCGTAGGTGCCCAGCAGCATGCCGTCGCGCTCCTGACGGAAGTAGAGATTGGCCTCGTAGTCGATGCCGCAGGGCAAGCGGGTCGGATGGTTGACGATCTCGTCGATGCCCTCGGTCAGCAGGTAGTGATGCTCCATAGGCTGGACGGGGAAGTTCAACCCCGACATATGGCCGACCTCGCGCGCCCACAGCCCGCCACAGTTTACGATGTATTCGGCATTGATGGTGCCGTGGGGCGTGGTGACGTCCCAGGTGCCATCGGCGCGCTGAGTGGTTTCGGTCGCCGGGGTGTGGGTAAAGTATTGTGCGCCATAGTGCCGGGCCGCCTTGGCGAAGGCGTACGTGGTCCCGGAGGGGTCAAGATCTCCGTCCTGATCATCCCACAGGGCGGCCAGATAGTGCTTGGGATCGATCAGCGGGTGGCGCTCGGCGACTTCCTGCAAGGAGATAAACTCCTGCTGCAGCCCCATGTAGCGCGCCTTGGACCGCTCGCGCTTGAGGTAGTCGTACCAGGTCTTGTTGGACGCCAGATAGAACCCGCCGGTCATATGCAGACCGACCGACTGTCCGGAAAGCTCCTCGATCTCCTTGTAAAGACCGATGGTATAGCTCTGCAGGCGCGAGATGTTGGGGTCCGAGCTGATGGTGTGGATCTGACCCGCCGCGTGCCACGACGACCCGGAGGTCAGCTCGTCACGCTCGAGCAGGACGGCGTCCTTCCAGCCGAATTTGGCTAGGTGGAACAGGATCGAACACCCCACGACACCGCCGCCGATAATTACGACCTTGGCGTGGGTGGGCAGCTTCTTTCCGGTGCTGGTGGCTTCCTTGATGACCTCTGGCATGGTGCGGGCTCCTGCTTGCAGCGTCGGTTCGGACGACGCCCTCTATGAGATCCGGAATTAGCGTCGGCAGCCACGGCCCACTTTGGCGTTTCCGACAGCCGAGCGACGTCCAAAGGCCCGGCGCAGCGGGCTTTCGGCGCTCAGAGCGGCGGCGGGATCAGGACAAAGTTGCCGACGTGGGTTTTCTCCAGAAACGCCCGTTGCGCCTCAACAATGTCTTCGAGCGCGAAAGTCCGGTCGAGCAGCGGCCGGATCTGACCGGTTTCAATCAATGATATCAGGCGTGGGAACACCGGCTCATCCCAGGCTGTGGTGCCGATCAGCTGCAGGTCTTTGAGGTACAGGTCGCGCATATCAAGATCGACGATCGGTCCGGCAATGGCGCCGGAGCTCATCAGGCGCCCACCGCGCCGCAGCAGCTTGAGCATGGCCGGAAAGCCCTCGCCTGCGACGTTATCGACCACCGGCATCGACGCTGAACTCTCCCAGCTCAGCAACCAGATCGCGGCGACGGTCGATCACCCGGATATCGCCAAGGTCGGCGACGCGATCCCGCTTGTCGGCGCTGGTGACCGCCGTGACTGCAGCCCCGCGCGCCAGCGCCAGCTGTACCGCCGCCGACCCAACCCCGCCGGATGCGCCGATGACCAGCACGTGCTCGCCCGCCTCGACCCCGCCCCGGTGGAGCATGGTTTCAGCCGTGGCGTAGGCACAGGGGATGGTTGCCAGTTCCGCGTCAGACCAGTCACAGTCGACCGGAAACACTTCCGAGGCCGGCACTTTGACAAACTGTGCGAAGGCGCCGTCGAAGTCGGAGGCCATCCAGTCGCACTCAAGGCTATCAAAACCCTCCCGTCGCATGTTGGCACGGATCAGCGCCCGCCGGCCCAGCAAACCCGGGTCAGCACCCTGCCCCAGCTCAACAACCTCGCCGCAACAGTCCGTGCCCTGAATCAGTGGGAAGGGTGTCTTGCCCGCCCAGCCCCCATCTTCCTTGTCTCTGCCCGGCTCGTCCCCGGTATCAGCTTTGGCAGCGCTGTCCGACACGCTGGAGGTCGCCGTGGACACCTCGGCTGAATACCAGCCCAGCCGGGTGTTGATTTCGGTGTTGTTGACCCCGGCGGCGAGCACCCGCAGCAGTGCTTCGCCCGGGCCGGGTCGGGGCACCGGCACGTCCTGGTAGGACAGCTTGTCAAAACCGCCGTTGCCGGTGGTAACCACCGCCTTCATAGTCGATGGCAGCTTCATGCTCAGGATGCCCCCTTTGGCATCATCAACTGTTTTCCGCGCGGATCTGGCTGAGGGTCTTGCCCGGGGCGATGGCCTCGGCGGCGATCACCAGATCGAGGACCGCGCCGGTCTCGGACGCCATGGCACGCTCAAAGGCAGCCTCGAAGTCGGCTGTGCTTTCAACCCGTTCACCGTGGAAGCCGTAGGCCCGGGCCAGCGCCGCAAAGTCGGGGCTGACCATGTCGGTGTAGGAGACCCGGCCGGGGAAGTGGGTTTCCTGATGCGCGCGGATGGTGCCGTAAATACCGTTGTTGAGCACCAGAACGATCGGCTGCGCCCCCGCCTGCCGCGCTGTTGCCAGCTCCTGACAGTTCATCTGGAAATCCCCGTCTCCGGCAAAGCAGACCACGCAACGGTTCTGGTCAGCGACCTTGGCGGCAATGGCCGCGGGCAGGCCGTAGCCCATGGCGCCCGACTGCGGCGCAAGCAAGCGCGCTCTGGGCCCGTAGCGGAAGAATTTGTTCGGCCACACGGTGAAATTCCCTGCACCATTGGTCAGGACCACGTCCTCGGGCAGGCGTTCGCGTAAGAAAGCCATCACCGCCGCCATGTCGACCGGCGAAGGCTGGGCCGGGGGCGCGAAGAAGGCGGCAAAATCCGCCTGTCCCCTGGCCAGCCAATGAGCCGCGGCGCTGGACGATGCCGCGCTCCGTTCCAGCGGTCCCAATGCAGACAGCGCCTGAGCAAAGGCGTTGGGGCCAGCCTGTATCGCCAGCTCGGGCGCGTAGATCTTCCCCAGCTCCCCGGGCTCCGGATGGACGTGGATCAGCCGCTGGCTCGGCTCAGGCACATCCAGCAGGGTGTAGGCGTGGGTGGTCATCTCCCCAAACGCAGATTGACGGCGAGGATGGTATCCGCCTCGCGGATCAGGCGCTGGACGTGGGCGGGCATGCCGACCCCCGCCTCGCCACAGAACACCGGCGAAAAATTGTCGAAGCAATCCTGATAGCGGAAGGCCGTGACCACCGGAATGCCGTTCGCTTCGGCAAAGGCCTCCATGGCGCGCTGGCTGGGTTCCTGCCAGTTGACACCGCCAAGCATGATCAGCGGCCGCTCGGCCTGCTCCAGATGCCCGCGCAGAGTGTCGAGCGCGCTGGCGCCCGGCGCTGCCTCTTCCACCGCAATCGGCCCGGACAGCGGGGTTGCTGCGCTTTTCCCGGAAAGCACGTCTTCGGGCAGCGCCACCACCACCGGTCCTGGACGGCCTGTCGTTGCTGTCTTCCACGCGCGAGAGACGATTTCGGGGATACGATCGGCGCTGTCGATTTCAGTCGCCCATTTGACCATGGAGCCATAGACCGCTCGGTAGTCGAGCTCCTGAAACGCTTCGCGCCCTCGCATATCGGTGCCGACCTGCCCGACGAACAGGATCAACGGTGCGCTGTCCTGCATCGCGGTGTGCAGGCCGATCGAGGCGTTGGTCGCCCCCGGCCCGCGCGTGACCCAGCACAGGCCGGGCGTCGCGGTGAGCTTGCCGTAGGCCGCCGCCATATAAGCGGCCCCGCCCTCGTTCCGGCACAACACGAAGTCCAGCTGTCCCGCCGTGTCGTGCAGGGCATCGAGCACCGGCAGGTAGGATTCCCCCGGAACCCCGAACGAGGTCCGGGCGCCGAGATTGATCAGGCTGCGTACAAGGATTTCACCACCCGACTGCATGGCGCTCTGGTCTCCTGCGAAGCGGCTTACGGCTTAAGAAAACTCGATTTTCGGCGCGGCGGAAAGCAGCATCTTGGTGTAGTCCTGCTGCGGCTTGGAAAACAGGTCGGCCGTATCCTGCTCCTCGACCAGCACCCCCTGATTCAGAACCCCGATCCGGTTGGCCATGGTCGAAACCACCGCCAGATCGTGAGTGATGAATAGATAGGTCAGACCGAAATCCTTCTGCAGTGCCTTGAGCAGGTTCAGCACCTGCGCCTGCACCGACACGTCCAGCGCCGAAGTCGGCTCATCGCAGATGATCACCTCCGGCTGGCTGGAAAGGGCGCGGGCGATGGAAATCCGCTGGCGCTGGCCCCCGGAGAACTCGTGCGGATACTTGCTGGCGTCGCTGGCGCTCAGCCCGACCTGCTCCAGCAGTTCGGCGATGCGCGTCTGCTGTGCCTTAGCGCCGTCGATCAGACCGAAGGCCCGGATCGGCTCGCCAAGGATATCGCCGACTTTCCAGCGCGGGTTGAGGCTGGCGTAGGGGCTCTGGAACACCATCTGGATGCGGCGTCGCTGGGCCTGCTGCTCCCGGCGATTGAGCGAGGCGTCAGCGAGGTTGCGGCCATCGATGGTGATCGACCCTGACGAGGGCTGCAGCAGGCCGACAACCATGTTGGCGATCGTAGACTTGCCAGAACCGGACTCGCCGACCAGCGCGTAGGTGGAACCGCGCTCGATCTGGAAGTTCACGGCGTCGACGGCCTTGAGGATCCGCTTGGGGCGCAGGGTCAGCGCCCGCACGATCCACGGGTCGGACAGGTCAAAGGTACGGGTCAGGTCGCTGGCAACAACGAAACTCATGCGGCGCCCTCCTGCTCGGTCTCCAGCAGCCAGCACGCAGCCCGGCCCGCCTGCACCGATGGTCGCTCCTGCCGGCAGCGGTCGTGGGCGTACTGGCAGCGCGGGTTGAAGGCGCAGCCCGAAGGCAGCGCATCGAGCTTGGGCATTGAGCCGGGGATCTGGAACAGGGCCGCGCCGAAGGACTTGGCATCGACGCTCGGGGTCGAGGCCATAAGCCCCTGCGTATAGGGGTGCTGGGGTTGGTCAGAACCTCCCGGGTGCCGCCGATCTCGGCGAGGCGTCCGGCGTACATGACCGCGATCCGGTCGCTTGTCTGGGCGATCACGCCCATGTCGTGGGTGATGAGAATGACCGACGTGCCCCGTTCCCGGCACAGCCGCTTGAGCAGGTCCAGCACCTGCGCCTGCACCGACACGTCAAGCGCCGTGGTCGGCTCGTCGGCGATCACCAGCTTGGGCTCGGTTGCCAGCGCCAGCGCGATCACCACCCGCTGTCGCATCCCCCGGAGAAGGCGTGCGGGTAGGCGTTGATGCGCTCGGGGTCGATGCCGACTTCGTAGCGAGGCCGTCGAGGGCGCGCTTCTCGGCCTCTTCTTTGGAAACGGGCATGTGCGCAAGGATGGTTTCGACCAACTGGTCACCCACGGTGCGCAGCGGGTTAAGGCTGGTCAGCGGGTCCTGAAAGATCATCGAGATTTCACGGCCGCGGAGACGCTCAGGGTGCTCATCCACGCGCTCACCACCAAACCAGATTTCACCCGCTGATAACCGCCCCGGGGGGTCGATCAGGCCGATGATGGCAGCACCGGTCATGGACTTGCCCGCGCCGGACTCGCCCACAATCCCGAGGATTTCGCCTTCTTTCACCGTCAGGGACAGGTCATCCACCGCCTTCAGCACGCCGTGGCGGGTCTTGAACGCGACCTCGATATTCTTGAGCTCAAGCAGAGTTTTCATAGTCATCAGCGCAGCCTCGGATTGAGGGTGTCGCGCAGCCAGTCACCGAACAGGTTGACCGACAGCGCCAGCGCCAGCAACGTCAGCGCAGGGAACAGCAGGATCCACCACTCACCGGAGAACAGGAAGTCCTGTCCGATCCGAATCAGCGTGCCCAGGCTCGGCTCGGTCCGCGGTGCGCCGACCCCGAGGAAGGACAGCGTCGCCTCCGCGATAATCGCCAGCGCCAGCGTGATCGTGGCGATGACCAGCACCGGCCCGAGCACGTTGGGCAGGATGTGGCGCAGCATGATCTGCCAGCGGTTGAGCCCGATCAACCGCGCGGCGGCAACGTATTCCTTTTCCTTCTCGACCATGGTCGCCCCCCGCACCGTCCGGGCAAAATTGACCCATTCGGAGAGGCCGATGGACAGGATCAGTACGGTAATCGCCATCTCCTCGCGCAGCTCCGGGGGCAGCAAGCCGCGGGCAACGCCGAAGATCAGCATGGCGATCAGGATCGAGGGGAAGGTCATCTGAATGTCGGCCAGACGCATGATCAGCGTATCCAGCCAACCGCCCACGTAACCGGCGATCAACCCCAGCAATACGCCGAGTACCATGGCCAGTCCGACCGCCATCATGCCAACGAACAGCGATACCCGCAGCCCGTAGAGGATAGCAGAGAACAAGTCCCGGCCCTGGTCATCGGTTCCCAGCAGGAACTTTTCACCGGTGAACATGTTGGCTTCCATGGGTGGGGTAAAGCCGTTCATCAGGTTCAGGCTCGCCGGGTCAAAGGGGTTGGTCGGTGCGATGAAGTTGGCGAAGACCGCACTCAGGACCATCAGCGCCACCACGAGCAGCGACACCATGGCCAGCGGGGAGCGCGTGAAAGCGTAGAAGAAGTCGGATTGGAAGAAGCGTCGCATCATGTCTCTGGTCTCCCCGGCCTAGCCCCCTGCCCCACGCAGCTGACCATCGCGCAGGCGCGGGTCGATCAGCAGGTAGAGCAGGTCAACGATCAGGTTGATGAGCACGAACAGCGTACCAACCAGCAGCAGGTAGGCGCTCATCACCGGGATATCGACGAAGTAGACGGCATTGATGAACATCAGCCCCACACCGGGCCATTGGAATACGGTCTCGGTGATGATGGCAAAGGCGACGATCGAGCCCAGCTGCAGGCCCGCGATGGTGATCACCGGCACCAGCGTATTCTTCAGCGCGTGGCCGAAATAGACCGTTCGGTCAGACAGCCCGCGTGCCTTGGCAAATTTAATGTAGTCCTGGCGCAGGACCTCCAGCATCTCAGCCCGGGTCAGACGCATGATCAGCGTCATCTGATACAGACCCAGCATGATGCCCGGCAAAATCAGTGATTTCAGGCCCGAGACGGTCAGGAACCCCGTCGACCAGAACCCGATGTCGACCGACGTGCCCCGGCCGAATGACGGCAGCCACTTGAGCTCGACCGCGAACACCCAGATCAGCAGCACCCCGATCAGGAATGTGGGCAGCGAAACCCCGATCAGCGACGTCGACAAAATCGTATTGGCGATAAACCCTCGACGATTGATGGCCGTGTAAACACCCGCCACAACGCCCAGCAAGAATGGCGAACACCGCCGAAACCAGCGCCAGTTCGATGGTTGCCGGCAGGCGATTGAGGATCATTTCTGCCACCGGTTCCCCGGTGCGGTACGACACGCCGAAATCAAACTGCAGCGCGCGGATCACGAACCCGAAGTACTGCTCGTGCAGAGGGTCGTTCAGCCCTAGTGATTCTATCAGCGCTTCCCGTCGCTCAGTCGTGGCCTCCTGACCCAGCAGGTTATCGACCGGGTTGCCAACGTAGCGGAAGATCATGAACGAAATGAAGGCGACCAAGAACAGTACGAAGATCGACTGGCCCAGGCGCCGGAGAATGATCAGAAGCATAGCGCCAAAAGTTGATTGAGCCCGGGCGACAGACCGCCAGGGCTCAATCTCTCCTATAAGCCTGAAGCCGTCTGACCGACCCCCGTCAGGGGATCAGTCAGCGCGTGCATCAGGGTCTTAGTTGAAGGTCAGGAACTGGAAGTGTGGCTGGTCTTCAGGCTGAACATCAAAATTGATGCCATCGCTCATGCCCCAGTTCAGAACCTGGTTGTGGATCGGCAGGTGAACCTGCTCGGCCTGGACGATCTCCCAGATCTTGGCGATGGTCGCATCCCGGGCCGCGAGATCGGTCTCGGATTCCAGGCTGACAATCATCTCGTCAACTTCTGCGTTGCTGAAACCGGTCGGGTTCCAGGAACCGCGGCTGCCGATGTTCGTGTGAAGCAGGTAGTTGAAGATGTAGTGGGAATCGAAGGTCGGTACGCCCCAACCCAGCATCCAGAAGTCAGAGTTGCCTTCCTTGATGAATGGGAAGTGCTGCGCTTTCGGACGCGCATCAAGGGTCACGTTGATGCCAATCTGACCCATCATGCCGACAGCAGCCTGACAGATGGCTTCGTCGTTGATGTAGCGATCGTTCGGGCAGTTCAGCGTGATGTCGAAGCCGTCCGCGTACCCTGCGTCAGCCATCAGCGCCTTAGCAGCATCGATGTCGTACGAAGGGAACTCGTTCAGGGCGTCGGTCCAGCCGTTTACGAACGGAGGCATGATGACACCCGTTGGGTCGGACTGGTCACGCATCACGATGGCTTTGATGGCATCGCGGTTGATGGCCATGTTCATCGCCTGACGAACGCGGACGTCAGAGGTCGGGCCTTCAGCGTTATCAACGCCAAAGAAGATCACGCGGTTTTGCGCCGCGGTCACGACCTTCAGGCCAGCGGTGTCAGCCACCCGGCCCAGATCCTGAACCGGAACGTCCTGGATGATATCAACTTCACCCGACAGCAGGGCCGCAACGCGGGTCGCGGAGGACTGAATCGGGGTGTAGATGATTTCGCTCACCTGGTTCGGGTAAATGTCTGCGCCCCAGTAGTTCGGGTTCGCCTTCAGGACAGTCTTTTCGTCGACTGCACGGCTGACGAGCATGAACGCACCGGTACCGTTGGTGTTCGAGGTCGCATAGGTCGTCTCACCCGCATTGTGGTCAAGCGGCTTGACGACGTCATTGGCCTCGGCCCAGCCCTTGTCCATCATGAAGGTGTTGGTCAGGTTGTTGATCATCAGCGGGTTTGCACCCTCGGTCTCAAGATCAACGGTGTAGGCGTCAACGGCGCGAATATCGATCACCGAAGCAAGCAGTTCCTGCATCTCGGAGGTATCGGCCTTAGCGCGGTTCAGCGAGAACACCACGTCCTCGGAATCAAAGGCAGCGCCGTCGTGGAAGGTCACGCCTTCACGCAGCTTGAAGCGCCATACATTCGGGTTACCCGGCAGGGTCGCCCACTCGGTCGCCAGCGCAGGGATGATTGCGCCAGACATGTCGCGCTGCAGCAGCGGATCATAAATCTGGTGTGCCAGAGCGTGGGTTGGGCCCTCGTTCTGAGAGTGCGGATCAAGCGTCAGCGAGTCACCGGCGCGCGCCCAGCGGATGGTCTCAGCCGAGGCTGCCGTGACGGTCAGGCTCAGGGCTGTAGCGGTTAAGAGAATGAAACGTAGCATAAGAAACTCTCCTGTTTTCCCAAGGCTCAACTCTGATCAGGAATCGCTGAAGATGCAAGGTCTAGCGACGGGGAAAAAACATTATTGCCGGTTCGCCAGCCCGCACCTCGCGGCCCAGCAGAACGGCCGATCCCAGAAAGGAACGTTGCAAGCCCCTATTGCCATGCGCAAAGGCGAACGCCCCAAGACACGTTGCGCTTCTATGGTTCATTCATTTAAACTAATGTTATTGCCTTGACCAAGCGTCAGCGTCCCAGAGGTACGGAGATGATTGAAGACGAGTTTAGTTTGCTGACGCAAGTCGCAGTCCGGTCCCCCGAGCACGCCTACCAGTCCGGTGACAAAGTTGGTCAGCAATGGCAGTCCCTTCGCTACCGGGGCGCGCCGGACTTTGACCGCGCCTGCGCAGAACACGCCCGTTTGCGCGACCATTCTCGTGGATAACGGTGCGGAAGTGGTCGACCTCTCCGGCCCCGCTTCCCTGACCCTCGATGCCGTCTATACCCGCGACGCTACCGTGGTAACGCCCAAGGGGCTGGTTCTGTGCCAAATGGGGCGCGCCAGCCGCCAGGCCGAGCCGTCGATCAACGCAAGATTGATCGAGGAGCAAACCGGCCTCGGTGTTCTTGGACAGATCGAACCACCAGGGCTGGTCGAGGGGGCGACGTCATCTGGCTCGACGCAACGACCATGGCCGTCGGTCGCGGGGTTCGGACCAACGACGCCGGCATTGACCAGCTCAGGCGCATGCTGGGTGCATCGATTAACGTCCACGCGGTGACCCTGCCAGAGCCCCGGCACCCGGACGATGTCTTCCACCTGATGATGATCATCTCGCCCTTGGACCGCGACCTCGCACTCGTGCACGCGCCGTCCATCCCCGACGATTTCGCTGACCTGCTTGAAGCACGCGGAATCCGGATGTTGCAGGTGCCCGAAGACGAATATGAACTTATGGCCTGCAACGTGCTGGCGATCGGTCCCCGGCACGTGGTCATGCTGGACGGCCTGGCAAAAACCAAGGCTCTGTTGGAGCAGGCCGGCTGCCGGGTTCAGACCTACGTCGGCGCAGAGATCAGCTTCCCGGGGAAGGCGGCGCGACCTGCCTGACCCTACCACTGGCTCGGCAGAGCTCACCCTGACCCAGCCTTCAATCAA
This sequence comes from Rhodospirillaceae bacterium, assembly GCA_038141425.1. Lineage (GTDB taxonomy): Bacteria > Pseudomonadota > Alphaproteobacteria > UBA7985 > UBA7985 > UBA7985. The sequence continues at coordinate 186,328 of JAYQIC010000003.1, read as the reverse complement.
CCACACGCGTGCTTACGCTCCGCGCCGTTCGGCACGCCGCAAACATCCGCAACGCAGGAAAGTCCATGAGCAACAATGATTACCAAGTGGTCGGCATTAACGTGCTTCGGAAGAACGGTGCCGATGTTGACGAAATCCTGAATACGCTGATCAAGAACGCATCAGTCGAGTTCACCGCCTACTACTACCTCACCAACATCCGTGCCCACTGCACAGGACCGGAAGGCGAGCACTTGAAGGGCATCATAGAAGACGCACGGATGGAGGACCTCAGCCACTATGAGTCCTGTATCCAGCGCATCTTCGAACTCGGCGGTACGCTGCCCCGGGATGCGCAGGACTTCATCGGCATGTCAGGCTGTGAATTCCTCCAGCTTCCGAATGGCCCCATCGAGGTGGAGGATATCCTGAAGATGTGCCTGAAGGCTGAGCAGGGCGCCGTCGTGAACTGGAACCGGCTCTGCACCATGACGCTGGGCAAGGACCCTGTGACCTACGATCTTGCGAAGGACATCCTCAAGGAAGAGATCGAGCACGAGGCCTGGTTCCTCGAACTGCTCCATGGGCGTCCTTCAGGACAACTGAGGCGCAGTTTTTCGGGCGAGAGCCCCCACACGCGGGGTCATTCGCGCAGCCTCGATCGCGGTCACGGATGATCCGCGGCAGGGGGCTTTGAAGTCCAGATAGCGGGCTGACGCGCATAGGCGGGTTTGACCGAGATATTGGCAAAGGGCTGCTGGTAGAGGGGCGACAGAGACGCTGAAACCGGCGGCACCAACCACATCCATTCGCCAAAAACCTCGCGCCCGGCGCGCTGCTCCGCGCGGCAGAACTCAACGAAATCGAGGGTCGCGTTGTGATGATCGGCCAGCCGCACACCGGCGTCATCATAGGAAGCGATTACGGCCTCATTGAGCATGATCAGGGCCTTGTCCCGCCACAGGTCGCGCTCGTTGCGCTGATCCAACCCCATGGCTTCGGCCACCGCTTCAAGCAGATTGTAGCGGTTATGATCGATCAGATTTCTTGCTGCAATTTCCGTATTCATGAACCAGCCATTGAAGGGCGCAAACGGATAGGTGATGCCGCCTGCATCCAGTCGCAGGTCAGCGACAAAGGGAACCGCGTGCCAGCGTAGCTTCATGGCGCTGAATGCAGGATAACCCGGGTGAATCAATGGCACTTCGTAGCGGACATCTTCTGGCAATTCGAACAGCTGCGGATGCCCGTCGCTGCCCTGAATTACCAGTGGCAGGATCTCGAATTGGCTTCCCGATGGCTCCCAGCCCAGTGCCATGATGGCTTCGGTCAGGGCATTCTGTGCCGGATCACCGACTTGCTGGCCGGTGCGCAGACGGTACCCCGCGTAGAGCTGCAGCTGCGAGTTCCAGATCCGCGGCGCCTGCCCTCGGGCCCGCCATGGTTGAAAACCGTGATCGCGGGGCGGATGGCCCCACCGTTAAAGGCAAAGCGCATGTGCTCGAACAGCGCCCGGGCGACATCGTCGGCAGTCTGCAGATCGCGGCCGTCGCGCAGGTGCAGGCCCTTCCAGTAAAGCCGTCCGATGCAGCGCGGTGCATTGCGCCACGCCAGCTGCGCAGCAAAGGCCAATTCGTCAGCCGTCTTGCGCCAGCTTCCCTGGCTACCGATGGCCTCCATCACCGTGCCGAGGCGCTCTGTGGGATCATCGTCAGGGCGTTCGCTGCGGTAGAATTCACGCAGGAAGTCCTCAGCCTCTTCAGCCATGGTGCCCGGTGCCTTGCGGGTAAACAGGCTCTCCCGCGCCCGATCCGGGATAAAGCCGGGCGACCGGATCGCGTGTGCCGCGGCAGCACCCGTGTTCACACCCCGGCCGATGGTTTCCTGAAAGTCCTCGACGAAGACTTCGGCGTCGGCGACGGACACCAGCGCCTCCCTCAGCGGGTGATTGAAGCCCTCAGGCCCGCATACCACCACTTGCGCTGGTCCCATGGTGCGGATGCCGTCGATCAAGGCCTCGACAGAAGGGCGCTGTCCACGCGCTTCGCCGCTGGTCCCGGTAGCAAAGGTGGCCAGACTGATATCACCGGCCCGCGCCAGAGACTCCAGCTGCGGCAAGCCCGTGGCTTCGGCCGGATCCCGGTACACGTAGCGGACATCGAGGGCGCGCGTACCGGCGAGCTTGCGCACGGCCGCCAGCGCAGGGGTGACCCCAATCCCGGCAACAATGAACACCAGCGGCCGGGCGTCGCCTTCGACGCCATAGGCGTGCCCTTCGGGCGTCCCGACTTTGAACAGATCACCGGGCGCCGCGGCGCGCAGCCAGTCAGAATACTGGCCGGGTTCTTCGAGCTTTACCGTAATCTCAAGACTGCGCTCATCCCAATCCGTCAGTGTGAAGGGGCGCTGTAGCCACTGTCCTTTGACCATGGCGCTGACCCGGACAAAATCGCCGACTTTCGCCGTTTCAAATACTGACCGCGCGGCACCGCTGGCTCCATTTCCCATGTTGAGCCGGACACGCACCACCCCACCCGGCAGGGTTTCCGGCTCGATCCAGCACAGCGTTTCTTGCGCAGTCTGGGTAAACAGCGGCAGCATGTCCCTGCACCCCCGCAGACCGTTCCTGCGCCGGTGCGCGCGACCATGTCTTCGACCGAAGCGCCCTCCGCTGCCATGTCATGCAGCTGGATCGCAGTCACCGCACGGCACGAACAGACCATGCCGCTCAAGCTGCCCTCACCGTCGGCATGATCGCCCACCAGCAGTCGACCATGCTGCGAGAAGGCCTCCTGCTGGATGGCGCTGAGCTGCTGGCCCTGCAACAGCAGATCAATGGCCCGGGGCAGATCGGTCCAATCCGAGGGCGCAGACAGCCCCCGGACCTCATCCGTGTCGGGGTCGAGCGTAAGCAGCCGGTCGCCCGCCGGCGCCGCAACCACCCGCGCGCCGGCAACGTCGGCCCCTTTGATCAGTGCGTAAGTTTGCCCCCGCTCAGGGTAGTGCTTGACCCGGACAACGCCCCCTGCGGGCGCCAGGAAATCGGTCGTGATGCAGGCCCCGCCCAGATCTCGGCTGGTCGAAGAGAGGGCGACATGGGTCGACGATGTCTGAATACCCTGCCCCAGCGCGAGACCGCCTCCCGGGGTTGCGTCCGCAGTCGTCTGGTCCGACAGCGCTTCAATCGCAGCATCGGACAGCGCCACAACTTCCGTTGGTTCCAGCGCCACGGCGTTGAGCGGATGCTCGCCCCCGGATATCACTGCATCGACCCCCAGCGTCAGCCCGCGCCCGAGCCGGGCTTCGGTCTTGCCATTGTGAGGATTGGTCAGGCCGATCTGTCCGCTCACGATCAGATAGGCTTGGCGCGCTGGTTCCCCGGCGATGAACAGGCTCTCTCCGGCCTCAAACTGCCGGGCTCTGGGGCGGACTGGGTGAGTGCAGCACCCAAACTGTCATCGAGTTCGAGCGCCAGTGCACTCAGGCGATGCTCCAACTGCCGTCCGCCGACGGCCGAGAGCCGCGCCAGCGCTGCCTGATCCCGGGCCAGATGCTCCCGGAACGCATCACCGGGAATGCGCGCAACCCGGCCACTCTGGAGCGCAATCAGGGTGGCGTTGCGAAACTTGCGATCGTCGATGAAGGCTTGCTCACCCACCACCTGTCCGGGCTGCTCAATCGACGCCACCAGCCCCAGCGCGCCGCTGCCATCACGGGCATAGACATGCAAACGCCCGGCGCAGAGCACGAACAGGTCATCTGCCGCCGCGCCCTCGGTCATGAGAACCTGCCCCTCGCCCACCGTCTCAAACCGGGCCTGAGCCGCCAGCGAATGAGCAGAGGCGCGCTGATCGCCGGAGAACAAACTTTCCAGGGCCGCCCGCACAAGGTCTGCTCGCTCAAACTTTCTGTGGTCAAAAGCTTTAGATCCTTAGTCTGAGCGAGCCGATGGCAGGTTGCGGAAAGGTTAAGGGGTCAAACCGGTTCAGATCAGGGGAACTGGAACCAGGCTTCACGGTTACCGGGCGACAGGCCATGGCCGACATCATCGCTGCAGTGCGAGACCACGCGGATCAGGAACGGACCGCCATGTCCAGGCAGCATCGGGTTGGCAATCGCCACCGGTACGCCAGGACCTTGCGGCGTTTCCAGTGTCGCCACGGCGAAATTGTAGCTGCCGCCGATGATCGGAAAGTCGAGCGATGCGCTCAGGCTGCCCGCCCCCTTAGCATCGGTGCGGAAGCCGTTGGAAAGCTGGTCGCTGCCCGCACTGTTCTCGCCAAACGGGCTGTAACTGATCAGCGTATCCAGATCGGTCTGGGGCGAGAGCGGCGTCGCGCCGCCGCCGGTCAGCGGGCTACCGCCGAAACCACTGCCCTTGAGCCGAAGCCACGCGGTGAAGTAGGTGTCCGGGCGCGCGTTTTCGAGCCGGATATCGACCTGGCTGGTCGCGCCGGTCTGCACAATGGTTACATGACCCGTCGCGTCAGCCCAGGCTGTGCCATTGGCATCGAGCCCGCAGTGTTCTTCGATGGTATGCTTGCTGCCGCTCTGACCATCGAGCGGAAGGCGGCTCAGTGAATCGTCGACCAGCGCCTCGGCGCTCTGAACGGCGTTGTTGGGACCAAAATAGCCGACCAACCCGGCAGTCGCGCCGACAACCAGAATGACGGCAAGAATGATGATGAACCTCATGGACTTAGCTCCTTCATACATTAGGAACTAATCATTATCACGCCGTCACTCAATCATCAAAACTGACCATCGCAGCCAGATGGGACTGGCTATCCAAGCTCGGCCCGCAGCCGCTCCTGATCGGTCTGGGGCGCCAGCCCGCCAACCGGTGGGTTGGTATCGAGGTTGAGCGGGAAACGCGTAGCCCTCGGCCGTGGACGCCACCAGCGCCCGCTGCTCCACCGCGCTCAGGCCGACCTTGCTCAGCACAGGTTCGACAGCCGCCAGCATGGCGCTGCGGTCGACTGTCTCCATCGGCCGACCGAAGGCCGAAGAAACCTGGAACAGGTTAACCAGCCGCTCCACGTCAGGGGTCCGGTTTTCACCGGCAGCGTGGAAGGTTGCGGGATTGAACCAGAGCAGGTCGCCCTTGTTCAGTGCGACCTGCACAAAGCGCTCTTCGAACACGTCCCGGAACGACTGTTCGTGGTAGGCAAGATAGCCCAGCTCGTACTTCTGGCTGTGCGGCAGCAGTTTGGTCGGCCCGGCTTCGATCGGAATATCGACGTGGGCGATGGCGCGCTGCAGCGTCAGTGCTGCGGTCAGCAGGTGGGCGTGCAACGGGAACTTGGCCGCCTGCCCCTGCTGCATGAAGCCGAGGTGATAGTCGCGGTGAGCCGTCTGCGGCTGTCCGCCGGGGTGCACCAGATTAACCTGCGCTGTCATCTGATAGCGTGGGCCGAGCCAGGCTTCCGAGGCCGCGGCAATCCATGGATTGGCGTAGTAGCGGGCGAAGCTCTCCGGCGCGGCGAGCGCGTGCTTTTCGAGGCTGTTCCAGAGACGGTCATTGAGCCCGGCGGCGGCAAAGTGGTCCCCACCCCCGCCGGTTCCGGCTTTCTCGGCAGCGATCAGGTCAAAGAGCACGGTCGAAGCCTCGTCGATGACGCTGCCGTCCGGCGTTGCTCCGGCGATGGCGAAGGCACCAGCGCCGTTCATCAGGCAGTCGGCCCACTCGTCCAACATTTCCGCGCGACCCGGCCCGTCTTCGAGACGGTCCTCCAGCGCGGCTGCCTCGTAGACCGGAATTCCCCGCTCGACCCGGTCCGCGAGCGCGGGCTTGGGTTGCTCCGTGTCGATCAGCGCCTTGAAGGCTGCCAGATCGAGATCAGCGGGGAAAGTCGGTCGGTGTTCATCATTGTCTTGCGTGTCCCTTGTCTGACTGGACAGCCGGCGTCGCGTGCCGGGCCTCAGCGCCTACTCGCCGGGCTTGCGACCGCCGTCGCGGTAGAAGATGTGCTCGGAGCGCGGGTCGTTGGTGAAGCGCCACTTGCGCATCGGCCCGGCCATGACATTGAGGTAGTACATGTCAAAGCCGTAGGGCGCGCCGCAGGGATGATAGCCTTCGGGCACCAGCACCAGATCGCGGTCGTGGAGCGCCATGTTCTCGTTCAGGCTCAGATCGTCGTTGTAGACGCGCTGGTAGCCCCAGGCGAGATCACCGGGGTTGAGCCGGTGGTAGTAGGTTTCTTCGAGATAAGTCTCATCGGGAAAGGCATCGGTGTCGTGCTTATGACTGGGATAGCTCGACCAGTTACCGCTCGGCGTCCAGACCTCGGTGACCAGCAGGCTGTCAGCCCAGTCCCGGTCCTCCATCATGATCGCGTTGACATAGCGGGTGTTGGCGCCCTTTACCGCGCGCTTCCAGCGGCTCGGCGTCCGGTTCGATCAACCGCACGGGGTGGCTTGCCGCCCTTCCACGGCGCCTTGCACACGGCCACTTCGAGCGCGGTTTCCGCCCGCAGCTGCCAGTCGTGCCCACCGCCGGGGATATAGGCGGCGTAGCCCTTCTCGCGGCTGAAGATATCCCTGCGCTTGCCAACGACACCAAAGTCGCTGTCGTCGATCTTCAGCGTCATGCCGCCTTCGATCACCACCAGCAGATGCTCTTCGGCGTCGGTTCGCACCTGCACGGTTTCACCCGCCGCAAGCCGGTGCAGCTCAAACCCGACGTAGCCCCAGTTCGGGCAACGATCTTTCAGGTTCGCGGGCGTCAGTCCGTGAACCTGCCCGTGCGGTCCACGGGGCGAACCAGAAGCGGTGCGTTTGACATGGATCTGCTCTCTACCCGGTTGTTTGGCTTAGCCCTGCGCAAACTCGCGTGAAAGGTCAGCGAGCTCTGCCCCACCGCCATGAGCGCACGGATGTTATCCATGTCGATGTCATCCCGACCACCGCTGGCGATGACCTTTCCCCGGTTGAGGAAGGCAAAGCGGTCACCGATCAGCTTGGCATGCAGGTCGTTGTGGGTGATGAAGACGATGGCGAGGTCGCCGCGGTCACGCACCCGCTTGATGGTGCGAAGCACCTCCAGCTGCTGCTTCTGCCCCAGCGCCGAAGTCGGCTCGTCGAGGATCAGGATCTTGGCGCCGAAGTAGATGGCGCGGGCAATGGCAAGCGTTTGCCGCTGGCCACCGGACATGGTCCCGATCGGCTGGCTGGGGTCGGCGACATCGATGCCGATTTTGGCCATTTCCTCGCGCGTGATGGCGTCCATCTGCTTGAAATCGAGGAAGCCCATCGCATTGCTCAGCTCGCGGCCGAGGAAGAAGTTGCGCGACACGCTCATCAGTGGCTGCAGCGCCAGATCCTGATACACGGTCCCGATCCCGGCTGCAGCAGCCCCGCGCGGTGAGGAAAAGCTCACCGGCTTGCCGTCGATGGCAATCTCGCCCTCATCGGCGCGGTAGACCCCGCTGAGGGTCTTGATCAGCGTGGATTTACCCGCGCCGTTGTCCCCCAGCAGCGCCGTCACCTCGCCCTTGTAGACCTCAAAGGACACGTCCTGGAGCGCGATGATGTTACCGAAGAACTTGCCCAGCCCCCGGATTTCGATGGTCGGCGTCTTCGCCGTTTGCTTGTCAGCAGTCATGACGTCGCCCCCCTAGCCCTTGACCACGCGGTTGCGCAGCAGTTGGTTGAGCATGGCCGCACCCAGCAGCATCAGGCCGAGGATCACGCGGAACAGGTTGTTGTCGATGAACGGCACGAAGTTGATGCCCCGACTGACGATGGCAAAGATGAAGGCGCCGAACACGGCCCCGACCACCGAGCCATAGCCCCCGGTCAGCGCACAGCCCCGATCACGGCGGCGGCGATAGCGTGCAGCTCGCGGAAGTCGCCGGCCAGCGGCTCGGACACACCCGACTGCAGCGTGAAGATCACCCCGAGGAACCCGGCAGCAAAGGCCGAGGTCATGAACAGGCCGACCTTGACCCGCGCCACGGGAACACCGACCGCGCGGGCGGCAACAGGGTCACCACCAGCGGCGAAAATCCAGTTTCCGATACGGGTGAAATTGAGGATGTAGACCGCGACGATGGCGAAGATGATGAAGTAGTAGAACTCGGCATTGAAATACAACTGAAACGGCTGCAGGCCCGGCAGGTCGATCTGTCCGGTCCAGCCGAAAAAACCGTTCTTGAAGGCAAAGATATCGTCGATCTTGGTGGGGTCGGGCATTTTCACCACCGCCCCGTCGACAAGGACGTTCCTCTCCTCCAGCATCGGCTTGATGTCCAGCCGCGAGGTGTCATGGTTGCGGAACGCGAGGTAGTTGGCAAAGCCGCGGTTGGCGAACCAGAACCCCAGCGTCACGATGAAGCTCGGCAGCCCGGTTGAGACCACCAGCATGCCTGTGACAAACCCCACAAACATCATGAATCCGAAGGTGGCAAAGATGCACAGCCAGATCGGCATGGGGTCGGGCGACATCATCAGCATCGCAAAGGTATGCCCGCCCAGCGCAACGTTTGCGCCGATGCTGAGGTCAAATTCACCCGAGATCATCAGCATGGCTGCGGCGATGGCGAGGATGCCGACATAGGCCGCGAGTTCTACCCACGACTGGACCCCGACCGAGCGGACCCACATGTCGGCAAATGTGTTCTTTTCACCCAGACCGGCATTGATCGGACCGGTCATCAGCATGAAGGCGATAACAACGGCAAACAGGCCGAAGACCGAGCCCAGTTCCGGGCGGCGCAACGCTGATTCTAGTAGAGTGGTTTTGCGGATGCGCTCATCAACGGACGTCATTCCGGACTCTCCCCGCGCTTGAATTCATTGAAGGAAACGTTGGTTTCTGACCAAACCAACAATGGTGAAAAAAGTAAGGGCGCGCACGTAAACGCGCGCGCCCCGTATGCCTGAGTCTTTGGGACCGGACCGCAACCAGCAGGCAAGCTGCCGAGCCGCGATCCTGGCCCCAGAGGTCGACTTAGCGCTCTACGCCAGCCAGTGCCTGAACCTGAGCAACGTTAGCCAGGGTAACGAAGCCCGGGCCGGAGTTGATCGAGTTACCAGGCAGGGTGCCGTTACGGTGCATCAGGTTGAGCACGATAATTGGCATGTAGCCCTGCAGGAACTGCTGCTGGTCGATAGCGTAGGCAACGGTACCGTCGATTACGCCCTGAACAATCGCAGGCGAGAGGTCGAAACAACCAACGACGACGTCACCAGCCATACCCAGTTCTTCGATCGCTTCGATCGTTGGGTCACAGCCCGTAGGACCAACAGCCATTACAGCGCCGGTGCCAGGGTTGGAGGTCATGTACGCCAGAACGGTGTTCTTGATGTCGTTGTAGTCCTTGGAGACTTCAACCATGTTCAGGTCTTCGCCGAGGCCGTCAGCAAAACCCTGACAACGGTCGAGCAGAGCGGTGTTGAATGGCTCGTGGTTGAAACACACACCACCGGAGCCGCCCATGGAAGCGGTCTTCTGACCACCGCCGAGACCGGCATCGTACTCAGGCTGACCAACGTGCATCATCGCACCCAGCTCAGCGGAAACGTCAGAGCCGGAGTTGATGGAGATCACTGGAATACCAGCCGCTGCAGCAGCGCTGATCGGACCGCCAAGAATGCTTGCGTCAGGAATGGAAACGACCAGACCATCAGGGGACTGAGCGGCAGAAGCCTCGATCAGAGACGCCATTTCGTTCAGGTCACCCGTGGATGGATTACGGTACGTTACGTTGGCGCCAGTGTCTTCAGCAGCAGCTTCAACAGCGTTACGAACAACGCCCCAGAAACCGTCAGCATCAGAACCGTGCGTGACAACGATAATGTTTGCAACGTGGTCGTCAGCGGATGCAACGCCACCAAAAGCGAGGCTCGCCATTGCGGCGATCAAAAGCTTTTTCATCGGAAACCCTCCCAAGTTTCAGTGTGAATTTCGGTATACTTCGTCAGGAATGTCGGGCAGACCAAATCCCGAAGCTGGGTGCAGGTCACACTCGTCTACAACACCCGAGATAGAGTTTGATCACCATTTTCATTCGATGTAAAGATTTATTCTGCCGTTCTGCAAAGCAGAATATTTATTTCGTTTTGACCCCTGGCTGATGCGCTCAGGCTTGCCGGGTATGCGGAGAAGAGCCCCATGACCACCGAACGTCTGACCACCGCCCAGGCCCTCGTTAAATGGATGTGCGCCCAGCACGTCGCCCACGACGACGGCACCACTGAACCCGTGTTCGCGGGCGTGTTTGGCATTTTCGGGCACGGCAATGTCACCTGCCTCGCCGAAGCGCTGGAACGGGTGCAGGACCAGCTGCCGACCTGGCGGGGACAGAATGAGCAGGGCATGGCGCTCGCCGGCGTTGCCTACGCCAAGGCCAAACGGGGACGACGGATCATGGTCGCCACCTCCTCGGTCGGTCCGGGCGCAACGAATATGGTTACGGCTGCCGGTGTGGCCATGGCCAACCGTCTGCCGCTGCTGATCCTCTCCGGCGATACCTTCCAGAACCGCCGCCCCGACCCTGTGTTGCAGCAGGTCGAGCACTTCGGCGAGCCGTCGATGACCGTCAACGACTGCTTCAAGCCAGTGGTGCGGTACTGGGACCGGATCACCCACCCCGAACAGCTGATGGCCTCCCTGCCCCAGGCGCTGCAGACCATGCTCGATCCGGCGACCCGCGGCCCGGCTTTCGTCGGTCTGCCGCAGGATATTCAAGCGCAGGCGCACGATTTCCCGGCCGCGTTCTTCGAGACCCGGGTCTGGCAGGTACCGCGACAGCGCGCCGACGAAGCCCAGATCGGAGCCGCAGCCGCAGCCCTGAAAACGGCCCAGCGCCCGCTGATCATCGCCGGGGCGGCACGCTGTACAGCGGCGCTGAAGCCCTGCTCAATGACTTTGCCGCCCGGCGCGGTATTCCGGTGGCCGAGACCACCGCTGGCAAGACCTCGGTCCTCGACAGCCACGAACACGGCATCGGCCTGACCGGCCCCACCGGTTCAAGCGCGGGTAACGCGCTGGCGCAGGACGCTGATGTCGTGCTGCTGCTCGGAACCCGGCTGCAGGATTTCACCACCGGCTCGTGGACCTGCTTCCAGGACGAGAACGTGCGCTTCATCAACATCAATACGGCGGCCTTCGATGCGCACAAGCACCGGTCGCTGCCCGTGGTCGGCGATGCGCTGGCCTGCCTCAGTGAGCTCGACGCCGCCATGGGTGACTGGTCGGCGCCCGCCGCCCGCATGGCGCAGGCACGGGCGGCGATGGCCGAATGGCGGGCTTACCTGAACGAGCGCCGAACCCCGAACAACCAGACCCCGACCTACGCGCAGGTCGTTGGCGCGGTAAACGAACTGAGCACGTCAGACGATTCCGTGCTGACCGCCGCCGGAGGCCTGCCCGGGGAGATGAACAAGGGCTGGCTGGCCAAGTCCCATCGCTCCTATGATTGCGAATACGGCTTTTCATGCATGGGCTACGAGATCAGCGGCGGCTGGGGCGCGGCCATGGCCCACGCCGAAACCAGAACCGGTGATGGCGAGCTGATCGTCTTCGTCGGCGATGGCTCGTACATGATGATGAACTCGGACCTCTACAGCTCGGTGCTTTCGGGTCACAAGATGATCGTCGTGGTCTGCGATAACGGTGGCTACGCGGTCATCAACCGCCTGCAGAATTTCAAGGGCGGCGAGAGCTTCAACAACCTGATCAAGGATTGCCGTCTGGGCGAAGGCGTCGAGCCGTTCATGCCGGACTTCGCCGCCCACGCCGCGTCGATGGGGGCGCTCGTCTACGACGTCGATACCATCGCCGAACTCAGCGAGGCCTTCACCAAGGCCCGCAGTGCCGACCGCACGGTGGTGATCTCCACCCGCGTGCAGTCGCACGACTGGACCGGCGGTGACAGCTGGTGGGACGTCGGCGTGCCGAGGTCTCCCCGCGCGAGCAAGTCCGCGCCGCCAAAGAAGAACACGAACAGGGCCGCGCCAATCAGCGCGTCGGCGTCTGACCCGACTGAGAAAAGGTAAATCACGACAATGACGATCAAGATCGGCATCAGCCCTATCGCCTGGCAGAACGACGACCTGCCCGAGCTGACCGCCTTGTACACTATGGAGCAGGCGCTGCAGGAAAGCCGGGAAATCGGCTACACCGGCGTGGAACGCGGCCAGCGCATGCCCAAGGATACCGACGGGCTCAAGGCCTACCTCGACAAGTACGACATCGTGCTGTGCGGTGGCTGGTGCTCGGGCCACAGCCTCGTGCTCGACTTCGCCGATGAGACCGCCGCCATCAAAGGACAGGTCGAGCAGTTCAAGGCGCTCGACGCCCCCTGCATCGTCTACGCCGAGTGCTCGAACACGGTGCAGGGCGAGATCAACACGCCGGTTAACAATCGCCCGACCCTGTCCCGCGACGAAATCCGCGACTATGCCCGGCGGGTCAGCGAGATCGCAAAGTGGTCGGTCGATCAGGGCATGCCCGTTGCCTATCACCACCATATGGGGTCGATCATCGAAGCCGAGGAAGACGTGAACTGGCTGATGGAGTACTCCGACCCCGAGGCGCTGAAGCTGACCTTCGACACCGGGCACCTGCTGTTCGGCGGCGGAGACGTGCTGGCGACGCTGGACCGCTGGGGCGACCGGGTGCACCACGTGCACTTCAAGGATATCCGCCCGGACGTGGTCGCCGACGTGCGCGCCAACAACCGCTCCTTCCTCGATGCCGTAATTGCCGGAGCCTTCACGGTCCCGGGCGATGGCTGCATCGACTTCAACGCCGTCGGCAAGGCCCTCAAGGCCATGGACTACAGCGGTTGGATCGTGGTCGAGGCCGAACAGGACCCGGCCAAGGCTCCACCGATGGAATACAGTCAGATGGGCTATAACCACATTATCGAGGTGCTGGATGCCAGCGGCCTCTCCACCGCCTAACCCAGCGAGTAACTGACCATGGCCATTCGTGATCTCCGCGTCGACGGACAACCTGAAAACAAGACCGGCATCGAGCGCCTGCGCGTGGGCGTGCTCGGGATGGGTTTTATGGGCGGGACCCATACCCAGGCCTGGCAGCGGGTCAAGGCGACCTTCAACCTGCCCATCGATATCGAGATGAAGGCGCTGTTCGACATGTCGGAGAGCGGCCTCGCCCTCAACGGCGCGCGCTACGAGTTCGAACGCACCACGCAGGACTGGCGCGAAGTCTGCGAAGCCGACGACATCGACGTGGTGTCGATCTGCACCCCAACTTTGCCCACCTCGAAGCCGCCGAACTGGCGCTGTCCACCGGCAAGCACGTCTGGTGCGAAAAGCCCATGGCGACATCGATTGCGGATGCCGAGGCCATGGTCGCCCTGGCCGAAGCGGGCAAGGCCCAAGGCCTCAAGACCATTCTGGGCTACAACTACATGAAATCCCCGACCCTGCTGGCGATCAAAAAGCTGATCGAAGACGGCGTCATCGGCGATATTGTGCACTTCAACGGCGTCTACACCGAAGACTTCATGTGCGACATGGACATGCCCCACTCGTGGCGGCTGACCAAGGCCGGGGGCGGCAAGGGCGCCTTGGGTGACATGGGCAGCCATCAGGTTTCCATGGCGATCTGGCTCTGCGGCCCGATCCGCGAGGTCGCCTCGCGCCTGCAGACCGTGCACCACCAGCGCCCGGACATGAACACCGGCGAGATGAAGCAGGTCGAGACCGACGACCAGTTCTCCGCGATCGGCACCTTCGACAGCGGCGCGCTGTTCACCCTGCACACCAGCTGGCTGGGTCAGGGGCACAAGATGCAACTGGGCTTCGAGGTCGCCGGAACCAAGGGCGCCATCCGCTTCGATCAGGAACGCATGGGCGAGTTCCAGCTATTCGAGCAGAAGGATAACACCGACATGGCCAGCAACGGCTTCAAGACCGTGCTGATCGGCCCGTACCACCCGCCCTTCGGCAACTTCTGCCCGGCTCCCGGTCACCACGTCGGCTTCAACGAGATGAAGATTATCGAAGCGGGCGAATTCTGCCGGGCGATCCTCGAAGGAAACGAAGCCTACCCGAACTTCGACGACGGGCTGGTGTTCGAGAAAGCGCTGCAGGCGATCCAGGACGCCAGCGAGGCCCGGTCCTGGGTGACGCTGTGACCGTCCTGCGCGACGATGTTCTGGGGCAGCAGGCCGAAGCCCCGACGCCGCAGACCTATCCGGAGCTGCGCTCGGCCCTGCTCGCGCGCTACGACGGATTGCCCGCGCAGCTGAAGATCGTCGCACAGTACCTGATCGACAAGCCCAACGACGCCGCGCTGATGACCATCGCGGCGCTGTCAGAGGCCACGGGCGTCCAGCCCAGCGCCTTCATCCGGTTCAGCAAGGCGGTGGGTTTCAACGGCTTCTCCGAAATCCAGACCATCCTGCGCGACAACCTGAGCAACCGGCAGGTGAGCTACGCCGAGCGCGTCACCCGCTCCAGCCAGAGCGCCGGCCTCGCGCCGCTGGAACGCTTCACGCAGTCTGCGATCGACAGCCTTAACACGCTGGTCGACAGCACCCCTCCGGCGAACATTGACGCCGGGGTTAAACTGCTGCGCCGTGCGCGCCCGATCCACGTCGTCGGCCACCGGCGCTCGTGGCCGGTCGCGTCCTATTTTGCCTACATGATGGCGGGTTTCGGCGCGGCCACGCACCTGTTCAGCCCCACCGGCCCCATGGCCGAGGCTGACGCCAGCATCGTGCGCCCCGGCGACGTCATGGTTGCTGTCTCTTTCCCGCGTTACAGCGAGGAAACGGCGCGCATCGTCGAGCAGACCACGGCAATGAATGTACCCGTATTCGCCATCACCAATTCACGCGTCGCGCCGATTGCCCGGCAGGCGCAGATCGTGTTCGAGGCGGATCAGGACGAAGCCGCTGGCTTCCGTTCGCTGGCCAGCGCCATTGTGCTGGCCCAGATTATTGCCGTGTCCTACGGCGAAGCGATCGCCGCCGAGGCCTCCGCTAGCGCGAACCCGCAGGGCGCACCTGTTGCGACGCGGCATCCGCCAGCCGGAGTGACGCCAGCCCGTCGTGCTGGTTCGGAACACCCGCGGTTTCGCCATCGAGCACCAGCCGCACAAAGGCATCCCACTCGGTGCGGTAAGCGGCGGCGTAGCGTTCCAGAAAGAAATGCATCGGCTTGTCGGTGATGACACCTGCAGCCGACGACAGCACCACCGAGCTTTCCAGCACGTTGTCCGCCTGCAGCATGCCCTTGGAGCCGTGGACTTCGATGCGCTGGTCGTAGCCGTAGCTGGCCCGCCGCGAGTTGGAAATGTTGACCAGCTTGCCGCCGTCGGTGGACAGCGTCACGACGGCGGTATCCACATCCCCCGCCTCGCCGATCGCCGGATCAACCATCACTGACCCCATAGCCTGCACGGCGGTGAAGTCCTCACCCACCAGCCAGCGGGCGATATCAAAATCGTGAATCATCATGTCGCGATAGAGCCCGCCGGAGACCCGGATATAGTCGACCGGCGGCGCGCCGGGTCGCGGCTCAGGATTGTTACCATCTCGACCTCTCCGATTGCCCCGGCCTGCACCTGCTCCCACAGCCGACGGAAGTTCGGGTCGAAGCGCCGGTTGAAGGCGAGCATGAACGGCACCGGATGCTGCGCGAGGTGATCGACCACGGCCTCCACGCGCTCAACCGACAAGTCGATGGGCTTTTCACAAAACACGGCCTTACCAGCGCTGGCCGCCGCCTCGATCTGATCGGCGTGGACATTGGTCGCCGACGCAATAACGACGGCATCGACATCATCCCGCGCCAGCGCCTCTTCCAGACCCAGCGCCTGCGCGCCGTGTTCTGCCGCCAGTGCAGAGGCTGCATCGGCCACCGGGTCATGGATGCCCACCAGTTCACTGCGGGGATGGCCGGCGATATTGCCCGCGTGGATTTTGCCGATACGACCGGCGCCGAACTGAACAACGCGCATGCTAATTCCTGTCTGGACGTGGGAGGTGCCTTGCATCACCATACGAAATATATATTCTGTTTATTCTGCAAATAGAACAATTGTTTCAATTGCGTAGGCTCCCGGTGGGCGAAGGGTACAACCCATGGTGAAAACTGTTGACGCCGTCATGATCGGGCGCGCGGGCGTAGACCTCTACGGCGAGCAGATCGGCGGCCGCTTGGAGGACATGGGAAGCTTCGCCAAATACATCGGCGGCAGCCCCACCAACACCTCCATCGGCGCCTCTCGGCTCGGCCTGAACACGGCCCTGATCACCCGGATGGCAACGATGCCATGGGCCGCTTCATCCGTGAAGAGCTGCAACGCGAGGGCGTCAACACCGCGGCCGTGCGCACCGACCCCGACCGCCTGACCGCGCTTGTGCTGCTCGGCATCCGGGATCAGGTCAGCTTTCCGCTGATCTTCTACCGCGAGAATTGCGCCGACATGGCCATCAGCGTCGACGACATCGACGAGGCACTGATCGCCTCAGCCCGCGCTGTGGTCACTTCGGGGACTCATTTTTCCACCCCCGGCACCAAGGCTGCCAGCCTGCGCGCGCTTGAACTCGCCGCCAAGCACAACGCGGCACGGATCATCGATCTGGACTATCGGCCCGTGCTCTGGGGGCTTGCCGATAAGGGCGATGGCGAGACCCGGTTCGTCTCCAGCCAGTCCGTGACCAGCCACCTGCAGGAAGTGCTGAGCCATATGGACGTGGTCGTCGGCACCGAAGAAGAAATCCACATTGCCGGCGGCTCGACCGACACCCTCGAAGCCCTGCGCGCCATCCGCGCCGTGTCGCAGGCAACCTTCGTGGTCAAGCTCGGCGCACAGGGCTGCGTGGTCATCGAGGGCGCCGTGCCCGAACGCCTCGACCAGGGGCTGATGGTCGAGGGCTTCCCGATCGAGGTCTTCAACGTGCTGGGCGCTGGCGACGCCTTCATGGGCGGCTTGCTGCGCGGCTACCTGCACGGGGAAGAGTGGCGCACGGCCTGCCGCTACGCTAATGCTTGTGGGGCTTTCGCCGTATCCCGCCACGCCTGTGCGCCCTCCTACCCGTCGGAAGAAGAAATGCAGACCTTCATCGCCCATGGTTCGGATCATTTCAGGCTGCGCGAAGACCGGGCCCTGAACCAGCTGCACTGGTCGACCACCCGGCAAGGTGAGCTGCCCGAAGTGCTGGCCTTCGCCTTCGACCACCGCAGCCAGCTCGAAGCCCTCTGCGATGACCCGGCAAAGATCGGCGGCTTCAAACGCCTCTGCGCCGAAGTGACAGCCGAGGCCGTGGCCCACCACCCGGACCGACAGCTGGGCGCGCTCTGCGACCACCGGCTGGGTCAGGAGGCGCTGTTCGACATGGCCGAAGGCGGTCTTTGGCTCGCCGCACCGATCGAACTTCCCGGCTCCCGGCCGCTGCGGTTCGAGGGCGGTCCCTCGCTGGCGGGGACCCTGCGCGCGTGGCCCAAAGGACAGGTGGTCAAGTGCCTGTGCTACACCCATCCCGACGACGACGATGCCATGTGGCAGGAACAGCGGGCTGCGCTGCTGGAGCTGTTTACGGCCACCAGAGAGCTCGGGCTGGAGCTGCTGCTGGAGTTTATCCCACCCGCCGACATGCCCAAGGACACGACCACCCTCGCCCGCTCGATGACGCAGGCCTACGAGGCTGGCATTTTCCCGGATTGGTGGAAGCTGCCTGCGCCCGATGCCGACAACTGGCAGGCGGAATGGGACGCGTGGACCGAAGTGATCGAGGCTTACGATCCCCATTGCCGGGGCGTTTTGCTGCTCGGCCTTGCCGCCCCACGCGAGCAGGTGCGCCAGAGCATCGCCCGGGCCAGCGAACAGCCGCTGTGCAAGGGCTTTGCCGTGGGCCGCACCATCTTCGGGGAGGCGGCTGAAGGCTGGTTTGCCGGATCCCTCGACGACAGCGGCGCCAAGGCGCTGATGGCCGCAGCGCTGGATGATCTGATTACCGCCTGGAGCGCCTCGTGATCCCGCACCCGCGCGGCCTGCAGGACTTGCAGGCAATCGTGCTCGGGCGCGCCGGCATGGACCTCTACCCCGCCCCGCACGGCACCAAAACCATGGATGCGGACACGTTCAACGCCGATCTGGGTGGCTCGGCGGGGAACATCGCGGTCGCCCTCGCCCGCCATGGTCTGAACACAGGACTGGCCGCACCCGTCAGCGATGACCCCATCGGCCGGTTTGTCACCAAAAAGCTTGAGCACTATGGCGTCGAGCACCTGACCCCGCAGCCGGTGACCGGTGCAGCGCGCACCTCGCTGGCGCTGGCCGAGAGCCGCTCGGAAAACTGCGAGGTGGTGATCTACCGCAATCAGGCTGCAGACTTCGAGCTGACCCCGGCAACCTTCGAACCCTCGCAGGTCGATCGCGCGCCCACGCTGGTCGCGACCGGAACCGCGCTCGCACTGGACCCGAGCCGTAGCACGACCATCGCCGCGCTGCAGCGCACCGGCTTCGGCATCCTCGACCTCGACTACCGGGTCTACACGTGGGCGGGCGAAGACGAGGCGCGCCGGGTCTACTTCGAGGCCATCGACGCCTGTCAGGCTGTGGTCGGCAATGACGATGAATTCGGGCTGCTGGCCAGCCCCGGGGAGACCGGTGAAGATGTCGCCAAGCGACTGGCGGAACAGCGCCCGGCAGGCTTTGTGGTCTATAAGATGGGCGAGCGCGGCTCGGTGACCTTCGCCCAGGGTCGGCGCTTCACCACCCCCATCTACGCCGTCGACGTGCTCAAGCCCTTCGGCGCTGGCGATGCCTTCATGGGCGGGCTGCTGGCGCGGGTGCTCGCCGGAGACGCGCTGGAAGATGCCGTCGATTTCGCATCTGCCGCCGCTGCTATGGTTGTCAGCCGCCAAGGCTGCGCGCAAGCTATGCCCACGACCGATGCCGTTCAGGCCTTCATCGCCGCCCACAAAGGACGCTGATCCCATGCATAAAGCCCCCTACGACAACCAGAACCGCGCCATTGTCGACCGCGCCGATCCGGTGACACCGCTGGTGTACTTCAACATCGTCAAGCTGTCGGCAGGCGAGCGCTTCGTCAGCACCGTCGAGGGCTACGAGACCTGCCTCGTTCCGGCGACAGGCACCATCGACGTGCAGATCGGCGACTGGTCGGCCGATGGCGTCGGGGGTCGGGGCGAAGACGTCTGGGACGGGGAGCCGAACGCGGTTTACGTGCCTGTGGGCGCGGCGGCGGAAATGACCGCCCTCACCGACTGCGAAGTATTCATCGCCGGCGCTGCCTTCGACGAGGTCTACGAGCCCTTCGTTGTCCGCGCCGGGGATATCGACCCTGTACAGTACGGCAGCGACGACACCAAGACCCACCGCAAAATCAAACACCTGTTGGGCCAGAACCCGCCGGGCAAGGTCGGGCGGCTGCTGGTCTCCGAGCTCTACACTGTCGGTGCCGGGGGCTGGTCAGGCTTCCCGCCGCACAAGCACGACACTGACCGACTGCCCGAGGAATCCCACCACGATGAAGTCTACAACTTCCGCTTCCGCCCCGGCCACGGCTTCGGCATGCAGCTGCTGCAGCGCGAAGACGGAGAGGTGGGCGAGGCCTACCACATCGTCGACGGCAGCACCCTGCAGATCGACAAGGGCTACCACCCCTGCGTCGCCGCGCCGGGTTACGAGATGTACTATTTCACCATCCTCGCCGGCGCCTCACAGCGCTCGCTGGTGCAGTTCTTCCAGCCCACCCACGCCTATCAGGTGGAGACCATTCCGGGCATCAAAGACATGATCGCCAAGTTCAAGTAATGCCGCTCGCCACCCTCAAGACCGTCCTTGAGCGCGCCGACGCCCGCAACGCAGCCTGCCTGGGCTTCGTCTGTCAGGGCTGGGAAGACGCCCGGGCTTATACAGCGGCGGGCGAAGCGGTCGGCGCGCCGGTGATCCTCTCTGCCGGGCCGGGTGCGCGCGCGAATATGCCCGTCCGCCTGTGGGGGGAAATGTTCCGGGAGCTAGCGGCCGGCGCCGCCGTGCCGGTGGTGGCGCACCTTGACCACGGTCGACGGCTGGACGAGTGCGAGGCCGCGCTGGAGGCGGGGTTTTCCAGCGTCATGATCGACGGCAGCGCCCTGCCGCTGGAAGAGAACATCGCCCTGACGCGGGCGGTGACTGCCGCCGCACAGGCTCGCGGGGTCAGCGTCGAGGCGGAGGTCGGCACGGTTGGCTATCAGGGCGGCGCGCCCAGCGAAGGAACGACGCTGGACGAAGCGCGGATCTTTGCCGCCGAAACCGACGTCGACGCCCTCGCCATTTCCGTGGGCAACCTGCACCTGCAAACCGAAGACCACGCTGTAATCGACTGGGATCGGCTGGCCAAGATTGGTGGCGTCACGACCTGCCCGTTGGTGCTCCACGGCGGTTCAGGCATTCGCGCCGAAGACCGCCGCAGGCTGGCGCGGGACCACCGCGTGCGCAAACTCAACCTCGGCACCGAACTGCGCCAGCGCTTTGGTGGGCAGATCCGGGCGGAACTTGAGGCCGATCCGACGCTGTTTGACCGCAGCGAAATCATCACGCGGGCTGAGCCAGCCCTGCAGGCCTTGGCCACGGAACTGCTTCGGCGGAGCTGGACCGGTACCTGACACCAGAGCCTGAGCCGAGCGCCTGAGACGAGCGCCAAAGACGAGCGCCGAAGACGAAACAGCGTGGCGGGGGCCTTGCGGAGCCTGTAAGGTGCCGCCGATTGCAGCCAGCGTGAGACCCCATCCCATGTCACAACCCGTCCGCTACCACGGACTAGACCTCCTGCGCGGTGTCGCCATGGCCCTGGGCGTGGTGCTGCACGCGCCGCTGGCCTTTATCACGCCAGAAATCTGGGAAGCCGTCGGATGTGCCCTGGTACGAGGTGCCGAAGACCGAGGATTGGGTGCTGATGCTGCTGGGCTGGATCCACCAGTGGCGCATGCCGGCGTTCTTCCTGCTTGCCGGGTTCTTCGGCCTGATGATCCTGCGGCGGCGCGGGGCGCTGGCCTTCTCGGTGACCGCATCGTGCGTCTGGGGCTGACGCTGGCGTTGTTTGGCCTAATCATCGATGCCATCAACCCGCCCATCGATTTCGAGCTCGGGCATCTGTGGTTTCTCTACCACCTGCTGATGATCTGCGGACTGGCGAGCGCTGCTTTTGCCCTGACCCGGGCGTTTCCGGGGTGCTGGTGCCGGTGGCGCGGGCCGTGGCCTGGCCCGCCCGGCACGTGGCCGGCCTGCTGCTTTATCTGCCGCTGCTGCTCCTGCTGACCATCTACGCGCGCCCACCGGTGCGGACGGTCATCCCCCACTATCTGAACGAGATCGAGCCGCTGGCGCTGGCGTACAACACGCTCTGGTTCATCATCGGTGCCGCGCTGTTTCACCATCGCGACACCATCGCGACCCTCGCCAAGTCGTGGCTGCTGGCGCTGACCGGCTTGGTGGCCGTGGGCTCAATGCTGGCGTACTGGGAATTCGCGCACGACGCCTACACCGTGAACACCGTACCCCTGCTGCTGTGGCTGCCCAGCAGCACGCTGGCAACCTTCAGCTGGACGCTGTTCATGGTCGGCCTAGCCACCCGCCTGCTCAACCGGCGCAATCGCGTGGTGAACTGGTTCGTCAGGGTCTCCTACCCTGTCTACGTCTTCCACCTGCAACCCTCCATCTGGATCGGGGTCATCGGGCTGAGTGCGGGCATGACCGCCGGGGCGCTGATGCTGCCGACCATCGCGATCAGCTTCGGATCCTCGCTGCCGCTGTATTATCTCTTCGTGTGCTTCACGCCGCTGGAGTGGCTGTTCAATGGCCACCGGCGGGCGTGGTTCCGGCCCCACTGGATCGGGCTGGGAACGAGGCCAGCAGCGTCACCGCGTCCGACCTGACTTTAGCCTTCTGCCCGGTACGTCAGGGTCCGCCCGGCTTCATCGAAGGCGTGAAGCTGTTCGGGGTCGAGGCTCAGCGTCACCCGCTCGCCTTCCTCAAAGGTTTCCGTGGGCAAGGTCCAAAGCGCCACGACGGTTCCAATGCCCTCGACATCGACGTGGTAAAAGCTGTCTCCGCCGAGCTTCGAAGATTGCGACCTCGCCGACCAGCTTGTTCTTGCCCGGCGCATCACCCGCCTTGAGGCTCATGTGCTCGGGCCGGATGCCGTAGCTGTGGATTGAACCGGCATCTGCGCCTTCGGCCATGGGCCGCTTGCCAGCGAAGCTGATCCCGGCGCTGGCCAGATCAGCACCCGCGATCACGTTCATTTTCGGGGAACCGATGAAGGTCGCGACGAACAGATTCGAGGGGTTTTCGTAGAGCGCCAGCGGCGCCCCGATCTGCTCGATCCGCCCCTCGGAAAACACCACGATGCGGTCAGCCAGCGTCATGGCCTCGATCTGATCGTGAGTGACGTAGATCATGGTTGCGGCGAGTTGCTTATGCAGACGAGCGATCTGCACCCGCATTTCCACCCGCAGCGCGGCGTCGAGGTTGGACAGCGGCTCATCGAACAGGACCGCCTTGGGCTCGCGCACGATACAGCGGCCGATGGCCACCCGCTGGCGCTGGCCGCCCGACAGCTCCTTGGGCTTGCGGTCCAGCAGGGCTTCGAGCTGCAGGATTCCGGCAGCCCGCTCCACGGCGGCAGTGACTTCTGCTGCGGGCAGGCCGGCCACCTTCAGCGGGAAGGCCATGTTCTCGCGCACAGTCTTGTGCGGATAGAGCGCGTAGGACTGGAACACCATGGCGAGACCGCGTTCGGGCGCGGTCAGGCTGGTCACATCTTCCCCGCCCAGCGCGATGCTGCCCTCTGAGGCTTCTTCGAGCCCGGCAATGAGGCGCAGCATGGTGGACTTCCCGCAGCCCGACGGGCCGACGAAGACCACAAACTCCTTATCGGCGATGTCGAGGTCGACGCCCTTGATGACGTGGACGGCACCGAAGGCCTTGTGTAGCCCCTTGATGGATATTTCAGACATGGGTCTCGATCCTCTCAGCCCTGCCCGGCGGTTGCAGTGGCGGTGGCACCACCGGCGCCGGCGCCTGCCTGTTCGCTGGCCCAGTCCAGATAGACCGACGCCGACCAGGTAAAGCGCGTACCGCCCAGCCCGTCTCCGGTGAGGGGTCGTAGTATTCGCTGAAGCCCGTGGCTTCACTCAGCGCCGCCGTATCGCGCCGGATGCGCTCGGACCGGTCCAACTCGCCGATCTCCCGCAGGCCCAGACCAATGCGGTTGTTGACGACGTACCAGACCGGGCCGCGCCAGTAGCGCCGCGCATCGAAACCCGGTGCATCGGGGTCGAAGCTCGGCACCATGTATTTCACCCGTCCCGCGATCCGGTCGAAGTGGTCGAGGGGTCTCGCTCAGATGGTCGAGCATCCCGGCGTAAGGGCCGAGGAAGGACGCAGACGAGACCGCCAGCCCGGGCTCGCCGGTGATCTGGTTGAGGCTGGTGAAGCCCTTGACGCCGGGGTTCCAGAGCGCGCGCATCCGTCTTCGAGGCGTTTGATCCGGGCCTGAGTGGCGTTGATATCCTGCCCGACCCGGGTTTGCAGCCAGATCAGGTCGCGCTCAGCGCGGAGCAGCATGGCCGTCATCCCGGGGTCGAGCATGCGGAAGGGACTGCTGCGGCCGAGGTGGGACTGGTCCCAGTTACAGTCACGGCCGAAGCGCACAAGGGTCAGGTAGCGGTCGTATTCTTCCTTGGTCGGCCGCTGTGAGGCGTCGACGTGTTCGAGGTCGCGGCGCTTATATTCGCCCAGCCCGGTATCGGGGATCACGGCCGCCATGGCCTTGTCCCAGTCGCTGAGGTTATCGCGGCCGGACTCCTAAGGATGGATGATCATAATCGCGCCGGTGTCCGGGCACTGGCGCGCGACCGAGAACCAGGCGTGCCAGTCAACCAATCGCTGCACCATGGTTGTCAGCCGCGGCTGGTCGACCTCGACCCCGGTTTCGATCAGCCGGCGCAGCACGGAGCCTGCGACGGGGGGCTGGGTGATGCCGCTGGTCGGGATCGGCTGCCCTGTGCTCCAGACGTCAGGGCCGGGAAGTAGCCGTCGTGCTCGCCGCGGAAGACACATACGCGGGACCATACCGTCAGCCCACTGCCCTTCGAGCAGCAATTCGATCTCGCGCAGCGCCCGCTGCGGTGCAAACAGGCGGTAGCCCAGCGCCGCGAAGGCGAATCCCAGTTGAACTGCACAGGATAGAGCCCGTGGGTGGGAACGCTGAACTCCCCCCGGTCGTTATCCTTTAGGATCTGCAGTGCTTCCTGATAGCGTGACATCAGCCCCTTCACCCCGCCGCTCGTCAGCCCCTGGACCATAAAACGCTCAGCCCAGAGGAAAATAATAACAATGGGAACCGTCGAGACCCCGGCACCAGCCATCAAGTGCTGGCGCGGGACCTCAGAACTGTCCAGAGAAACGACCCCGCGCGAGAGCGTGAACATCTTGGGATCGTCGAGGAACATGAAGGCAAACAGGAACTCGTTCCAGGCGATCATGAAAACGTAGAGAGAAACGGAGGCCAGAGCCGGGACTGACAGCGGCAGCGTGATCGACCAGATCACCCGCAGGCGCGAACAGCCGTCCATCAAACCGGCTTCTTCCAGCTCGCGCGGGACGCCGCGGAAGTACCCCTGCAGCATATAGAGCGCGACCGGCAGCGTCGTCGCCGGATAGACCACCAGCAGCCCCCACAGGTTATCGCGCAGGCCGAGCTTGGCGAAAATGGCATAGAGCGGGATCACCAGCACGATCGCCGGCACCAGATAGATCATCAGGATCGAGCGCGACATGGTCAGCCGCCCGGGAAAACTCAGCCGGCTGACAGCGTAGGATCCGGGCACGGCAAACAGCAGCGTGATCACAACGGTGGCAACAGAGATCAGCGCCGAATTCCACATGTAACGCCCGAAATCGAAATCGCGGAACAGCTCGATGTAGGAGCGCAGCGGGGTCATCAACCCCTGATCAAAGTCGGGCCACAGATCGAGCGGGTTCGCCAGCAGGGCCTGCTGGGTCTTCAGGCTGGTCATCACCAGCACGTAGAGCGGCAGCACCACGATCACGCCGAAGAACACAAAGCCAAAGGCGCGCAGCGACAGCATCAGCGCCTGCTCACGCCGGAACCTGTTCATGCGGCCAAAGCGGATCGGGTGCTGACTGGCCAGGATGACCCAGTGCAGCCCCAGCGCGGTCAGCAGCAGCGAGGCCAGCCACGCCAGCGGCGCCTCGCCGATGCCGAGGTTGAAGGGCTGAAGTCCCGAGAGCCCGAGACTGACCAGCAGGATCGCGGCCAGCGGCGCGAGGCTCTGCGGGCTGCGCCAGCCCAGCGCGTCGGCCCTCAGGCCCGCGTGCACCGCCGCACCCGCGAGGCCAGCGAGCGCAAATGTGCCCAGCTGCGGGCGCAGCGCGAGGCCCGTGACCAGCGCCAGCCCGGCACCGATCAGGATGGAGACAACCACCCCCCACAGCAGGCCGTTGATCCCGGCCAGGGCCAGCGTGCCGCCGGGGCGGTCAAACATCGAGGGTCGGGGGGCGCGGGTCGCGGTCATCTACAGCCCCTCCTCTTCCGGCATGGCGCGGAAGTAGACCAGCGCGAACAGCGCCAGCAGCACGAACACCAGCACCGCGACGGCGGCGCCCGCGCCCAGATTGTTGAGGGCGAAGGCCTGCTCGTACACCTGCACCGTCAGCGTGCGGGTCCCGGCATTGCCTCCGGTAAGCAGGAAGATGTCGTCGAACTTGTTGAAGGTCCAGATGAAGCGCAGCAGGAACAGCACCGCCATGATCCCGGCCAGCTGTGGCAGGCTCAGCGCCCAGAACTTCTGGAACGGCGAGGCGCCGTCCATATCGGCGGCTTCCGTACATATCCTGCGGGATCGACTGCATCCGCGCGAGGATGAACAGGAACGAGAGCGGGAAATATCGCCAGGC
Organism: Rhodospirillaceae bacterium; assembly: GCA_038141425.1. Taxonomy (GTDB): domain Bacteria; phylum Pseudomonadota; class Alphaproteobacteria; order UBA7985; family UBA7985; genus UBA7985. The sequence continues at coordinate 160,434 of JAYQIC010000003.1, read as the reverse complement.
CTCAAAGGCGATCACCATACTCAGCGCCAGCGGGAACGGGATCGACAGACCAAAAATCTGGATCTGGACCGTGCGCACGCCGAAGAAATTAATCGGGGCTTCCACCGCCCCCATCTGCACCAGCAGCGTATTCAGCGAGCCTGAGAACGGGTCGAGCATGACCACCCAGGTGAAGGCAGCCGCGATCACCGGCGCAACGAAGGGGAACAGCAGGAAACCGCGGAACACGGCGCGGCCCCGGAAGGTCTGGTTGAGCAGCAGCGCAGCAAACAGGCCCAGCACCAGCGCCCCGGCAGTTCCGCCGATGGTGTAGACAAAGGTCACCCAGAGCACAGTGCCGAACTCGCGCACGCCGAAGGCCTTGATGAAGTTCTCGCGTAAAGTCGAGGGTGAGCAGCGGGTTGAGACTGCGGCCGGTCATGACGACCTCGCTGTCTTTGGCGCTCTGCGGATTGTCGATGAAGGCCTGCTCGGCACGGACATCGAAGTTGAGGGTCTCACTCTGCCCGGGCTCAAAATCACCCAGAGCACAGCGCAGGCTGCGGTCTGCGCCCAGCTCACAGCGCGGATCCAGCTCCAGCGGCACCAGCCCGGCAGGCAGGCTGTCTTCGAGGTGCACGTCGAGCACGGGTTTGTCACGGCTGGAGTTGCGCAGCTTGTAGCGCAGCAGAAAAACGTCGTCGGCAGAAACGGCCTCGCCCTTCACTTGCTCCCGGGCGCGGACTTCTGGCGCACGCAGGTCGGCCAGCTCGATCGGCTTGGCTGAGATCCAGAACGTGGTCAGCAGCGGGAACAGCACGATCGCCATGACGATGAAGATCGAGGGCAGCGTCATGCCAAAGGCCAGCCGGCTTTCCCGTCGGCTCAACCGCCCGGGGCGGTGCACCACGGCAGTATCGCTCATCGATGGTGACGCATGCGTCATCGACTGGCAGTCCTCACGTCGTCTTGGGTTTTGAATGGAGGCTGCACTGAACGGGAAAGGCGCGTTTCCGAGCCTTTCCCGCCAGCACAGGACGGGACCACGTTGTTATGAAACGCAGTCCGCAGGAGGGCTAGTCCTTACTCGATCTTGCCCAGCTCATCGTTCATCATGGCGACCGTTTCAGCGGCACCACGCACACCGTCCACGTATTCGCGGACCAGCGTGTTCAGAACGCGGGAGTTGTTGATCTTGGACGCCAGCGACAGCTGACCTTCCTTCACGCCCCAGCGGTTTGCCGTGGACAGGCCCGGAAGCGATCGATGTGATCACGTCAGCCGGGTAGATGTCGCCCAGCGGAGCCTTGCGACCGACACCAACCGGCAGCGTTGCCCACAGGTCGAGGTAAGCGGTCGGGTTGGAACCATCGGACTGGCGAACCGGGAACTTGCCTTCAGGAGCGATCGACAGGGTCTGACTCGTAGCCTTCGGACATGGAGTACTCGATGAACGCAATCGCTGCATCGGCGTCAGCGTCCGAAGACACACCGAAGTAGCGAACGTCGGCCCAGGCCGCACCATCCGGGTTGGACGGACCAGCCAGCGTGGTGATAACGGCGGTCTTGGACGCCAGCTCACGGGACTGTGGGTCGTCGTTGATGGTTGGTGGAGCGCTGTCACGAAGACCAGCCAGCTCGTCCAGAATGAACGGCGACCAGATGATCATCGCAGCCTGACCGGCGAAGTACAGCTCACGCGACTGCTTCCAGTACAGCTCACCCTCAGGAGACGCGTCTACGATCTGCTTGTAGAACTCGAGAACTTCAGTGGTTGCCTGAACGTCGAGCTCAGCCAGACCGTCGTTGTTCACCGGGGATACACCGTTAGAGAGCATCACGTGCTCGAGAACCTGAGACATGAAGCCTTCGTCGACCTTGGTCGGGGCTACGAAGCCGAACATCTCTGGCGGGTTGTGCAGCACTTCCATCGCGGCAACGATATCAGCGTAGCTGTCAGGGGCAGCCAGACCGTTTGCTTCGAACAGATCAGACCGGTACACGACCAGCTGGGTCCAGCCATCAACCGGCACGCCGGCGTAGCTGCCGTCGAACGCGGCCATGTTCAGGGCACCAGCCTGGAAGGTATCAACGCCCAGGCCTTCGACAGCCTCGGTGGTTGCATCGATATCGATCACGCCGGCTTCAGCCCATGGCAGAGCGTACTGCAGGGGGTAGTAGATCACGTCTGGCAGTTCGCCGGACGCGAAAGCAGCCGTTGCACGGTTACCCATTTCAGATTCAGAAATCGGAATCACGTCAACCGCGATGCCGCTTGCTGCCGTGAAGTCAGCCGCCATGGCTTCCTGCTTGGCCAGACGGTCAGGCTGTTCTTCGGTGGTCCAGAACTGGATGGTCTGCGCCTGAGCCATGCCCAGGGTCGCAGTGGCAGCAGCTGCTGCCAATGTCGCGCGCAGCGACAGTTTCTTCAACAAGGTCATTTGATCTCCTCCGTTAGGTTGCCTTGTTACTCTTTTGCTGTCGGCCCGGTCGAACGGCGCTCAATGATTTGAGCCGGCAGCAAAATCTGGTGGTTGGCCGGGGCATCCCCGCCCACGAGGCCAACAATCATGGATGCAATCCGCTCCCCGCTTTCCGCTGCCGAGTGCGACAGCGTGGTCAGAGGCGGACTGAACATTTCGGCCATACGGACGCCGTCGTAACCCATGACGCTGAGTTGCTGGGGCACCGAAAGGCCAAGCTCATGCGCCTGACTGATTGCGCCCATGGCTGTCGCATCGTTGGCGCAGACAATGGCGGTCACATCAGAGGCGGAATCGACCAACTGCTTGAGGCCGAGCCGACCGCAGGCCGCTGAAAAGTCACCGGGCAGGATCAAGCTGGGGTCGAAGGGCAGACCGGCGGATTCAAGACCAGCCCGGTACCCTTCCTCACGAAGCGTGGTCGAATAGATGTCGGGGTCACCGGAGATCATCGCAATGCGCCGATGTCCCTGCCCGGCCAGAAACTCGATGGCCTCGGCGAAGGCTTCCTCGCTGTCGATGTCGATCCAGGCGTGATGGGCAGACAGGTCCGACCGCCCCTGGGTCCACAAAGGGGACGCCCGTTCCATGAGAAAGCCAATCCGCTCGTCGTGGATCCGGGTCCGCATGAGCACGAAGCCGTCGACCTTCCCCTGCTGCCAGAGCCGGTTATAGGTCTCGATCTCCGCCGCCGGGGCCTGCACCGCGTGCAGGAGCAGATCCAGCCCGTGGCCATCCAGCGCCGCCGCCAGCGCGCCGGTGAACTCGCTCTGATAGGCAGACTGAAGTCCTTCTGAAGCGGCGGTCACAAGCAGGCCGATGGTGTCCGCAGCGCCCTTCTGCAGCTGGCGCGCACGGCTGGACCCGACGTAGCCGAGCTTGTTCGCCATCTCGCGCACCCGGCGCTTGGTTTCTTCGGAAATATCGGGGTAATTGTTCAACGCACGCGACACGGTCGGCTTCCCGACGCCGAGGGCTTCCGCCACCTCAGCGAGGGTCGCTCGTTTCACTGGCACTTTGTGTGTCTCAGTGGAGCGCGAACGCATTCCTGTCTCCTCAATTGCAGCTTTACCGTGAGCGAAATCGTTTTCGGGTCAACCGAAATCGATTTCGTATATGTCGCACCTCAAAGAATATGGATGCAACGGTCCATTCGAAGTTAAGAATATGTTGGATTCTCAGAGGGTTGCGGGTTTAAACCGCAAGCTCAAATGTAAGCCCTCCGCGACCCATGCACTGGCTTCCGCTTGCATGCGGTTAGCGAATTCGCGAACGATACTCAGGCCCAGACCGTGCCCCCCACCCTGCGCCCGGTCACCGCTGTAGAAGCGCTCGAAAATCTGGCTCAGCTCGGCCTCACCCACCCCCGACCATTGTCGGCAACGGTGAAGCCTGAAGCCTCGACCGTTACCGTCACTGTCGTTGCATCGGCGTGCGCCAGCGCATTGTCGAGCAGGTTGGAGAGCACTTCTTCGATCAGTGCGGTATTGCCCAAAACAGCGGGCCGTCTCGACCGAGGGCGCAAAGTTCAGGGCGACGCCCGCCTGACGACAGGGGCATGCCAGTCCTCGACCAGCCCACGCAGCAGGCTGACCAACTCAACAGGTTCAAGATCCTCGGCTTCCAATCCCGATTCAAGATGCACCAGTTGCGAGGCGAGTGTCCCTGCCCGCCGTGCTTCACGGTCGAGCGCGGTCAGATGGGTGCTGGGATCATCGGCATTGAGCGCAAGGTCTGAGCGCAGGCGGATCGTCGTCAGCGGTGTGCGGAGTTGATGCGCCACGTTTGAGACCAGCCGCGACTTCGCCTCCTGCTCGGTCTGGACCTGCCCAAGCAGGGCATTGAGCCGGTTTTTCAGCGGACGCACTTCCACGGGCACCGGCTGCTGGATCGGTGAGAGGTCTTCAGCGCTGCGCCGCTCAACCGACCGCGTCAGACGACTGAGAGGGCGGAAAATAGTCGACAGGATCAACACCGCGCTGAGCAGCGAACCGATGCTGATCAACCCGGCGGTCAGGAAATACGACTGCATCTGCTCCCCGACCAGCCGCTCCATGCCGCGGGTCGACTGGGCCACCTGCAGCGTCACCCAGCCCGGCTCCTCGGGCTGTTCGAGGAAGGCGCGCAGGGAAATACCGCGGTAGGTTTCACCGCTGCCGTCGACCCACGTGGCGAAATACGGCACCCCGGGCTTGGCGTCGGCCTCAACCGGCACCTGAACGAAGTTATAGCCGGAGATATAGGATCCCTTCGGCCCCAGCAGCCGGTAGAAATACTGGTCTACGTCAGCAGGAATAAACCCGGCCAGTTCCTCGGGCGTGACCCACGACCCCTGCGAGGCCGTCACGCTGGAGAAGAAGCCGAAAGCCATGGCACGCAGGTTCTGATCCTGCAGGTTCTGGGCAAGGCGCTCAGCGCTGTTTCGTGCCAGAACGGCACCGACCAGACTGGCACTGAGCAGCGCGATGGCCACAGCGAACAGGATGCGAAAACGGAGACTGGCCAGCATCAGGACGCCCGCCCCTCGTTTGCCTCGATCCGGTAGCCAAAGCCGCGAATGGCGCGGATGACCACCCCGGCTTCCGAACGGTCGAGTTTCGAGCGCAGGCGACTGACGTAGACCTCTACCGCGCTGGGCTGGACGTCGCTTTCGAGGGAGTAGAGCAGGTTGGTCAGGGTCTCTTTCCGAATGCCGACTCCGGGCTTCAGCATCAGCGCGCCAAGCACAGATCGCTCGCTGGGGGTCAGGTGGATGTCGAGGCCGGTCCGGTGCTGGAAGGCGCGGCGTTCGTCATGATCGAAGGTGAGCGCGCCCAGCAGTGTCCGTGCCGGCGCTTTTTCTTTCGGTCGGCGCAGCAGGGCGCGGACCCGGGCGAGAAACTCCGGCGGGTCGAAGGGTTTGACGAGGTAGTCATCGGCCCCGCTTTCGAGCAGGCCGACGCGGTCTTCGAGGTCGGCGCGGGCGCTGACCACAAAAATCGGCACGTCGATACGGTTGGATTTACAGTAGCTTAGCAGCTCCTTACCCGAGCCACCGGGCAGGTTCAGATCCAGCACGATCAGGTCGAACTCGTCGGAACGGATCAGCGATACTGCATCCGCAACGTTGGTCACGACGTCTGCGCTGTGATCCCGGGTCGCAAGCAGATCGACCATGGCGGCGCTGACTTCGACCGCATCTTCGACGAGCAGAATACGCACCGGCTTCCTTTCCTTCCGCTTGCAAGGTTTGTGAAAGGTTGAACAGTTAGGGCAGAACCATCGACGCATGCAAGGCCCCTGTGGGAGGGGCTCTGGCGATCGACACACTCGGTATTCTGGGAGGACCTCATGAAAAAGATTCTGATGGCTGCTGCGGCAGTCGTAACTTTCGGTGCTGTTTCCGGCACCGCTTCCGCCGAGCTTTGCGGCGGCGACGACGTAACCTGGATCATTCCTTTCTCCGAAGGTGGTGGCTCCGGCAAATGGGCGCGGTTCTGGGCGCCACAAATCTCTGATCAACTCGGTCAGAACGTGATTGTTGAGTACATGCCCGGCGCGGGCTCGACCATGGGCGCCAACTTCTTCCAGAATGAAGTTGAGGGCGACGGCTGCACCATCTTCGGTTCGTCCGGCTCGACGCAGTTCCCTTACCTGCTCGGCGATGACCGGGTGGAATACGAATACCGCGACTGGCAGGTTGTGATCGCAACCCCGACCGGCGGTGTCGTCTACACCACGCCAGAGATCGCTGAAGGCGGTCTGGAGAACGCCTCCCTGAGCTACGGCTCGCAGGGTGCAACCTCGCTGGACCTCGTGCCACTGCTGGCCTTCAACCTGCTGGGCTACAACGTTGAGCCGATCTTTGGCCTCAAGGGCCGTTCGGCCGGCCGCTGCCGCCTTCCTCGCAGGCGAGACCACCATCGACTACCAGACCTCTTCGGCTTACCTCTCCAACATCGCACCGGTTGTCGAAGCCGGTGAAGCGGTTGCCCTGATGTCCTGGGGTGCGGTCGACGCCAACGGCGACATTGTTCGCGACCCAACCTTCCCGACCTGCCACACTTCTCGGAGGTTCTGGCTGAGGTGAACCCTGCGGCGATGGACTCCGCTGGTTACTCCGCGTGGAAAGCCTTCTTCACCGCCGGTTTCGCCGCGCAGAAGATGGTGTTCCTGCCCGGTGATGCATCCGCAGACGACGTTGCGACCCTGACCGCTGCGTTCGAGGCGGCCACCAAGGTCGAAGGCTTCGGCGAAGCCTCCATGAAGCGTCTGGGCGTGTACCCACAGGGTATCGGTGACGGCGCTGCGGTCCTGCTCGAAAAGGCACTGGACGTTGACGACACCTCTCTCGAGTTCGTCAAGGGCTGGCTCAAAGAAGCCTACGGCGTAGAGCTCTAAGCGCTCCACGCTGCCCAACATGATGGCGGGTGCCGGGCAAGCGATGTCCGGCCCCCGTCTCTCTCCCGAGGGGTCAGTATCGCGGTATTGACCCCTCTTTTCTTGGCACAGAGGTCGCCGGCTTGGGTCCGGCGACGGATCGGGATAGGCTGACACGATGGACGTGGTAATGAGCCTCTTTGCGGCCTTCGAGCTGATCTTTCAGCCCGGCGTGCTGCTCTACATCTGCCTCGGCGTGGTCATGGGGATTGCGCTGGGTATCCTGCCCGGGCTGGGCGGGATCGCGGGCATGTCCATCCTGATCGTTGTCCTGACGCAGTTTCAGGCTGAACCGCTCGCCGGTATCGCCATCGCCATCGGCATGATTGCCGTCATCCCGACTTCCGATACCTTCGCCAGCGTCCTGCTCGGTATTCCCGGCTCCAGCGCCAGTCAGGCGACCGTGCTCGACGGCTTCCCGCTGGCCAAGCAGGGCAAGGCAGCACAGGCGCTGTCCTCTGCCTTCGTCAGTTCGCTGTTCGGCGGCATCCTCGGGGTGATTGTGCTGACGGTGATCCTCGCCTTCGCCGCCTCGGTCATCACCTATATCCGCACGCCTGCGCAGTTCATGCTCGCCGTCTTCGGCATCGCGCTGGTCGGGATTCTATCCGGCCGGTCGCTGCTCAAGGGCTTCCTTGCCGCCGGGCTGGGGCTGTTCGTCGGTATGATCGGCAGTGGCTCGCTCGACGGCTTCGTGCGCTTCACGGGCAAGGAATACGACTGGATCACCGCCGTTTCCGACTGGAGCGCGCAAATCTTCCCGCACTCGCTCAGCGCCAAGAATCCCAACGGCTTCATCGAGGAATGGCAGCGCTACCTGCGCAGCGGGCTGGGCGTGGCCATGATCGGCCTGTCGCTGTTCGCCGTCCCGGAGATCGTCGACCTGCTCCGCCAGAACCGCTCGATCGCCGGTGATGCCAAGCTCGGCCTTGGCTGGCGGCAGGGCTTCATGGACTGGTGGAACAACAAGCTGCTGAGCCTGTGGAACGCCTTTATCGGTGTGCTGGTCGGTATCGTCCCGGGTCTGGGCGGCTCGGTCGTTGACTGGATCGCCTACGGCCAGACCAAGGCCATCGTCGCCGCCCGCGGCGAAGACGTCACCGGCTTCGGGCGCGGCGATATCCGCGGCGTGATCGGGCCGGAGAGCGCCAACAACGCCAAGGAAGGCGGCGGGCTGGTCCCCACCCTGCTGCTCGGCCTGCCCGGCTCGGGTTCCATGGCGGTTTTCCTCGGCATCCTGTCGATCTTCTCGATCGAGGCAGGCCCGCCGATGTTCGACATGATCAAGCCGCTGGATGAATTCAACTTTCCCGGCTCGACCGTGGTCGTCACCGGCATGGTGGTCACCTTCTTCATCGCCTGGACGCTGATGATCGGGAACGTCATCGGCACCGCGCTGTGCTTCGGGCTGAGCGCGCCGATTTCTCGGCTGACCAAGATCCCCTTCCCCACGCTGGCACCCTTCCTGCTGGTGATCATCTTTTTCGCCGTATTCAAAGTCAGCAAATCCGCCTCGTTCTACTCGTTCCTGACGCTGCTGGCACTGGGCGGGGTCGGCATCCTGCTGCGGCGGTTCAAGTGGTCGCGCCCGGCGTTCCTGATCGGCTTCGTGCTCGCCGCGCCCATGGAGACCAAGTTCAACTGGGCCGCGCAGCGGATCGCCCGGGGCAGTATGGAGCTGATCGACTGGATCCTGATGGCCATCATCGGCGCGCTGATCGTGCTGGTCATCATTTACGGTGTGGTGGTCAACCGCCACGAAACCCGTCTGCACGCAGAAAGCGGCCTGCGCATCTCACGCAGCTGGCGCGAGCGCCTGCCGGTGATCGTCTTCACCGTCGGCGTGGTGCTGGTCTTCACTTACATGGCACTGGGACCGGTCACCTGGGGCAAGCGGCTGTATTTCTTCGGCTCCAACATCAATGATGCGCAGATGCCCCACTTCCTCGGGCTGGTGTTCCTGCCGCTGGCGCTGCTGGCGCTGGGCCGGGTGCTGTTCCACCGCGGTGAACAGGAGCTGCTCGAAGACGAGGAGGCCGACGCCCGCGCGCTGGGCGAGAACGAGCGGCGCCGACCGCTGCTGCTCGCCTTCGGCTGGCTGGTGGGCTATGTCGCCGGGATCGCGGTCTTCGGGCACCTGATCGCCACCGCGCTGTTCTGCCTGGCGCTGCTGTTCAGCTACAGCCCGCTGCGATGGTGGTGGAACCTGCTGCTCGCTGCCGCTGCGGTCGCGCTGCTGATCTTCCTCGCCGATCTGGTGAACCCCAGCCTGACACTGGGCGGGATGAAGCGCCTGTTCGGCGACGTTGAAGCGCTTGACCCGGTGCTCGCCTACCTGAAAAAACCACAGATGTTCGGGGTGCCTTAGGGCCCGCTCCAGTCGAAAAAGGAATGAACGACTATGGCTGATCTCAAAGGCATTCCCGCGCTGTTCATGCGCGGCGGCACCAGCTCCGGGCCTTACTGGAACGCCCGCGATCTTCCCGCCGATCCGACACGCCGGGATGCGGTCCTGCTGGCGGCGCTGGGGACCACCGACGGGCTCAGTGAAGAAGTCGACAGCAGCCAGCTTTCCGGCGTCGGCGGCGCGACGCCCGTGACCTCCAAGACCGCCATTCTCTCGCGCAGCGACGCGCCGGGGGTGGATGTCGACTACCTGTTCGGACAAGTCGACCTCAACCGCGCCTTCGTGGATACCAACCCCTCGTGCGGCAATATTCTGTCTGCGGTCGGGCACGCGGCGCTGGAAATGGGGCTGGTCGCCGCCGGTGACCCGGAAACGCGCATCACCATCCGCAACACCAACACCGGCTCGCTGATGGAAGCGGTGCTGCAGACCCCCGGCGGGGTCTGGTCGTACCTCGGCGACGCCCGCATCGACGGCGTCGCCGGGACCGCCGCCCCGGTGCTGATGAACTTCCTCGACGTTGTCGGCTCCAAAACCGGGACCATGTTCCCGACCGGCCAGCGCAGCGAAGACATCGACGGCCTCACCGTCAGCCTGATCGACGTCGCCGTCCCGATGATCTGGTTCCGCGCCGCAGAGCTGGGTCTGACCGGCAATGAAGACCAGGCGACCCTGAACGCCCCCGACCTGCTCGCCCGGATGGAGGCGGCGCGGCTGATCGCCTCCGAGCGCATGGGACTGGGCGACGCGCGCGGCAAGGTCGTGCCGAAGATGGGCATCGCCAGCCCCGCACCACGGCGGGCACGTCACCAGCCGCTATTTCGTGCCGCAGGAGTGCCACCCCACCCACGCCGTCACCGGCTCGATCAACGTCGCCGTCGCCGCGACCCAGCCCGGGAACGGTGGTCGCCGAGGCTTCGACGGCCCCCCCTGAGCAGCCAGCCGTTCGTGCTGGAGCACCCCAAGGGTCAGATCGAGGTTGCGCTGAGCTACCGCGACGGCGACCCGGCCAAAGGCGAAGACGCCGGGCCGGTGTTCGACCGCGCTGGCATCATCCGGACGGCGAAGAAGATCATGGCAGGCGAAATTTACGTGCCCGCGCAGCTGCTGGATCCAGCCTAGAGCTCGACCACAAAAGCAGCTTGTAAACGGGGGAGCTATGAGGCGCGCTACTCGCCTTCGGGCTTGCGCTCAGCGAGCTGGGTCCGCGCCAGCACGAACGGCAGGCCGACGTAAATCAGCACCACCCGCAGGGTGTTGTGAAAGGCGACAAAGGCCACATCCAGCCCGAACAGCACCGACAGCAGCGTCACTTCATAGAGGCCCCCGGGCACGAAGCCGATGTAGGCATCCAGCAGCCGCATATCCAGCACCACCGCAACCCCGACGGCGAAACCGGTGTAGATGCTCAGCGTCACCACCGAGACCATGAGCCCGTCGATCAGGTAGGACACCACCTCCCGGAACGGCACCCGGCTCAGCCGCGCGCCAATCTGGCCGCCGATCGTGACCTGCGCCAGCAGCACGAACTCATTGAGCCGGATGGTCTCGACCCAGCCCAGCGCGTTCAGCACCAGCGATACCAGCATCGGCCCGAGCAAGTGCGGCATGGGCATGCGGATCAGCCGCGCCAGCGCGTAGCTGCCGAAGGCCATGGCGAGGAACTCGATGATCCGGCGCGGCGGCAGCTCGAACAGCCCGGGCAGATTGTCCTGCGCCTGATAGGATTGCTCGACCGCCGCCTGTCCTTCGACCAACGCGAGGATCAGGGGCGTGCTCAAAAAGATGAAGGTCACCCGCACGAGGTGCGAGAGGACAACGGCATAGTCCTTGTCAACGTAGTCCCGGGCGATGACCGAAACCTCGGCCTGCCCGCCGGGAACCGCGCTGAGCAGGGCCTGCAACCACGGTCGGCGCCGCAGCCGCCACAGCACCAGAAAGCCGATCGCTGGTGGCGATGGTGGTGGCGACGATCACAACCAGCGTCGTCGGCCACCAGATCAGAACCGAGCCGATAAACCCCGGCCCAATGGCCCCGCCGACGATCACGCCAAGCCCGAGGATCACCGGAATGTGGAACCAGCGCGGCACCCCCAGCCACGGCTGGGCCGGGCGGATCAGCCCCCAGCACCCAGACGCCGATCAGAGAGCCGAGCATATAGGGCACCGGCAGGCGGAACTGACTGAACACCCAGCCGCTGGAGAGCGCGAACAGCGCCGTCAGCGCGAGCTTGGCAACGTCCCTGAGGACCGCCGACAGCCGGGGATCGAGCGGCGCGCCGGGTGCGGCGCCGGTCATGGCGCCTCTGGCCCGTTGTTTCGGTGACGCTGCTCATCGCGCACCAGCGCCAGCAGGCGGTAGAAACCGTGCGCCATCTTCGAGTAGGGCAGCAGCAGGAAGAACGCGAGAACGGTGCCAAGGTGCAGCGCCAGCAGCACGGCCAGCAACGGCCCGCCACCGAGCCAGTAGAGCAGCAGCCCGCTAAGCCCGACCGCGCCGAGCAGCAGCACAAAGCCCATCTCCCCGCCCCAGACCCGTGCATCGCCCAGCGCCGGGTCAGCCGGGTCTTGAGCCAGGCGAGGCCGAAGCACCCCAGCGTCAGCAGGATCCCGCCCGAGACCCCGAAAATCTTCGGCGGCGACCAGAATGGATAGGGCGCGGGCCAGTCGAAACCGTAGTGCAGCACCGTGCCGCTGCTGGTCGACAGGAAGCACAGGATAAAGCCGTACATCGCCGCCTGATGCAGCCAGCGGCGTAGGTTGGAGTAGCGGTCTTCGTCTTCGAAGTTACAGCCCTCGCCGTGCCCCCCGCCGAGGTTCTTCATGGTGGCCGCGGAATGCAGGGCGCGGGTGATTTCCCCCAACCGGGGCCAGCGCCCACCCACGTGCCGCCAGTAGCGGCCCAGCGCCACCGCCAACGCCAGCAGTGGCAGCACGAACGCCGGTGTGAAGATCGAAACCATCACCGTGTGCGACATCAGCCGGTAGAAGCCCTGCCCGCCAGCCTCGCCCAGGCCGCCGACGAACCGGGAGAGCGCGAACAGCCCGGCGAAACCCAGCACAGCGAACACGGCGATGGCGACCCCGGAGCGGTGGAAGCCGCGCCCCAGTGCGCGCGGGAAGGCAAAGTCCTTCCCAGCTTTCCTGCCGGACTTCCGCGAGTGCCTTGGGCAGGTTCAGCCCGAACTCGTGCGGCGGCGCGTACTGGCAAGCGTAAAAGCAGCCACGGCAGTTGTGGCAGAGGTTGGCGAGCTGGACGATATCGGCCTCGGCAAAGGAGCGCGCCGACGTGATCGCCGGGAACACCGAGCAATAGCCCTCGCAGTAGCGGCAGGCGTTGCAGATGTTGACCTGCCGCGCCGCTTCTTCGATGGTGCTGAGGGGAGTTGCGGTAGGTTCAGCCCCGGACATGGCGCGCGGCCTCCTCGCCTGCAGTGCGTCCGAAGACGGTACCGATGGTCATGCCGAAACCGGCCAGATAGCCTTCGCCGAGGATGCTCCCGGCCATGATCTCGCCCGCCGCCCACAGGTTGCGGGCCGGGCCATCCGCCATCTGCACCCGCGCAGATGCGTCGACCTGCAGGCCCAGATACGTAAAGGTCACCCCGGGGCGCAGGCTGTAGCCATAGAACGGCGGCTCGACGATCGGCCGCGCCCAGTTGGTCTTCGGCGGCTCCAGCCCGCGTGTTGCCAGACCATCCAGCTCGGTTGGGCGGAAACCGCTGAGATCGTTGCTGCAGGCCGCGTTGAAGTCGCCGATGGTCTTCATCGCCGCATCCACGGGCAGGCCCATCTGCCCCAGCAGTCCTTCGAGGCTGTCGTCGACCAGCGGTGGGTAGAGCGAAGGCATGAACAGGTTGAGGCTGCGGCTGTCGATGATGACGTAGCCCACCTGCTCGGGCTGGGCGGCGACCAACCGGCCCCAGATCGCGTAGCGCTTGGGCCAGACGTCCTCGCCTTCGTCATAAAACCGCTGGCCCTGCTGGTTCAGCACCACCGAAAACGGCACGCAGTCCAGCCGCGAGGCAATGCCGCCGTCGAACTTCGGCGCCCGGCCGTCGATGGCCACGGCGTGGCACTGGGTCGGGTCGCCCACGGCCTGTGCCCCTGATCGAGCAAGTCGCGCAGCACGACACCGCGGTTGTAGGGTGTACCGCGGATCAGGAAGTTCTGTGCACCCGGCCCCCAGGCACGTTCGAGCCAGTCGGTATCGGCCTGAAACCCGCCTGAAGCAGCAACGACGGCCTTGGGGCGCACGCGGTGCTCGACCGATGTTGCGTCCCCGGCTTGGTCGCCGCCGCCGCTGCGTTCCTGAAAGACGATTTCCTCGATCTGGTCATCGTGAACCACGAGATGGGTGACCTCGCTCTGGTAGCGGATGTCGACCCCCAGCGCTTCGGCCTGTCGATAGAGAGCGTTGACCAGCGCCTTGCCACCGCCGAGGAAGAACGCGTTGGTCCTCGACAGCGACAGCGTGCCGGACAAGGACGGCTGGAAGCGAATCCCCTGATCAATCATCCACGCCAGACAGCCCTCGCTCTCCCGGATCGCCTTGCGCGCCAGAACCTCGTCGGTCTTGCCCTTGGTGACCTTGATCAAGTCGTCGAAATACTCGTCTTCGAGGTAGCGATCGGTCAGGGGCGCAATCGGCGCCTGATGCATGCAACGGAAGTTGCGGGTGTGGCGGGAATTGCCCCGCGCCAGGGCTTGGGCGCGCTCTCCAGCAGCAGCACTGAGCAGCCTGCGCGCGCTGCATTAATCGCGGCGCACAAAGCGGCATTGCCCCCACCGAGAACAGCGACCTCAACCTGCATGCACTTCCCCCAAAACTATGCGATGATCCTAGTCAAACAGCCTTTCAGTTTCCTGTCGCCACCGTTCTGCGGACCCGGAGGCATGCAGGATCAGGGCGCCAGAACCAAGGCTGGTAAATTGAACAAGCAGGACACCACGCGTCAGAACATTGCGACAGCCCACGGCGTGTCGCTGAGCGCCTTGGTCGCGGGGCGCGAGGGCGATCCCTTGCTGGTGCTGGTCCACGGCTGGCCGGATCTGGCGCTGGGCTGGCGCGATCAGATGCTGCCGCTGGCCGCCGCCGGTTTCCGGGTCTGCGCCATCGATGTGCGCGGCTACGGCGGTAGCGATTGCCCCGAACCGGTCTCGGCCTATGCCATGACCGAACTCATGCAGGACGTGGTCGGGGTGATCGACGCCGTGGGCGCCGAAGATGCCGTGCTGGTGGGCCACGACTGGGGTGCACCCATCGTCTGGCACACGGCGCTGTTCCACCCCGAGCGGGTGCGGGCGGTTGCGGGCCTGAGCGTGCCTTACTTCCCCCGCGCGGGCTTACCGCCGCTGGCGCTCTGGCACCGCTACTACACCGACCGGGATCTGTTCTTCTACCAGGTCTATTTTCAGGACGAAGGCGTCGCCGAGGCCGCCTTTGAAGCCGACGTGGCAGCGTCATTGGCTAAAGTGCTGTGGAGCATTTCCGGCGCAGCCGTCGAGGCAGGGGCAAGCTGGCCACAACTGTCAGCGGGGGCGAGTATGCTGGAGCACCTGTCCCTGCCGTCCGATGAGCAAAGGCTTGCGTGGATGTCTGGCGCCGACTTTGCCCGCAGGGTCGAGAGCTTCGAGCGGACCGGGTTTCGCGGTGCCTTCAATCGGTACCGCAATATCGACCGAGACTACCACGCCTGGCCGGACTACGGCGTTCTGAAGATCTGCCAGCCCTCAAGCTTCATTGCCGGGGCGCTGGATACCATCCGCCGGTTCTCCCCCGGGCGCGACGCCTACGCCGCTGCTGATATGCTGCTCGATGATTGCCGGGGCGTAACCGTGATCGATGGTGCCGGTCACTGGGTCCAGCTCGAAGCCCCGGATGCCGTGAACCGTGCGCTGCTGGACTTTCTCGACAGCCTCTGAGGCTCGCTCTCGCTCTTGTGGGGTTTGCTCAACACCGCTCTTGGGCCATTTCTCAGCTTGCTTCGGTCGTTCTCAGCAGGCCTGCGCCTGCCAACCATTCTGACATGGCCAATCCGAAGGCGCCGTGGCCCTCCCGGGTCCAGTGGATCGGATCGCGGTCGGAAGAAGCAACCGCCTGATTAGCGTCGAAGAATGCCAGACCGCGTTGTTCGCAGGCCGCCGCGACCAGTTCCGGCAAAGCCAGAGATTTATCCCGTCCGCCGATCCAGTCTTCGTGGAAACGATAATCCGGCTGGTCCGCCCTCGCGCCCAGCGCCGGCGGGCAGATCACCGCCAGCCGCGGCCGGCTTGCTACGGGACCGACATTGGGCCAGTAGTCCAGCCCGGCGATGGTATCGGCCAGCGCCATCATGCCGCCGACGACCTGCGCCGGGCTGCGCCCGTAGCGGACCTTGAGGTCGTTGGTACCAAGCATGATCAGTATCATGTCGAGCGGGGTGTGTGAAAGAAGCAGCGCTTCGAGCGGCCGCGCGCCATTCATGCACGCGCCGCGCAAGGGGTCATCGACGTCTGTGGTGCGCCCGGGCAGGCATTCTTCGACCAACTCGACCGATCTGACCAAGCCTGATCTCGGCTTGGGGTGAAGCCTCTGCACCCTGCCCCGTCAGCGCGCGCGCCATGACCACCGGCCAGCGCCCCTCGAAGCGGCGTGGTTCGCGCAGGCCGTCTTCCTCGTCGAGATAACCCCACGAATTGGAATCGCCGTAGACCATGATCCGCATTGTCGCTGCTCCCTGCTGCCGGGTTTCTGCCCCCGTAGCCCTCTAAACAGAGGGCTGGCCTAAGGCCCAGCTTAGCACAATCGAGCCTCAGACCTTGAGCACGCCCATCTGGTCTTCGAGCTTTTGCATCACCTGCATGGCCGCGAGGCCCTGCTGGAAGCTGGAGTTGGGCTCGCGCCCCTCGCTGATGGCAGCGACAAACTCGCGGTCGATCAGCTCGATCCCATTGTTGGAGACTGCCACCCCGCTGAGGTCGATCGGATTTTCGCGGCCGTCGACCAGATCGTCGTAGCGGGCGATATACGTGCCGCTGTCACCGATGTAGCGGAAGAAACTGCCCAACGGACCGTCGTTGTTGAACGACAATGACAGCGTGCAGAGCTTGCCGCTGGGGGTCTTCATACCGATGGTCATGTCCATGGCGATACCGAGGTCCGGGTGGGCCGGGCCCTGCAGGCCGAAGACCTCGCTGGGGATCTCCCCGGTCTGGTACATGAACAGGTCGATGGTGTGGCAGGCGTGGTGCCAGAGCAGGTGGTCGGTCCACGAGCGCGGCTCGCCCTTGGCGTTCAGGTTCGAGCGGCGGAAAAAGTAGGTCTGGGCGTCCATCTGCTGAATGTTGAATTCACCCGCATCGATCCGGTTCTTGATGTACTGGTGACTGGGGTTGAAGCGACGCACGTGCCCGACCATGCCGACCACGCCGGTGCGCTCCTGTGCGGCGACCATCTTTTCGGCATCGGCAAGGCTGTCGGCCATGGGGATCTCTGCGAAGGTATGCTTGCCCGCCTCCATCGCCTGTACCGACTGGCTGCAGTGCATCTGCGTCGGCGTGGACAGGATGACGGCATCGACGTCGCTGGCCAGAAAATCGTCGAAAGTGGCGCAGGCAGTGGCAATACCGCGCTCGGTGGCCAGGCCTTCGATCTTGTCCCGGTTGGGGCCAAAGACGGCTGTAACTTCGACGTCTTCGATATTGGCCAGCGCGTCCAGATGTTTGAGCCCAAAGGCGCCGTAGGCCCTGCCACACCAATTTTCACCATGTCAGGTGTTCTCCAGAATCATATGACCTACCGCCGTGTTCGAGGCGGGGACGTGGTAGAAACGATGGACCTCGTTGACCTTTTCATTGAGGGCGCCGCGCATGACGTACCACATGACCAGTTCAATGCCCTCCGAGCCAGCTTCGCGCAGGTATTCGATATGCTCGATCTGGCTGCCAAACTCGGGGTCGTTGACCAGCAGGTCCATGAAGCGCGCATCCCAGTCGGCGTTGATCAGTCCGGCGCGCTGGTGCTGGAGCTGGTGGCTCATGCCGCCGGTACCAAAGACGCACACCTTGAGGTCCTCGCCGTAGCTCTCGATTGCGCGGCGGACCGCCTTGCCCAGTGCGTAACAGCGTCGGCCGTGCGGGGCCGGATACTGCACCACGTTGACCGCCAACGGCACCACCGGACAGGGCCACTCATCGGGCTGGCCGAACATCATGGTCAGCGGCACGGTCAGGCCGTGGTCGACCTCCATCTCGTTCATGATGGTGATGTCGAACTCATCCAGCACCAACGACTGTGCAATGTGGGCCGACAGGTCGCGGTGACCTTTGACCACCGGCACGGGACGCGGACCCCAGCCCTCGTCGGCGGGCTGATACTCGCTCGCGCAGCCCAGCGCAAACGTCGGGATCACCCGCGCGTCGAAGGCCGTGCAATGGTCGTTGTAGACGAGGAAAATCACGTCGGGTTTTTCTTCCGCCATCCACTGCTTCGAGAACTCGAAGCCCTTGAAGATCGGACCGTAGTAGTCGTCCCCGGTAATGCCCTTATCCGAGGCGACCCCAAGGGCAGGTACGTGGGAGCAGGCGACGCCTGAAGTGATTCTAGCCATCGTCGTTTTCGTCCCATTCTGATTGATAGCGGTTGCCCTCGATCGACCGTCCGCCAGAGACCATCATCGCGCGGTAGTCGGTGGAACCCATGCCGGTCATCAGCCCGGCAAGTTCCTGAAAGTTGATGCCATGGAAGGCGGCGAGCTTCGAGGTGTAGTAAATGTTGCCGCCCAGCTCGAGCAGCCCGAGCCAGTCCTCTGTCAGCGCCGCGGTGCGCTGCTCGGCGTCATCGGAAACGTGTCGATGTAGCCCTCGGGGTCAGCCTTGTAGGCATCGCGGTTGGCCTGCAGGCGCAATGAGATGCAGAACTGGTTGAGGTGGTAGCCGCGCGCGGCCTGCTCGCTGTCGAACACAATCGTGCCGGGGATGTCGTCATAAGCCTTTGCCATGCTCTGCCCTTCCCTTCCATTGTCATCCGCGCCGGTTTGACCGTCACCGGCCGACCCCTGCGCCACCTTTGGAAGCCCTACGCCGAAACACCTCTTTGGAGTCGATCCCCGAGGCAGAAACCGCGGCAAAACTGACCTGCGCCCGGGTTTCGCTTCCGTTCACAGCGATAATGGCCTAAAACCCGGACAAACAAAAGCGTAACATGTCACATATCTTGGATGCTGCGATGGAAAACCTGAAAACAACCGTTGCCATCATCGGGGCTGGCCCTTCGGGTTTGTTGCTCAGCCAGCTGCTGCATCAGGCTGGCATCGACAGCCTGATCGTCGAGCGGACCTCGCGGGCGCGGGTGCTGGAGCGCATACGCGCCGGCGTGCTCGAACGCGGCACGGTCGAAGGCATGGAGGAGGCCGGCTGCGCTGAGCGCCTTCACGCCGAATGCATCCCCCACGACGGGGTGATCCTGTCCTTCGACGGCGACCAGTTCGAGATCCCGGTGCGCGAGATCACCGGGCATCAGGTGATTGTCTACGGCCAGACCGAGATTACCAAGGATCTGATCGAGGCCTGCGAGGCTCGGGATCAGGCGATCTACTGGGACTGCCCCGACGCGGTGCTCGCCGATCTGAAAAGCGCCGCCCCGAAGGTGCAGTTCACCACGCCCGAGGGTGAGACCCGTCGTGATCGAAGCCGAAATCGTCGCCGGCTGTGACGGTTTCCACGGCGTGTGCCGCCAGAGCATCCCGGAAGCCCGGCGCCGCGCCTTCGAGCGCACCTACCCCTTTGGCTGGCTGGGCGTGCTGGTCGACGAACCACCGGTGGCCCACAACGTCATTTATGCCAACCACGAGGACGGCTTTGCGTTGGCCTCCATGCGGTCGGAAACCCGTAGCCGCTACTACGTCCAGTCCGCACCGGGAGAAACCGTCGAGGACTGGAGCCCGGATCGGTTCTGGGAGGCCTTTACCCACCGGCTGGGGGCGCTAGGGCAAAAGGTTCGCACCGGTGAGCCGATCGAGATGTCAATCGCGCCTTTGCGCTCGTTCGTCTCCGAGCCGATGCGCTTTGGTCGGCTGTTCCTCGCCGGGGACAGCGCCCACATCGTGCCACCCACGGGGGCCAAGGGGCTCAACCTTGCCTTTGCCGACGTGCGACGGTTGTCCCGGGCGATCATTGCGTGGAAGGACGGCGGTCAGGACGCTGCGCTGGAGGCCTACAGCGTCGAAGCGCTGGCGCGGGTATGGAAGATCGAGCGGTTCAGCTGGTACCTGACCTCGATGATGCACCAGTTCCCCGAACACAGCGGCTTTGAAAAGCGCATGCAGCGGGCGGAGTTTGACTATATCCAGGGCAGCGAGGCCGGTCAGAAAACCATTGCCGAAAACTACGTAGGGCTGCCATTTTAGTCGTGGCTGATATTGGGCCAAGTGTGGCCGTGTATGAGGAGGAATTTCTGCGTGAGCAAAGATGACAATCGCCTGATCCTGCTGGGCACCAAAGGCGGTCCACGGATCGCCAAGGGCACGGCCTGGCCGACATCGAACCTGCTGGTCGTGGAGGGGAAGCCCTACCTGATTGACGCCGGGCTGGGGGTCACCCGGCAGGTCTGTGAAGCAGGGTTCATGCCCTTTGATCTGGATCGGATTTTCATCACCCACAACCATTCGGACCACAACCTCGAGCTCGGCGGCTTGTTGCACACCGGCTGGATGTCGGGCCCGCTGCGCGAAATCGAGATTTACGGTGCGCCGGGGGTCGATAACCTGATGAAGGGCTTCTTCCAGAGCCAGTCCTTCGACATCGGCATTCGCGTCGAGGACGAGGGCGTGGTGCCGCTTTACGAGCGCGTCAGCGTCACTGAGATTGAAGAAGGCCAGGTCTACGAAGACGAGCGCGTGCGGGTCTCCGCCCTGCGGGTCGTGCACCCGCCGGTGCACCATTGCTACGCCTTCAAGTTTGAGACGGCGGCCGGGACCGTGGTGTTTGGGGCTGACACCCGCTACTTCCCGCCACTGGCCGAGTTTGCCAAGGGCGCCAATATTCTGGTGCACGAGGCCATGTTCGTACCCGGCGCCAAGAAGATCTGTGAGGCGATGAAGGCGGTCAAGCCGCGGCTGTGGGAGCACTTCGAGGCCTCGCACACGGCCTGCGAAGACGTCGGGCGGATCGCCGACGCCGCCGGATGCAAGCATCTTGTGTTGAACCACTACGTCCCTGACATCGGCGACAGGGACACGACGGAGGAAGACTATACTTCGTCCGTGGCGACGACCTTCGACGGCAAAGTTACCGCAGGCCGCGACCTACTGACGGTGCGGTTCGGCTGATCAGTCCCCGGACGAGAATTCGTCGCCCCAGTCCGCAGGCGCGTCTGGGCTTCAGCGTCGATCTGGTTGCGGGCTCGATTTGACGCCGCTTCGCGGCTTACAAATCTCCCCGCGCAGTCAAACGGACAGGCCGAGCTGCACGCGGCCTGACGTCTTTTCGCATTTTCTATGAAAATGCGCGTGGGAGGGCCGAAGGCCGCGACGCGGCCAAGGCCCGAGCGCGCCATCTGTCAGTTGACACTCAACACGCGGAGTTTATCCTGAGCCTGCCGAAGGGCTTTGAGTGTCGGTTCATCAATGATCTCCAACACGCTCACAGCGAAGCCGTGTTGAGCGTAAGGGGAATAAGTCGCTCACAGACGAAGCCGTTTTAGGCGTAAAAAGTAGGTCGCTAGAAGAACTCCACCGCGCTCAAAGCGCAGCGTGTTGAGCGTAACTGTAATGAGGGGCGCTGCCCCTCGGCGCCGTCAAGGCCAAGCCGCTGCGAAGGCAGCGGTGCTCCGCAGCCCTGACCGCGCCACACCCCGGACTTCGCCAGTCGGTCAGAAGGTCAGATCACTCTGACCTTCTGTTTTGAGAGAAGGAACTGCGCGACGCTTGGACCCGCCGCGCAAAGCGCGGTCGGGGACAAGTCGGCGCAACTTCTTCCGCTGACACTCAACACGCTGCGCTTTGAGTGTCGGTCCATCAGTGGTCTCCAATGCGCTCAAAGGCGCAGCCGTTTTGGCGCAGACGTTTTGACCGCTAAGGGAAAACGCGCTCAAAGGCGCAGACGTTTTGAGCGCTAAGGAAATGCTTCGCTCACAGCCCTTCGACAAGCTCAGGATAAACTCCGCGTTTTGAGCGCAAGGCGAAAAAGGCGCTCAGACGAACGGCAGATAAAAATCCCGGATTTCGTCGACCGACGCCTTTTCCAGCCGCGTCGCCTCGTCGCGCTTGAGGAACACCAGCGCATCAACCAGCAGCGGTCCCAGCGCCTCTCGCAGGGCCGCGTCCTTATCCAGTGCATCGAGCGCCTTTTTCAGGCTCGACGGCACGTGCCGGGTTGCCCGCACGTTCTCGATCCCGTCCAAATCCTCGGCTGGCGGCAGACGGTGTCCCTGCTCCACCCCCAGCATAGCCGCGCGCAGCACTGCGTGGGTCGCCAGATAGGGGTTGGCCGCACCATCGGCCATGCGATGCTCGAGACGCGCCGACCGCGGTGAAGCCACCGTTGTCCGCACCGTCGTCATCCGGTGATCATCGGCCCAGTTGCACCAGTAGCCTGCCATCGACGCCGGGGTCAGCCGGTCGTAGGAATTGACCGTCCCGGCCAGCACACCCGCGAGGCCTTCATGGTGGTGCATGAGGCCCGCGACACAGCCCTCGGCCAGTGTCGACAAGCGGCCCTCCGGCCCGACTGCGTTGTTGCCGTCCTTGTCGGTAAAGCTGAAGTTGACATGCAGGCCCGACCCTCCCCGCTCCGGGATGGGTTTCGGCAGGAAAGTCAGGATCAGGCCCTTCTCCGCCGCGACCTCGCGCGCCATGGTCTTGAGCAGAAAGGCATCATCGCAGGCCTTGATCGGGTCCCCGAAGCACAGGGTCAGCTCGAACTGGCCGTTGTCGTACTCACCGTTCATGGACTCGATCGGGATCTCGGCCGCTTCGGCCCGGGTCCAGATGGCATCCATCAGCCCGCAAGGGTCGTTCTGCGGTCCCGTGCCATAGACGAAAGCGCCAGGCGTGTTGTAGGGCCGGAAGGTGCCGTCTTCTCCCTGCTCGAACACATAGGCCTCAAGCTCGATGCCGACCATGGGCGTCAGGCCATGCTGCTCCTGCCAGGCTGCAACCGTGGCCCGCAGCTGCCCGCGCGCATCCAGCGCGAAGGCCTCGCCGTCGACCTGGATATCCCCCAGCGCGATTTCAACGCCGTCCTGCCAGCCCTTGCGCCGCTCGTCCCCAAGACGCAGGTCCATATCCGGCACGCCCTCGAAGACCCCGGTCCCGGGCACCGACAACAGATCACGGTCAAAGGAGACTGCGAAGGCGGCCCGGGCGAAGCCAATCTTGCCAGCGCGGGCCAGATGCGGCGCCACGTATTTGCCGCGCGGCAGACCCAGCAGATCACAGAACAGAGCACGGGTTCGGTTGATGGTCATATCGGCTTCTCACTCACAAACATCGGTAAACGCGGCGCAATCTCTCAACGCCTGATCCTTACAGGCAGGCTCTTGACCCCGCAAATGAAGTTCGACCGGGTCCAGGCCGGCTCCCCCAACGCCTCAATCCCCGCCAGACGTGACGAGAGCTCCTCGAGCAGCACCCGGATCTCCAACCGTGCCAGCCACATGCCCAGACACAGGTGCACCCCACCCTGCCCGAACGCGAGGTGCGGATTGGGATTGCGGGCCAGATTGACATGGTCGGGCTGGTCAAAACGGTCGCGTCCCGATTGCCGGAGACAAACCACAGGATCACCTTGTCGCCCGCGCGGATCGCCTGTCCACCCAGCTCCGTGTCTTCGGTCGCTGTGCGCCGGAAGTGCATGGTCGGTGAGGCCAGCCGGATGAACTCATCGGCGGCTGTATCCCAGACCGTGCCACTGCGCAGCTGCTCGAGCAGGCTCGGGTCGCGGGTCAGCTCGTAGAGCGCCATGGAAATCGAATAACGCGTGGTATCGTTGCCCGCCGCGACCAGCAGGCAGAAGAAATTCTTGAAGTCACGCGCCTCCATGACCCCATCGGCTGCGTTGGCCGCGATGACCCGCGCCAGCACGCCTTCGGGGTCGACCGGCTTGTCGCCGCGCAGCACAGCATCAGCGTAGTCATAGAGCTCCACCCCCGCCGGGCTGCGGAAGGGCATGAAGCGGTAGGCCTGCGTGTCCATCTTGTCGATGACGGTATTGGTGAAATCCGGGTCGCTGTTGCCGATCAGGGCGTCGCCCTTCTCCACCAGCCACGGCAGGTCTGCATCCGGCACCCCGAGGATCCTCCCCAGCATCATCATCGGCAGGCGTTTGGCCAGCACTTCAACGGCGTCGAATTCGTCATGGCTGAGCGCCTCGTCGACAATCTCAGCTGCCAGCGACCGGATCATAGCCTCGTAGCGGGTGATGGCCGGGCGGGAAAAGGCCGGGTTGACCAGCTTGCGGGTAATCCGGTGCTCGGGCGGATCGGTTTCCTGAAACGTGCGCCGGGCGAGGTATTCTTCGCGGGTCTGATCTTCAATCCGGATCCCCTGCCCGCTGCTGAATACCGCGTTGTTGCCATTTGCGGTCAGAATGTCCGCATGGCGGGTGACCGACCAGAACCCGCGACCGCCGTCGTGCTCGGGGTCCAGTGCACCGGGTCTTCGGCGCGCAGGCGGGCAAAGGTCCGGTGGGGCACACCGCCGCTGAAGGCATCGTGGCTGCTCAGATCAAGGTGACCGTCATCGATCATGCTCAGGGCTCCGTCGTTGAAGTCGTTCCGTCTTGGCGTGGGGCATCGTCATCACGCTCGCCCATCGTCGCCGTCGCGGTTTTCAAGGTGATTCAGGATAAAGCGCGTCATCCATCGGGAGAACAGCGGGCCGTCGTTCCGGCCGCGGTTGAGGCTGGCGGTGGCCTCTGCGTGGCCGTCTTCGCCCAGCAGGCCGACGCAGTCATCCACCACCGCCCGCATGAACCGGTCGGTGAACTCGGGATGGGCCTGCGTGGTCATGATATGATCGCCGACAGCGAAAGCAGCGGTCGGACAGAAGTCCCCGCGCCCGATCAGCCGTGCCTGCGGGGGCAGCGCGCTGACGTGGTCCTCGTGGAAAACATAGAAGCCGAGGTCGCGCCGCGCATCGCTCATGAACGGCGCGTCTTCGAGAAAGTGTGTGGTTTCGATACCGACATTCCAGCCGGCAGCAGCGCGCTCGACCTTTCCGCCCAGCGCGACGGCGATCGCCTGATGACCAAAGCAGGTCCCGATCAGCGGCTTGCGCGCAGCATCACAGGCGCGGATGAAGTCATAGAGCGGTGGCAGAAAACTGTGCTCATCGAGCACGGACAGCGGCGAGCCGGTGATCAGAAAGGCGTCCTGCTCGTCGAGGCTCTCGGGCACTTCGTCGCCGATGGTCATATAAACGCGGTATGAAAACCGCTGTTCGAGCGCATCGAAGAGGTCACGGAAGCGGTGGGCATCGTCGGGGAAGTGATCGCCGATGCTTTCGCTCTTGTCGTGATTGACCTGCAGTATGCCGAGCCGGATCCGGTCCATGGGTGTCGTCTTACGCTGTCTGGGGTTGTCGTGTTTGAAGGTGCACTACGGCGAGGTGCCGTGGTTGCTGAGGCGTGCTCCGAGTTGAAGCCGCTAAAGCCGGCCGAACAAGGCCCACCCCCTGCGAGACTGGCGGGGAAACCCGCGCCCCGAAACCCCGGAGCGCGGATCACCTCAACCTGCGCGGGGCAGATTAGTTGCCGATGATGGCGGCCAGCTCGGCGTCCTTCGCCGTGTCAGCTGCAATCCGGGCAATGGACTCATCCGTGCCCTGCCAGTAGACGGCAGCACCGGTTTCAGCCATCAGCGCCTGTGCCCGCTCGGACATCATGGTCGCTTCAGCCACAGCCGCGAGGGTGTCGATGACCTCCTGCGGGGTGCCCTTCTTCACGAACAGACCGTTCCACAGCTCGAGATCGTTGATCCCGGCCTGTGCCGACAGGGTGCCCACGCCGGGCAGCTTGCCGATCGGCTCAGCGCCGATGTTGGCCAGAACGTTGATCTCGCCCAGGCAAGGCTCGATCAGTGCCAGCGTGGTGTTGATCACGTCAGCGTCACCCGCAGACAGGGTGTTACAGTCGAGCATGTCGAAGGCGGAATCATCGGCGAACTCAAAGCCCATGTTCTTGGCTGCGGCAAAGGTCGCCTTGGTCGGGGTCAGGCCCGCGCCAAAGTGGCCCAAAACCACGTCGTTATCGGCGGCGTGCGAGGCCAGCTCAGCCATGTTGCTGTATGGCGCATCGCCGGAGGCAGCCAGCACGAATGGGTAGGTCAGGAAGATGCCGACCGGGACGAAGCTGTCTTCTTCAATACCGATGCCGATCTTCGGACCCACGATCGGAACACCGATCACGAAAGAGCCGATGACCGAACCGTCAGCGGGTGCATCGAGCACTTCCAGTGCGCCCGGGAACGGGCCGTCACCACCACCAGGGCGGTTGACCACAGACGCAGGAATACCCGTTGCAGCCTGCATGTCCTCGGCGATCCAGCGGGTCAGGATGTCCTCAAAGTCACCGGGAGGCCACGGCACGATGAACTGCACCGGTCCGGTTGGGTATTCAGCCTGTGCGTGGACCGCCAGGCCGAGAGAAGCAACAGCCGCGGCTGCTACAGTCATAAGCTTCTTCATGGTTTTCTCCTCCGAAAAAAGCTTGGTGAAAAGGTATTCATGTTCAGGCGGACGGGGCTTTCCTCCCCCGCTTGTTTGGTCCGCTGTTACGCCGACGGTGGTCGACGATCTGGCTGACCAACACGACCGCGATCACGCCCAAGATGACCACAGCCAGTGTTCCGGAAACGGGCCGATCGACCAGATCGACCCAGGTTTTGACGCGACTGCTGCCCGCGGTCAGGCGCTCGATCATGATCGCACCCAGCACCATGCCGAGCACGACCGGGACCAGCGGCCAGTTCAGGCGGCGCAGGATGTAGCCGATGAAGCCGAACACGGCCGCCACGGCGCAGTCGAAGAAGTTGTTGCGGATGCTGAACACTCCGACAAAGGCGAAGATCATGATGAAAACGCCCAGAAACCGGTTCGGGATGTAGATCATGCGCGCGATGAACCGGGTGGAGAACAGCAGCGTGATCACCACCAGCACGTTGATGATCAGCAGCGAGATGAACAGGCTGAACAGGAAATCCGGGCTCTTCTCGAAGATATCCGGCCCGGGTTTGATCCCGGCGTCGAAGAACACCACCATCATCATCGCCGTCAGCGCTTCACCGGGCACACCCAGCGCCAGCAGCGGGATCATCGCTGCCGCAGGAACAGCATTGTTGGCGGTCTCAGACGCGATGAGGCCTTCGGGCGAGCCGTGGCCAAAGCGCTGAGGCTCCTTGGACAGGCTGCGCGCGGTGGCGTAGGAAAGAACTGCGCGACGAACTCACCCACGCCCGGGATGATGCCCATGATGGTGCCGTACATGCCCGAGAGCGTGGTGATCAGCGGATACTTACGCAGCTCGCTAAGCCCCCTGAACAGCCCGCCTTTGAAGCTGACTTCCTTGGCATCGTCGTCCTTGCCGATCATCAGGAACAGCGCCTGACTGAGCGCGAAGATACCCACGATTACAACGATCAGGTTGAAGCCCGACGCCAGCTCATCGAGGCCGAAGGTATAGCGCTGGAACCCGCGGGTTGACTGCCGACCCACCAGCGTGATCAGCATGCCAAAGCCGAACAGCAGCGCCGCGATCAGCATATTCTGCCGGTGCGCGAGGATCAGCAGCACCATGCCCAGCACCGCCGCCATGAAGATATCGCGGCTGCCGAACAGCGCCCCCAGATCCCGCAGGTAAGGCCCGAAGACCAGCAGCGCGATCAGCGCTGTCATGATGGAGAATGTGCCGCCGAAGAACGACGCGCTATAGGCCAGCGACAGCGCGCGCGGCGCCTCACCCCGGCGGGTCATGGCGTGGCCGTCGTAGGTGGTCAGGGCGTTGACCGGCGTACCGGGTGTGTTGATCAGAATCGCCGGGATCGCCCCGCCGTACATCGACGAGCCGTAAACCCCGAGCAGTAGCACCAGCGACACCAGATCGGGCAGGAACACGGTTGCAGGCAGCAGGATAGCGATGGCAATCGCCGGACCAATGCCCGGCACCGCCCCGATGATCAGCCCACCGACCGATCCGATCAGCAGCGCGATCAGAACCTGAGGATCAAGAAGATTGCCGAGACCGGTCATCAGTGCATCCATCAGAAATACACCTTCATGAACCGCTCGAGGCCTTCGGGCAGTTGGTTATAGAGCCAGATGTTCACCGGCGTCTTGATTTGCAGCAGGGTCCGGAAGAACACCACCGAGAGGAAGCTGACCCCGGCAGCAATCCCGACCCAGCGCCAGCTGCGATAGCCAAGCCGTAACACCATCAGCATGGCGAAGATCACCGTGGCAATCAGGTAACCAACGATCTCGATGCTGCGGGTGTAGATGATGAAGTAGACGATGAACTCGATGGCGCGCAGCCACTGCACCACCTCATAACGGGTCTTGTTGGGGCGGTGCTTGCGCCGGTCGAGCAGCGCACGGCGCAGGCTCAGGCCGAGGTTGCCCAGCGCCGCTGGAACCAGAATCAGCAGTGCGATCACCGGACCGATCCAAGGCTGCTTGAGCACTTTACCCAAGCGCTTTTGCGGTAAATCGCGGTCAGCCCAGCCGCTCTGATCAAAGAAGGTCAGCAGCAACACCAGCGCCATGCCGAGGATCAGCGCGGAGAACAGCAGATCGGCTCTCCCCCGCTGGAACTTGAACAGGTCAGCGACCTTGAAACGGCGTTCAGCCGGAATGTGGCTGGCGAAGGCCGTGTCCGCTGCCGAAGAACGCAGCGCCGATCCCGCAGCCTGGCTGCGCAGAGGGGTCACTGTCGTCTGGCTGCGGAAATCGACCATGCCGCCTCAGCCCTCCCCGACCTGCTCGAGGGCCGCTGCGGCCATCTCGGCGATCACAGCAATGGCGGTTTCAGCATCAGCCTCGGTCATCGAAAACGGCCCCGCCTGGAACCGGATCACCATCTTGTCGTCGATCCGGGTTTGGGTGAGGTAGATGCGCCCGTCGGCGTTAATGGCTTCGAGCAGCGCGAGGTTAAAGCAGTCGAGCTCTGCGCCTGCCATGCCCGGCGGCCGGACCCGGAAGGAGAACAGCGACAGCATGCAGGGCGTGACGATTTCCACGTGCGGCAGAACGGCGAGCGCCGCCTCGACCTGCCCGGCCCAGCGCACGTGGTCGCGGATCATGCTGCGCAGGCCTTCAAGCCCGTGCCCCCGGAGCAAGAACCAGAGCTTGAGCGCGCGGAAGCGACGACCCAGCGGGATCGACCATTCAGAATAGTTGATCACCCCGTCGGCGCCGTGGGTCTTGAGGTATCCGGGCTGGGTTGCCAGCGTCTTCACCAGACTATCGGGGTCGGCGATGAAGTGTGCCGAACAGTCAAAGGGCGTGCCCAGCCACTTATGGGGGTTCAGGACGATGGAGTCCGCCAACTCAATGCCCTCCCACCATTCCCGGTATTCGGGGCAGATCATAGCCGCACCGGCCCAGGCTGCATCGACGTGGGTATAGAGGTCATTGGCTCTGGCCACAGCCAGAACAGAGGCAATGTGGTCGGTGGAGCCGACGCTGGTCGCCCCGACGCTGGCGATGACACCGGCGGGAATGAAGCCCTCTGCGCGATCGAGTTCGATCGCCTGCTCCAGTGCGTCGACATCCATGGCCCGGCGCGGACCGCTGACCGGGATGCGCACCATGTTCTCGCGGCCGATCCCGGCAATCCAGACGGCGGCATCGACCGAGGAGTGCACCTCGTCAGCGACATAGATCCGCAGGCGGCCGGCATCGCTGAGGCCGTGCTGGTTCCCAGCCCAGTTCAGCGCCCGCTCGCGCATGGTCAGCACGGCGGCCAGCGTCGCCGAAGACGCCGTGTCCTGGATCACCCCGGAAAAGCCCTCGGGCAGCCCGACCGCCTGCCGCAGCCAGTCCAGCACCCGGGTTTCCAGCTCCGTGGCTGCGGGTGAGGTCTGCCACAGCATGCACTGAGCGGCGACCGACGATGCCAGATACTCGGCCAGCACGGCAATCGGCGCGGCGTTGGCCGGGAAGTAGGCGAAGAAGCGTGGGTGCTGCCAGTGGGTCATCCCCGGCATGATGATGTCTTCGAAGTCACGGAAGATCGCTTCGGTGCTCTCACCCTGCTCCGGCGGCGCTTCCGGCAGGGCTGCCAGCGTCGCCCCGGGGTTCAGCGGCGGTCGCACCGGATGGTCGCGCAAGCCGGCGTGGTATTCACCGGCCCACTGCGCCGCCCGCGCGCCCCATTCGGGGAACTGCGCCCAGTCCAGCGGCTTGGGGCTGAGGTGTCGGGGTGACCGCTCACGCGCTCGCCGCCTTGAGGCCAGCTTCGACCCCTTCGAGAATTTTGCGGACATCATTGGCGGTGATCACCAGCGAAGGCGACAGGATCACGTTCGGGCCGGAAACCCGGATCATGACCCCGGCCTCGTAAGCGCCATCGAAGACCGCCTGCATGGTGGCCTTGTCGGCGGGGGTCTTGCTGGCCCGATCACTGACCAGCTCGAGGCAGAACATCAGGCCCTTGCCGCGCACGTCGCCGACCAGCTCGTACTTCTCAGCCAGCGCCTTGCCGCCCGCCATCAATTCCTCACCCCGCGCGGCGGCATTCTCCGCCACGTTCAGTCGTTCGATTTCGGGCAGGCAGGCCAGAGCCGCAGCCGCACCGACCGGGTGGCCGGAATAGGTGTAGCCATGGCCGATCATACCCATGGCGCTGGCGTCGTTCTCGAACACCTCGGCAACCGCACCGCTGATCATGACCGCGCCGAAAGGGAAGTAGCCATTGGTGATCGCCTTGGCGGTGCACATCAGGTCGGGCTGCACGCCCCACAACCGGGAGCCGGTCCACGCGCCGGTCCGGCCAAAAGCGGTGATGACCTCGTCGGCGATCAGCAATACGCCGTGACGGTCACAGATTTCACGCACCATCGGCATGAAGCTCTCGTGCGGTGGGATCACGCCCCCTGCCCCCAACACGGGTTCCATGATGAAGGCCGCGACCGTATCTGGTCCCTGAAACATGATCTCGTCTTCGAGCTGGGCGGCGCAGAGCTGCGCCAGACGCGCCGGGTCAGTCTCGTTGAAAGGATTCCGGTAAGTCAGCGGCGCGGTGATCTGGAAACACCCCTGCAGCAGCGGCTCATACTGGCGGCGGAAGTTGGCGTTGCCGTTGACTGAGGCGCCACCGAAGTGTGTGCCATGGTAGCCCTTCTTCAGGCTGATGAACTTGTAGCGATCCTTGTCGCCACGGATCTTGTGGTACTGCCGCGCCAGCCTTAACGCAGTCTCGACGCTATCTGAGCCGCCGCTGGTGAAGAAACTTCGGGTCATGCCGTCGGGGGCAAACCAATCCTGCAATACATAAGAAAGCTCGACCGTCGGCCCGGTGGTGGTGCCGCGAAAGGTGGAGTAGTAGGCGAGCTGGTCAAGCTGCTCGGTGATGGCGCGCTTGATTGGTTCGACCGAGTAGCCGAGGTTGACGTTCCACAGGCCACCTACGGCGTCGACCACGCGGTGCCCGTCAACGTCGGTCAGGGTCACGCCCTGGGCTCCGGTGATCACCTTGGGCGGGTTGTTCCGCATCTCTGCGGGGTGCGCCATGGGGTGCCAAACGTGCCGGGCGTTGTTTTCCTTGAGGAAATTGCTGTCGCCGTCCATCTCGTCCTATCCAGGTTGTGCCGCAATCGCGGCGGTGTTCGGGGCCAGGCCCATGCGGGAACGACCCAAAGCGTGCCGCGGGCGGGTTCATGCTGCCTTGTCCAGTGAGGTGACGATCTGCGCGTACCAGCCTGGCACGTCACCGGCGAAGGCCCTCGTCGCCTCCATCGCCGCAGCACAGACCAGTCGGCCGTTCTCGATCGTGGCTGAATCGTGCGCGCGGATCATCGGCGCTGCCAGTGCCATGGTGGCAAAGACGCGGCCCTCGGCATCGAAAATCGGTGCCGCGACTGACTTTACATCCGGGTCAAAGTTGGCAGCGCTGAGGGAAAACCCCTGCGCGCGGAAGCGTTCGCACTCGCTGAGAACCTGCTTCGGGTCCGTCATGGTCGCGTCGTTGTATCTTTCCAGCGGACCTTCACCCAGAAGCCGACGGGCTTCGTCTGGCTCGCTGAAGGCCAGAAAGCAAAGCCCGGACGCGGTGGCATGAAACGGCAGGTTCAGACCCTGCGCCACGTGCACCCGGTTGGACTGCGGGCTGAGCACCACGATCCCAGCGGCGAGCGTGCCAGCCGAAAACACGCCAATGTGGCAGGTTTCACCGGTCTGCACGGCGATACGCTCAGCGAAGGGACGCAAGACCTGCGTCATGGGAAAAGCCTCTTCCCGCATACGGGCAAAGCGCAGGAAACTGCGGCCCAGCCGGTATTTACGAGAGTGAGCGTCCTGCTCCACGAACCCGGCGCGGACCAGCGCGCCAAGCATGCGCAGGGCAGCGGACTTATCGAAGCCCGACAGACGCGCAAACTCGCTCAGCCCGATCTCCGGTCGGAGATCGCTGAAATACTCCAGCAAGCTCAGGGCCTTGTCGACGGTCGTCACGCTGTTCCTCCCGGGAACGGGTCGCTTGCTCGCGCCCTCTTCTCCCGGTGATCAGCATTGACACGGAACCGGGGTGATGCAAGCATTTATTTCATCGACGGTGCGATATTGTCACCAATAGCCCTAGCCCTTCAGCCCCCCGTTTCAAGGATCCCTGCGTGGTCGAGCAAAGCGATATTGATGCCCTGCGGTCCGCCGCACTTCCCGAAGCCAAGCACCTGATCGGGGGCAGCACGTGTCCTCCTCCGACGGCGCAACACGAGAGAACACTTCCCCCATCGACGGCACGGCGCTGGGCGCGCTGGCCCGGGGAACGGCTCTCGATTTAGACGCTGCGGTTGCTGCGGCCCGCACGTCCTTCGACGACGGGCGCTGGTCGCGCTTGGCCCCGGCTGCGCGCAAGCGTATCCTGCACCGCTGCGCCGACCTGATCGAGGCCCACAGCCTCGAACTCGCCGTCCTCGGCGTGCGCGACAACGGCACTGAAAGCTCCAGGGCCCTGCGCGCCGAGCCGGGCAGCGCGGCAGGAACCTTCCGCTACTACGCCGAGACGCCTGACAAGATCAGCGGCGAGGTTGCGCCCACGCCCGAAGGGACGCTGGGTCTGATCCACCGCGAGCCGGTGGGCGTGGGCGGCGCCATCATCCCGTGGAACTTCCCGCTGATGATCGGTGCGTGGAAAATCGCCCCGGCGCTGGCCGCAGGAAACTCGATCGTGGTCAAACCGCCAGAGGTGGCCTCGTTGAGCCTGATGCGGCTGGCCGAGCTGTGCCACGAGGCGGGCCTGCCGGACGGCGTGCTCAACGTCGTTACCGGCGAAGGCCGGGTCGTCGGTGAGGCCATGGGCCTGCACAGCGACATCGACGTCATGGTGTTCACCGGCTCGGGCGGCACCGGGCGGCGTCTGCTCGAATATTCGCGCCGCGCTCCAACCTCAAGCGCGTCTATCTGGAACTGGGTGGCAAGTCCCCGAACATCGTCTTTGACGACGCCGGCAATCTGGCCAAGGCGGCCAAGGTCTCGGCTGCGGCGATCTTCCGCAACAGCGGCCAGGTCTGCGTCGCCGGATCCCGGCTGCTGGTCCAGCGCAGCGTCTATGAGCCCTTCCTCGACGCGCTCAAGGCCGAAACTGAAGCCATGGTGGTCGGTGACCCGCTCGATCTGGCCACCCAGGCCGGTGCGATTGCCTCCGAAGCGCAGTGCCAGTCGGTGCTCGGCAAGATCGATCGCGCCCACAGCGACGGCGCGCGACTCATCAGCGGCGGTGAGCAGATCCTGCAGGAAACCGGCGGGACCTACATCGCCCCGACCATCTTCGCCGACGTTGATCCACAGTCGGACCTTGCCCAGGACGAGGTCTTCGGGCCGGTGCTGGCGGTGACGCCCTTCGAGGATGAGGCCGAAGCGGTGGCGCTCGCCAACTCCACGGTCTTCGGGCTGGCGGCGGGGGTCTGGACCGACAACCTCGCCCGCGCCCACCGCATGGTCCGTGCCATCGGCTCAGGGTGGTGCACGTCAACACCTACGGCGGGCCGGATATCACCGTGCCGCTGACCGGCCACGGTCAGTCGGGCAACGGCTCGGACAAGTCCATGCACGCGCTGGACAAGTTCACCAAGCTCAAGACCGCGTGGATCGCGCTCGACTAAGGCCTTCAGACAGCCTGCCTGTGGTTGGGCGCTTCGCCGCTCGTCCCGAGCGCGGGCGTCAGCGGCTGACCAGCTTGATGTCCTTGGGCGCCATGGGTGGCTCGAAGCTGCCGAAGAACTGCGGCACCAACGCCCGGTCGCCCTCGACCCGCACCCGCCCCTGCTCGATGCCCTCCGGCCAGCGGACCTTCTGCGCGACCAGATCGCTCAGGAAGTCGCTGCCAAAGCGCAGGCGCAGGTCGACCTGCCCCGGGGCGACCTCGTGGAACTCGCAAATCCCCCGGCGCAGCTCCAGCGCGTGGTCCAGCCCCGGTCTTCGATGCAGAAGGCCATGGTCATGTGCAGGTCTGCGACCGCTTCGGCGCGCAGACGGGTGGCCATGCCGCGCAGGATGTTGCCCGGCGGGAAGGCATTGATCACCGCGGGCGGGGCCAGCACCAGCTGCTGCTTCGCGCCGTCGACCTTCGCGGGAGGATCGAGCTCCATGGCGCAGGACAGCGCCCAGTTGCGCCAGTTCGGGTTCGGCCTGGGCATAGGCCCAGCCGCGCAGGGCGCCAGCGCGCGCGAGACGGGCTGCCTCGTCTTCGGTATCGAGGCTGACCAGCAGGCCCCAGCAGCTCGGCGGCCCAGAGGTAGTCGTCTTCGCCTGCGGCCGTCTGGGCGGCCTGGCGGACGGCTTCAGCGCCGCCCATCAGCGCGACGTAGCGCCGGGCGCGTTCGGCCGGGGGCAAGGGGTCCAGGTCCACGGGGTCGCCTGAGAACCAGCCGACCTTACCGACGTAGATCGCCGGGATGCAGTGCTTGAGCGTGCCGTAAAACTCGCCCAGCCAAGGGTGCCCGGCGAGGTGCGCGGGCATGTGCACGCGCTGCACGATTTCATCCGGGCGCAGGCCCTGGTTCATGTACCGCACCGTCTGGTCGTGGGTGAACTGGATGGCGTCGCGGTAGGCGGTAAGCACGTCGCTGACCTCCTCGGGCGAGGTCATGGGGTGGCCGTGGTGGGGAACAATCTGCTGCGGGCGCAGGTCGTGGCGGATCCAGTCGAGGGTCGCCACCCACTGCATGGGGTCGCGGTAGGGCGTGCCGCGCAGGGTGTAGAGGTTGGGGTAGACCTCGCCCTGGATGCAGTCACCGGTCAGCAGGATTTCCTCGTCAGGCAGATAAACCCCGATCATGTCGTCGGTCTCGGACGGGATCGGGATCAGCTCTATGTCGAGCCCGGCCAGACGCACTTGCTTGCGCTCGGAGATCAGATGGGTGGGCGCGATAAAGCCCCGCGGCCCCGGGTTGTGGGGCAGGCCCAGCCCGGCGTGCACGAACCCCTCTGGCCCGCGCGGCAGAGCCGCACCGAAGGTGTAGGCGGCCCGGCGTCCCATGATCGGCCCCATACCGGCCGAGACTTCGGTGACGAAGTGCATCAGGTCCGCGTGGGCCCAGATTTCCACCGCGCCGCTGGTGACCTGCTCCTGACTGATGAAGCCCTCGATGCCGTTCACGTGATCGTTGTGGAAGTGGGTGTAGACCACCGCCCGGATCGGCTGACCCGGGAATCGCTCGGCGATATCGGCTGCGGCCTCGCGGGCGCTGTTTTCCTGCGCCAGGCCGTCGACCAGGATCAGGCCCTCAGGCGCCTCGATGACCGACACATTGGCGACGTTGTAGCCGATCAGGGTGTGGGTGCGCTCACCGGGCTTGACGATCTTGCGGGAGATGCGGGCCGCGTGCTCGGCAAGGGCCGGGTTGACGGCGGGTGTGGCTTCGATCTTGGTCATGGTTCAGCCCAGCTCCATGGCAGCGGCGATGCGGAAGGCGTTGATGCCGCCGTCGATCTTGAACTCGCCGCCCTTGATCCAGCGGCTCTGGTCGGAGGCGAGGAACAGCACCAGATCGGCGACTTCATCGGGTGAGGACGGCCGGCCGGAGCGCTCGACGGCCGCGTTGACCTTGGCGCCAAAGGCGTTCTTGAAGTCGTCGAGGATGCCGGTGGAAACCGCAGCCGGGCAGACGGCATTCATGCGAATGCCCCGCTCCATGCCGCGTGCGGTCTGCTGAATGCCCCAGACGATGACGGCTTCCTTGCTCAGATTGTAGGCGCGGGTGGCGTCGATCCCCAGCTCGGCGAGCGCAGCGGCCGGCTCTACGATGTCGTCCATGGCCAGCAGCGCCTTGACCTCTTCGATGTTGTTCACCCACTGCGCGCCGGCGAGCGAGGCCATATTGACGATCGCCGCCTGATCGCTGAGCCGCCCCAGCATCGCGTCGGTGAAGTGGCGCAGGCCGAAGAAATTCACGCCCAGCACCAGCGCACCGTTGTCCTCACGCGGCGGCACGCCGGCGATGTTGAACAGGCAGTCGACCGGCCCCTCGATCTCGGCGACGGCGGCGTCGATGGCGCTCTGATCCGCCATATTCAGCGGTATGTGGTGGTCAGCGGCCGGACAGTCGGCGAGATCCAGCGCCGTCACCCGCGCGCCCTCGGCCTGCAGTTTGGCCAGCACTGCGGCGCCGATACCGCTGGCGCCCCCGGTCATGACAGCGTGCTGCCCCTGAAAACGTCCGGCCATGGTCTTTTTCCTGCCTCGTGGGTCCGTGTTGGGAATATATGTGACATGTCACCTTTTTCTTGTCGAGCGTCTAGATCGACCCCCACCCATTCGTGGGATCGCCGCGCCGGATGGCGTGCCGCCGAAACAGGACCCGGAACCTCGACATTGTGCCCCTTGATCTGCAAGACCGCAGCGAAGACATTCAATCCAATCAAACAGATAACCAGCGAGGCAAACCCTGCCCCGCCAGACCGG
Source organism: Rhodospirillaceae bacterium (assembly GCA_038141425.1). GTDB lineage: Bacteria > Pseudomonadota > Alphaproteobacteria > UBA7985 > UBA7985 > UBA7985. Next base: position 124,053 of record JAYQIC010000003.1, on the reverse strand, counting down.
AGATCCATACCATGGCCGACACACCCCGCAGTTGCCTGATCGTCGGCGCAGGTGACGCCACCGGCGCCGCGGTTGCCCGGGCCTTCGCCCGCGAAGGCCTGGTCGCCTGCCCCGTCCGGCGCGAGCGCAGTGCCGACAAACTCGAAGCACTCGCACAGTCCATCCGAGACGAAGGCTTCCAAGCCCAAGCCTTCCCCGCCGATGCGCGGGATGAAGACGTTGTCATCGCTCTGGTGGAACAGGTCGAAGCCGAGGTCGGTCCGATCGAGGTTGCTGTCTTCAATATTGGCGGCAACGTCGCGTTTCCGATCACCGAAATGACCACGCGGGTCTACCGCAAGGTCTGGGAGATGGCTGCCTTCGCCGGCTTTCTCGTCGGGCGCGAAGTGGCACGGCGGATGATCACCCGCGAACGCGGCACCATCATCTTCACCGGCGCCACAGCCAGCACGCGCGGCCGCCCCGGCATGGCCGCCTTCGCCGGCGCCAAGCACGCGCTGAGGGCACTGGCGCAGTCCATGGCGCGGGAACTGGGACCGAAGAACATCCACGTCGCCCACACCATCATCGACGGTGCCATCGACACGGCCTTCATCCGCGAGCGCATCCCGGACGCAGAGGCGCGGGTCGCCGAGGACCTGATCCTCGACCCGGCGCATATCGCCGAAGCCTACGTCATGCTCCACCGCCAGCCGCGCACGGCCTGGACCCACGAGCTGGATCTTCGCCCGTGGGGGGAGCCCTGGTAGAAGTCAAGAACAATAAACTGGAATGCTTAGGTTTTTAGCCAGAACCGCGACTTTCTGATTTGCCGTTTACTATTAAATTTTTGACAGATCTATTGCGGACTTAAGGAGCAAGGGATCGCGTCGTATCTTGTATTTCTGTATCTTTTCACTCGGGGTTCTGGGTAGATCCTTGCAAAATACAATGAATTTTGGGCGTTGGTGGGGGGGGAGAACTGCACAGCACCAATCTCTAAAACTTTGAGCAGAAAATGGCTGGCTCGGTACGAGAGCCGCTAGGATTTCATCCTCTCCAAATTCAGATGGTGTTGCAAGTACCGCTACTTGTGCAACGTGAGGATGCCCGGAGATAACTGCATCCAATGCGGCCCCAGAAATGTTCTCACCCCCGTCGCCGGATTATATCCTTGATTCTTTCGATAAAGAAGAATTCGCCTAAATCATTTCGCTTCACAAGGTCACCAGTCCGAAACCAGCCATCCTGCAGAACCGAGCGGGTGGAAGCAGGATCTTCAAAATAGCCCTGCATCAATAGGGGAGATTTAATCCAAAGCTCTCCCGCCTCATCCACCTCCGCATCACCACCCGAAGGCGTAACGATGCGCATTTCTGCAAGAGGCGATCCGTCTAAAGGATGGCGCGAAACACGCCCCATACTACCTAGCCGCGGCGGTTCGTCGACGGGCTGGTTGATGACGCCTGGAGCTTCTGTCAAACCGTAACCTTCACGAAGACAATCCACTCCAAATTCACTTCTGAAACCATCATGAAGCGTCGAAGTTAGGGGCGAAAGATAGACTTTGGAAAGCTTATGTTTTGAAACGAACTCTGACCTATCACGGCGCAAAAGAATGTTTCCGGCTGCAGCAATCAAATTTACCTGAGTTGCCCTAGAAGAACTTACCTTAGTCCAGAATTTGGAAGCACTGAAACGCCTTTCAAAAATCACCGTAGCGCCAGCAGCAAGTGCCCCAGCGAATGAATAAAACAACGCGTTAATATGAAACAGCGGCAGAACACAGATTAGCCGCTCCTCGGTTGAGAGTGCCATTCGACCAACAAAACCCTCTCCGGACAAAACGAAGTTCCTATTGGCGTGCACCACACCCTTAGCGCTCCCAGTAGTCCCGGAGGTAAACATAATGAGACAAGGATCGTCTGGTTTTGGCAAGGGAGGTAGATCGGCTCTAGCACCGTCCGAAAGAGCCCAGAGGTCCGCGTGCTCAGCTGAGGGCCCTTCCAACAGGATAAATTCTATGCCGGATAATTTTTCCGCTCGGTCCCAAGAAGCGAGCACTAGCTTTGGTCGCACTCTCTCAATCTGCGACTTTATCTCGGCAGCAGTTAACTCACAATTTATGGTCACCGTTGCAGCACCGAGACGGGCAACAGCAAGAAACGCCATCGCATAGAAATCGGAGTTAGTTGCAATTACAGCTACTCGGTCTCCACAATTGACACCAAGATTTTGGAAATAGCACGCGATACGCTCGACCGCATCATGGACCTGGTTCCAAGTCCAAACGCGATCCTCAAAAACAATAGCCTCGCTGTCACCACGGGTTATCCGTCGGCTCGATAAGGCCGCTGCAGGTTTCCCCCGTGCGGCCGATACGGCCCTAACTCTTGGAGCACTGTCGCCGAAGTCATACTACTTCCCCGCAGGTGCGAGGTTGCTTCATTCTCCGGTTCGTTCCCAGATTGATCGCGCCATGGGCTTTTTGGATCCTTCTCCAAAATATGCGCAACAAGCCCAATCGATCTTGCGATGACCGCAATCCCGCGCATCGATGTCCAATGCAAACCGAGCTCACTCCCAATGGCACCGATCGCACCTGTTGCATTTATTGGAAGCGTCCGTCCGTATTCTTCAGCAGCAGCGCTCTCAACTTTTTGCATCAGCTCGACATAACGCCCTGAAAAAACCGTGGATCCTGGCAAGATTAAATAAAGCCGGTGTGCGAGGATCGCCCTGTTTGTGCAAATTATGTCCGAGACCCGGCAGATATTTCCCGTTGCGGCGATGATCCATCACGATGGACCGAGCAGTAGAATCTAAATCGGCATCCAGCGGTGACTCGCTAAGGCTTTCTTGTAGAAACCGTGCGGCCCCTTCCATGGTCCCTGCAAAGGTACTTCCTAACCCCAATAGCCCAGCTACAGCTCCTTGAAGAGATTCTGGAGCACCTAGAAAGGTTAGGCGGCTGGCCAAAACGCTTGGTGTTAATCCATGCTCGACCAAGGTAATTGCGAGCGCGTTGAAAACAGCCGATTCATCTTTTGACGGTTTCCGGCCTGTAAACTCGAAAAAGCAAAATCACCGAGATTAAACTTGCCGATAATCTCCGTGGGCAAGTCTAAACCTCGCACAACAATTCTCTCTTCGTCACTCCAGGCAATATCTGTGCGCATTGAATCTGTAGTTTTCATGATAAGCCTTGTAGATCTCTGATTGCATTGTCAGCTCCCCACGGACGTAAAATTATTGAATTCATTCCCTGAGCCGGAGTCCGATCCCCGGGCTGTCAGGATCAATGACGGCGAAAGAACCGTTCACGTGAAACCCTCAAATGGATCGTCCGTGAATTGTCGGTGCATGGTCAGCTCATGGGGGTGATCCTGCGGAGTCAGAGCAAGAATGACATGCGTACTGATTGCACTAGCGATGCTCGGCGCAAACATCGCACCAAAACGAAATGACAGCCCTGCTTCTGAGCAGTACTTGGCTACATCCATTGTTTGTTCGATACCGCCAAATCGCGAAATTCGGATGCTAATGCAGTTTGCAGCAGCTAGCCTCGCGACTTCCTGTACATCCTTTGCTGAGCAAACAGATTCGTCAGCTTCTCTACATCCATCGGAAGTGCCGCCGTGAGGGGCGGCCATTCCGGATAAATCACCACCATCGATAGGTTGCTCAAAGACCGAAACACCTTGCGTTTCCAGCGAACTAGCGACCTTTTTTGCATTCTCAAAACTATAGGCGCCATTAGCATCGCAAATAATCTTAACGCCTTCGCCGATGGTTTTTCGGACAAAGCAGACGTGATCTATGTCCCTTATCACGTTACCTGTGAGTTTCAATTTACTGCGTTAATTCCTTGAGTGCGGAGGGTCTTGAAAAACTCCTCGCGTCCAAGATGAGCCCCGCCAGGAACCACCTCTACGGTTGAAACCTCGGTACTATTTGTTCCACCCAAATATTCAAATAATGGAATATTTTGTAAGCGAGCTGCTAAGTCATGAAGCGCACAATCTAGAGCGGCAAAGACTGGAGCCACTGAGTAGTTCATGTGGAGTAACTTACGTCGCGCCCGTTGCATTATGCCTTTGTGATCATCAGCATTTTCTCCAATGATTGCAGCAGAAAAAAGCTCAAGCAGATGTCGAATCGCAGCACTCGGCATTCCAAAGGAGGCGTCGCTTCAACAACTCCAAATCCGTGCTCCCATCTTGGGATGTCACTCGTAAATGAGGCTGTTGAGTGCACTCAAGTTCCCAAATTGAAATGAAAGTGATCCTTCCTTACACCTTGCCGAATTGGCATGAATGATAATTGTGTGACCTTCATTGATCATTGCCTCCTGACCAAATCGGGAAGAAAAGTAACGATTTCTGGAAAAGCAATGAAAAGTGCTACTGCAGCAAGATCTGCAACCACAAAGGGCAGAACCGCTCGAAAAATTCTCTCAATGGGGATGTCCTGTCTAACCCCAGCTACAACGTAGCAGTTTAACCCTATAGGTGGAGTTACGAGGCCGATCTCAACCATTTTTACTAGAATTATGCCAAACCAGATTGGATCAAATCCTAGACTGATGATCACTGGATGAATGACCGGAAGCGTCAACAAAAGCATGCCGATACCGTTCATGAACATACCAAGCACAACATACATCAAAAGAATTAAGAGTAGGGTCGCCATCGGTGAAATCGGTAGAGCAGTCACCCACTCTGCAGCAGCGTTAGGCAGGCCCGCAAAGCCAAGAAATCTAACAAACGTAACGATCCCCCAAATCACTGAGAAAATCATCACCGAAAGTTTGACTGTCTCGAGCAAAGACTGCGTGAAATTCTCGAACCGCAGTCTCCCCCTGACTAAAGCGATGGCAAACATTATGAAGGCGCCCAGCGCACCAACTTCTGTCGGTGTCGCCCACCCCGTGTACATGCCCCCCATGATGACGCCAACTACGGCTACTATGGGCAAGACACCCCCAATGCTTGCAAATCTCTCGCCCCAAGTAATCCCAGATACCGAGGGGCCCAAAGACGGTTTTATTTTGAACCAGCCGACAAGAAGAACAATATAAATAAGCGCTGTGATGGCGCCGGGAATAAAGCCAGCTAATAGTAAGTCACCAACAGATTCCTCAACGATAATGCCGTAGATCACCAGAATCGCTGATGGAGGGATGAGCGAGGCCAACGTCCCGCCCGCCGCTACTACTGCTGCAGATATCGCTGGCTGATATTTATTCTTCAGCATTTCTGGAATGGCGATATGGGAAAAGACAGCCGCAGTCGCACTACTAGCCCCCGAAACGGCCCCAAATGTTGCGGTGGCGAAAACTGTTCCGATCGCAAGACCACCCGGCAGCCAACCAAGCCATGCCTTTGCAAACCTAAAGGCACCTTTCACGAGACCACCGTGATGAGCGAAGAAGCCAATTAGTATGAACATTGGCAAGACCGAGAGTGCGAAACTGGAAACTTCGGAGTGCGGAGCCATCCCAGCAACTCCCGCCGCGACTCTCAATCCTTGAGGATCAAAAGCCCCACGAAGCCTACTATGCCAGCTGCAATAAAGATCCTCACACCAATAAAAATTAAAACGACTAGCGCGACGAAACCCAAAAGGCCAATGGTGGTTGGTTCCATAGTGATTGCCCTCAATCGACAGCGTCGTTGATTGGATCCAGCTTTCTAGGCAAAGCAACGGGACGGAGAGCCGGATTAAAGGCCATTCGTAAAAGCGCCACGACTTCGAGGCCTAAGCGCAAAAGGAGAAGAGCAATCCCCGTGAGAGCAGCAAGCTTCGAAGGCCAGACTGGCCAGTCCATGTTCATTGTCGAGTTCACCAAGGACGAAGGAATTATGGAAAAAATCGTATACGGCAGGCAGGATTATTATAATGAAGGCCAAGCCCAAAAAGGTGGCGATACTCTTCAAAAACCAGCTAGATCTACCGGTCAATTTACGAACCAAAAGATCCATTTTAAGGTGCCCATCCCTCTGATAACAATAAGAAATCGGCAGAATTGCGAAGGCGACCATGCTAATCTGAACCGCCTCGATATATCCTGGAATTGGTGAGTTAAAAATTGTGCGAAGCAAGACTTCAGACACACCTGCCATCATGAGCAGAAAGATGAAGATTGCTCCCACAATTGCAGTCGCAAATTCTAGCTTTTGCAGTATCGAGTCAGCAAAGCTTAAGCTGCCAGCAACCATTTGATCAAAATCGTTCATCTCAAGCCCTTTGGGGAAAAATTGCGGAGCGCCTTAAATATTGGAATACTCAGATGCTCCGCATGTAAATCGCGAACTTAATTGCTAGCCGCCTCGTTAAGAAGGAAGGTTAGCATTTCCCTGTCCAGGAACCCCGCGGTCAGTAACAGTTTCCACCCAATCGGCATAAAAGGACGCTGCATTCTCTGTCTCCATTGCAGCGACCGATTCAGCATCAAAACGAACCCGCTGAATGCCCATTTCTTCCCATTTTGGAAAGTTAAGCTCTTCCATATTGCCATATGCTTCTTTAAGCGCGGACTGCGCGACAGGACCGGCATCAAGAAGGACTAGCTGATATTGCTCAGGTAGCTCGTCGAAAGCGTTTTTGTTGACGAGTGACACTGTAACCAAACGCCCAAATTTTATATCGTCTGAATACCAATCAGATAACTCGTCAATCTTGAATGCAGAGTATCCATAAATCGGGAAAGACACGCCATCCAACATGCCTCGTTGCATGGCCTGATAAGTTTCAGGTGATGCCATAGACACCGTCGTGGCGCCCAGAAGGTCGACAACCTTTGCTCCGTTACCGATACCGCGAATACGCATTCCTTTGAGGTCTTCCAAGCTACTAGGCGCATTCCCTTTGCCCATGATAGTACTCTCTGGAATGATTTGAGTTGTCAGATAGATGGCTCCCCATTTTGAAGCCTCTTCAACTAATACTGGATGCCCTAAATACGATTGGTGCACCCGAGCCACCTCATCTGCACTTTCGAGGGGCAGGAATGGCAAGGTCAATGCTGACAGAGCAGGAGCCTTGGCCGGAGACCAGCACGAGCACCAAAGGCCCATTTCAGAATGCCCCCAGCTTAATGCTATCAATATTGTCCTGTGGTTTTCCGAGGGCACCGCCATAGTGAATTTCGATACTGAAGTTGCCGCCGGTTTGTTCAGAAACGTATGAAGACATCGCTTCAATCCCGCGGGTCAGAGCCCGCGAGCCACCATGAGCATTAAGGTCCCAATCCACCTTCGGCCCGTCGACCTGCGCCGCAGCACCTCCTGCAGCCAGAACTAGGCCGGCGAACAAAACCGTCCATTTTCTTGCGTTTGGTTTGAACATTTTAACTCTCCAAGTTTGTTGCACCCTGAGTCGAAGGTTGCCCTGATGGCTTTAAACCATACTACCATAATACGCAATATGATACGTTTTTGGTGTCTGCCTACAGGAAAGCTCTAGCCAAATAAGACCGAACAACCCAGAATGCTTTAGCGTTGTAGCGATACGTCGAAAGTGGCGCTATAGACCGAGGTATTTTGTAATACGGTTTGACCAAAATTTTGTGTTTGTTTGAAGGGATGCGCGACATGGCCAGAGCCAAGGTAGCAGCACCGTTGCGGCAGGAAGTTGCGCAAGAAATTAAGGACGATCTAGCTAATATGGTTTTTAAACCGGGAACTCGGCTAATCGAGCGGAACTGTGTGATCGCTATGCGGTGAGCCGAACTATCATTCGCGAAGTTTTACGGGAACTTGAATCTGAAGGCCTGGTTGAAAACATCCCGAATATTGGACCAGTAGTAGCCGTACTTTCACCTGAAGAAGCCGTGCAAATCTTTGAAGTCAGAGGAATTCTCTTTGGACTAGCCACACGCAAATTTGTTGAAATCGCCTCAGCAAGAGACATATCGAAGGTTGGTCGGAGCTTTGAAAAAATAAAAGACGCTGCTGAAAAAAACGACGTGGCCGCGGTCCTGAATGGAGTTTCAGAATTTCATGAGGAGGTTCTCGAGACAATTGACAACAAACCGCTACGCGGCATGCTCGATCGCATACACACTCGAGTAGCAGTCCTGCGTGTCACGACACTTTCATCTCCCGGACGCCTGCCCAATACCGTGAACGAACTCGCCCGAGTGTTTGAAGCAATCAAGACTAGAAATGCCGCTGCCGCAGAGGCTGCATTTATTGACCACATCGATTGCGTGTCTGAGGTTGCACGGACGGTGTTAATTAAACAACGAGACGAGCAACCTATGCCAAAGCCGAGGAAGAGAAAAATATCCTTATAAGCGTTTCAATTAATCAAGCTGGACGTCTCCAGCAAGGCTTTCAAGAAACTTAACTACAGTAGTATGATCAGAGCCTTCCTTTTCAGTCATGTTTGCTGCACTGACTATTTCGCTGGTGATCGCACTTTGAATGCTTGGAACACCCACATTGGCGGGCCAAATCTAAAGCAATTTTTATATCCTTCTCCATAAGTTTGAGCGCAAAACCTCCATTGAAATTACGAGTTAGGACAAACTGACCTATCTTGTTCTCAGTTGAGTTATTTCTCCCCGTTGATGCATTTAAGACATTGAGCATTTTCTGGCTGTCCAGCCCAAACTTCTTCCCGATCAGCATCGCTTCAGCAGCAGCAATTAAGCCAGAAGCTGATAACAGGTTATTCAGCGATTTTATTGCATGACCAGCCCCAACTGGGCCTACGTGAAATATCTGGTCTGACATAGCCTCAAGCGGTCTTCGAACACTTGCTACTGCATCATCATCACCCCCTGCCATCACAGTCAGCTGCCCTGTTCGCGCCCTGCCGACGTTGCCAGAGACTGGCGCGTCAACCAGCCGAATACCGTTTGCAGCCAAGCGCTCTGCAAGTTCCTTTGTTTGGAAGGAGAAACCGAAGACATGTCAACGATAATACTGCCGGGGCGAAGGCCTCCATGAAGACCTGGGTTCTCCCCACCGAAAACTACATCTTTTACGATATCGCCGGTCGGCAACATCAAGATGACGAGATTTGAACATCGAGCAAGCTCGTCTAGCGACCCCTCGTAAGGATCAATACCCAGCTCTACCGCTTGTTCGAGAGCTCTTGAGGACTTATCGAAGCCCAGGACGGAATAACCGGCAGATACTAATTGCCCCGCCATTGGAAGCCCCATGACGCCAAGACCTACAAATCCTATTGTACTCATCTCTTAGGAAGCCTTTTGGTCAACAGGTATTATTCCATGCTTTTCGAGCACAGACTTAGCGGTCCTAAATCCGTCGATACCAGCCGGAAACCCGCAATACACAGTGGCCTGAAGAAGTGCCTCTGAAATCTCCTCGGTTTTGCAGCCATTATTTACAGCCCCCATTACGTGACTTCAACTCATGATGACGGTTCAACGCTGTTAACATGACAATATTCAAGAGGCTTCGAGTTTTCCGGTCCAAGCCTGGTCTTCCCCAAACATCTTTCCAACAGTACCTGGTCAAAAGATCCTGAAGATCCCGATTGAAATCTGACATTTTGTGAAGGGCGCGATCCACATATAAATCTCCCATAACCTCTCTTCTGATTTTCATGCCTTCTTCAAAGTCAGTATTTTTTCATTACGGTCTCCTTAACTGGAAGAATTGGTATTTTGAGTGAGTAAATTAGAATCACAATTTGCAGCCAAACTTAAACCGCAAGACTTTGATGGTGCTGGTCAGCACAAGTGATTTAATGGTTAAGGTGCCAATGGCCCAAGGCCCTAAAGATTGTCACGAAGAAACCGAACAAGGTCGCTATACGCCTCCGCTGTTGCCTCAGGGTGATAAGCGGTATCGCGAACAGGATTAAAGAAACCATGCTGCCCGCCCTCATGCAGATGATACTCACCAAATTCAATCTCACGCATGGCGGCTTGAAGTAAGCTTCGAGCCTCAGAGGTCGAGTGAGAATCCTCACTGCCAATATGGATCTGCACAGGGCAGCAAATATCCTTAAGGTTTTCGTGGTAAGTTAAGACCTCGACTGGATGAAAGCCACTCCGGCATCGATCTTGCTCCTAGCCGCTGCATTCAAGACGATTTTACCACCGAGACAAAATCCAACAGCAGCAACTCGACCATTACAATAAGGCAGATTAGAAAGAGCTTTAACCGCAGCTTCAGAGTCATCCTGAGCCAGCTTCTGATCAAGCTGAGAATAGTAACTTAGAGCTTTTTCGCGGCTTTCATCGTCGTATCCCAGATCCACGCCCGGTTCCATTCTGTGAAAAAGATCAGGGGCAATAACGACGAAACCCTCATCAGCTAACCTTCCCCCAATCCATCTGACAAAGTCGTTCACACCAAAAATCTCTTGAAGCAGCACGATACCCGGTGCAGGTACGTTTTTTGGCCTCCACAAATCCGCTGCCATCTCGCAGCCCGAAACAGATACCGAAATGTTTGCCATGCAAAATCTCTACAGTGAAATTATTGATTGCATGATAATACCATAATACGATATTGGCTTTCAAGTTGCTTGGCCTGACAGACGGAGAAATTGAAATCAGATGCTTGAAGGTCGAATAAGTCGTGAAACGAATTCTGCAGAATTCTGGTTGGCTGGAACATTCAATGACTGAAGCCTTCGAATACAATTCCCTCCCATCACGTGTAGTCTTTGGCTATAACACCTTAAAGTCCGTAGTAGACGAAGCTCATAAGCTGGGCATGCATCGCCCATTAGTTCTTACGACCCCAGGCTCTGCCAACAAAGGAGCACTAATAACCAATATGTTTGGGGAGAGATGCGCCGGGCTGTACTCGAAGGCACAAATGCATACTCCCGTAGAGATAACGGAACATGCCCTGGAAAACTTTTTTAATCTGAAAGCAGACGGAACAGTTGCGATTGGAGGTGGGTCTACAATAGGGCTCGGAAAGGCACTCGCGCTGCAGACGGATTGTCCACAGATTGTAATTCCTACGACTTATGCGGGATCAGAGATGACACCGTATCTCGGGCAGACGAAGGCTGGGGTAAAGACAACTTTAACGTCGATGAAAGTTCTTCCAGAGACGGTGATTTATGATGTTAGTTTAACCTTCTCACTCTCTGCCCATCTCTCAGCGGCTTCTGGACTAAACGCGATCGCACACGCTGTAGAGGCGCTCTATGCCCGCGGTACCAATCCTGTTGTAAGGTTAATGGCAGTGGAAGGTATTTCCACTCTCTACCGGGCTTTACCGCAGATTGTAGCTGATGCTGAAAATAAAGACGGACGTTCTGGGGCTCTTTATGGCGCCTGGCTTTGTTCGTCAGTTCAGGGTCAGGTTCCAACAGCTTTACATCACAAGCTGTGCCACGCTATCGGCGGAGCCTTTGATCTTCCTCATGCAGATACTCATGCTAACATTTTGCCGCATGTAGTCGCCTACAACTCACGGGCGGCAGCACCTGCTATTGAGCTTCTAGGAGGGGCTCTTGGAGCGAGCGATCCTGCCAAAGCGCTCTTTGCTTTAAACCAGGAATTGAAGATTCAGACGAGCCTTCAGGATCTGGGGATGCCCGAGCACAGGATCGAGGTTATTGTGAGTGAGACAATGAATAAACCTTACTGGAACCCAAGGCCTATGAACCGTATAGCAATCGAGAAACTATTGCGTCGTGCCTGGTCTGGGGAGCACCCACAATTTGACGACGACCAATAACTCTGAGTTGCCTAATGGTTAACTTCCACCTCCGTATGCGTCAGATGAAAAAAATGCAGGCCGACATCGCATGAATATTACGTCAAGGTGCGGGCCACGGCGGCTCAACAGTAGCGCTCCTGCCCCTTCCACTGGGCCTCGCTATAGCGGTCCCCCTGGGCAAAACCAAGCGGCAGAACCGCTTCGATAGCATCGACCTGCGCCGGGGTCAGTGTCAGGTGGGCCGCCTGCGCCGCTTCATGCAGGTGCGCCACCGACCTCGTACCCGGTATTGCGATGCAGTGCCCGCCCTTGGCCAACACCCAGGCCTGGGCCAGGGTCGCGGCCGGTACCCCCATGTCCGCTGCCAGCGCGCGGAAGCCCTCAATCCACACAAGATTGGCGCTCAGGTTAGGCTCCAGGAACCGGGGGTTTCCCTCGAGGAACTGCCCGCCCAGATCCTGACCCACCTGTACCGGCCGGTCGGTCAGCATCCCACGTCCCACCGGGGAAAATGCCACAAAGGCCGTCCCCAACGCGGCGCAGGTCTGGAGCATGCCCAGCTCGGGCTGGCGGGTCCACAGACTGTACTCGCTCTGCACCGCCGCCACCGGGTGCACGGCCGCAGCCCGGCGCAGGGTGCTGGGCGCCACTTCGCTCAGCCCGATCGAGCGGATCTTGCCCGCCTTCACAAACCCGGCCAGCGTGTCCATTGCCTCCTCGATCGGTGTACGCTCACGGTCCCAGCGGTGCAGGTAGTAGAGGTCGACGCAGTCGGTCCCCAGGCGCCTGAGACTGGTATCCAGCTGCTCGGTCAGAAAGTCGCGGCTGTTGTTGTTGGCAAAGCCGTCATTGTCCGCTGCCGGTCCGGTAAAGATCCCGCCCTTGGTTGCGACGGTGAAGAAGTCGCGCGCCGCCGGGCTCTGTCGGCAATAATCGCCGAAAATAGTCTCAGCCTCGCCCCCGGCGTAGATGTAGGCGGTGTCGAAGTGATCGAGCCCCAGATCCTGCATAGCGTCGAGGATGGCGACCGAGTTCTCGCGCGTGGTCGGGCCATAGGCCGCGCCGAAGCTCATCGAGCCATAGCCCACTGCGGTGATTTCAGGGCCGTCGGCACCCAGGCGTCGCTTGATCATGGGGGTTACTCCTCCTGCTGTCCGGCTTGGTTTTGGGTTTGGCTCTTGGATCGTGAAGCGTCGCCGCAGGCTCCGTCAAAAAAACAGCGCGGGCACGCGGATCGATACTAGCTCAGTCGAGGCTGCGGCCAAGGAAAAACCCGCGGATCTCATCGGCCAGCTCTTCTGGCCGTTCTTCGGGAAAATAGTGGCTACCGGCGAAAACCCGCCCGGAGACCTGCTCGGCCCGCTCCCGCCAGATCGCGAGCGCGCCGTAGGTCGCATCGATGATGCCGTCGCTGGCCCACAGCACCGACAAAGGCTGGCGCAGTTTGCTGCCCGCTTCCCGGTCTCCGTCGGCATCATCGTGGGCAATGTCGATGGTGTAGGCCGCGCGATAGTCCTCGCAGATCGCGTGGATGGTCGCCGGGTCGCGGTGACAGCGCCGGTACTCCTCCAGCGCTTGTGCCGAGAACGGGTGCTCGCCACCGCCCAAACCCAGCGTGCGCAGTTCGAGGAACAGGTCCGGGTCCGCGCCGATGATCCGCTCGGGGATTGGATAGGGCTGGGTCAGAAAGAACCAGTGCCAGTAAGCCGTTGCGAAGCGGGCGTCGGCGCGGGCGTACATCTCCCGGGTCGGGGCGATGTCCAGCACCATCAGCGCCGGGATCTGCGCGGGGTGATCTAGCGCCATCCGGTGGGCGACCCGTCCGCCCCCGGTCGTGACCGACGACGAAGAAGCGCTCGTGTCCCAACGCCTGCATCAAGGCCACAAAATCCTGCCCCATAGCCCGCTTGGAATAGAGCGCGTGCTCCGCGTCCTCCATGGGACGATCGGCGCCGGGCTTATCCGAAGCACCATAGCCGCGCAGGTCGGGGCAGATCAACTCGAACGCATCGGTGAGCCGGGGCGCCACGTCCCCGCCACATGGCCGAGGTCTGCGGAAAACCGTGCAGCAGGAGCAGCGGCGGCTTGCCCTCAGCCCCCGGACTGCGGCGCACAAACAGCTGCGTGCCCGCGCAGTCGATCCGCTCTTCGATAAAGCCTTCGAACATAGCGCCTGCTTCTCCCCTCGGTCGGTACTGTTCAGGGTTCTACCGACCCGCCAGCCCCGCCCCTTATCCGCCCCCGTGGTTCCGGCCACAATCAGCGTGCTCAGTAGTCTTTGACCAGCAACCGATAGGGCGGCTCGTCTTCTTCGATGTCGGGAAACCGGCCGAGTTTGTCGAGGAAATAGTTGTCAGTCCGGTCATCATTGACGGTGGAGACCTCCCCGATGAGCACGTCTTCGCCCTCGCCCCAGAAGGCGTGGTAAACGGTCGGCAGCAGGGTCACGGACTCGCCCGGCGCTAGCGCGATCCGACCACCGGCCTGCACAGTCCGGGGCATGCCGTCACAGAACACGGTCACGGGTCGCTCCTGATCGAGCCCCTCACCCTCGGCCTCGCGGTGGTAAAGCTCCACCACCAGCGTTCCACCACCCCGATTGATGATGTCCTCGGCCTTAACCCGGTGGTAGTGCATGGGTGAAAGCTGATCCCGGCGCGAAATCATGATTTTCTCGGCGTAGAGCATACCGCTGCCCGCGCGCAGATCGGCCTCATTGCCGTTGCGCACGGTGAACAGGAACAGCCCCGTCTCCTCGAACCGGCCCAGCCCGTAGTCGGTGATATCCCAACCCAGCGCAGCGTCGACGATGGCCCCAGCCTGCGCACGGTTCGCGTCCCAGTCGGAAGGCGTCCAATGCGCAAAGGGAGGCAAGACGTAGCCAAAACTCTCAATAAACGACTGAGCTTGCTTGATAATTTCGTTAATTTCGGCGCGGCGCATGCGGGTATATCCTTGGAAAAAAGCGGACGAGGGCCGCCCGGGCGCTCTGCCCGGACAACGGCGCCCATCTCAAGCACAGTCAGCCCTGAACTTCCAGCCCCATAAACGCGGCTAAAGGCCTGACTTTAAACGAAACTGTTTCGGAAAAACGACCACGGACGCGGATTACATCAGCAATATGAACCGACTGCCCCCGCCCGCCGTCATGGTGCGTTTCCAAGCCAACCCATGCGAGCGGTTGGCATCGCCGTCGCCCCTTGTGAGCCGTCAGATCAGCCCCAGCTGACCCACTGGCCGTCTTTGGCCGAAGAGGCGATGCACGCCTCGATGAACCGCAGCCCCTCGACCCCGTCTGCGACGGTTGGCAGCAGCGGCGCAGCCGCGCCCGGATCAGGCCGGCGGCTTCGCTGTAGATCGTGGCAAAGGCCTCCAGATAGCCCTCCGGATGCCCGCCGGGGATGCGCGAGACCGCGTTGGCGGCGTCATGGGCTGCCGCCCCGCCTCGGGTGATGGTCTGCGGCGCCTGCCCCAGCGGCGAGAACCGCAGCTGGTTGGCGCTGGACTGGTGCCATTCCAGCGACGCCTTGGTGCCCGACAGCCGCAGGCGGATTTCGTTCTCGTAGCCCGGTGCCACCTGACTGGCCAGCAACACCCCGCGCGCGCCGCCGCTGTAGTCCAGCAGCACGTGGGCGTTGTCGTCGACCCGTCGGCCGGGCACGAACGACTGCAGCTGCGCCGACAGTCGTTCGACCCGCGCTTGGGTGGTGAAGGCCACCAGATTGAAGGCGTGCGAGCCGATATCGCCGATGGCCCCGCCAGCGCCCGACTGCTTGGGATCGGTGCGCCACGCGGCCTGCTTCACGCCCTCGCTTTCGAGGTCCTCGCTCAGCCAGTCCTGGATATACTCGACATGGACCAGCCGCAGCTCGCCAGATCCCCGGCCTCGACCATGGCCCGCGCCTGCCGGATCATGGGGTAGCCGGTGTAGTTGTGGGTCAGCACGAAGGCGTGCCGGTCGGGCGACCAGCGCCGCGAGTGCAGCGGCGTCTTCCCCGTTCAAGGTCAGCGGCTTGTCGCAGATGACCGGGATCCCGGCCTCCAGAAACGCCTTCGCCGCCGGGAAATGCACGTGGTTGGGCGTGACGATGGAGACCGCGTCGATGCCATCGTCGCGCGCGGCCTCAGCCGCCGCCATGGTCGCAAAGTCGGGGTAGATGCGCTCGGCCGCAAGCCCCAGCTCCTCGCCCGAGGCCTGCGCCCGCTCCGGGGTCGAGGCCAGCGCGCCCGCGACAACCTCCCAGTGGCCATCCAGCCGGGCGGCCATGCGGTGCACGGCGCCGATAAAGGCACCCTGCCCGCCGCCGACCATGCCGAGTTTCAGAGGTGCAGGCACGTTGCTTACTCCAGACCCAGCATCCGCCGCACCGCCGCTCGATCCGCGCCGCTGTCGGCGAAGTCGTCGAAGGCCGTGTCGGTCAGCTGGATGATGTGATCGGCGATGAAGGGTGCGCCCTCGGCCGCCCCCTGCTCCGGGTGCTTGAGGCAGCATTCCCACTCCAGCACCGCCCAGCTGTCGTAGCCGTACTGCGCGAGTTTGGAGAAGATGCCGACGAAGTCGACCTGTCCGTCGCCCAGCGAGCGGAACCGGCCCGCGCGCTCGGTCCAGCCCTGATAGCCGCTGTAGACCCCCTGCTTGCCGGTCGGGTTGAACTCCGCGTCCTTGACGTGGAAGGCCTTGATCCGCTCGTGGTAGATATCGATGAAGGCCAGATAGTCCATCTGCTGCAGCAGGAAGTGGCTGGGGTCGTAGTTGATGCAGCAGCGGCTGTGCCCGCCCACGCGGTCGAGCAGCATCTCGTAGCTGGCGCCGTCGAACAGGTCCTCGCCCGGGTGCAGCTCGAAGGCGACATCCACGCCCGCATCCTCGTAAGCGTCGAAGATCGGACCCCAGCGCCGGGCGAGCTCACCGAAGGCCTCGTCCATCAGCCCCTCGGGCCGCTGGGGCCAGGGGTAGAGGTAGGGGAAGGCCAGCGAGCCGGAGAAGGATACGCAGGCGCCAAGATCGAAGTTGGCCGAGGCCTTGGCCGCCAGCTTCATCTGGTCGATCGCCCACTCGGTGCGCGCCTTGGGATTGCCGTGCACGGCCGCGGGCGCAAAGCCGTCGAACTGGGCGTCATAGGCCGGGTGCACGGCGACCAGCTGGCCCTGCAGGTGGGTCGAAAGTTCGGTGATCTCCACGCCCTGCTCGGCGCAGATGCCCTTGAGCTCGTCGCAGTAGTCGCGGCTCTCCGCCGCGCGGGCCAGATCGATGTAGGCCGGGTCGATGGTCGGTAGCTGCACGCCGGTGTAGCCATGCCCGGCAGCCCAGCCCACGATCGATGGCAGGCTGTTGAACGGTGCCTGGTCGGACATGAACTGCGCCAGGAATATCGCTGGTCCCTTCATCGTTGTCTCTTTCTTCTTCTTTTTCTTCTTCTCTGTTGTCTTCTCGTTCAGACCATCAGGGCCTGTGGGATCCCGCCCATTACGGATTTGGGATTCTGTGCCTTGGGGGGCAGCGTAGGGGTTGCCCGCAACTGACATTCGAAGGCTTCGCGCCGCTGCATTGGGGACGTAGCCAACGTCACGAATGGCGCTCTGCACCAAGGTGCGCAACCTGTCGCTGACCTGATCGGAGGCATTGAGCACACGGCTCACCGACGCCGTCGACACACCCGCGCGACGCGCAACATCGGTGATCGTGGGCAGGTGGGGAGGTCATTTACTACCGCTGTGACAAGGCAACCGCGAGGATGATGATCCCCACCGCGCGCGATCAGTTGCTGGCTGTATTCCAACCCCATCAGGATCAGGCCATTGTTGATCATCCCGATCATCCAGGGCACCACCACAATGGTGCCGATGACTGTACCCTTGCCACCAAACAGGCTGGTCCCGCCAAGCACAGCCGCTGCGATCACCGACAGCTCATCGCCCTCACCCAGCTGGAACCGTCCCCACTGCAACCGGCCCGCATAGAGCATCCTGCGATAGCGTCACAGTGCCGGAGACAACCAGAACCTGGAACTTGACGTTTTTGACGTTGATCCCGGTGTAGCGAGCCGCGGTTTCACCGCCACCTGTGTCCAGCACCCGCCGACCGAAGCCGGTGTGCTTGAGCTGGATATGCCCCCAAACGCCAAAAATGAGGATCCAAAAAACAGGATCAATGGCTGATGCCCAGCGAACCGCCACCGAAGAACCAGGCGAAGGATCGAGAAAGGATCGGCACGGCGGAGGTGTCGGAAATCCACATATAGCCCGCCCTTGGCAATGCCCATCATCGCCAGTGTCGTCAGGAAGGACGGTATCCTATCCGCGTGGTCAGCCAGCCATTGCACACACCAACCGCAATGCCGGTCAGCAATCCCACCGCGACCCCAGTCAGCGGACCGGCGACCGATATCGTCAGCGCCACGGTCACCGTCGTCAGACCGGCAACAGCCCCCACCGACAGGTCAATCTCTCCGGCCGACAACACGTAGGTCATGGCGATGGCCATGATCGCGATCATCGCGGTCTGACGAAAATGTTGAGCAGGTTGTTGGGGTTCAGGAAGCCCCGGTCATTCAGGGTCAGGGCAAACAGCAGAAAAATGCATGCGAAGCCGATGTAGATGATGTTCTGACGCCAGTTCTTGAGTCAAAATCGATCATTGCTTCTCACCAAGCCTTCGGTCTTGAG
Organism: Rhodospirillaceae bacterium; assembly: GCA_038141425.1. Classification (GTDB taxonomy): domain Bacteria; phylum Pseudomonadota; class Alphaproteobacteria; order UBA7985; family UBA7985; genus UBA7985. The sequence goes on along the minus strand of JAYQIC010000003.1, from coordinate 105,742 downwards.
GTTCTGTTCGCGGCCTGGATCTTTTCTTCAAGCACGCGCTGGATGAAGGGGCACCATGTCGGCGCCCTCCGGGTTTTCAGCGACGATGTCGTCGCGGCTGACATCTTCGCAGATCACGCCGTCAGCGAGGATCAGGAAGCGGTCGCAGGCCACGGCCAGCTCTGAGAGTTCCGATGAAGCAACGATGACCGCCATGCCCTCAACCGCTTTGCTGTGGATCGCATCGATGATTTCGGTCTTCGCACCGATATCGATCCCGGCGGTGGGCTCGTCGAGCAACAGGATTTTCGGGTCGATGCCGAAGTTCTTGCCCAGCACCACCTTTTGCTGGTTGCCCCCGGAGAGATTCAACACGGGCGTTCTGTGGCTCTCGACCTTGATGTCAAACTCGTCGATCTGCTTTTGCGACAACGTCCTGACCCGCCTCTTGCTGATCAGCCCGCGCACGGAGATGCGATCGAGAATACTGAGGGTGAGGTTGTCGCTGGTTGCGTGGGCGCCGATGATCCCCTGCGTGGCCCGCGATTCCGGAACATGAGCGATCCCCTGCGCCATGGCATCCCGCGGGTCCTCGAAAGTCTGCTGGCTGATCAGCCACCCGGATTTGCCCGCTGGCCTTCGCATCGACCCCGGCAATGAGTTTGATCAGCGACGAGCGGCCCGACCCGAGCAGGCCAGCCAGCCCCACCACTTCGCCTTCACGAATGCTCAGGGAAACGGGCCGCAGTTTGTGGGCGTCCTGCAGTGCATCCAGCTCCAGAACCGGCGCGCCGAGGGCTTTCCGGCTCAGCGTAAGGTTGCTGAAATCCCGCGCTTTCTTACCGACGATGTGCTCGATCATCTGGCTGACCGAGGTCGATCGGGTTTCCGCAGTGGTCACTTTTCTTCCGTCGCGCAGGATGGTCAGTCGGTCGGATATCTCGGAGATCTCGTCCATACGATGGCTGACATAGATCACGGCATTGCCCTGCGCCGTGTGTGCACGAATACTATCGAACAGGCGATCAACATCGGTCACAGAAAGGGCCGTGGACGGCTCATCGAGGATCCAGACACGAGCATCGTGGCTGATCGATTTGGCGATTTCGGTCAGCTGCCGCTGGCCGGGACTGAGTCGGAAACCAGTATCGTCGGATCAACATCGACATTGAGTTGCTCGAACAGCTCGCGCGCCCGCGCCACCGCCGCCGCCTCGTTGATCAGGCCACGGCGGAGGAATTCGTGGTTGAGAAAGATATTCTGCGCCGCCGTCAGCGATGGGATCAGGCTCATTTCCTGAAAGTTCATGGCGACCCCGGCCGCGCGCGCCAATTCGGGCTATTGCCGTGAAGAGTGGCGCCAAACACCGTGACATCACCTGCCGTCTGCCGGTAGACCCCGTTGAGGATCTTCAACAGGGTCGACTTACCGGCGCCGTTACCACCAGCAGCGCATGAACCTCTCCGGCCCTCACCGATAAATCGACATCGTCGAGCGCGACGAGGCTGCCGAAATGCATGGATATCCGCATCTCGACAGCCTGGCTATGGTCCGGTGCCAGCTCACCCAAGGCTCTCCCACCGGTCGGACTCAGCCGACCTTGCTATGGCGTGAGCCACCTTCTCGACCCGTAGTGCTTCGTCGAAGTTCGGGCTGGGTTGCTGGTTTTCGGCAATGGCTGAGATCAGATCAAAGCACTCAACAATTTTCGTCTCGGAGTAGCCAATGCCAAGCGCAGGGATCGGCCAAAGCCCCTCACCATAGGGATGCGCGGGGCCGGTGTAGATGGTCCGGAACCCCCGGGTGTCCGCCGGATCGTCGGCGAACATCACCTGCAGCTCATCACGGCGCTCGTAGTTGAAGTGGATCGAACCCTTGGTGCCGTGGATTTCTAGAGTGATGAAGTTGTTGCGGCCGTAAGCGTTGCGCGAAGCCTCAAGGCTTCCGATGGCGCCATTTTCGAACCGCAGCAGTGCGGAAACCTCGTCGTCCACGTCCACGGGTGCCCGCGGTGCGTCCGACATCTTTTTCGAAGCGCCGAGGGCATCGAAGCCGCTTTCCCTGAATCGGACGATCGGCAATGTAGGTCTTGGCTATGGCCAGCGTCGACGCAATCGGTCCGACCAGATGGTGTGCCAGATCGATCACGTGGGTACCGATATCGCCCAGCGCTCCTGAACCGGCAACTGACTTCTGGAAGCGCCACGACAGCGGCCCATCAGGGTCGGCGGACCAGTCCTGCAGGTAGGTGCCCCGGAAGTTCCGGATCTCGCCAATCTTCCCATCGGTGATCAGCTTCTTGGCCAGCGCGATGGCCGGGGTTCGGCGATAGTTGAAGGCGGCCATGGAGATGACCCCCGCTTCCCGGACCGCAGCGGTCATTCGCTCGGCGTCTTCAAGGGTGTTCGAAAGCGGTTTTTCGCACAGGATGTGCTTGCCGGCCTTTGCTGCCGCGATCGCCATTTCGGCGTGCATGTTGTTTGGCGTGCAGATATCGACGACGTGGATATCGTCACGTTGAACAACGCTCTCAGCCAGTCGGTTGAGGCTTCTTCAAAACCAAAACGGTCCCGGGCATCCTCTGCCAGTTCCTGCGTGACATCGACCACAACCTTCCGCAAAGGGAAGCGCCGGCGCAGGCCAGAAAAACATGGGCATGGCGGCATAGGCCATGGCGTGCGCCTTGCCCATGAATCCACCCCGATCATTGCTACGTTCAGTGTCTTGCTCATCTTCTTATCTTTTCGAAATCAAAAAACGGGGAGGCGCTGGTAACCGGCACCCCCCGTTCATTGAGCAGCGACGGACCTGAGCGGCCCGCCTGTCTGCAGCGGGAGAGGGTCCTAGTTCATGCTGTTCTTGATGTTCTTGGTGGCTTCAACGCTGTAAACCGTTTCCCAGGCATCAAGCAGGTTCTCTTTGGTCACCGGCAGGGCTGGCAGAGCCACGAACGCCGGCGCTTCTTTGCCCAGCAGGCCGTAACCGGCCAGCATGGCTTCAGTCACACCCTGGTTGTACGGACGCTGTGCGCCCAGACCGTAGACGTAACCACCACGGGCCATGGAAATTGCAACGTTTTCACCGAGGTCGATCGTGGTGATGACCAGGTCATCCTTGCCCGCAGCGCGAGCAGCGGCGATGACGCCTTCGGCCGGGACATCCCAGACCGCCCAAATGCCGTCGATATTGCGGTTGGATACGATCATAGCGGAAGCAGCCTTGTCGGCATCACCGGAGAAATCCGGGCCACCAATGCCCTGCTCCGCAACGATTGGAGATGCCAGGGTAATCGCTCTCGATCGTCGACTTAAAGGCGTCGTAACGCTGGCGGGTGACAAAGAAATCTGCCGCGTGGAACACGATGCCGATTTCACCTTCACCGTCGAGGGCCTGAGCCATCAGGTGTGCGGCCGCAACGCCGTTACCGTAGTTATCCGCAGATACGGAGGCTACGTAGTCCTGACCGGCGACAAAGTTGGCAGGAACGTTGTCCATGAACACCAGCTGCACGCCAGCCTCAGCCGCGGCCCGGAATGCACCGGCCGTTGCAACTGGATCGGTCGGGATAGAAACGATGATGTCCGGCTTCTGCGCCAAGACGGTTTCAATGTCGGATACCTGCTTCTCAGGCTTGAAGCCGCGTCCGTAACCGCGATGACGTCGATGCCCATGGCCGCAAACTGGGTCTCAAGGCCGTTAATCTGTGCCTGGCTCCAGTCGTTACCGCCGTAGTGCATGACAATCGCCGCAGTGGCGTTCATGCCCTTGATCTTGGCCAGTTCGGCGTCGGACAGGGTGATGTCAGCCGCCGCAGCCGGGTCTTCACCATTGGGCCCTTTGGAAAGCACAGCGGACTGCAGGCTGGCGAGTTTAGCGGCCGGGTCGGCCTGCGCAATTGCGCCGATGGCAAAGGTTGAGAAAACGGCACCAAAGCAGTGCCAGTGTAGACGTCGATTTCATGATTTCCTCCCAAGGAAAGTTCTGGGCTGAAGCGCCCGATGATCGGAACTCAATGGTTCCGCAAATAACTCATGCTGAGCCGAGCCCCTTCTGCCGGGTCATCCCAGGCATCCAACTCGGTACAGACCCAGCCTGAGAACTGGACCTCACGCATTGCGGTGAGAATTTCGTCGGTCGGTACGTCACCCCTATCCAAGGGCGTGAAGGCAAAAGGTTCGCGCTGCAGCCCTTTGAGGTGGACGTAGGTGATCCTGCTGGCGTGCTCCCGGATCAGATCGCTCGGGGAACCGCCAGCCGCAGCCAGGTGCGCGGTATCGGGGCAGAAGTTGATTGAAGTCAGCTTGAAGATCCGGCTGACGTCTTCCGGCCCTTCGACAATGGTCGAAAGGTGCGGGTGATAATGGGCCTGGAGACCACGGCTCTTACCGATGTCGTTGACCCGGTCGAGCGCCGCACCAAGGCGGTAGTAGTCGGTGTCGACGGTGCCGTTGTAGCGCTGGCGCCCCCGCCAACCACGAGGTGCTCGCCCCCTAATTCCGCGAGACGGTCCGCCGACTGCACAATGCGCTGCAGTTCTTCGGGCAGCACGTCGTCGAAGATAAAATTGGCGCCTGCGTAGGCTGCAACCAGGCTCAGACCGTTGTCGGCCAGCAACTTCCGCATCTCGGCGGCCGAATATTCGAGAAAGTTGCCGTCGAAGAGCTCGACCCCTTCGTAACCGGCAGCCGCAATCTCTGCAAAGGCACGGTCCATGTCTCCAAAGGTCCGGTAATAGAGCTTCGTGATCGACGTCACGCCCTGCGTTACCCCCAGGTCACCCCAGCAATTCGCGCCTGATACGCAAATTTCCAGCTCATCTTGATCCTCCGTTTCGTCGTTGGCGCGGTTTGAACGGATCCAGCCTCTCTCCCCTGAATGGTTGGCCGTCCTGCCTTTTTTTGAGCCTTTAGACCGAAGATTTGCACTAAATCAAGCCACTTTTGCGCTGAAACACTGAATTTCTGCATTTTTTCTGCAAATTAATCAGCTTGAAATGCTGAAATTGTGTGGATAGATCAGTTCAGCCCGAACCTTCGGGACGGGATTCGGCGGCAAAACACGAGAGAATCGGTGCAGACAAACAAACGTCAGAGAGCGCGGTCAAAGAAGCCGTTGTCGCCAGTCTGGCCGAAATTCTGACTCTGATCCGGCTCGGCCGTGCGAACACGCGGCTCGCCATCGAAGAGTCCAGCGAATATGGCCGGGCGATCGTTGCTGACCGGCTGGCGACCTTGACCGACCTTGGTCTTGTTCATGAAAACGCAGCCGGTGAGTCGACGCGCGGGCGGACGCCGCGGCTGGTGCAGTTCTGCGCTGACAGGGCACGAATCTTCGTTGCGACCCTCGGCTCGAACTCCATCGGTGCAGGGCTGGTTGATCTCGACGGTAATCTGGTCACCGAGCACCATGAGACGGCTGATCTGGCTGAGCGGCCGGATGAGATTGTTGATCGGATCCTGCGCCTGATCGACTGGACCATGAGCCGCCAGCCGGAGGGACAGGAAATCTGGGGCATCTCTATCGCCCTGCCCGGCCCGGTGATCGGCCTGTCATCCTCGCCTTTCGAAGGGCAGAACCAGATCGTTGAACCGACACTGGTCAATGCAGATGTGCTGCAAAGACTGTTTCAGGCCCATCGGGTGCCGGTTTGGCTGCGCTCCAGCGTCGAGACAATGACCATGGGAGAGTACACCCGGGGATAGAAGGCGACGTCAGCAATATGCTGTTCGTCAAGCTCGGACGGCAGATTGGTGCAGGGCTGGTCTCAAACGGCCAGCTTTACCGAGGGGCAATTGGTGCCGTGGGCCTTATCGGCCAACTGCCCGTGGCCGGCGAGCCGGTGGGTACGCTCGACGGCCTGGCGGGCACCGATATGGTTCTGCGAGAAGGGCAAAAGGCAGCCGAAGCCGGCTCCAGCCCCCGGCTGAGCGAAATTCTCGACCGCACGGGTCTCATCACGGTCAACGATGTCTGTCAGTCGGCGCAGATGGGCGACACTCCCAGCATCGATATCATCAGCAAGAGCGGACATCGCATCGGCGCTACGGTTGCGACGCTGGCCAATATGCTGAACCCGGAGCTGGTGGTCCTGTCCGGCGATCTGGCGCAGTCCAACGACATCCTGCTGGCATCGGTGCGCGAGAGCCTGTACCGCGCAGCGCACCCATTGGCGACGCGCGATCTGCGCATCACCCGATCGCAAATGGGGAGCTCGGCCTCTCTGATCGGAGCAGGGCATATTGCCGTCGAAGCGCTGTTTGAAATGCGCACCATGCGGCAGTGGGTCGACCTCGGTTCACCCCTTCTGCATACGAGTTTCGCCGAGAAGGCTGACAACACCCCTGCGGAAGCACACGCAGGTCGAGACGAAGAGGAGCGTTGAAAGTGACTGTTTCAGGTCTTGACCTCATGGCGAACTTCGCCGCCAGAGCGCGTCGTCCTGCTCCCCGAAGACATCCGCCGCGCGAAGGGATCGCGACTTCCGGTTGGCATCGCCATGCATACCCTCGATGGTGACTGGTCACGCCTCCTGCTCAACGGCATGATCGGCACATTTGGTGAAAGCGGCGTGGTCGTTACCGAAGTCATCGACTGCAAGTTTTCACCCGACCGGCAGATCGAGGCGCTCGAACGCCTGAGCGCCCAGGACCTGTCGGTGCTGATCTCCCTTCCCGTTGCTAACGCCTCCGTGGCGCAGGCGCACAAGGACATCAGCAACAAGGGCGTGGGCCTGATGTTGCTCGAGAATGCCCCGACAGCCCTGATCCCGGGCAAGGACTATGGCGGTCTGATTTCTGCTGACAACTTTGGCCTGGGGCAAATGGCGGCCAAGGCCCTGAGCGATTTCATCGCGCCAAAGACCAAGGTCGGCGTGCTGGGCTTCCAGGCGGATTTCTTTGCAACCAACCAGCGCGAGCTGGCCTTTGCGCGCTGGATGGAGCGCAATCGCCCGGACATCGAGCTGGTTTCAACACGCTTTGACGCGGTCGAAGATGCCGGGGCCGTCGGACGCCGTATGCTGCAGGAACACCCGGACATGGCCGGCCTGTTCGTCGTCTGGGATACGCCGGCCGAAAGTGTTCTCAGTGAGCTGTCCGAGCTGAAAATTCCAATGACAACCGTCGATCTGGGTAAGTTCTCGGCCGCATCGCTGGCCAGCGGCGGGTCGATCGTCGGCATCGCGGGACAGCACCCGTTCAAACAGGGTGTCGCCGCGGCCCGAACCACCATCAGCCAGCTGCTCGGCTATAAAATTCCAGAGTGGATCGCAATCCCCGGCGTGCCGATCAGCCGCGCAACCGTGCTGGAACAGTATCAGTCGATATGGCGAACGATTGCGCCGCAGAAATCCGTGACGCCGTCTTTGCCAACCAGTCAGACCCATAGCCCCTGGGCGCCAATCGGAGTGAACGAGGCCGGTCCACGCAGCTCATGTAGAGCCGTGGACGCCGTGGACGCCTCTATGTACGCGGATTTTTGAGATTGGGTTCCACGGAACCGCTGTTACCGCCAAAAACGCCAATGGAAATACGCGTCCACCGCGTCCACGGCCGTAGCGATGGGGCCGCCTGTGGCGACGACCCCGTGTACCGCTAGCTACTGCACACCTCGCCTAGCAGGTCCTCGTCGATGTTGGGCGGCTTGCTGTCACCGCGCCAATAGACCCGTTTGCCGTTGATTTTGCCGATCGACCAGCCGCCGCGTTTGAGTGCCTTGGTGCGGTGTGTCGGGCTGGCGAAGGCGAGGGTCTCGGATTACATTAATGATATGGCAAATGTTGTTTTCATGCACAATCGAATATGCGAGTTGGTCCTGCATGATCGAAAACGTTGACGACTATTTCAGTAAAGGTTGCGGTCAGTGCGCGCGCTTTGATACGCCGGACTGCTCCGTGCACCTGTGGGCAGGCGGACTGAGCGCGCTGCGATCACTCTGCCAAGACGTGGCGTTAGAGGAGACGGTACGCTGGGGGCAGGCGTGTTATCGCCATGCGGGGCGCAATGTCGTGATCCTGGGCGCCTTCCGGGAAAAATTCAGCCTTAACTTCTTTCACGCCGGCCTGATGCAAGACCCGCATGGCCTGCTCACCCCAAGCGGGCCCAACAGCAAAAAGTCGACGATCGTGTTTTCCAGTGAAGTCGACGTCGTCCGACTTGAACCCATCCTTCGGGCCTACCTCCTTGAGTCCATGGATTATGCCCAGCGGGGCATCAAGGCGCCAAAATCTGAGACAAGGGTCGACATGCCCGTCGAGTTGGCGGAGGCGCTCGACGCTGACCCGGCAATGCAGGAAGCCTTCAGCAAACTGACCCCGGGTCGGCAACGCAGCTACCTGTTCAATCTGCTGTCAGCCAAGCAATCAAAGACGCGCATCCAGCGCATTGAGAAATTCCGGCCGAAAATCTTTGAGGGCAAAGGCCTGCAGGAGCGATAGTCGTGGCCACAATGATGATCCGCCCAGACCCCAATTCCAAAAGCTGCTTTTGTTGGCCATCGATCGCCAGATCAGAGATTATCTCATCCGTCGGTTCGGATTGGGTCGCTTAGGCTTCTGAGACGCAGCACGTCAGCACCGCGAAACTATCAGTGCTGGTTGTCTTTCACTTGAACATCAAAGCATGTTTTGTTGGGAGCCACTCATTGATTGAAAAGTTCTGACCCATGACTGACAGCATCTCCTCTATGGTTACACGACCGCTTTTGGGCGTGCTTTTGGCACTGACCGGCTTTGTGGTGTTCTCCAGCCACGACGTCTTGATTAAGTTTTTAGGCGGCGACTACGGCGTCTTCCAGATCGTCTTTTTTTCGGTACTGTTTTCATTTGTTCCCATGACATTGATCATGGCGACCGACCGGACCGAGGCAAGCTTTGTCCCTCATCGGCCCTTGTTCCTGTTGCTGAGAACGACCACGGTCATCGTAGGAATGATTTGCGGTTTCTATGCGTTTACGGCTTTAACGCTGGCAGAAGCTTACGCGCTCCTTTTTGCATCCCCTCTGCTCATTACAGCCCTGTCTGTGCCCTTCCTTGGCGAAAAGGTTGGGGCCCAGCGCTGGGCGGCGGTAATCTTGGGGCTTGTTGGCATTTTGATCGTTTTGAGGCCGGGTCTTCAGCCCCTTTCACTGGGGCACATTGCCGGTCTGACGGCCGCAGTGGCCAACAGCATTGGTGCGATCGTCGTTCGCAAGGTTGGCCGCGAAGAACGTTCACAAACGCTCATTCTGTTCCCGATGGTGGCGGTGTTGCTCATTATGGCTGTTGTGATGCCCGGTAATTATAAACCGCTCCCCATTGTTGATCTTGCGACGCTCGCGCTGATGGGACTGCTTCTGATCGTGGGGCAAATTCTTGTGTTGAGAGCTTACCGGAATGCCCCGGCTTCACTCATCGCGCCGATGCAATATTCACAAATTATATGGGCTGCGCTGTTTGGCTTGGTTTTCTTTCAGGAAATTCCAGACATTTGGATTGGCGTGGGCGCCGTTTTGATCATTGGCAGCGGGATTTTTGTCGTCTGGCGCGAAAGCCGTGGACCCAACAGTCGACGGACCCCCGTTACACGCACAAAATCGTTTCGGATCGGTGTGCCATGGCTGAGTGCGAAACCGGCAGAAAAGCTAACAAGGGAGCAATAATTGGAGTTCCGCCAGGTTGCGGATCTCGCCCCCCGTATCGCGAAAACACAGGGGGCAGCTGCTATGGCGCAGCAACGTGGACGCCGTACCCACCACCCGGTCAGCCACAATCACAGACGCACCGCCGGTGATGGAAGCCGAGCACCCAGAGGGCGCGGGTAGATGCAGGCTGGCCTTCTCGGCCAGCCCTGAGCCTCAGCGATACAGCAAAGCCGGGATACGACAGGAAATGAGAAGCTCGGTTGTCGTCGATCCGATCAGCATCGAATGCAGGCGATTGCCGCTGTATGCGCCCATCACCATTAGTGAGAATTCCTCGCTGGCGACCCGGTTGCCGATAACCTCGACGGCCTTTCCTGGATGGGTCTCGGCTTGGACATTAAATCCTGCCTGCTCAAGTGCGGCCATGGGCTCATCAAGGGAACCCGTATTGCCAGACTCGCGCTCGTTCACCGTCATCAAGGTCAGTGGCAGACCCTTGAGCAGCGCGCTTTCGGCGATGGCGTCTACGGCGCGTTTCGACGACGCACGCCCGTCGTAGGCGATCAGCGCCCGACCGAGCGGCTTGAAGGACCTCGGCGCCACAAGAATAGGGCAGCTGCTTGATCGGATCATGCGTTCAAGGTTTGAACCAAGGTGGAGCTTTGCAAACCCTGCCGCCTCCCCCCGCTTGCCAATGATCAGCAGGTCAGTTTCCTTCAAAGCCTGATTAGCTTCGACGACAAGATCGCCCTTGCGCAATCGGACGATCGGGCGTTCCTTGAGCGTGGCCTCTATGTGATCAGCGGCGCCCTCGATCAGGGCTCGGCCGCGTTCCTGCGAAAGGCGCGCAAGATCCCCTTCTATGCGAGCCACATCTTCAAGCATTCGTGTTCTCGCACCCAAAGACAAAGCACCAGAGATATCCAGCGCATTCTCCTGTCGCCGGCCGATCACGTGCATCAGCTCGATCGGGACGGAAAGCGCCTGAGCGGCCCAGATGCTGTAGTCGCACACACTCTTTGCGTAACCCGACCCATCGATGAGCGCCACGAGCTTTGGCTGTGTCATGATCTCAGTGCTCCATGCTCTTTTCGAGTGCGGCCGGCTGATGAGCCTGTCCCAATTTCAAAACAATGGTTTCGCTGGCCTCATTGAGCCCAACCACCTCGACATCGGCACCTTCTCTTTTGAACTTCAGTTGGATCATGTCCAAGGCATGTACCGCAGACAGGTCCCAGATGTGTGCGCGCGAAACATCGATCGTCACCTTTTGCAGGGCTTCCCTGAAGTCGAAGGCTTCGTTGAATGGCTCCACCGACGCGAAGAACAACTGTCCCTCAATCTGATAGCGGCGATGCTGCCCACCCTCTTCAAGCCGGGACGTTACCCGGAACACCCGGGCCATTTTCCACGCAAAAAAGATCCCGGAGAGCAGCACGCCCGCCATCACGCCCAGCGCCAGATTGTGCCACACAACCACGACGATGACGGTGCCGATCATGACCACGCTCGAAGGCCACGGATGGCGACCGAGGTTGCGGATCGAAGACCAGCTGAACGTCCCGATGGACACCATTATCATGATCGCGACCAGCGCTGCCATTGGCATTTGCTCTACCCAAGGCCCTAGGACCACGATCATGAAGAGCAGCAAGCCCCCTGCTGCAAAGCAACTGAGTCGGCCCCGGCCACCCGATTTAACATTGATCATGGACTGCCCAATCATGGCGCAACCCGCCATGCCACCGATAAAGCCAGTGGCGACATTCGCTACGCCCTGACCGATGCATTCCTGGTTCCTGTCCGACTGCGTATCAGTGAGGTCGTCGACGAGGGATTGGGTCATGAGGCTCTCCAGCAATCCGACGGCCGCCACTGCCACCGAATATGGAAAGATGATCTGGAGGGTTTCAAAATTCAGAGGATTTGGGGATCAGGAAGACGGGCAAGGAATCCGGCAGCTCACCCATATCGCCCACGCGGCGAATGCCATCCACGTCGAATATCATGACGATCGCTGTCAAAACGATGATGCAAATGAGCGGAGACGGCACCACGCGGGTAAAGCGCGGAAGAATGTAGATAATCGCCAGGCCGGCCGCGACGAAGAGGTAAGTGATCCATGCTACCCCGATGAGTTCGGGCAATTGGGCGAGAAAGATCAGAATAGCCAGCGCGTTGACGAAACCCGTCATCACAGATCGGGACACGAACCGCATCAGATGCCCCAGACGCAGGGTTCCCGCACCAATCTGCAGCACGCCAGCGAGAACCGTGGCGGCAAGCAGGTACTGCAATCCGTGCTCCTTCACCAGCGTTACCATCAGCACCGCTGTTGCTGCTGTAGCCGCCGAAATCATGCCGGGCCGTCCCCCGACGATCGCCGTGACGACAGCGATCGAAAATGACGCGTACAGGCCAACCTTGGGGTCAACTCCGGCAATGATCGAAAATGCAATGGCTTCGGGAATAAGGGCCAAGGCGACAACCAGGCCTGAAAGTAAGTCTCGTCGAGTGTTGCCCGTCCACTGGTCGCGGTAGGCGGTGAAGTTCATCATTTGAGAAAAATCCGGGCTCTTTGGAGCTGTGTATCAAAGCATCTGATCGACGATGCTCAGGAGAAATAGGTGTAGAGTCCCGGGGGGCCGATATTCAAACGCGTTGGTTAGTGGGGAGCGATGCGTCCCGACTCTGGGCGCCAAAGATCTCGTCGGGACCGCTTGGAGGACCGCCATGACACCCATGACAAAAACAGCGGGGGCGTCTGGAATTGTGATAGGCACAGATGTCGACGGCTGGGCTTTTCTTTGCGTCCCAACAGAGGAAAGCACGCCCGTCAGAACTAATCGCAAAGGTTCCTAATGACTGATCTTGACCGACCACGCCTGTTCGATGGCCACGGTGCGCTTTTCCACACGCTACTTTCCGGTCCCGGCGCTATGGGGAATACGGGATGGGGCTGTCCACCCTTGCGGCGGCTAACACAACAGAAAGATTGATCCGTTCCGTTGATACGTCTGAACAATGGAAAATCCACGTTGCAAGCCAGCTCTCTGACCCGCAACAGGCCCAAACGACGCTGATCCACGTGGACCTTGGGCCTGTTCGCAACTGGGGATATCCCACGTCTTATGAAGGCCGAGCACGCTTTGCAAACTACTTTGACGCGCCATGGGAGGAAGAGTTTGATCCCGATTTGGTGCTCATCGATGGCCGCTTCCGTGTTGCGTGCTTCCTCACCAGTCTGCTCCGCGCAAAGCCCGGAACGTTGGTCCTGTTCGACGACTATACAGAGCGTGCCTACTACCACATCGTGGAGACTTGTCTGGCCCCAGACCAGCGCACAGAGCGTCAGGCGGTTTTTCGCGTGCCTCAAACCGGGGTAGATCGGGACCGGGTCGCTGCTTTGCTGGAGCGTTTTACCTACGTTATGGACTAGTGAAGGCGTCTTTCCGGCTATGTCCCCACTGGTCCAACACCCCCAGTCTCGCAAAACACAGGGGCAGCCGATATGGCGGAGCGCCATGGACGCGCATCTTCGAGACCATGACCTGAAATGTCGTGATGGTTAGGCGGCGTTAGAACCAGCCATCGGGATTGTAGACCCAAAGTTCATCGCCATAGGCCTCAGTTTGGGCTTGGACCACGATATGTTGTCAAATCCACCGATGGCATCGATGTCGCCATCAAAGGGTCCCCGAAATGATTGAAGTAGTTGAGACCTGTACTGTCGATGTAGAAAAGCGCATCGTCGTATGTGTCGTCGGTGGTTTCCACCCATACTTTGTTGTCCACGACTTCGTGTCGTCGAGGGTTACTACCGTCTGCACCGGGGACTGCGTCGACGACCATCCTCAATGTACTGCCGTCAAACTGCCACATCTCTTCGCCGTGGATCCCATCATCGGCTTCAAAGAACAGTAACCCGTCTGCGACAAGAAAATCGTCTGGATCACTACCGTTGGGCCCTTCGTTGATATCCGCAAAAAGGGTGGCACTCGCACCGCCGTCGTACTTCCAAAGTTCCAGGCCTTTGCCATCGTTGCCGTCGGCCGCGAAGTACAGTGCATTGTCATAGACAGCCATGTTCACAACACCGGGTTCTTTACTGGAAAAACCGCCGGTCCAGATGTCATCGACCAGGCTGGCGCTTGTGCCGTCGTACTTCCAAAGTTCATATCCGTTATCGGTGTTTCCACCATAAAAATAGAGCTCACTGTTGAATACAGTTAAGCCAGAGGGATTCATCCCAGATCCCGCACCGTCGCTGATTTCTGTGACTCGAACGGGTTCATCGGTTTCGTTGTATTTCCAGAGCTGTACCCCTTTGTCATCGTTGCCGAATGCAGCGAAATATAAGATCCTTGATATTCAACGAGGCGTTCATCCAGTTCAAAGGTAAGAAGGAATATTTAATGAATGAGCCTCCATTCATGACACCAGAGTCGGTGTTGAGGTTTGTGACGCGAGACACGTTGGTACCATCAAATTTGAAGAGCTCTCTCCCTCAAGCTCGTCGTTCGCGACGAAATACAACGCGTCATCATATTCAACCAAGGAACTTGGATAACTCGTTTTAAAGTCGCCGCCGTTCCACCAGTACTCGATTGAATTTACACCGGGATAGATGTCCTCAACTATGCTGGCATTGGTGCCATCGAACTTCCAGAGCTCCCAATCAAATTGCTCACCGGCGGCCCGAAAGTATAGATCCCCTTGGAACTCCGTGAATTGGGATGGGTCACTGTCGCTGACATCGATGCCGCCGGGGTCCAGGTTCAAGTCGAACATCTTCCAATACTTAGTCTCCCACTGGACCTGAGGTGGGCCTTCTTCTTCTTCCTCAGCAGGCTGATCACTGGTCATAAGCATACCCAGAGTGCCATGGCACCAGGCGCGACAGACATTCCCACCGCAAGCCCTTCGCTCACGCTGGCCTCACTCGAAGCGCCCAGTGGCAGGGCACAGCCCTCGTCATCATCATCTGAACCTTCTTCACATTCAGACTTCTGCGCTAGCTCATAGCTCTGCAGTTCGACCTGCTCGGACAGGCGGGGCGCTTGGCCTTCGGTGATCGATAGCGTCTGGGCCGGTGTGGCTTCTGCAACGGTGCCATCGATGGTGGCAACTTGCTCTAGGTCGGTAAGCAACTGCGCACGAACAGACCCCATCACTGGCAGGCTGTAGATCGAGGCCTGTGCCAACTCATCGGTAATCAGCAACAGACCATCTTCGAGGATGAGATACTGGTCCGGAGTCAGGCTGAGGTTCTCGCCAGTTTCCAGCTTGAACACCACCACGCCGTATTCCATAAGCTCGTAGTGTTCGGGCAAGAGCATCATCTGTGAGGTAATCTCATCACCAGCTGCTTGAGCCAAACCGGGCCAGGATGCAGCACCTGCGGCAATTGTGAGAAGAGAAGCTGACGACGTCAGCGCACTGCGTGGCGAGTTGCTGCCACGACGATTAATGATACCCATGATTTGACCGTTAACCCTTGACGCATTTCCAGCGTTTACGAGACGTAAAGCTGATCCAGTGTAGCCTTGGGATTTTCACGGACGGGGGGCGGTCGGCTCAATCATAATTTACCAAAAACAAATTAACGAACCTTAACAATTCTCAATAGTACTGTTGTGCAGCCTCATTCCTGAGTTAATTTTCCCCGGAAAAACGATCAAAACGGCAAATGCTGATGTCCCCAACAAATCTCGAGCAGTTCGCACCTCTCGTCGCGGCGATGCTATTGGCGCCAGCTGTTATGTTTCTGGCTTGCAGCTTAACAGTTCTCAAACTTCGTGCCTGGCGGCTCTCAGCATTTGCGTTCATGGCCGTATGTTTCGGAATGCTATCCGCAGCCATGCCCGACTTCCTTCCCTTCAAAATAAAAACAATCACTTCGAATGCACTATTTGGCTTTGGCGGATTTCTGGCGCTTCAGGCGGTGCGGAGCCTGAAAAATTACCAGGCGTTTAGACAATACGATTTCATTGTTTTCGGTGTGTACCTGCTTGCCGTTGTCGTTGCCGTGAGCATCGCAGACAGCTACCAAACGCGTGTAATTGTTCTCTCAGGGTTCATTGCCGCCGCATCTGCCTTCGCGAGCTTCATAATCGCCAGAGCCTGATCCGGCGAAAATAGACTGGCCGATCTGGGAATTCTCACTTTTGCGATTGGAAACGCCGGCTTTGCTACGGTGCGAAGTTCGTCAGGCATTACCGACCTGGAGATCTTCGCTTTGAGTTTTAAACTCTGGGACAGAATGTATTTTGGATGGCTCTTCCTTGGATTTTCGATCCTCGCATTGGGATTGCTGCTGAATGGTTTATTGAAAATTTCTCATCCGAAATCCGCAGAAATCAAAAGCTGGATTTTGAGCCGAACGGCTCACACGCTGCAATCACCAGAGGGTAAGGTCGTCCGGCTCAGTAGTGGAGAATTTGCTATTCTAAATGCGCTTATTGTCGGAGCTCCGGACTTCGTATCAAAAGACGATCTGGTGAAACTGGTGACAGCGAATAAGACTGGCGATACGTCGACTTCATCTTTGCGCTCTCTGGAAGTGATGATCTCAAAGCTACGGCGACAATTCAGCGAGACGGACCACCCGCTTCCAATCAGGGCGTTGCGTCACGTCGGCTACGTATTTCACGGATCCGAAGCTGCTGTTGAGGATTAAGCAGCCGCAGTCCGCCCAGCGGCCGCGGCAGCCAGCAACAATACCCCACTATCCAAAATGTAAGTTCAACGCGTCTACGGCCGGCCCGACGACCGATCGCGGGACATTTGTCAGAGACAAGCTGCAAGTCCGACATGAATTTGTATCGCTCTTGCGGGCGATGTTGGGCGCTGTTTCCAACGGGATCTCAAGTGGGATCTGACTGAAGGGAAGAAACGAACGTGCTGCTTTGGGATCAGGCGCGGACCCGGCTGTAGGACGGATCGTAAGGCCCGGCGTGATCACCTCGGCAGCCACCATCTCCCCGAGAACGTCGACGTGCAGTGCGGTGCCTTCCGCCGCCAGATCCGGCTCCACAAAGGCATAGGCCAGATTGAGCCCGGTGCGATGGCCCCACTCGCCAGAGGTCACCGTACCCACAACCCGGTCGGCCACCATCACCGACGCGCCGCCATGGGCTGCAGCGTCTCGGGTATCGAGCGCAAGGCTCACCAGCTGGCGCCGAGGCCCGGCCTGTTGCCGCGCCAGCAAGGCTTCCTTACCGACGAACTCCTGCTTGCCCAGATCGACAAAGCGATCCAGCCCGGTTTCGAAGGGATCGAACTCGGTCAGCAGATCGGACTTCCAGTGCAGATAGCCCTTTTCCAGCCGCATGCTCTCCACGGCCCGAACCCCGAACAGCCGGAGATCGTGCGCCTGCCCCGCCGCGCGCAGCGCCCGGTAGGCGGTGTAGAGGTTTGCATTGGGGATGTGGATTTCGTAGGCCAGCTCACCAGAGAAGCTGACGGACATCACAACGGCAGGCGCGATGCCGACGAAGGCCTCCCGCACCGAAAGCCACGGGAAGCCCGCCGCCGACCAATCTACGCGGCTGCAAGCGGACAGCACGTCGCGCGCCTTCGGCCCGGCGAGCAGCAGGATCGTGTGGTCATTGGTCAGGGTCGAGACCTGCACGTCTTCATCCGAGCGGATGTGGTTGTTGAGCCAGTCGCGGTCGTGCCATTCGGCGGCTGCGGCTGAGCCGACCCAGATCCGGCCATCGGGCAGGTTGGCGACCGTGACCTCGCCTTTGACCATCCCGTGAGGGTTGAGCAGATAGGCCAGCGACACGCGACCCGGGGTCGATTTGATCTTCGAGCAGCTCATGCGGTCGAGGAAACTGCGCGCATCGCGGCCGCTGACCTCCATGCGGTTGAAGCCGTTGACCTCGGTCAGGCCGACGCCGTTCTGGACCGCCGCCACTTCGGCAGCGACGATATCGTGGGCTTCGTCGAACCGGAAGCCGTGGGTCACGTGGAAATCAGGCGTGGGCTTGAAGTACTCCACCCGCTCCCAGCCATTGACGACCGTGAACTCTGCGCCCTCAGCTTCCAGAACAGGGGTCAGCGGCGGTGGTCTTGGCGTAGCGACCGGCCGGGCGGTGCTCGTTGGGGAAATGGAATCGGAATTCGTTCTGATAGTCTTCTATGGCCTTCAGGGCGCAGAGCTCGACGTTGCCGTGTTCGGTGAAGCGGCGCGGGTCCAGCACCCACGTGTCGTAGCAGGCTTCGCCGTGCACAATCTGCTGCGCCAGCAGCCAGCCGTGGCCGCCGCCTTCACCCAGTCCGGCGCGGAGGCCGATGATGCAGAAGGCGTTGCGCTTGCCCGGGATCGGGCCGACCAGCGGCGCACCATCGATGGTGTAGGTGATCGGGCCATTGACCACGGTGTGAATGCCGACTTCTTCGAGCGCGGGCATTCTGGCGAAGGCCCCTTCGAGCACGTCGATCACGCGGTCCAGATCGTCCGGGCAGAGGGCGTTTGCGAAGTTCGGGTCGATCCCGTCCATGCCCCAGGTCCGGCAGTCCTGCTCATAGAAACCAACCAGCAGGCCGTTCTTTTCCTGCCGGCAGTAGTAGTCGCTGATCGGGCAGCGGAGTAAAGGCATACGGTGGCCGGCTTCTTCGATCGCCGGGATGGTTTCGGTGAGCATGTACTGATGCTCCATCGACATCACCGGGTGGTGCACGCCCATCATCGCGCCGACTTCGTTCACCCGGTAGCCGCAGGCGTTGACCACCACGTCACAGTCGATATTGCCCTTGGTGGTTTCGACGGTCCAGGTGTCGTCCGCGTGCTGCTTCAGCCCGGTCGCAGCGGTGTGGCGGTAGACCTCGGCACCGGCTTTGCGCGCCCGACGGGCCAGCGCCTGGGCACAGCTGGGCCGGGTCGATATCCCCGTCCAGCGGATCCCAGAGACCACCCACCAGGTTCTCAGTCGAAATCAGCGGGTGGCGGCGCGCACACTCCTCGGCGTCGATGACCTCGAAGTGCACGTCCATACCGCGCGCCATGCTGGCAAAATGATGGTAGCCCTCCATCTGCGCCTGCGTGTTGGCGAGGCGGATACCGCCGTCGGCGTGATGGTAGTTGATGGGATAATCCGGGTCCTCGGCAAGCTCCTTGTAGAGGTTGATCGAGTGGGTCTTCAGCCCCACCATCGTCTGGTTCATGCCGAAGTTTGTCACCTGCGCCGCAGAGTGCCAGGTCGTCCCGCTGGTCAGTTCATCCCGCTCCACCAGAACGACGTCGGTCCATCCCTCCTGCGTCAGGTGATACAGCGTCGAGCAGCCTGCGATGCCGCCCCCGATGACGACGGCTTTGGTCCGCGATTTCATTCTCTGGTCTCCGGCGGGTTTCGTGGATTGAGTGACTTCGGTGGTCCCGGCCGCGTTGGTCAACGCACAGCTTTCAAATCCGGTATAATAAAAATGTTTTATGAAAATATCGGAATTAGAGAAGACTGCTTTGCCGAAGCCACCGCTCGGCCAAAGACCAAGAACCATCGTTTCATCTCGAAGGCATCCGCCATGACCCGTGACAGTGCCAAGCCCTCGTCGTCCCGCCGCTCCGGTCGGAAGGAGCGCATGGCACTGCGAGCCGCCAAGCCGGAGGTTCACCCCTGCCCCCGGGCAACCCGGCGGCGTCTACCGACCGCTCAGCGAAGCGGATCTGACGGCAATTTTTGAAACCGCGCTGCGGCTGCTGGAAACGCTCGGCATGGGGAGGTGCCGGACAACCTGGCAGCAACCTCCTCGCCTGCGGGGCGGAGCGGAACGACCGGGACCGCTTCCTGCTGCCCTGCTCGCTGGTGCTGGAAGCCATCGAAAAACGCCGAAGGTCTTCCCCTGCATGGCCGGGACCCGGCGCGCAGCATCACGGTGGGCGGGGACGCCGTGCACTTCGGGACCGGCGGCGCTGCGGTACAGACACTGGATCTGGACAGCGGTCTGTATCGACCTTCCACGCTACAAGACCTGCACGATTTCACGAGGCTGCAGGATACGCTCGAAAACGTCAGCTGGTTCACCCGCTGCTGTGTCGCGACCGACGTGCCCGACAACTTTGATCTCGACGTGAACACGGTCCACGCGCTGCTGCGGAACACGACCAAACCCGTGGCGACGTCCTTCACACTGGCCGAACACGTCGACCCGATTGTCGAGATGCTGGATATCGCAGCCGGCGGGCCGGGGCAGTTTGCAGCGCGCCCGTTCGTCAAGGCCCACGTCAGCCCGGTGATCTCCCCCATGCGCTACGGAGAAGACGCCGTCGACGTGGTCTTCAAGTGCATCGAACACCGCATCCCGATTTCAAACATCACCGCAGCCCAGGCGGGGCAACCGCGCCCGCCACGCTGGCCGGGTTCCTCGCACAGTCGCTGGCCGAGACGCTGGCCTCGCTGGTCATGGTCCATTCGATCGAGCCGGGGTTTCCCATGGTATTCTCGAACTGGCCGCTGGTCATCGACCTGCGCACCGGTGCCTTTGTCGGCGGCGGGGGTGAAACCGCGCTGCTCAACGCAGCCTCGGCGCAGCTCTCCAACTGGCTGGGACTGTGCTCGGGCGTGGCCAGTTCGATGACCGATGCCAAGGCCATCGACGCCCAGTATGGCGTTGAAAAGGGCATGACATCGCTGGCGGCGGGGCTGGCAGGCGGGAACCTGATCTACGAAAGCTCGGGCATGACCGCGTCCCTGCTCGGGGCCAGTTTTGAGGCCTTCATCCTCGACGACGAGATGCACGCCCACACCTACCGGGCCTTGCGCGGGGTCGAAGTCAACGAAGCCAATCTGGGCTTCGATGACATCTGTGACGCTGTGCTGGGCGAGGGCCACTTTCTTGGCGGTGACCAGACGCTGGCGGCGATGGAGCGCGACTACTTCTACCCGCCCCTCGCCGATCGCGACGACCCCAACGTCTGGGGCGCGAGCGGCGCGCCGACAGCGTGGGAGCGGGCAAGAGATAAGGCGAAATCGGTCCTCGACAGCCACCAGCCTGCCTATCTGTCCGCTGAGCAGGACGCCGAAATCCGCGCCCGGTTCAACATCATTCTCTGAGCCTCAGTCTGGCTCACCGTCGAGCATGATGAACTCGTCGCGCAGGAACGGAACCTGCGCCAGCACGGGTTCGAGCACCCGCTCCCTGATCAGGGGCCGAACGGTCGTATCGAGCAGGGTCGCGAGGCTCTCCGCCCCGCCGGGCACCGTCACCAGCGCAATCTCCCTGGCGAACTTGGCGCGGGGAAAGGGGTGCACCGACAGCCCTGGCCACAGCGACCGCGCCCGGTTAAAGCAAGTCGCGGTCGAGATGGTCCAGCCCTGCTCCGCCGCGACCATGGCCATCAGCGCCTGATTGCTTTCGGCGCTGAGACGCCGCGGCAGCTGCACCCGTAGGCGGTTCAGCTGGGCTTCGATCTGCCGCCCGATATGCTGCTCGGACGAGTAACGCAGGAACGGCAGGCGCCCCTCGCTCGCCTCGAGGTTCGGGCACGGATGCCCGGCCGGTGCGATGACGATATAGGGGTCGCGCAGCAGCGATCGCTGCGGCAGCCCCGCCAGCCCTTCGGCGGGTATGGTCGCAAACCCGGCTTCAATGCGTCGGTCGGCGAGCAGCTGCAGGATCTCGTGGCTGGGACGGGAGTAGTGCTCGAAGGAACAGTTCGGCAGCATCCGAGCCAGCTCCAGCGTCAGCGCCGGGGCGACATCAGTGTCGAAATCGTCGATGAGCCCGAGCCGCAGCTGCCGGATCGCCTGCGGGCCTTCGCTGAGCATCTCGGACTCAGCGACCCCGACGCGCTCAAGCACCGCTTCGGCATGGTGGAGGAAGCGATGCCCGTTGGCGGTCAGCGCCAGCGGACGCTTGCTGTGATCGAAGAGGGACGCGCCGAGGTGGTTTTCCAGATTGCGCAGGTGGCTGGAGAGCGTGCTGGTCGACAGCCCTGCCCGCGCCGCGGCTTCCTGCAGCGTGTCGCTCCGGGCGACGGCGACGAAGGCTTGGAGCCAGAGGAGTGACAGCTTCGATGACATGCTTTGACACCTACAGCCCACAAAAGCAGACCACAATGGTGCTGCCTATAACCGGCAACTTGAAGTCTTCTTGATCACACGACCGACCTATGAGCACAATCGTCTGGAAACACGTGTTTTTTTGGGGGAGAAACGATATGAAGACGTCCATTCTGGCCGCAGGGTTCATGAGCATCCTTGCCATGGGATTTGGCCACACCGCCTCAGCGCAGCTGGTCGATGCCACCGACCCGTTCTCAATCATGCAACTGATTCAGAAAGACGGCTATCAGGCGAGACTTGAGACCGATAGCACCGGCGATCCAAAGATTTCAGGCCGGTTGGGCAAGGCAACCTGGAACATGTACTTCTACGGCTGCGAGGATAACCGCGACTGCCTCTCGGTCACCCTGAGCTCAGGCTTTGATCTCGCCGACGGACTGTCGTTGGAAAGCGCCAACGAATTTAACGGCGAGTGGCGCTGGGCCAACGTAGAGCTGGATGCGGAAAATGACCCCTTTCTGAGGATGGACCTGAACCTTGCTTACGGGGTGTCGGAAGCGAATTTCCGAGACAACTTCGACCTGTGGCGCATCGTGCTGGAACAGTTCGTAATCTTCATCGACTGGTGACCGCCATGGTCGGCGCGAGCAGGGTTTAGGCATGCCCGGACCGCCCGTTGTTGAGGTCGCCGGGGACACCAACTGGCCAGAACGCGTCGACGCTGTCGTCGTTGGTGGCGGGATCGTTGGCACCTCGACGGCGCTGGAACTGGCCGATCAGGGCCTGTCGGTCGCACTCTGCGAGAAAGGCGGTATCGGGCACGAGCAGTCGAGCCGGAACTGGGGCTGGGTCCGAGCGGGGGATCGCGACACGCGCGAGCTGCCGCTGATGATGCACGCGCTGGATCTGTGGGACAGCATGCACCAGCGGACCGGCTGCGATGTCGGCTTCGTGCGGTCCGGCATCACCTTCGCCATCCACTCTGACCAGGAAGCCGCCCACCTCGAACGCTGGCGTCGGACGGCATCCGAACTTGGCATCGTCACCGAGATGCTGACGAAAACCGACCTTGCCCACGCCTTCCCCGACGCGCCGAAAACGGGCTTTGGCGCCATGGTCACGCCGTTCGATGGCCGCGCTGAACCGCAGAAAGCTGCGCCCGCCATCGCCGAAGCGGTGCGTGCCAGGGGCGGCCAAGTCCTCACGGGCTGCGCCGTCCGAGGTTTTGAAACCACCGCTGGCCGCGTCAGCGCGGTCGTCACCGAACACGGCCCGATTGCCTGCGAAGCGGCCGTAATTGCCGGTGGCGCGTGGAGCAAGCTGCTGTGCCGGCAGCAGGGTATGCGGTTTCCACAGTTGAACATCCTCAACGCCGTGGTGCGCACCCAGCCGATGGCGGGTGGTCCGGAGGGCGCGTTCTGGTCGGAGGACTTTGCCTTCCGTAAGCGGCAGGACGGTGGCTACACCATCGCCAACGGGTCGGCGAACATTGTCGATCTGGTCCCGGACAGCCTGCGCTACGGCCTGCAGTTCACCGACCTCATCCGCGCCAACTGGGCATCGATGAAGCTGCGGTTGGGGCGCCAGTTTCTGGCGGAGCTCCCGGCGATGGGACGTGGTGACCTCGACCGCCCCGGCCCCTTTGAGCGCACTCGCGTGCTCGACCCGCGACCTTCGAAACGCTTTACCGTCGACCTCCTGCGCCAGTTGGGTGAGCAGTGGCCTTACTTCGCGCAGGCCACCATCGCACAGGCATGGGCGGGCTACATCGACATGACCCCAGACGAGATACCGGTGATTTCACCACTGGACGATGTACCGGGTCTGTTTCTGGCGTCGGGTTTTTCCGGTCATGGCTTTGGGCTGGGGCCGGGCGCAGGCCGATTGGCCGCCGATCTGGTCACCGGGAACGACCCGATCGTCGATCCGACACCCTTCCGGTTCTCGCGTTTCAGCGATGGCTCGCGGATCGATGTCCATGGCGGTCGCCGCGCCGCCGATAGGGCAACTGGCGCTTAGTCGACAGTCCGTATCTTCTGGGTGTGGGTAGTTTCGACCTTGCCGTTTGGTGACCTCCGACCCGCGAAACTGTCACTTGCAGTTAATCGGGAAGTCCCTGATTAAGTCTCTATTGAAGTCACAGTGCGACTTGTTTGCTTGTAGTACCCACGCTTGGTGGCGATCACTTTCGAAACACTAAAAGCATTCATGTCCGACTTTCTGACCTACAAACTGCTCGACGCCGTTGCGCGCTACGGCTCTATCCGCCGCGCGGCTGAAAAGTCCGCCATCACCCCCTCTGCCCTGAACCGCCGGATCCTCAACCTCGAGGAGGAATACGGCACGCCGCTGTTCGAGCGCACCAGCGCCGGAATGCGCCCGAACGTGGCCGGGGAGCTGGTGCTGACCTTCGTCCGCAAGCAGCTGGCTGAGCTCAACAAGGTCAAGTCGCAGATCGCTGACCTCAGCAGCCTTCGCATGGGCTCGGTAAACCTCGCCGTTTCGCCGGCGCTGCTGCCTGCCTATCTGCCCGCCAAAGTCGGGCGCTATCAGGCCGAGTTTCCACAGGTCGATTTCAAAGTGCACGAGGTTCTGAGTGGCGAAGCCGAGCCGCTGCTCATGGACTACGAAGTCGACCTTGCGCTGGTTCTGGACTCGCAGTTTTCACCCGACACAACATTGGTCGGTGAGATGAACCTGATCGTTCAGGTCATCATGGATGCCGACCATCCACTGACCACACGGGAACAGCTGAAAATCTCTGACCTGACCGCCTTTCCGCTCGCCTTGCCCAGCGAGAACAGCAACCTGTTCATGCACCTCGAACGACTGATGCTGACCAGCCAGATCACGCTGAAACCGCAGATCCAATGCTCGCACGCTGCCTTCATCCAGCAATGCACCAAGGGTTCCGAGCTACTGAGCTTCATGCTCACCCCGAACACGGAGGGCCAGGGCCTGCCCGACGGGCTGGTGGCACGGCCGCTGGCGCATCGCAAGGCGAGCATCTGCGCCAAGCTGCTGCAGCTCAAGGGCCGGACGCTGTCTGTGGCAGCATCGAGGTTCCTCGAGATGATCGCAGCGGATTTTGACTTTGGCGGCCCATCCGCCCCTAAAGCTGCGGCGGGTTGAGCCGCCGTTCTCCGCCGATCAGCTTGGGCCTCTGCCTCAGATCGAAATCAGGTCACGCAGCCGGGTGATTTGCTCGTCGCTGGCCGCGTCGGTCCGCAGGCTGGCAATAACCTCACCCCGGCGCATGACGGTGAAGGCGTCGGCCAACTGCCGCGCCCAGTCGAAATACTGCTCGACCAGAATGATCGACATGGTGCCTTCGTCCTTCAGCTCTTGGATCACATTGCCGATCAGCTGGATGACATTGGGCTGAATCCCTTCCGTCGGCTCATCGAGGATCAGCACCTTTGGTCGGGTGATCAGGGCCCGGGCAATGGCGAGCTGCTGCTGCTGACCGCCGGACAGATCGCCCCCTCGCCGCCCCATGAAATCAGCGAGGACTGGAAACATCCGGAAAATGCGGTCGGGGATGCCCCTCTCTGACCCCGGCAGGCAGGCAAAGCCGGTCTTGAGGTTTTCCTCCACCGTCAGTCTGGGGAAAATCATCCGCCCCTGCGGCACGTAACCCAGACCAGCCCGCGCTATCTGATGGCGCTGGACCTTGCCGAGATCCTGCTCACCAAGGGTAATCTGCCCGCCAGTGATGGGGTGCAGCCCGACGATTGCCTTGAGCAGGCTGGTCTTGCCGACACCGTTGGAGCCCATGACGCAGGTCACTTCCCCCTGACGGGCTTCCAATGAGACGCCGTGCAGGATCCGCGACTGGCCATAGGCGAGGGAAACATCGTTAACGACCAAGGTAGACATCGATCACATCCTCATTCCTGACCACGTCGTCCATCGACCCTTCGGCGAGGACCATGCCCTCGTTGAGCACCGTGACCCGGCACGACAGGTTGCGCACAAACTCCATGTCGTGCTCGATCACCACCACAGCACAGGTCTCGGCGACGTTGCGGAGGATGGCGACGGTACGGTCGCGCTCGGCCGGGGTCATGCCCGCCGCTGGTTCGTCGACCAGCAGCAGGCGGGGTTTCTGAGCCAGTACCATGCCGATTTCCAGCCACTGCTTTTGCCCATGAGACAGGCTGCCGCTCGCAGCGTCGAGCGCGTCGGTCAGGTGAATCAAGCCTGCAAGTTCGTGGATGCGTTCCCGGTCAGCCGCTGACATCCGGTAGGCAATACTGGCGGTGGGCGAACGGGGGTTGGACAGCGCGAGGGTCAGGTTCTCAAAGACGGACTGCTCCTCGAACACCGTGGGCCGCTGGAACTTCCGCCCGATGCCCAGCTGGGCGATGCTCGCCTCTGTCCGGCGCAGCAGATCGGTCGCGCCGAATATGACCCGACCCCGGTCCGGCCGGGTTTTGCCTGTGACCACGTCCATGAAGGTCGTCTTGCCCGCACCATTGGGGCCGATGATGGCCCGCAGCTCGCGTTCGGCAACAGCAAAGGACAGGTCATTCAGCGCCTTGAATCCATCGAAGGACACGGTCACGGACTGGATCATCAGCAGCGACGAGCCAGAGTTGAGATCCGGGTTGCCATAGCCGGAGAGTGCCCGGCCGGGCTGGTGCTCGGGTGCCGGCGCCATGTTCAGCGTCATGGGCGGGTATTTGGACTTGAGCTCGGTCATGCGCTCGCCACAATGTGCTGCGACCTGGCGGCGTCAGCCGGCGGCTCCGAGGGGGCCACAGCCCCATTGTTTTGATTTGCCGCGTCGGCTTCTGCCACGATCCACCCGCGCAAGAGCCGTTGCCAGATCAGCGCGAGCATGCTGTGCCACAGACCCATCAGGCCCCGGGGCATGGGCAGCGTCACCAGCACGAACAGCAGACCCAGCACGATCGGCCAGAACTCCGGCCACGGCACGCCGGAAACGTCGATCGCAACAACGCCAAAGCCGATCTGATTGATCCAGCCTCCAGTCAGCGCCGAGCGCAGCAGGTTGACCGCGACCGCGCCGACGATGGCGCCGTAGATTAGCCCCGCCCACCCAGAGCGACCCAGACGGCGACCTCGATCGACTTCAGCGGGCCGAAGCTATCCGGGTTGATGATCCCGGCCTGCGGCGCGAACAGGGCGCCGGCGACCCCAGCCATCATCGCCGAGATGACAAAGGCGAAGACTTTGTAGCCCTCGACCGCGTAGCCCAGAAACCGGATGCGGTCTTCGTCGTCCCGTATCCCACGCAGCACGCTACCGAATTTCGACTGGGTCAGGAACAGGGTCAGCACGTAGCCCGCCATCAGCGCAATCCCGGATGCGATGAACAGCGTGGCCTTGGTCGATGTTTCGGTCATCGACGCGCCGAGGACGTTCTGCAGCCCCGAGAGACCATTGTTCCCGCGCAGGCCGAACTCGTTCATGATGAACAGGTAGCCCAGCGCGAGCGTCAGCGCCTGCGTGATGATCGACAGGTAAACCCCCGTCACCCGGCTGCGGAAGGCCAGCCAGCCGAAGCCAAAGGCGAGCAGCCCGGGCACCACCAGCACCATCAGCGCCTGAAACCAGAACTGGTCGGCCAGCATCCAGAACCACGGCTAGGGGTCTTCCCCTTGCCCAACAACCGAGAAGATCGACTGCTTGACCGCGTCATCCCGGGCGATGGGGTCGGTGATCTGCGCGAGTTTCTGATCGGCGGTGGCGTAGATCAGGTTCATGCTGATGGCGTAGCCACCCAGCGCGAAAAAGGCGCCGTGGCCCAGCGAAAGGATACCGCAGAACCCCCAAACCAGATCGAGCGCAATCGCCAGCAGCGCAAAGCACAGGATCTTGCCGAACAGCTGCACCATGGCATCGGGCAGCCACCCACCGCCGCCGGCGTAGGACTGGTTGGCCACGGGCACGAACACCATGAAAGCGGCCAACAGGGCGAAGACCACCAGCATGGAGAGAAGGGGGCTTATCCGTCGGTAGCGCTGGCTCAGGCGGTTGTATCGTTCGAGGCTCATCATAGCTCGGCGGACCTCCCCTTTCTGGGCGAACAGCCCCGGGGCCTGAACTGGATAAAGCCGATGATCGCGACCAGAATGATGGCCGTGGCGAGCAGCGTGTTGTTCGGGAAGATCGGCTCAACCAGCTTGGTGGCCATACCCACAAGCCCTGCGCCAACCAGCGCACCCCACAGGCTGCCGACCCCACCGATCACGATCACCATGAAGCTGGGAATGATCAGGGTCACGCCCATATCGGGGTTGATCTTCAGCACCTGGGACAGCACCGCACCTGCTAGCCCGGCGATGCCAGACCCCAGGCCGAAGGTCAGAAAATCGACCCGGCCGGCGTTGATGCCCATGGTGTTGGCGATGGGCCGGTTCTGGGTCACAGCGCGCATTTCTAGCCCGAAGCGAGACCGCTGCAGGAAGGCCAGCAGGCCAAAGAACACCGCCAGCGCCACCACAAACACGAAGATCCGCGGTGTAGTCAGCCCGAGGATCGGATTCAGCGCGACATTCCCCGCCAGCCAGTCCGGCGTGATCACCGGGCGGTTCTGCGGGGTGAAAATCAGGCGGAACGACTGCTGCAGGACCAGCGAGACCCCGAAGGTCGCCAGCAGCGTCTCCAGCGGCCGACCGTACAGGAACCGGATCACCGTGCGCTCAAGGATCACCCCGGCCGCAAAGGCCAGAGCGAAAGCCAACGGGATCGACAGCACCAGCGCCACGCCCGGCATACCGGGCAATTGCGATTGGACAACGAAAGTCGTGTAGGCGCCGATCATGATGAACTCGCCATGCGCCATGTTGATCACCCGCATCACGCCGAAGGTGATGGCGAGACCGATGGCGGAGAGCAGCAGCACAGAGGCCTGCGAAAGACCAAACAGCAGATTGTTGCCGAAGTTGTTCAGGTCGACGAGATTGTTGATGGCGTCGAGCCGCGCGGCCGCTGCCGCAACCACCTCGGGCGCGCGCTTGGGTTTGTCGACCAGCCGTTGCACCGCGCCCCTTACCGTTGGCTCTAGCCGATTCCCCATGGTCATCAGCTGCACCAGAACGCTCTGGTCGTCGCCGACGGCAAGGGTGGCAATGATCAGGCTGTTTTCAATGGCGCGACGCGCGCTGGCGTCAGTCTCTGTCTCCAGCGCAGTTGCGAGCAGATTGAGCGCGGCTTCGTTCGGTTTCTTGGCGAGCTGTTCGGCAGCGGCTTTGCGCGCCGCCGGATCAGGGCTACTCAGCTCCAGCGCTGCCAGAGCGGGGCGCAGGATCGCCTTGATCGGCGTGGAATTCTTAACCTTCTTGGTGTCACCCCGTTCGGCCTGCGCCACCTTCTCATTGGAGAACAGATCGCGCAGGCTCAGGCCCGCATCGCTCTCCTCGACCAAGACAATGAGATTGTCGCTCTTGCGGAAGTGGATATCACCGGCGATCCAGGCTTCGAGGATGGCCTTGGTCTGGGGTTCACGGGTGGCTGCGGTCAGGCGGGCAAGCTCTTTGACGGTCGCGGTGTTTCCGGCGGCCAGATCATCGGCACGGGTCACAAAAATGTCCTGCAGCGTCTGTGATTTCACCTGCAGGGGTAGCAGCAGCAGAACTGCAATAAGGGTAAGCAGAAACGAGCGCATTAAGCCGCCCCTTCACGTACTGGGAGCAAGGGCGCCTAGCGCGGCGATTGGATGCCCTGCTCGTGTAAAGACTGTTGAAGGTCACCAACGCCCACCAATCTGCCGCGTGCATCCCGATACCAAGAAGGCGGAGGACGACAGGCAAGACTGGAAGGGGCAGTGAAAGCCCGGCGCGAGGCCGGGCTTACGAGGGGGCTCCGCTGAGGAGGCAAAGAGGCGGAGCCCGTTACCAGGGAAGCCCTAGTAGTTCTGGCCGAAACACTCACCGGTTTCAGTGTCGTAGTTCCCGCAGTCGATCTCGCTGTCTTCCCAGTTGGAGATCCGGGTTGCAGACGCGGCGAGGAAGTCGGTCCAGGCATCGCCAGGGACTTCAGCGGTCTGCGAAACAATGTCGAACTGACCATCTGCCTGAATTTCACCGATGAGCACCGGCTTGGTCAGGTGGTGGTTCGGCAGCATGGTCGCGGTGCCACCGGTCAGGTTCGGTACCGACATGCCGTAGATGTCATCCTGCCATTCGGCGTAGTCCTCAGAGCCTGCAGCTTCCACGGCCTGCGCCCACAGCTGGAAGCCGATGTAGGTCGCTTCCATCGGGTCGTTGGTCACGCGGTCTTCATCACCGATGAACGCCTTCCAGGTTTCAACGAATTCATCGTTCACGGCGGCGGCTGCCGACTGGAAGTAGTTCCAGGCTGCGAGGTGACCCACCAGTGGACCGGTATCGAGACCGGAGAGTTCTTCTTCACCGACGGAGAATGCAACAACCGGGATATCTTCAGCCGAGATGCCCTGGTTCGCCAGTTCCTTGTAAAATGGTACGTTGGCGTCACCATTGATGGTGGAGATCACGCCGACGCTCTTACCCGACGCGGACAGGTCCTTGACCTTGGAAACGATGGTCTGCCAGTCGGAGTGGCCGAAGGGCGTGTAGTTCACGAAGATGTCTTCTTCGGCGATCCCGGCGTCCTTCAGGTATTGTTCAAGGATGGTGTTGGTCGTGCGTGGGTAAACGTAGTCGGTGCCGAGCAGCGCGAACGACTCAATCCCCAGTTCTTCGAGGAAGTAGTCGACTGCCGGAATAGCCTGCTGGTTCGGTGCGGCGCCGGTGTAGAAGACGTATTTGGAGGACTCTTCACCCTCGTACTGAACGGGGTAGAACAGCGGCACCGACGCCAGCTCTTCGATCACCGGCAACACTGACTTCCGCGAAACCGACGTCCAGCACCCGAAGATGATGTCCACGCCTTCAATCTCGATCAGCTCGCGTGCCTTCTCGGCAAACAGGGGCCAGTCAGAAGCCGGGTCGACGACAACGGCTTCGAGCTTCTTGCCCAGCAGACCGCCCTTCTTGTTCTGCTCTTCGACCATCATCAGAACGGTGTCTTTGAGCGTGGTCTCGGAGATCGCCATAGTGCCGGACAGGCTGTGCAGCACCCCGACCTTAATCGTATCATTATCAGCGTAGGCTGCCTGTGCAGCCAGGGTCAGTGCAGCGACCCCCGCAAGCTGTCGGACGTGTTTAAACATTCTAGGTCCCTTTTGGTTTTCTGTTCTTTTTCCGGGCGCGTGGTGGTGCGCTCGGTGCAACCATAGAAGGGAGGATTTTTGGGGGTCTAGTGCTGGTTCACGTCCACCTTGTTGCGTTTCCGGCAACACCCCAGCAGCCAAGCCCGGCGGGCTTGGGTCCAGCCAGTCAACCGCTAGCGCTAACGTTGCGCGGCATTGGCGGAAATGGCGAAGCTCAGGAACGAGAGCGTGAAGATCACAATCATCACCGTCAGCGCTGTCCAGCCACTGGAGGCAATGAAAAAGCCGATGATCGGCGGCCCGTTCAGGGCGCCGACGCTGCCAATCTGGGCGATCAGACCATTGGCTGGACCGATGTCGTCAGGGCTTGGAACCAGACGGGGCACGGCTGCGAAAACCGATGCCACCAGCACCCCGGTAGCGAAGATCGCCAGCGCGGCAAAGGCGACGGTAACGGGAACCACCGCAGCCGGATCGAAGGCCGGGAAAGCACTGACCAGCAGCAGCACGGCAGCGCTCATCAGGATCGTGGTCTCGCCAATCCGGTTCGCGACCCACCCATAGAGCAGGCTGCCCAGAATGCTGGTCATCGCCACGGCACCGGTGATGCCGCCAGCGGTTTGCTGCGAGCGCCCGTGGCTCTCCATCAGGAACACGGGCAGCATGCTCAGCAAGGCCAGCGTGATCAGCGTGACACTCAGCAATCCAAGCCCGAGCAGCCACGCCGAAACCGGCAACAAGGACAGCGGCTGGCGACTGCCCGCCGCCGGAGACCGCTGCTGCACACCCGGGTCTGCCGGAACCGATGCCAGCGTCATCAGCGCAATCGGGACCAGCGTCGCAGCGTTGATCCCGAACCAGACCCGCCAGCCGAAAAGCTCTGACAGCAGGCCCCCGGTGATGGCCGCTGTACTGATGCCCAGCGGGAAGAATGTACCCCACAGCGCCAGAGACCGGGCGGTGTCCCGCCCGCTGGCTTCGCGGGCGATCAGCGTGGGCGCAGCAACGACAATCGCCAGATAGCCAAGCCCTTCGGCCATGCGGGCGAGCAGCATCACGGTCTTCGAGGGCGATAGCGTTGCGAGCACAAGGCCGACGAACAGCACCGCCATTCCCGCAAACAGCGCGAAACGTGGTCCCCGCCGCACCACCCAATACCCGGCCGCCAACCCCAGCACCGCCGAGGCAAGGTGATCAGCGACACCATCCAGCCGTAGGTGGTCAGCCCCATGGCCATATCTTCGCGCAGGCTGCTCGCCGCCGGGGCAATGCGCCCGACCTGCGCAGCCGCTGCCACGCCGATCAGGTAGACCGCGAGGATGGCTTTCCAGTTCGTCTTTGTTGCCATGAAGGCCGCCAGCTCGTTTCAGGATTGGCGCGAAGCCTAGAGGTGATGGGAGCCGGAAACAACGCTGGCTGTCCGA
Organism: Rhodospirillaceae bacterium; assembly: GCA_038141425.1. Classification (GTDB taxonomy): domain Bacteria; phylum Pseudomonadota; class Alphaproteobacteria; order UBA7985; family UBA7985; genus UBA7985. The sequence continues at coordinate 73,550 of JAYQIC010000003.1, read as the reverse complement.
AGTGCTCCAGCGGGGCTGGCTGGCATCGATACCCGCATTTCCTTGAGGGGGGTAAGTGCCTCAGTCCAGCGGATGAAAACAGGCTGCGGCGTGCGGACCGGCGGTTTCCAGCACGGGCGGTTCGCTGTGGCAGCGCTCCGAGGCATAGGCACAGCGCGGCGCAAACGAACAGCCGGGCAGCTGGGTCGGGCTCACCTGCACATCGCTGAGCGCGGACTCTTGGGTCTGGATGGGCTTGCCGACCGCCGGGGCGCTGTCTGCGAGCAGCTTGGTGTAGGGATGGCGGGGCGCGGCGAAGATCTGTTCTGCCGGGCCGATTTCCGCGATGGATCCCGCGTAGAACACCGCGACCCGATCACTGATCGCCTCGACCACCGCAAGGTCGTGGCTGATGAAAATGTAGGTCAGCCCGTACTCGGCCTTGAGGTCGGCGAGCAGGTTGAGCACCTGCGCCTGAATCGACACGTCCAGCGCAGACACCGGCTCGTCGAGAACCAGAATGCGGGCATCGGCCGCCAAAGCCCGCGCAATCCCGATCCGCTGCGCCTGACCGCCGGAAAATTCGTGCGGGTGACGGTCGAGGAACTCCTCGCGCAGGTTCACCGCGTCGATAATCTCGCTGATCCGGGCCGCCCGTGCGGGGCCGTCCATGCCGTGCAGATAGCGGAGCGGGACGCTCAGAATATCGCGGATTGTCATGCGCGGGTTGAGGCTGCTGGTCGGGTCCTGGAACACGTACTGGATATCGCGGCCAAAACGGCGCGTGCTGTCGCCGGTACGGTCGGTGCCGTTGATCTCGATCCGCCCGGGGTGGGCGGGGTCAGGCCGACCAGCATCCGCGCCAGCGTGGTCTTGCCGCAGCCGGACTCGCCGACAATCCCCAGCGTTTCGCCCGGGGCGACATCGAGGCTGACGCGCGTCACGGCCCGCACCTCCCGCCGCGATCGACCCAGCAGGCCGGATGCGTCGGTGAAGGTCTTGCTCAACTCGGTGATTTTCAGGGCCGGATGGCTCATGCTGCCGCCCCCTCAATCTGTGGCAGGCCGTGCTCGCCGCGATGGATGCACCGCACCGCGCGCTGCTGTTCGAGGCGGTCGAGCGCAATCGGTCCCTGCCGGCAGGCGTCGCTGGCGATGTGGCAGCGACTGGCGAAGGCGCAGCCAACCAGCGGCTCGTCAGCACGGGGCGGAAGGCCCGGAATGGCGTGCAGCCGCCGCTTGCCCGCGCCCAGTTGCGGCACGCACTGCATCAGCTTGGTGGTGTAGGGATGCTGCGGCTGTTCGATGATCTGCTGCGTTGATCCCAGTTCCACCAGCTCACCGGCGTACATGACCGCCACCCGGTCGCAGAGCTGGGAGACAACACTGAAATCATGCGTGATGAAGATGACCGAGAGACCCCGCTCCCGGCGCAGATCGTCGATCAGCGTCACGATCTGCGCCTGCACGGTCACGTCCAGTGCCGTGGTCGGCTCGTCGGCGATGATCACGTCGGGGTCGTTGCACAGCGCCATGGCGATGCCGATGCGCTGGCGCATGCCGCCGGAAAGCTGGTGAGGATGGCTGCTGAAGACCCGCTGCGGATCGGGAATCCGCACCTGCGTCAGCAGCGACAGGGCATTCTCTCGCGCTTCCTGCGTGGTGATCCGCTGGTGCGCCTTGATGGCTTCAAGCATTTGCGTGCCCACGGTCAGCAGCGGGTGAAGGGTCGTGAGCGGGTCCTGAAAGATATAGGCGACCCGGTTACCGCGGATCTGGCGCAGGCGATGGTGCGGCAGGCGCACAAGATCCTCGCCGCCGAAGTGGACAGATCCGCCCTTGATCACGCCGGGGGGAGAGGCGACCAGCCGCAGGATCGACAGCGCGGTGACGGACTTGCCCGAGCCGCTTTCGCCGATGATGCCCAGGCACTCGCCTTTGTTCAGGTGCAGGTCGACCTGCCTGACCGCGCGCAGCTCCCGCGCACCGAGGTCGAAGGCGGTGGACAGGTCGGCCAGTTCCAGCACGGCGTCGGGCTGCTGCGGCACACTGGGGTCGAAGTGCGCGACCTTGGTGGCGGGCTGCGGACGGCTGAGGGCGCCGGCCTTGAGCCGGGGGTCGAGCGCGTCGCGGATACCATCACCGAGCAGGTTCACCCCCATGACAATGATCAGGATCATGGCCCCGGGCACGAAGGACGTGTGCGGGCTGGTGATCAGGGCCGCGCGAGCCTCCCCGAGCATAGACCCGAGATCTGCCTGCGGCGGCTGGGAGCCAAGGCCGAGGAAGGACAGACCGGCAGTCTCGAGGATCATCCAGCCGACAGTTGTCGAGACCGCGACCACGATGGTGGGGATGACGTTGGGCAGGACTTCACCGACGATGATGCTCAGGTGGTTGCGCCCGTTCAGCCGCGCTGCGTCGACGTATTCGAGGTGGACGATGGTGACGGTGACGCCGCGGATATTCCGGGCGAAAAACGGGATGTTGACGGCGGCGACGGCTATCAGGGCGTTGAACAGCCCCGGCCCCAGCACCGCGACGATGGCCAGCGCGAGCAGGATGTAGGGAAAGCCCATAAGGGTATCCACGCTGCGCATGATGACATTGTCGGTGATGCCGCCGAAGTATCCGGCGACGATGCCCATGGTTGCGCCGATCATTGCGGCGATCAGAGCCGCTGAGAAGCCGACCAGCAGCGACAGCCGCGTCCCCCACAGCAAACGGCTGAGCAGGTCGCGGCCCAGATGATCCGTGCCCAGCAGTGCGCCTTCCGTGAACGGCAGCCGGAAGCGGCGGGCCGTGTCGATCACGTCCGGGTTGGCCAGCGGCAGCAAGGGGGTGATCAGCGACAGCAGGACCAGCGCCACAAGCACCACCAGCCCGACCAGCGCCAGCCGGTTGCGTGCGATCAGCCGGACCAGCCCGATCATGTCTTGATCCTTGAGTCGAGCAGGGTCTGCAGCACGTCGACGATGATGTTGAACAGCACGTAGCAGCTGGCGACAAAGACCACGCCGCCCTGCACCAGCATGATATCGCGCTTGAGGATGGCGTCGACCAGCATGCGCCCGACCCCGGGCCACTGGAACACCATTTCGATATAGACCGCACCGGATAGCACGAACCCGGCCTGCAGGCCGAGGATCGGCAGGATCGAGACCATGGCGGTCTTGAGTGCATGCAGCCAGACCACGCGACTTTCGCGCAGGCCCTTGGCGCGGGCGGTGCGGATATAGTCGGCGCGCAGCACCTCGAGTATGGCCGAACGGCTCAGCCGTGCGATCACCCCGGTAGCGACGACGGAAAGCGTCAGCGCCGGCAACGTCAGGTGCCGGATCAGCGCTTCGAGGTCGCGGTCACCGTAGATCGGCCACATGCCCGAGACCGGGAACATCCGCAGGTTCACTGCGAACACCAGAATCATCATCATCCCCAGAAAGAATGAAGGGATCGAAATCCCGAGGATGACCGCGAAGGTGATGCCCTTGTCGGCAAGGCCGTATTGCCGGGTCGCGGAGATCACTCCGGCGACAATGCCCAGCACCGAACACAGCACGAAAGCCGTACCCGCGAGGATCAGGGTCGCGTTGAGCCGCTCCAGGACCTCTTCGAGCACCGGCCGGTTCAGCGAGAACGACTGGCCAAAGTCCCCCTGCAGCATATTGCCCAGCCAGATCAGGTAGCGCAGCGGCAGCGGGCGATCGAGGCCCAGTTGCCGGTTCAGGCGTTCCACGTTTTCGGGGGTGGCGTAGGAGCCGAGAATAGCCGTCGCCGGGTCGCCGGGGATCATGGCCATGATCAGGAACACGATGACCGTAATGCCAAACAGCACCGGCAGAGCGGAAAGCAGTCTTTTGACGATGTACTCGCCCATGGTGCAGGCAACCCAAATCAATCAGACGGCTTCGACGGTCGCAAACAAGCGGCGTGCCGTCAAAGGAATACGAAAAAAGGGCGGCTCACCTGCGGTAGGCAAGCCGCCCTTGGTCCATCAAGACGAAGCGTCTCTAGGGGGTTAGTTCTTCGCGACGTCCTTCAGCAGGAGTAAGAACGATGGCTGCAGCGCGAAGTTTTCCACGCGGTTGCTAGACACGGCGTTCTGCTTCCAGTTCGCAACGAAGACCCACGGCGCATCCTCCTGAACGATGGTCTGCATTTCCTGATACAGACGCGCACGCTCAGCCTGGTCGGTCGAAGCGCGGGCTGCTTCAAGCAGCTCGTCTACCGCCGGGTTGGAGTAGTAGCCGGAGTTGAAGCCGCCCTTGTCCGGCCACGCGTCGGTGCGCAGCGCGAGGAATGGCAGCGTATCTGGGTCGTTGGTCATCCACGCCATTTCGGCCATGTCTGCCTTGCCCTCGAGGCCCGGGTTCACCTCACCGAGGAAGGTGTTCCACTCGTAGGTCTCGATTTTCACGTCGAGGCCGACGGCCTGCAGGTCGGCCTGAATGGCCGTACCCATGGCAACGGGGTCGAGCATGCCCGAACCGCCTTCGGTGACGTAGAAGGTCAGCTCAGCACCCTCGGTACCCGCTTCAGCCAGCAGGGCGCGGGCCTTGTCGGGGTCGTAGGGGTATGGCTCGAGGCTCTCGTTGTACGCCCAGGCAAAGGCCGGAGGCGTTGGGCCTGCTGCGATCGCTGCAGTGCCTTCGAGAACGTCGTTGACGATGGCTCCCTTGTTGATCGCGTAGTTGGCAGCCTGCCGCACACGCTTGTCAGCAAAGGGGCCTTCCTTGGCGTTCAGGATCAGGAACCAGACGTGAGGACCGGCCTGCTCGTGAACCACGTAGGGGTCCGCGCCGAAGCTGCTCAGGGAAACCGGGGGAACTTCGACCATCATGTCGATACCGCCAGCGAGCATTTCAGCAACGCGGGTGTTGGCATCGGTGATGGGGCGGAAGACCACCGCATCGAGGGCCGGTGCACCGCCCCAGTAGTCGGCGTTGGCTTCGACCACGACGGCTTCGTTCGAGCGCCATTCGCCGAAGGTAAAGGCGCCGGTACCCGAAGCGTTCCGGCCGAAGTCAGCACCGTGTTCCATCACTGCCGCCGGCGAGACGATCAGGCCGGTCGGGTAAGCGAGGTTGGACAGGAAGGGTGCATAGGGTGCGTTCAGGGTGAACTTCACCGTCGATGCATCCATCACCGCCACGTCTTCAACCGCAGAGAAGAAGAACGACAGCGGGAACGGTCCGGTATCGTGGTAGGGGTGGTTCTCGTCCAGCATGCGGTCGAAGTTGAACTTCACCGCTTCGGCATCAAAGGCCGAACCGTCGTGGAAGCTCACGCCTTCGCGCAGGGAGAATGTGTACTCAAGGCCATCGTCGCTGATGTCCCAGGAGGTTGCCAGAGACGGCTCGACTTCGAGCGTCCCGTCCTTGTAGCGCACCAGACCGTCATAGACGTTCATCAGGATGCGGAAATCGTTCACGGCCGTTACCGCCGCCGGGTCCAGAGACTTGGGCTCAGCGATCTGACCGACAATCAAGACACCGGGTGGTGTCTGTGCGAGCGCACTGACCGAAGCAAGGGTCATAGCCCCAGCCGCCCCGATCGCGAGCAGCGTTCTACGTGTTACAGACAGCATATTCATGATGTAATCCTCTCTCCTATGCGTATGATGAATTTATCATGATAGATTGCATCCAGCCAAATTCTCATGATAAATACAAGAAAAATTGTTCAACGACGGTACCCATGACCTTCTCAATTCTGGCTTTTGATGAAAAAAGCGGCGGTTTCGCCGCAGCTTCGGCCACAGGAAACCTCTGCGTCGGGGGCTGGGTGCTGCGTGGGAACATCGATTCTGGGCTGGTCGCGAGCCAGGGAACCTCGCCGAGCACGTTCTGGCGGGACGAGGCCTTGCGGGCCATGCGCATGGGCGCCGACGCGGCTTCAGCGCTGGCGCAGGTGGTCGAACCCGACACCGGAAAGGGCTTCAGACAGCTCCTGACGCTGGACCGCGAAGGCCGCACGGCCGGGCATACCGGCGACCAGAGTCTCCCCTACGCCGGCCACGAATGCGCACCAAATCTGGTCGTAGGCGGCAATATGCTGGCCAAGCGCGACGTGGTCGACGCCATGTCGGCGACCTTCATGGCGACCGACGATTCGCTCGGCGAGCGGCTGCTCGCGGCGCTCGGGGCAGCCCGGGCGGCGGGCGGTGATTATCGCGGGCTGATGTCGGCGAGCCTGCTGTGCCTGACGCCTGAGCGACCCCCGCTCGACCTGCGCATCGATTCGTCCGACGATCCTCTGGGTGATTTGCGCAGGCTCTACGACCAGTGCAATTCCTCACCTTACAAGGACTGGCTGGACGAAGTGCCTGTTGCCGAAGACCGGCATCGCGCACCGGATCTGGCAAAACTGGAAAGCTCTAAGACCGGTTGATCAGCGCTCCACGCTGATAAAGCGACGCTCCAGCTCGGCTTCTTGCACCGCCATCAGCTCCTCGGCCACGCTCATGTGAGAGGCCATGATTTCGCGGGCCGCGTCGGCATCACCCTGTCGCAAGGCCCCGACCAACCGCTGCTGGTGCTCCCAGCCTTTCATCGCGAGTTCGTGGTTCGGTGGATCATAGAGCCGCCGATAGACGGTCAGATCGGTCAGCGACCGCGCCATGAAGGCGATCACGAAACCCAGCAGCCGGTTTTCGGCAAACTCCGCCAGACGCTGGTGAAAACGCAGTGACGCAATGTGCTGCTCTTTCTCTTCCTGCGCCGATGTTGCCGGTTCGGGCAGCGATGCAGTCAGCGCGTCAAGCTCGTTCAGCTGCTCCTCGGTCAGCTTACCGGCAAGGTTCGCCGCCAGCTCGGGTTCGAGGATTTTGCGCAGCTGGTAAAAATCGCTCAGGGACAGCTGTTCAAAGTAAAAGTAGTTGGCGAGCAGGGACTTTGCGTGCTCAACCGTGACCTTGTTGACGAAACTGCCACCACCGGGACCGGTCCGGGTGCTGATCAGGCCCTCGGCCTCGAGGATGCGTAAGCGCTTCCCGCACCGTGCCTTTGGAAACACCAAAAATAGCGATCATCTCGGCCTCGTTGGGCAGCCTGTCCCCTTGCTTCAAATCGCGATCGACGACCCAGGTCTTGATTTCTTCCGAGACTTTTACCGGGCGGGATTTCTTGGCAACCATGGGAGCGCCTTTTGGCTCACTTAAACATTTGGGCCTTCAATAGACACAAAACTCTGGTTATGTAACGCTGAATTATCATGATAAATAAGAGGTGTGCATGAACTGGGGGAAGAAGCTCAGGCGCGGTTGAGCCGGGTTGCAGCCTGTTCGACCACGGTCGACGGGGTCAGCCGACTTCCCTTTTCCGGGGAACATGCCGCCGCGCTCGACCACATCCGGGGGTGGATGGAGCGGGCCGGGCTGGAGCCTGAAATGACAGCTTCAGGCACGCTGGTCGGTCGCTCTGCCTCAGGCGAAGAAGGTCCGACGCTGATCCTTGGCTCGCATCAGGATTCTGTACCGCACGGTGGCCGCTATGACGGCATCATGGGCGTGCTGCTGCCCTGTCTGGCGCTGGAGAAAATGCGGCGCGACGGGCGATGGCCGACGGTGCCTGTCGAGGTCGTCGCCTTTGCCGACGAAGAGGGCGTGCGCTTCCCCCACCGCCCTGATCGGCCCGCGCGCGCTCGCGGGCACGCTCGATCCGGCAGCGCTGGACCTGATGGACGCTGACGGCATCTCGATCGCCAGAGCCATGGCTGACTTCGGGGGCACCCGACCAGCTCTCGACCCAGCGTCGCCGCCCTGAAGACGTGATCGGGTTCGTCGAAGTCCACATCGAGCAGGGCCCGGTGCTGGAAAACGCCGGACTGGCGTTGGGGACGGTGACCGGGATTTGCGGCATCGAGCGCAATGCGATTGTCTTTACCGGTGAAACCGGCCACGCGGGCACGATGCCCATGGCCGGCCGCAAGGATGCCCTCGTCGCCGCAGCCCGCTTCATCAGCGGGGTCAACGCACTCGCGCAGGAGCAGGGCGATGTCCGGGCCACGGTCGGAACGCTCATTCTTGCGCCCGGGGCGGTTAACGCCATCCCCAAGCGGGTGGAACTGGTGCTGGAATTGCGCGCCATCGACGACGCAAAACGCCACGACATGCACGGTGCTGCGAGGGCACTCGCGGCGCAGAGCGCGGCGGCGATGGGCTGCGGTATCAGCTTCGAGCGCACCTACAGCCAGGATGCGGTCCTGTGCGAACCCGGGCTGCAAGCCCGTGTCGCCGACGCCGTCACCGCCACGCAGGGCGGGACAGGTTTTGACCTGCCTTCAGGCGCGACCCACGATGCCTCGGCCATGTCGGACCTGTGCCCGGTTGCGATGATGTTTGTGCGCTGCCGCGGCGGGGTCAGTCATCGGCCCGACGAATTTGTTACCGATGCCGATATGGCGCTTGCCGTCGATGCTCTGGACCACCTGCTGGCGGGGTTTTGAGCCCCCGCCTTTTTGACTGGTTCTATTTGCTGACAGTACCCGGCTTGGTGGCGTTTTGCTGCTGCACGGCCTCGCGCGGGCAGCTCGGATGGGCCTTTCGGTTGGGCACGGTGGCGGAAACCGCCCCGGAAAAGCACGACATAACTCCGCCGCCGCAGCCCCAGTAGAGCTCTCGGACCACGGCTGTATTAGTCATGCAGTTCACGTTTCTGGTCGCCATGTCAGCCCCCTACCGTTCAAGCACGCCTCCCGGCGCGCCACCATCCTCAGCCCTCAATCTACCGCAAGCGGGGCGGCATACGCCAGCCCCTGACCCGTGCGAGCGCCGGACACGTTGTCTCGCCCTCAGGCGTAGATGTCGGGGCGGATGTCACGGAACGACCCCCAGCCTTCGCGGTAGCGCCGCACCTCGTCGAGATCGACGGTTGCCAGCGCGATCCCGGCCTGTTCCTCCATCTCGGCCATCATCCCGCCGGTGTGGTCGGCGATGAAGCTGCCACCGTAGAAGTCCATCTGGTGTCCCACCTTCTCCGTACCAATGCGGTTGCTGGCGGCGAGGATGCTCATGTTCGCGGCTGCATGACCCTGCATGGTCCGCTGCCAGTGCCGCATGGAACTCAGCCCCGGGAATCCCGGCTCCGAGCCGATGGCGGTGGGGTAGAGCAGGATATCGGCGCCCTTGAGCGCCATGGTCCGCGCCACCTCCGGGAACCACTGGTCCCAGCAGATACCGACACCGATGCGGCCGACCGCCGTATTCCAGACCCGCAGGCCCAGATTGCCGGGGGTGAAATAGAACTTCTCCTGATAGCCCTCGCCGTCGGGAATGTGGGTCTTGCGATAGAGGCCGAGGATGCTGCCGTCGGCGTCGACGATCGCGACGCTGTTGAAGAACTGACGCTCGGTCCGCTCGAAAAAGCTGATGGGCATGACCACGCCGAGCTCGCGGGCCAACGCCGCAAAGTGATCGATGACCGGGTGACCCTCGAAAGGCCGGGACAGGTCGAAGTGCTTTTGGTCCTGCTCGGAGCAGAAATAGGGGGTGAGGAACAGCTCCTGCAGCAGCACCAGTCCGGCGCCCTGCCCTTTGGCTTCCCGGACCATCGCCTCGGCCCGCTGGATGTTGTCGTCCTGATCCCAGCCACAGGTCATCTGGGTCACAGCAATGGTCAGCTTGCTCATGGGTCTGGTCTCTCTCTCCTGAAAATACACGTGCGCGCAGTCTGAACGCGAAGGCGGCTCGGCGGCAAGACCTGATCTTTCGCAGCAACCTCAGCGCTGCAGAACGAGAAGGACGGGTCACAATCGCGGCAAAGCGCTTCTCTCAGCCCTTTCTTCGGCTATAAGGGTTTTTGGTTATTTGCACTAAGGAGCCCCGAACGATGATCAAAAGGCTATTGGCGGTTGGATGTCTCGCCCTCGGCGGCCTCGGCTTTCACAGCGCGGGCGCGCACCCGCATCACCATGGTCAGGCCGTGCTGCCCTACGGCGTCGAGAAGGTCACGACCTTCGAGATGGGTGGTCAGGCCTACGTCGTCTGGAACACCCATATCCGGGGCCTGTTCGGGGGCGAGCTGATCGAAATTCGCCGGCCCACGGGCCACCTTGCAGGACAGTGGTGGAGCGGTAACGGCTGGTGTTTCACCCCGTCGGTCTATGACAATCAGGGCTGCTGGCCGCAGGGTCGGTACATGGATATCTTCGGCCGCGAGCTGACGAACTACCGCAACCGCTTCAACCCCATCGACACCGGCACCCACAGCATGGAGGTGAGCACGGAGTTCTGCGATCACTACACACAGCTCGAATACACGGTGTCGGGCGATACCTCGGGGATCTGCGGCCACGAAGACGGCCTGCCCCTGCCGGAATGGGCTGAATAAGCACCGCGTTTCTGCGGTACCGTGGTTTCGCGCCACCCGCAGACAGCAAAAGGGCCGCCCGCAGGCGACCCTTTTTCATACAAAGCAAGACGAGGGAGGGGCCGCAGCCTGTGCGCCCCCACCCCATGCGCCACGCTTACATGGTTGGCAGTGGTGGCAGCGGCTGGCCCAGCCACTTTTCGGAAAGCTCGTTAAGGTCTCCGCCAAGCTTCTTGTGCAGGATGAACACGTTCACCCACTGCAGCAGGTCCATGTTGCCCTTCTTCACGCCGATGAAGGCCGGGGATTCCTTGATGATGAACTTGGTGGCGATGTCGAGGTCGGGGTTTTCTTCCGACAGGCCCGCCGCCACGGTGTTACCGGTCACAAGGACATCGACCTGGCCGGAGAGGAAGGCTGCGCGGGTCGCCGCGTTGTCGCCGAAGCGAATGATCTCCGTGCCCGCAGGCGCGCTTTCGGTCAACTCCAGATCTTCCAGCGTACCGCCGGTCAGACCGACCTTCAGGCCGGCGAGATCAGCCGGACCGCTGATGTCCAGCGTGCTGGCAGCGAAGGCCCCGGAGAAGAACGGCGCGTAGGCCGAAGAGAACCAGATCGACTTGGCCCGGCCCGGGTTGGCACCCATGGTCGCGATCACGAGGTCAACCTTGTCGGTTTCGAGGAAAGGAATGCGCTGCTTCGAGGTGACGGGCACCAGCTCCAGCTCGACGCCAAGGTCAGCAGCGATCAGCTTAGCAACGTCGACGTCGTAGCCTTCATATTCACCTTCGATGCCCAGCGCACCAAAGGGTGGAAAGTTTTCCGGAACGGCGATCTTGACCGTGCCCGAGCTCAGGATGTCGCTCAGTTCAGCCTGTGCCACGGTCGCAACGCTGGCGGAAAGGGCAAGGCCGGAAAGCCAGATTTTCAGGGATTTCATTGCTCAGTTACCTCATTTCTTGGTGGGGAGTTGTCAGGCAGCCGTCGGAGATCGGGCTGCTGATCCAAGCCGGCTCTCGAGCCAGCGTGAATAGGTTGAAAGCGGGAAGCACAGCGCGAAGTAGAACAGCGCGAGCAGCGGATAGATCAGGAAGGCCTCAGTACCGGGAACGGACGCATTCGCCCAGCGCTTGCCGACACTCATCAGGTCGTGGAAGCCGATGATGTAGGCCAGCGATGTGCCCTTGATAATCTGCACCATGAAGCCGACGGTGGGCGCCAGCGTGCCGCGCACGGCTTGCGGCACGATGATCAGCCCCAGCGTGCGGAAGAAATTCAGGCCCAGCGCACGCCCGGCCTCCCACTGCCCGGCCGGGATCGAGGCGATGGCCCCGCGCCAGACTTCGGCGAGATAGGCGCTGGCGTAGAGCGTCAGGGCGAACCCGGCGGCGGTCCATGGATTGACCTCCATCCCGGTGAACTTGGGCAGGCCCAGCCCGATGATGAACAGCAGCATCAGCAGCGGTGTCGACTGGAACAGCCAGACGTAGGCCCCGCCAACGCGCTGCAGCACCGAAGAAGGCGATACCCTGAAGGCGCAGACGATCGCCCCAACCAGACCACCACCGATAAAGGCCAGCAGAGACAGCAGCACCGTGAACCGCGCCGCCATGATCAGCTGGAACAGAACGATGCCCTCGGGCTTTCCGAGCAGGGATACCAGCAGCTCCTTCATCGCACGAACTTCCACGGAAACAGGCGCCGCTCGACCAGCGCCAGCACGGCTTTGAACAGCATGGAAATGCCGATGTAGATCGCGGTCAGGACCAGAAAGACTTCGAAGGTGCGGAAGGTACGGCTGTCGATATACAGCCCTGCCTGGGTCAGGTCGGCGACCCCGATTTCGGAGATGATGCCAGTGGTCAGGAACAGGAAGATGAACTGGCTGTTCAGGCTCGCAAACATAGTTGCGATGGCAACGGGGGTGATGACGAGGAAGAAGATCGGTCGGGGGCGCAGCCCCAGCGCCCGGGCGGCCTCACGCTGGCCTGAGTCCGCGTTCTCCAGTCCCGCGCGCAGGATTTCGGCGAAATAGCCTGAAAAATTGATGCTGAGCGAGAGCAGCGCGTGCGCCCAGAATGGCCACTCGTAGCCCAGCAGCAGCGGCAGGCCGAAGGCGATGAAGAACAGCTGCACGATCAGCGGCGTGTTGCGGATGAACTCGACATAGGCGGCCGTCAGCTGGGTCAGGACCGGCACCCGCGCAAACCGGACCCCGGCGATGGCGAAAGCTATGATGAGGCCGAAGGTGGCGGCGAGGACCGTGATGCCGCCGCTGAGCAGCGCGCCCTTGGCGAGCAACAGCAGATACTCTGTATTCCGATAGATTTCGAAAAAGCGGAACTCCAAAGCCTTCGCCCTTCTGATCAACACGACAGTGGCAGAAAGCCGGGGCGAACCCTGAGGCGTCACCCCCTGTGGCTAGAACGCTGCGAGGGGGTAATGCGCGGTGACGATACTTCTGCACGAACGCTGCCGAAGGTGCCTTGAACCGAGCCGGCGGCAACGCCGATTCCGGAGCGATGAAGATTCTTTGTGCGGCGCACAGTGCCTTTGCTCAAAATTTGTGAAGGCCGTGTTTTCAGGATCGAAAATGAAAACAGGGGCCGCGTGGTGGAGCAGCCCCTGCAAGATCGGGGAATTGGGGATGAGTGTCTGCGGGAAGGATGAGCATCGCATAGACGGTGTCGGTAACGTCCGGACCATTGCTGGTCAGAGCGGCGATCAGGCCGTACTCAATGGCCGTCGCTGCCTCAGGCTCCGCCTCACCGGTGGTGGTGGTGTCGGTCGCATCCGGCCCGCCGCCGATCAGCGCCGCGATCAGACCGTACTCGATGGCCGTCGCTGCCTCAGGCTCCGCCTCACCGGTGGTGGTGGTGTCGGTCGCATCCGGGCCACCGCCGACCAGTGCCGCAATCAGGCCGTACTCAATCGCCGTCGCCGCCTGGGGCTTCGGGCAGTTATCGGCGTCCACCGCGGCAATGATCACGACAGCGATTAAGGCGTTGTTCACGGGCGTTGTGCAGGCTGCCGCCGCGATATTCTCATCGCTGGAACCAGAGTTCATGGCCTTTTCAACCGCGATACCGGCCGACTGAGAAACGAGCTTAATGCCACCACCACTGCGGCTGCCGAAGGATGTGTTTGGCGGCAGGTTTTGCCGAAGGCATCCATTCTTCTGTTGGGAAGGCTGTGGTCTGAAATGGAGTCTGAGTCTGAGTAGCATCATGCTTATCAGGTGCAGGAACCTTCACGCGAGGATTTGGGCTTGGGATTGGTGCAACTGAAACGCTGCTACGGTTACCAGTGTTCATGGAAGCGCCTGCCTGTTGCAGGACATTTGAACCCTTTTCAGTCACAACCGATGGGAAAGTGGTTCCAAGGTTGCTCGCCATGCGTTGCTGAGCAGAGGCGTTGGTGGAGAGGGCTGCAACAGACAGAGCAGCGGCGAACAGAGCGATAGCGGTTTTCATCGGTGTTGGTTCCTTAGGTCATTTCTTTGTCGATGTCGGGACACTAGTGGAAACGAACTTCTCGATCAGAAACGGTAAGTGTCGCTTTGTAACGTTTTGCCTCTCTCCCGCACCGGCACCCATCGAGGCCATCTGGGCGAGATCCGGCAGCAGCGGTCCGGCGCTGTGTAAACGCCGAACGGTTTCCATGGTCTTGCGGGCGGAACCGGTGCTAACGTCACAGACTTGCCCCTGACCGGCCTTGGGTCAGAAGCCTTGAAGGAAGACCGCTCCATGCGCCAAAGCACGCGACGCCTGACGATCTCCATTCTCATGCTGCTGTTGCTGTCGACCTGCTACGGTGCCGGTTTCTTCTTCATCAAGATTTCTCTGGACGGTTTTTCGAACCTGTCGGCTGGGGCCTTGCGGATCATCGGTCGCGGCGCTGTCGCTGCTGGTCCTCATGAGCCTGACCCAGCACCGGTTCAGCCTGCCGCGGGAAAGCCGCGTTCCCGTCCTGCTCAACGGCGTGCTGTTCATCGGTTTCCCGTTTCTGTCGCTGCCGTGGATTCTGAATTTCATCCCGACGTCGATGGTGGCGATCTACTACTCCACCGTGCCGATTTTCGTGCTGGTGCTGTCGCGCGTCCTGCTGGGCCGTCATATCAGCGCCAGTAAGTGGATCGGTTTCCTCGTCGGCTCCGTCGGGATCTCCTACCTCGCGCTCAGCCAGATCGGCGCGGCGCCGACGCCGGTCGACGCGGGCCGCCCGTCGTGGTTCATTCTGCTGCCTCACGCGGTCAGCATCCTCAGTTCGGTGGCGCTGGCCGCCGGGGTCGTCCACATGTCGACGATCCGCGATTTCCGCCCTGTGCAGTATCAGGGTTATTCGCTGATGGCGGGCTGCTTGCTGGCGCTGCCGCTGTTCATGTTCAACGCCCCCACGGCCTTTCCGGGCTGGATTCCGCTCGGCGGTGCGGTGATGGCGGGGCTGATCACGACCGGTGCGGGGCAGGCCCTGCGCGGCCTGCTGGTGCAGCGGGAAGGCGCAACCTTCACCACGCGCAACGGCTACCTGACCCCGGTGGTGGCCAGCGTTCTGGGGCTGTCATTCCTCGGTGAGGCGCTGACCATGGCGCATGGGATCAGTTACGCCGCCGTCGCTGTCGGGCTGTTCATCTCCGCCCAGCGCTAGTCGCTCCACGGGTTCAGAGGCGCGGGCCCGTCGGGACCCGCCCTCAGATGGCGTAAGGGAGGGCTTTAGTGGCTCTCGCCCCAGGCGCCGTGGAATTCAAAGGCCACCGCCTGCGAGTCACCCACCACCCAAGCATCGTGGCCCGGCTCGATTGCGTAGGCATCACCTGCTGAGTATGTGATTTCGCTGCCGTCATCGTGCACGCACTTGATGGTGCCTTCGATGATCACACCGACGTGCTTGGCCTGACAGGACTCGGTGCCGACCAGCGGCTTGATGTCCTTGGACCACTGCCAGCCCGGCTGCACCGTAAGCCGCATGACCCGCTGCCCCATGACATTGACGGTTTCGACCCGCGCGTTGTTCGGGGTCATCACTTCGTCGGCGTCGGACGAAAAGTTCTTTGCTTCAACGCTCGCCATCTCGTGTCTCCTTGATACTGCGCTTATTCATTACGCCAGTCACGATACACAATGGCATTAACCCTTCAATTTTAATTGAGCCATTAGAGATATTTATCTCTCAATAAATCAAATTCCCCGTCTGTGCGCATTGGTTGGTTGATCGCTGTTTTGTCGTGCTCGGTCAGCCATCGCCACGCAGGACAGTTGAAGCCGCCCCCGGCACGAACAGGTTTGAAATCGCCGCTGTGCCTGCGTAGGCTCCCGGGAAAGAGCATGGGAGCGAGGCGCGGTGAAAACGGCATTGATCACGGGCGGCGCCAGCGGAATGGGCCGGGTCCACGCCCAGCGGCTGGCGGATGAGGGCTACGCGGTCGCTATTCTGGACGTTAACGAAGCCGGGCTGCGCGAAACCGCCAGTCTGTCGCCCGGCATCCACCCGTTCGCCTGCGATGTCACCGACCTTGCCCGGGTGCGGGAGACCGTCTCAAGGGTGATTGCGGCCCACGGGCCCATCGACCGCCTGATCAACTGTGCGGCGATTATGCCCGGCGGGCGTCTGCTCGATCATTCGGCGGAGCAGATCAGCCGGATCATGGAGATCAACTACGTCGGCATGGTCAACGTCTGCCAGACCGTGATCCCGGCGATGGTGGCGCGCGACGAGGGCGAGGTCATTCTCTATGGCTCTACAGCCGGGCTCATGCCAATGCAGCGCTTCGGTGCTTACGGCGCCTCCAAGGCGGCGAACAATTTCTACGCGGGACTGCTGATCGCCGAGAACCGGTCGAAGGTGCGGATGACGCTGGTCTACCCGCCGGCGGTCAAAACCCCCCTGCTCGATCAGGCCGTGGACGGCCCACCGCTACTCAACTCGCGCTTAGGGCGACGGTTCCTGGCCGTGGAACCGGAGAGCGTGGTCGCGGCGGCTGAGCGGGCGGTACGGCGGGGGCGCAAGGCGTGCTACCCCGGTGTACTGGCGCGGATCATCGGCTTGGCCAGCCGGTTTTCTTGAGCCAGCTGAGACAGCCCGCCCCCGCCCGGGCGGCGGGGTCAGCTCGCAGCGGCGAGGTCGCCATCCACACCATGGCGGTGCAAAAAGCCGCGAATGTTGCGCACGGCCTGCCGGATGCGGTGGCTGTTCTCCACCAGCCCGAGCCGGACATAGCCTTCGCCGTGCTCGCCAAACCCGACACCGGGTGAGACGGCAACATCTGCCTCGGCGAGCAGCGCCTTGGTGAAACCGATGGCGCCCATATCGCGGAAGGCGGGCGGGATCGGCGCCCACACGAACATGGTCGCGGGCGGAAGCGGACAGTCCCACCCCGCCGCACGCAGCCCGTGCACGAGGATATCCCGGCGACCGGCGTAGAGCTGCCGCATCTCCTCAACACAATCCTGCGGCCCGTTGAGTGCTGCGGTCGCCGCCACCTGGATCGGTGTGAAAGCGCCATAGTCGAGGTAGGATTTGACCCGCCCCAGTGCGGCGATCAGATCGGGGTTGCCGGCGGCAAAACCAACCCGCCAGCCGGGCATGTTGTAGGTCTTGGACATGGACGTGAACTCGACGGCGATGTCCTTGGCGCCGGGGATTTCCAGCACAGACGGCGGTGGGTTGCCGTCAAAATAGACCTCGGCGTAGGCAAGGTCGGAAAGGACGTAGATGCCGTGATGGCGGCAGAAGTCGACAATCTGCCCATAGAAGTCAAGGTCGACCACCTCCGCCGTGGGGTTCGAGGGGTAGTTGATGACGATGGCGATCGGCTTCGGCACGGCGTGCTCGACCGTGCGCTTGAGCTGCTCAAAGAACGCCGCGCCCGTCTGCGCCGAGGGCAGATAGCGCAGCGCCGCCCCGGCGATGATGAAGCCAAAGGCGTGGATCGGGTAGGACGGATTGGGCACCAGAATGGTGTCACCGGGTGAGGATATCGCCTGCGCGAGATTGGCCAGACCCTCCTTGGAGCCCAGCGTCACGATCACTTCCCGTTCGGGGTCGAGGTCGACGTTGAAGCGCCGCTGGTAGTAAGCCGCCAGCGCCTTGCGCAGCCCCGGGATCCCGCGCGACGTGGAGTAGCGGTGGGCGCGCGGGTTCTGGATCGCCTCCTGCATCTTGGCGAGGATGTGCGGCGCCGGGGCTGGTCCGGGTTTCCCATGCCGAAGTCGATGATGTCGTCGCCCCGCGCCCGCGCCGCCTGCTTGAGGGTGTTCACCTCGGCAAAAACGTAGGGCGGAAGCCGTCGAATGCGGTAAAAGTCTTCTGACATGGGATATTTTCCTGCGAGCGGGATCAGAATTCAGTTCTGCGGGATATTGTCCGAAAAATGAAGCCCGTTGACCGCATTGCAGACAATCGGGCGCAGAAAGCACGTGATCGACCCGGTTATCGCTTAACGGATCAGGCAGGATCGACAGCAATGGGCCTGAAGGAGCGGTTGCGGGTTTGCGGGCAGTGGTGGCTGTCCAAGGGCGCCCTTCGCGCTAAGATGCCCACGGGCCTCGTCCGATCAGACGCAGCCATCAGGACAAAGTCAGGGACAGGGGCGGAGGCAGAGCCGTGGGCATCAGAAACAGAAGCCGGATTGAGTGGGTCGCCGATCATTGCGCCCTGCTCAGCCAGATCAGCGACGAGTTCCGCCAGACCCGCCCCTTTGAAGGGCTCACCATCGGCACTGGTATCCACCTCGAACCCAAGACCGTCGCACTGCTCATGACCCTGCGCGCGGGCGGGGCGGACGTCATCGCCTCGGGCAACCTCAGCAGCACCCAGCCTGACTCGGTCGAGTATCTGCGCGCCGCCGGGGTTCGGGTCGAGGCCGAACAAACCACCGATCCGGCCCGGCATACCGCCCTGCTCCGGCGGGTGCTGGCAGCGCAGCCTGACCTGCTGCTCGACAACGGCGGAGACCTGTTCGCGCTGTATCTCGAAGCCCCTTACCCGGGCCTGCGCGGCGGGACGGAGGAAACCACCTCAGGCCGGATGCGGCTGGAACCGCTGCGCGAGCAGCTGAGCATGCCGATCCTGGTGATCAACGACAGCCCGATCAAACAGTTCGGGGAGAACCGCCACGCCGTGGGCCAGAGCATGTTCGAGACATACATGCGGCTTACCAACCGCTCGACCAACGGCAAGCGGGTCACGGTCTTCGGCTACGGTCCCTGCGGGGAAGGGGTCGCGACGTGTTTCCGCCATGCCTTCGCGCAGGTGTCGGTGTGCGAGACCGACCCGGTGCGGCGGCTGGAGGCGCATCTGGACGGCTTTATGACACCGGCGACCGACGCGGCCATCGCCAGTGCCGATATTATCGTTACCGAAACCGGCGCTGTCGACGTTCTGACCGCCGATCACCTCAGCCTGATCAAGGACGCGGCGATCCTGCTCAACGGCGGGCATTTCCCAACGGAGATCGACGTTGCCGGCATGACCGGCTCGGCCGAGGTCGAACAGCGGGACGAATTCGAGAACGGCGCACTGACCACCCTGCGGCTGAAAGACGGGCGACGGCTGACCATCGCGGCGGCAGGGCATATGGCCAACCTCGCCGGGCCGCGGCCCCTGGCAATTCGATCGAGGCCATGGACTTCGGTTTTGCGCTGCAAGCGCGGTGTCTGGAGCGGATTGCGACCGGGGGGCGGATGCCAGCGACTGCGTGGTGCCGGTGCCGCGCGACATCGACGAAGGGGTGGCCAACGCCTACCTCGACCTGCGCAGCGGCTGAACGACCCCCGTCCGTCTCAGGCGCGCTCAGTCGGCGGGAACAACGCCGGCGAGGTCCGCGGGGTCGCGGTGGACCGGGATGGATCGGGCTTCGAGCGCCTGCAAAATTGGTCTGAACGCGGGTTCGGGCTCACCAAACACCAGCGCGGCCGCCAACTGCCCGGTCTCGGCCAGCTCCAACCATCTCTCCAACCCGCCTGCGCCAGCGCCAGCACTCGCTGGCGATTGCAGCCTGCGGGCGACCTGCAGCCCGGCGTCTGCCTCCAGAACCCCGGCCGTAACCGCATCAGTTGCGAGCAGCAGACCGCCGAGGTCTTCCCGATGCTGTCCGGAAAAGTCGTGCAGAGCGGCACGGGCCTGATCACCGGCCAGCAGCAGCACGTAGCCGCGCCGCCCGGTGGAAGCGTGAGGTCAGGCGCTCGACCGCGAGATCGGAAATCTGCCGAACCAGCGGCAGCGCCCCGGCCGGGTTTTCACGGCACAGCGCTTCGAGGTCGGCGAAGGCCAGGCGATCGAGTTTACAATCGGCGTCGGCAACCACGGCTGCCGTGCGGCGCCGGGAACCGAACCAGCCCATTTCACCGACGATGGCCGGCGCGGTCAGCCGCAGCGATTCCTGCGGCAGGTCGATCCGCAGCCGTCCTCGACGCAGGATAAACAGCGCGTCGGAGGGATCATCGACGGCAATAACGGTGTCGCCTTCGGCGACGCTGATTTCAGTCAGGCGCGATGGATCAACCGGCAGCGGACCACGGTGCAGCGACGGGAAAGTGTCGGCGTAAACCTGCGGCTGCCATCCCGGCAGCATCAGCGGCGCAACCTCGCTGTAGCCCGCGCCCTTGAAGTTCAGGCCGTTCAGCGGACCGGCGTCGGGGTCGGTGTTGTCCGGGGGCAGGTTGAGCAGCAGATTGGCCGCGCTCTCGGACAGGTCGCAGCAGGCGATGCCCTCTGGCACCCGTTCAGCGGAAAAGGCCTCCAACGCCGGGCCAAGATCGTCGGCGCGCGCGATGCCACGCAAGTGCCCGGCCAGCACAACCGCGTCTTCCAGCGCGATATTGACCCCTGCCCCATGAACGGCGCAGTCGCATGGGCGGCATCGCCCAAAATGACAGTGAAGCCCCCATCATCCCAGCGACCGCAACGAACGATCGGGATCGGGATCAGTCGACCAGGGTTCAGCTCGACAGTCGGGTCGGCGAGGGTGTCGACAACATCCGGCAGCGCCCGGCTCAGATAGTCCTGCGCCTCACCGCTGTTCCGGAGTGCGTCCAGCTGGCTGTGGCGCATGACCAGCGTGGCGCGGTAGCTCTGGTCCCCTGCCGGGAAGGCGACCATGAAGAACTCGCCTCGTGGCCAGATGTGGATCGCATCAGGGGGCGAAGGGGGCCTCAGGCGCGCCTCCGGCCCAGCCTGCTGCAGCATCTTGAGTTCGGCGTAGCCCCAGGGCGAGATCCGCTTGGCGAAGTCGATCGACGGCGCGCGGACGAGGCTGGCCCGAACGGTCGAAGCCGCACCATCCGCGCCGATCACCAGATCAAACGCTTCGGTCTTCAGCCCGCCGTCGGGGTCGCGCCAGACCACCTGCCGGGCGCGCCGGACCAGATCGATGCACTGCCAGCCAAGCCGCAGCTCCAACCCGGACGCCGCCGCGGCCCAGTCCAGAATGGTGCCGGTCAGCTCACCCCGGTCGGTCGAGAAGTTCTTCCAGCTGGGATCGGTGGGCAGCAGCGACAGCAGGCGGCTGTCGGGCGGTGAAACACACGCCCGGCCAGCGGTATCGAGCGGGCCTTCATGCTGTCATCGAGGCCAGCTGCGGCGAGAGCACCCATGCCGCGGGGAGACACCGAGAGCTGGATCGAGCGGTCTTCGTTGGCCTCCATCGCCGCGCGGTCGCGGCGGTCACCGAGGGTGACGCGGTGGCCCTCGCGCGCCAGCAGACCGGCGATCAGGCCGCCTGCCGGTCCGGCCCCAATAACGGCGATGCGCAGGCTCATGGCCGTTGCAGACGGCGCTTGAGGCCTTGGCTGGCCTCGGTTCCTGCCTGCTTGAGCAGGGCTAGGTCACTGCCCAGCACCAGCAGCCGTGCCCCGGCGGCGGCGGCGCGATGGGCGCCCTCGGCGTTGATGGCGAAGGTTCCGACCAGCTTACCCGCCTTGCCCGCCACCTCGAGCACGCGCTCGAAGGCCTCGGCCAACCGGGGATCGTCCATGCCGACACCGAGCGAAACGGCCATGTCGCCGGGACCGAAGAACAGCAGGTCGATCCCGTCGGTTTTGGCGATGGCCCCAAGCCTGCTCCAACCCGGCGGCGGTCTCGATCTGGGCGCAGACCAGCACCTGCTGATTGGCGGCGCGGAACATCTGCGGCATGGGAATAGCGCCGTAGCCGGTCGCGGGTGTCAGGGGGTGGACGCCGCGCGTGCCCTCGGGCGGATAGCGGCACCAGCTGGCCAGTTGCGCTGCCTGCTCAGCGCTCTCGACCATGGGCGCGAGAATACCGTCAGAACCGGCTTCGAGCGCGTCCTGCACCGCAGCACGGGCGAGCTCGGGGATGCGGGTGATGGCGCTGAGGCCCGCCCGCTGGCTGGCCATGATCAGGCCAGCGGCGGTTTCCGGCCCCATGACAGCGTGTTCGCGGTCGATGACGATGCAGCCAAATCCGGCCTGAGCCAGCACGCCGGCGACGGCCGGGTCCTTCAGCGAGGCGAAGGTCGCGGTTACAGGGCCAGCGGCAAGGGCATTCTTCAGGGTCATCAGCCGGGTCGCACGTGGTTTGCGCAAGCCACTAGAAAATCAGTTTAAAGCACCTAGAGCAATAGGCTGGCGAAGGGGCCAAGCACCCAAACCGATCCGTCGACGGATAAACGGTGCGTCGGCGGTGCCGGTTCCCCTGCACAAACTGCGCGGGATCGGTACAGGCTCTGCGCAGGATCGCGCATTTCACCAGACCCAAAGATCAACGACCCTACCGCCTGACCAACCAACTCAGGAGGTAACAATGAACGAAAAACCCCGCTGCGGCTGCGGCCGCTCCGTCACCGGTTTCTGCATGGGCTGGCACGCCCTGTCCGAAGAGGACTATCAGAAGAAAAAAGAGGCCTACGAACTCAAGCAGCAGAACAAAGAGCGTTGAAGCAGCCCGGCCGGTCGCCAATATAGGCATCGAACGGCAGCAACAGGCGGGGGTGAGGGTGGTCGCATGGACGGAAGTCAGATGCGCCTACATGGTGGCGAAGCTGGGCACGGTCTCGGCGGCGGCTGACGCGCTGGGCGTGCACCGTGCCACCATCCTCCGCCATATCGACGCGCTGGAGGCCGAGCTGGGCTCGAAGCTGTTCCAGCGCCACCAGCGCGGCTACACGCCCACCGACGTCGGGCGGGAACTGCTGGAAGTCGGCAGCCGCGCAGATGACGAACTGACCCAGTGGCTGGGTCGCGCCCGGCACCGGCAGGACGAGCCGGCGGGCGAGCTGATCATCACCGCCCTGCCCGGCTTCGAAGTCACCCTGCTGCGCGCCATGATCCGCATGCAGCGGGATTTTCCCGCCGTCTCCTGCCGCGTGGTCACCACCGAGCAGCTGATGCGGATGGAATTCGGCGAGGCTCACGTCGCCCTGCGCGCCGGTCCCCGCCCCGGCGACCCGGATTTCGTCGTGCTCCATCACAGCAGCCATAGCCTCGGCCTCTATGCCCACCAGAGCTACGCGCGGCAGCACGGCCTCCCGACTTCAGACGCCGACTTCGGGCAGCACCGCTTCTGCGCCGGGGGCGATGTCTCCGAACGCGTCGGGCCGCTGGAATGGATCGAGCAGAACGTGCCGCCGGAGAACATTACCCTGCGCACCGACAGCCTGCTGATCGGGCACAGCGCCGTGGTCCAGGGCCACTGCATCGGTCCGCTGTGGCAGGCCGCGGCAGAGCAGGACGACAACCTCGTCGAAGTCGTCGCGCCGCACCCGGACTGGGCCATCGATTTCTGGATCGTCACCCACGTCGACCTGCACCGCACCACCAAGGTGCAGTCCTTCGTCCATCGGCTGAAGGAAACCGAGCTCGACCTTGGCGTGGCTCACCGCCACTGGCCCGCGCCCTAGCGCAGTTCGTGCAGGTCGTGGATACCCGGCATGGTGACAAACCCCGGCAGGCTCCGCACCCGATACAACCACGAACGGATCGCCGGGTAGCCGTCGTGGTCCAGCCCGGCATCGGGGCTGAGCGCGACGTAGGGGAAGCACGCAAGATCCGCCATCGAGGGCGCCGTCCCACCCGCAAGCCAGTCCTCGCCATCGATCTGCATTGCCGTCAGCCGCAATTCCAGCTGCCGCAGGTCGCGCTTCCCGGCCTCGCGCGCCGCCGCACCATCGACCGGCCAGTCGAGCATGGCGTGCAGGCGAGCCAGCCCGATGCTCCCCGTCAGCCCGGCGCCGAAGGACATGGCCTCGACCAGTCGCGGGCCGCGCACCGGGTCCGCCGCTGGGTACCAGCCGCCGCCTGGGTCATGGTTCAGGCCCAGCCAGGCGAGCATGGCGTTGGTCTCGGTCAGCACCGCCCCGTCGGCGGTCTTCATCACCGGCAGCGTCCCGGCCGGGTTCAGCGCCAGCATCGCTTCCGAGCGATGTTCAAAGCCGGGGTAGAAGTCGACGGCAATGCTGTCGTAGGGCACGCCGAGCAAGGCAGCAGCCAGCCGGATTTTGTAGCAGTTCCCCGACAGCACGTAGTCGTAGAGCGTGAAGGCGGGCACTGTGTTCGCGGCGGGGCTCATGCACCGCCCTCCACCGCGCCGTAGAGAGCGCCGCGTTTCTTCAGCCATCGGCGGTAGGCAACCGAGGTCAGGTCCGCCCGGGTCGGGATCTCCATCTTCGGGTCGAGCGGCAGCTTGATCGGCCGCTGGCTTTCGAGGATCGAGCGGTCCTGCAGGAAGATCATCTGCTGGAACTGGACCAGATCGGCGTAGGGCGTCTCGAAGTCATAGAGCGCCATCCACGGCCAGACATCGCATTCGGTCTCGCTGCGCGGTTGAACGAACAGGGCGATGACATCCTGCGCTTCGGGCTTGGGCGGACAGGTCTTGTAGAGCACGGCTGTGGTCGGTGCAGGCACCCGATATTCATAGTCGGTGGTGATGCCACCCTCGGCGCTGCGGGCCGCGACGGGCTGGAAGAAGCGAACCTTCGTGGCCCAGACCTCGTCGTCCTGCTCCCTGATTTCGACCTTGTAGGGCTCCACTTCGGTATAGGGCTCCGCGCCGAGAACGTCGGTGTGAACGAAGGGGAAATGCGCGATGTCGAGGAAGTTCTCGACCGCACGCAGGGGCGAGCACCGGACCCGGACCATGCCGCAGGGGAAGCGGCGGCGGCCGGGCTCGTCGCCCTCGGGGATCTCGAACAGCGGGCGGGGATCGTCGCCGAGGGTGGTCCAGAGGTGGTCGAACCTGACCTCGGTCGGCAGGCGTCGGCCGGTTGCGTCTGTAACCACCGGCGCATCGAAGCTGCCGTCGATGTGGATGTCCTCGCCCAGCAAGCGGGTCGAGCGCGGCCCCTGCGCCATGCTGTTGGCGTCGGCGACGGCGTACCAGTCGTTGCGGGCGTGCGCGAGGTGGGGCGCGAGGTGGGGCGCGGGAGGAGGCGTCTGGCTCATGCTTCTGCGATCCGGCGCAGCTGTTCGCACCAGCGTGCCGCCGCCTTCTGCGTCGCTGTATCGGCCGCAGCGTCGATCAGCACCAGCAGCAGGGTCAGATCCGGCGCGATCGGGTTGCAGAGCAGCCGCAGGCGCGCGTCAGGAAAGGCATGGTCGGACGCGGCGTCGAGCAGGGTCATTTCAGCGGCTTCGACGTGCAGGCTGCGCAGCGGCGCAAAGCCGTCCAGATCATCGACCGGCGCATCGGCCTCGCCCGAGAGGGCCACCCAGATCACGCCGCCCTGTTCCCGCGCCGGAAACGCGCGGGTGCGGATGGTCTCCGGCGGGGTCAGTTCGGGGTGCGAGGGGATCAGACTGCAGCCCCCGCTCTCACAGCCAAAGTGCCAGCCGTGGTAGAGGCAAGCGAGGTTCTCCCCCCGACAAAGCCGTGCGAAAGCGCCATGCCCCGGTGCGGGCAGCGGTTGTCCCACGCGGCCAGCGTGCCGCCCGCCGAGCGCCACACGACCAGATCCTGATCGTCGACCATGGCCCGCATCACCCGGGCGGCAGGCAGGTCGCGGCTGAGGCCGACCGGACGCGCGCTCATCGGCAGACAAACCCCTGAACCGCCCGGTCGAGGGTCAGGGCGTGGGTGGAGATGTCCTGCACCAGCACGTCTGCCGGACCGAGGCTGCAGCTGACGGCCATGGCTTCGATCATCGACGGCTCGCCCGTGACCACGATCCTGGCTGTGTGGCCCGAGCTCTGTTCGAGCCAGCCCTGCAGGTTGAGCTTGCGCGCGCGATGCTCGATCCACGGCGCGAGGCTGTCGGAGGCCAGTGCGCCGGTCATGCGGATTTCTGTCGCCTGCACGATCTCTGCTCCCGTCCCGTCGTCGTCAGGCCGTGCGCCAGTAGGCGAGGTGCTGGGCGACAATCCGCTCTTCGAGTTCGTCGAAAGGGCCGCGCACTTCGACCGGGCGGCGGCCCGAGGCGAAGATCGTCCGGCACTCCAGATCCTGGGTCGGGTTTTCCGGGTCATCGCCGGTCATCTCCCCCAACCGGCGCTCGGTCATGCCGAAGACGACGGCGCCGATTTCGGCCCAGTAGGTCGTTCCCGCACACATCGAACAGGGTTCAACGGAGGTGTAGAGGGTCGAGCCGCGCAGGGTTTCGATGTCGAACTGCCGCGCCGCCAGCCGCGCGAGGTTGGACTCCGCGTGGCCCGGGCCACGGTCGACCGAATGGCTGTTCTTGGCCTCGGCCAGTACCTCGCCCTCGGCAGAGACCAGCACGGAGCCAAAGGGATGATTGCCTTCGCGCACAGCCTCGTCGGCGAGTTCGATCGAGCGGGTCAGGTGGATCAGATCGGTTTCGTGCTGGCTGGTCATGGCATGGCGCTCCGGGGGCTGGGACGGTCTGCGACGGCTGGAAGGTTCACCCTAAGTCTGTCGAAGAGCTGCAACCTTGGCAAGCGGGTCGCCGTTCACTGCCCACGTCTGTCGACACCGGCGCTACTGATCCCGCCAGCCCCGCAGCAGCCGGAGGTCGATCACCGTCCGTGTCGTCGCCTGTTCAAAGCCGCGCACCGGAATCCCGGTCGAGGCCGGGCCGGGCTTGCTGTAGTACGCGTTCCGCACGCCCATATTGTCGTGCAGCTCCCCGGCCGAGCCGCCGCAGTAGTGTGCGGTCTGCTTGATCACGTCCTCAAAGCAAAGGCCGTACTCGGCCAGAATCTCGTCGGCTCCTTGCATGATCGCTGCGGTCTGCCCGACCAGCCCGGACAGGCCCTCGCCCGCCCGTCCCTGCAGCCACAGATGCGGACCGCATTCACGCACGATGAAGCCACAGCCCGCGCGCGCCGTCCGCTGTGCCGCGACAGCGTCCGAGCGGACCCGCGCACGCAGTCGGATCAGCGGGTCGTCTGAGCCTGTGCTGACCACCGCGCCGGGGTCAAAGCCATTGCCAAAGCCGACCCCAGCAGCGCCGAGGCTGGCGAGCGCCGCTTCCGGCGCGGTCCAGTGCTCTTCGAGGCAGTTTTGGGGATCCAGACCGCGTTGGCGGCAGGCATCGCGCAGGGCTTCCAGAGCCGCATCGAGAGCGACTGGCGACCCCGCGAAGCTGACCCACGTCTCCCCGGCTGTTGACTGGAACCGGGCCGTAGCCGCCCCGCCTGCAAGCGAGACATCGTCAAGGGTCGGCGCAGCGGGCACCGCGCCGCAGAACAGGTCAATCTCCAGCCGAACGCCGTGGTAGTAGAACACGGGGACCGGGACGAGATCGACGATCACTGCTTTGCCGAGACGGTCCAGAAGCCGGGCGATCAGCGCAGGGCCATCGCCGTCGGTCTCCGGCACGTAGTAGGCGACCAGCCGCCGAACACAGGATCGGTCCAGCTCGGCACGGCGGAGGATGGTGCCGAGGTGGTCGGCGACGACATCGGCCTGTGCCAGCAGATCACCGGGCGCCTGCACCCGTGCGCCCTCGCCCAGCGCCAGCTGCCCGCAGGACCAGGCCAGTTCACCCCGACCGGCGAGCATCGAGTAGGAACGTCGATCGCCATTTCCCAAAGCCCGTCGAAGGGCACAAGGCGCAAAGGAGCGTTCATTGAGGTCAGAACAGGATGCCGAAACGGGGATCGCTGAGCAGCGCCACCAGCCCCGGCGCCCGGCTCTCCATCAGCTCGGGCGTGTGCAGGCGCCACTCCTCGCCGATCTCATCGGCCCGATTGCGGTTCAGGCCACGCATCGACGTTATGGCCCAGAATGTGAACTCGGTGACCTGACAGCCGTAGTCGCAGCTTCGGTCGTCGTAGGTATAGACGGCCCCCGCCGGATAGCGGTTGGGCACCCGCGCGTGATAGCCCCCACGCGCCGCATCCATCAGGTCGGCAATTGCGCTGCCGCGAAACTCACCGAAGGCTTCGGGGAAAGCCTCGGCATAGCCAAACTGAGTGATGACGTGCAGCGCCTCTTCGATGGTCGGGTCCCAGCCCTCACGACCGCCGATGTCCATCTCGTCTTCCATGACCACCACCGACGCCTCGTAGGTGTCGTGCTGGCTGTCATCCAGTCGGTCGAAGAAGCGTTCGACTGCGCGTTCGTTGGGAAACACCGCATAGAACGCACCGCTGTCGTGGAGTTCCGCCAGCACCGGCGGGCTGTCCGGCGCGCCGTTGCGGTCGAAGTCGAGCAAGCGGTTCATAACGCCCGCAGCGTGTTCAAGCGCGCGGTCGCTGACCCGCTCTGTGGCGCAGACCGGGATGCCGAAGCTCTCGCCTGTGGCCGACCGGAAACCAGCGGGACAAGCGCTCTGTGCGGCGGCCGTCGAGGCGCCTGCGAGCGCCAGCAGCGCTGCCGCACCTACGGCGGTGAGCAACGGGGTCAAAGTCTGATGAAAGGTCATTATGCTGCCTCCCTTGGCCTGCACGCCGAAAAAGGCGCCCGATGGCAACAGCCTATCAGAAGCAGGGTCAGCAGTCGCCCTGCGCCAGAACCTGCTGGACCACCTCCTGCAGTCGTTGGCTGTAGAGCTCAGGCTGAAAGCCGTCGGAGGAATAATATTCGCAGTGGATGTCCACTTGCAGCTCGAGCAGGTCGATCCACGCGTCGATGTTGGGCACGTAGGCCAGCACCTGCTCGAAGGTTTCCGTCATCAGCGTGACGTACCAGAAGTACTGCTCGTCATCCTGCTCGGTGTACTCATAGTCAGACAGGTACCCCCGAAAGCGTCGGATGATCCATCGAGATCTTGAGAAAATCCTTGTAGGCATCACGGGCGGCCTGCTCGTTCTGCACCGCCCACTGCTCGGTCACCTGCCAGTAGGCGATCACGCCCGCGGAGACAGCAAGCGCGACCTGGAGCAGGCCAGCCAGGGAAGCCCAGAACACTGAGTTATTAGGCCGACTTTGCTGCAGCACCTTTTGATCGGTCCCTCGGTCGTCGTCATGTCTCCGAGCCCTGCGCGGTCAGCTGCACTTGGCAGTATAGAGGTACATGGACGTATCCAGCGGTGTGTCCTCTGCATAGACGCTGGAGATATGGAGCATCATCGTCATTTCCGCGACGTCGAAGGCAAAGTTGAACCGTGTCGATCCCTGCTCGATATCGCTGCCACCCGACAGGGCGAGCACGCCACGCTGGAAGGTATCGATACCGAAGCCGTAGATTTCTTCGAGATCCATGTACTCGCTGCCATCGGTGCTGACATAGACGGAGACCACACCGTCGTCTGAGACAATCAGCTGATAAACAATGTCTTCGGGCTGCAGGGTATCGACGTCCATGGCCCAGCCGAACTTGTTATCGGCGGTTGCGCCTTCTTCCATTTTCCGGAAGCCGATGACGTCCTCGACCGGACAGGTATAAACGTCTTCAGCCGCAGCCGTCCCCGCCGTCGCCAAGGCCACTGTTGCGGACAAAAGGCCGAGGAAAATCCGCATTGTCCGCATGGTCAGCTCTCCCGGTTTGCACTTACTTTAGTGTATTCTAATGATTTTCAGGGTGCGCTCAAGAGAACTCGGGTCTGAGCGTCGTTTTAGCGCCGGATGGTACAGCACGAAAATTTATGATCAGCTGCACCAATAACGACCGATGAGAAGGCCCTGACCTTGATGATAAGCCGACCCGTGAAACACCTGTATCTCGCCGCGTTGACGGGCCTGAGCCTACTGGCGCTTGCCCCGCCCGCTGCCGCCCAGATGGGGGCCGACTACAGCCGGGATATGTGCGCAGCGGCGCACCAGCTCGCCGGGACCATGCACGACGGCTCCCGGCGGCGGCCGGTTGGCACGTCCACCTACGAACAGAGCGATGAAATCCGGGCGCTGATCGCTGAGCATCCAGCCTCCCCCAACATGATCTTCGAGTTGACCTGGTCGCTGACCGACATTTTCTTCGACGTCTACAACGGCACCCTGCAAACGGCAGTCGAGGAGTACCACGACTGGTTCAGCACCCCGCATTGCACGGACATCGGGCTGCCAACGCCGTTTGAAGCGGGTATCGGCGAGGGCTTGGACTGGTTCCGGCGGCTGGAGCGCGACCAGCAGTAGCGGGCGCGGCGCTTCTGCCGCTGGCGGGCTTGGTGTAGGCTCCCGCTCGAAGCAGAAAGCAGGTCCGAAGCACGGGTGGCCATGAAATTCGACTACGTGATCGCAGGGGGAGGATCGGCGGGCTGTGCGTTGGCCGCGCGGCTGGCCGAAGACCCGGGGGTTTCGGTCTGCATCGTTGAGGCTGGCGGCCCCGGCCGCGACCTGTTCATCCGCATGCCCGCGGGCAATGGCTTCGTCTTCGGCAATCCCAAGCTCGACTGGGGCTATCACAGCGAACCACAGGCCAGCTTAAACGGCCGCAGCATCTATTTCGCGCGCGGCAAGGCCCTCGGAGGCTCGTCCATCGTCAACGGCATGATCTACATGCGCGGGGTCGAAAGCGACTATGAGCAGTGGCGACAGTCGGGGCTCAGGGGCTGGGGTACGCCGACCTCCTGCCCTACTTCAAGCGCGCCGAGGGGTCGCGCGACCGCCGGGATGACTGGCACGGTACAGACGGCCCGCTGAAAACCGAGCCTTCGGTCAATTTCGGCACGCTGGAGCGGGCCTTCATCGACGCCGCGCGCGCCGTCGGACACCGCGAGCTGGACGACTTCAACGGCCCGGACCGCACCGGGGTGGCACGCACTGACAGCACGGTTTCGCGCGGGGTGCGCCAGTCCTCGGCCATCGCCTACCTCAGCCAGCGGCCGAAGAACCTGACCGTGCTCACCCGCCGCCATATTGCGCGGCTGGTGCTCGACGGCCGCCGGGCCGTCGGGGTCGAGACCACCGACGGCGAAGTGATCTCCGCCGGGCGTGAAATCATCGTCTGCCAAGGGGCCTTTGGCACGCCGCAGCTGCTCATGCTGTCGGGGATCGGCCCTGCCGAACACCTGCGCGCGCACGGGATCAAGCCGCTACTCGACGCCCCAGATGTGGGCGCCAATCTGGCCGACCACGTCGATGTTTCCATGCAATACGCCTCCGACCGCATCGACCTCAGCACCGCCCGGTATCAGCGGCTGGACCGGGCAGCGCTGCTGATGGGGCGCTGGCTGCTCAACGGCTCCGGGCCGGGGGGCGGGGCGCTGTTTTCTGCCGTGCTGTTCCACGCCTTCGAGGACGTGACCCTGCCGGAGCTGCAGGTGTTCATGACGCCGATGATCATCGATGAGAACCTCGGCAGCGGGGACCGGGACGACGCGCCCCTGCTGCAGCGGCTGGGGCGACGGCTGCTGGTCCGGGGGCGCAAGGTGGCGCGGCCGGGGCTGCAGATCGACATCAACCTCGAGCGGCCCCAGAGCCTCGGGACCCTGCGGCTGCGCAGCGCCGACCCGCTCGACCACCCACGGATCGACCCCAACTTCCTGTCCCACCCCGCGGACATCGACGCGCTGGTTCGCGGTGTCGCCGCCATGCGCGAGGTCATGGCCCAGCCGGAAATCGCCCGCTACCATCAGGGCGAGATCGGTGTCTGGAAGGACGCCGTCGACCGCGCGCAGGTCGTCGAAGCTATCCGCGAAACCGCCTACACCGGCCACCACCCCTGCTCCACCGCGCGCATGGGCACCGACCTTGACGCCGTGCTCGATGACCAGCTGCGGGTGCGCGGGATCGAGGGCCTGCGGGTTTGCGACGCCGCCGCCATGCCGACGCAGATTACCGGCAATCTCTATGCTACCGTGGTCGCCATGGCCGAAAAGGCCGCCGACATGATTTTGCAGCGCCCGCCGCCGCCGCCCGAGTATCCCGGCGAGCCCCCCGCTGCCAGTGAGGTGATCCATGCCTGAGGTGACACGCTTCCCCTACTTCGCCGACAACCAGTGGCACCAGCCCGCCGGTGGCCAGTGGATCGACTCAGAGAACCCTGCTGATGGCGCGGTTTGGGCGCAGGTGGCGGACTGTGGCGAGGCCGATGTCGACCGCGCGGTACGGGCCGCCAAGGCCGCCTTCTACCACGGTCCATGGGGGCCGGATGCTGCCCGCCCAGCGCGGGCGGGTGCTGCGCCGGATCGGCGACCTGATTTCCGAGAAGGCTGAGGAACTGGGCGCTGTCGAGCTGCGCGACAATGGCCGGACCGGCAACATTGCCCCGGGCCTGAAACAAGGCGGGTGGCAGGTCGATAGCTGGCACTACTACGCCGGCCTCTGCGACAAGTTCGAAGGCCGGGTGATCCCCGCCGAAATGCCCGACATGCACAACTATATGAGTTGGGAGCCCTTTGGCGTGGTGGCGCTGTTCCTGCCGTGGAACGCGCCGGTCGGGACGGTGATCTGGAAGGTGTCTGCGGCGCTGGCGGCGGGCAACACGGCGGTGATCAAGCCCTCCGAGCACGCAAGCTGCTCGACGCTGGCGCTGATGCAGATCCTGCAGGAGGCCGAGCTTCTGCCCCCGGCGTGGTCAATGTCGTCACCGGCTACGGCCCCACCACCGGGACGCCGCTGGTCCGCCACCCCGACGTACGCATGGTCAGCTTCACCGGTAGCACCAGTGGCGGTCGGGCGGTGGCGGCGCTGGCGGCCGAGCAGGTCAAGCCGGTGGTCATGGAGCTGGGCGGTAAATCCCCGCACATCATCCGGGCCGACGCCGACCTTGATCTGGCAGCACGCGGCATCGCCAACGCCATCTTCCCCGGCGGGGGCCAGAGCTGCATCGCCGGCTCGCGCCTGCTGGTTCACGCCGACATCATCGATGATTTCACCCAGCGGCTGGCGGCCATCGGCGCGCAGGCCGTGGTCGGCCCACCCGAGGACCCGGCGACGACCATCGGCCCGCTGGCCAACCGCCCGCACTACGAAGGCGTGCTGGCCAAGATCGACGCCGCCGAGACCGCCGGTCACCGCCTGCTGCTCGACGGGCGCCGTGCGGTGCGGGAGCGGGGCTACTACGTCGGCCCGACGCTGTTCGCGGACGTGCCCAACAGCGCGGCTCTGGCCCAGACCGAGGTCTTCGGCCCCGTCGCCTCGACCGAAGCTTGGACGGACGACGAGGATGCGATCCAGCGCGCCAACGATACCCCCTACGGGCTGGCCGCGGGGATCTGGACCGCCGACGTGGCGCTGGCCATGCGGATGGCGGCGCGGATCGAAGCGGGGACGGTCTACATCAACAACTACTTCAACGCGGCAACGCAAAGCCCCGTTGGCGGGTTCAAGCAGTCGGGCTATGGCCGCGAAAACGGCATCGAGGGCATGCGCTGCTTCATGCAGACCAAATCGGTGTGGCTGGCGACCAACCCGCAGTGAGACCAAGCGTGACCGGAACGGGCCATGACGCCAGACGATAAAATCACCGGGCTCCAGCGGCTGTTTCCGGAGAGCGTGATCGAGACCCGCGACCCGAGCACGGGCGCCGTCACCCGGCGTGTCGACCCCGAACGGCTGAGCGCCGCCCTGCAGGCCGAGCTGGGCGAGGATCG
Organism: Rhodospirillaceae bacterium; assembly: GCA_038141425.1. Lineage (GTDB taxonomy): Bacteria > Pseudomonadota > Alphaproteobacteria > UBA7985 > UBA7985 > UBA7985. The sequence continues at coordinate 40,433 of JAYQIC010000003.1, read as the reverse complement.
CCTCGCGGCTGAAACCTACGCCTTCACCTGGCCGGGAAAGGCCGAGGCCCGGCGGCAGGCTGCGGCACCCCCCGAAGGGCGGCTCCACCCCGCCCCGACCTGAGCAAGTCACCCGAGACCACCGGACACCGGCTGATCGTCGGCGACAACCTCACCGCGCTGAAGCTGCTGCGGGCCGGGTCAGCTACCGAGCCGGAAATCGGCGACCTCGCCGGGCAGGTTCGGCTGATCTACATCGATCCGCCCTACAACACCGGCAATGCGTTTATTTTCCCGGATAACTTCCGCGAAAGCCTGCGCTCCTACACCGCGCGCAAGCCCAAGGCAGCGGCGACAGAACCGCAGCAGGGCGGCGAAGACGCCGACCACCACGGCCGCTTTCATGCCGACTGGCTGAGCTTCATGCTACCACGGCTGGAGGTGGCCCGCGAACTGCTCCGCGAAGACGGCTGCATCGTCATCTCCATTGATGAGAACGAGCTGCCGAACCTGTGGAAGCTGTGCGAGGAGGTGTTCGGGGCCGAGAACTTCGTCGAGTGCATGGTCTATGACAAGAAATCCTCGGCCAAGGGTGTCCCACCGGCGCAGATGATCGCCGGGGTGCACGAATACCTGCTGGTGTTCCAGCGCTCTTCGGCCTTTTCCTTCATCGGGCGACCGCGCAGCCCGGAGGGCTTCGAAAACCCCGACAACGACCCACGCGGTCCCTGGCGCAACACCAACTGCAAATCCACGGTGAAAGACCCGCGCGAAGCCTTCGACGTCGAAGACCCGGCGACCGGAAGACGGTTTCGCGATGTCTGGGCCTTCAGCCCGGCGGAGATGGCGCGCAAGGCAGCGGCGGGCGAGCTGATCTTCCCCAAGTCCGAGACCGGGCAGGTGCGGATGAAGGAATATTTCAACGAATTCCGCAACGCCAACATCCCGATCAAGTCCTCGCTCGGCCTCTACGATGCCCAGTATAATACCCAGTATCTGACCCGGCTGATGGGGGCCAAGGTCTTCCTCAACCCCAAGCACATCCGCCTGATGCGCGACCTGCTCGCCTTCACCACGCAGGGGGATGACATCGTGCTGGACTTCTTCGGCGGGTCGGGGACGACAGCCGATGCACTGCTCTCGCTCAATGCCGAAGACGGGCAGCGGCGGCGGTTCGTGCTGGTGCAACTCGACGTGCCGGTGGAGCCGACTTCGGCGGCGGGCAAGGCGGGCTACGCCAGCATCGCCGACCTGTGCCGCGACAGGATCGACCGCGCAGGCGCAGCGCTGGACCCGGCCAAGGCGCACCCGGACTGGGATGGCGATATCGGCTACCGCGTGTACGGCGTCGACCCGGCTGACTGACCGGCGCTGCAGGCTGCGGATTTGCGGGAGCGCCTTTGAGACCCCATTTAAACGGCAGAACAATGCGCTGCGTCAGAAGCGTGGCCTGCCCCTGTCATCGCTGCTCGAAAGGCTCTCCCATGGCTCCCCTGATCGCCGTTCTTCTGCTCATTGGCCTGACCGTGGTGGTCATCGGCGCGCTTGCGATCCCGATGAACTTCTTCCGCTGGGTCGCAACCGTGCGCGAAGAGCGGGACCGGCTGGAGGTTGATCTGCTCGAAGCCCGCAAGGAAATCCGCAGCCTCAAAGAAGAGCTGATGCGCCAAAACGGCGACTGAGAACGACAGACGGGCGACAGCTCAGCCGCGCAGGCGCAGGATCCGACGTTCGATCTGGAGCGCGATCCGACCCGAGAGATCCGGGCAGTCGCGCTGGCAGATGTCTTCGTATACCGACGGCTTGGTGCCCTCCGCCTCGAACAGCGCCAGTGGCAGCGGCCGATTGCCCAGCTCGCGTGCGATATCGACATTACGCAGGCCGAAGGTCTTGAGCTCGACTTCTTCCAGCCGGTCACTGATCGGGGTGACGCTGCGGATAAAGCTGATGGCGCCGATCCGGTCTTCCGGGGCGACGGTGTTGATGTGGGAGGATTGGACGACCTGTTCGTGCACGATCTGGCGCAGCTCCCGCTCGCCGGCAGCGTGGGCCATGGCCTGAACGAAGCCGCCGCAGACCACGATGTCTTCACGGCCAAAACGCTGGGCGTCGAAGTGCAGCGGATGGGTGTTACGCAGCAGCGTGCTGAGGCCGAGGTTTTCAGACCAACCGATGGGACGCACGGGCGGGTGCAGAATCAGCTGACCGGCATCCAGATCGGGCGCGATGGCCACGCTGTTCAAGGGCTGGCCTGCGCCAACGGCCTCGATCACGCGCTCACGCAGTGACTGTGCGGGACCGGCGGCGGCAGCAAAGTCGCCACCGATGGCGCCGGGCTCGGTCGCACCGACGCAGGCTGGGGCGACCGGGTCGAAGTAGGACATCTTGGTGAGGCTGAAGACCCGCTCCCCGCGCTGGTTGATCAGCACGTGGCGGGTTCGGATGACGCTGGCGTCTCCGCGAGCAGTGTTGCGCACGCTCTCCACCAGAATCCGGTTGCTGAAGGTATCGCCAACAAAGGCCGGGCGCTCTGCGACGGCATCGTGCAGCCCCAGATGCAGGCGGCAGCTTTCGCTGAAGGGCTCGACCGACATGCAGAGCGTCAGATTGAGCAGCAGGCTGTAGGGCAGCATCCGGTCGGACAGGCCAAGGCTTCGGGCAAATTCAACGCTGGTCTCGAGGTGGTTGGAGGCGTGGAAGGCGCTCTGCCATGTCGCGCGCCAGCCGTCATCGATGGTCAGGGCGTAGGGGCTTTCCAGCACCTGCCCGGGGCGCAGGCTGGTGAGGTCGATGCCGTAGCGGGGCATAGAGGCGGAAACGGTCGCTGCCACCGCCGTGGGGCCAGACGCCAATGCAGATGCGGACCCGGCATCGGCCACAGAGGAAGACTGAGATTGAGCCAGCACGGTCTTTGCCCAGGCCAGCATCGGCGGGCCGACCATCTCGCCGTCAAGGGTCGCGACCCCGCCCTGTCCCACCTGCTCGATGATCAGGCGCGCGCGATGCTGGTCGGCAAGCGATGGAGCAAAGGCCTTGGCGGCGATGGGGTTCTGGCGCGGGTGCAAGGTATAGGTGCCGGAGAAGCCCAGCGCCTTCATTTCAGCACAGGCGCGGGCGAAGGCGCGGTCGTTGGTCAGATCCATGAACGGGGAGGCGATGGCCTGCAGCCCCTCAGCCCGCGCCGCCATAACCACGGTCGAGCGAGCGGTGAGCAAGGCATCAGCGGCGTCGGCGCCCTGCGTGGCGCGGAGAAAATCAGCATGGCCGAACGACAGGGCGATGGTTCGGAGCGAGGCCTTGGCGATCTCGGCCGCGGCGAGGATAGCGGCGGGGGTTTCGAGCAGGCAGACGAAGCGGACCTTGCCAACGGGAAGTCCAGCGGCATGTTCGGCGGCGGCGACCCGGCGATCAAAGGCGTGAACATCGGCGGCGCTGTTGAGCATGGGCAGCACCAGACCCTCGAGACCCTCACCGATCACAGCCTGAAGATCGGCGTCGAGATCGGCTGCTGCGTCGAGAGCGTTGACGCGGACGAAGACGCGCTGCTCCTCACCCAGCCCGTCGCGGAGCAGGTCGTTGATCCAGCCCCGGGCAGCGGGGTGGTCGGCGGGCTTGACGCTGTCTTCGAGGTCGAGAACCACGGCATCGGCGCGGGTGCCTGCGATACGGTCAGTCGCCGCGCCCTGCTTGGCGAAGAAAAGGCAGCGGATGGGGGCGACAGGTGCTGAGGCAGGCGATGGGAGGGGAGCGTCGATGGGTGCCGGGTCGAGCGAAGCCGCCTGAGTGCTGTTGCTGAGATCCCGCGGGCCGAATTGGTGTTTCTTGAGCAAAGTCATGGTGGCGTCTCCCCGATTGCCAAATGTCTGCTGACAACGGCAATCTAGGCACGCGCGGCTTTGCGGTCAGAAACGCCCTGTTTCGGTTTGTAACGGCGGCGCCGACGAAGTATGTCATCCGCCGCTGTCAACGGCTTGCAATCGATCAGAGCCGGGGGCGGAGGAAGTCGGCGATTTCCGTCAGTGACAGGTCTGCCTCCGGGATGTCGGGGTAGAACTCGAACACGTGCCACAGCCCTTCCCAGACGCGCAGATCAACGACCGCGCCGCCCTCGCGCATCACCCGCGCCAGCCGCACACACGAGCTCAGCAGCATATCGCGGGTTCCCGTGGTGATCAGGGTCGGCGGAAAGGTTGCATCGAACGCGCCGAAGACCGGGGAGGCCTCGGGGTCTGTCACGTCGTGCCCGGCCAGATAGGCGATGGTGATGTTGGGCCCTTCATCCGCGCGCAGCACCGGGTCACGGTCCGCCACCGCGCTGTCGCCATAGTCGTTGAGATCGCAGGCCGGGGACAGGGCCGCGATGGCACCCGGCACCGGCAGGCCGCGCGCGCGCAGCCGATGGGTCAGCGCCAGCGAGAGATTGCCGCCCGCGCTCTCACCGGCGAGGCAGAAGCCCCCTCCCCGGACAGCGCCTGCGCCACCGCAAAGGCATCATCCAGCGCGGCGGGAAACGGGTGCTCGGGCGCCAGGCGGTAGTAAGGCGCGACGATCCGGGCGCCGGTTTTGACCGCCAGCGCCGAGGTGATCGGTAGGTCTTCGAACGGGCTGCCGACCATGAACCCACCGCCAAACAGGTAGAGGATGGTGCCCTTGGTCGGCGCAGCGCTGTCGGCGCAGACCTCCATGCACGCCACGCCGCCAACCTCGACGTCCGTGATGGTCACGGGGTACCGCGCCAGCGCCATTTCGACCGCCGGGGTGTAGCCCTCGCGCTGGGCTTTTCGGATACCGTCCAGCGGCTGGTCGAGCACGTAGGGCGAGTCAAGGGCTCCATGGCGGCGAAAATGGCTTCGGCTTCGGGGCTGAGAGCAGCGGGAGAACGGGGCATAGCGGGAACCTCTCGAACAGGAAGGATGAGCGATGACAGGGACTTCCGATCACAGGGACTTCCGCCGATGCTAGCCGGTTTTTGCCGCCGCAGCCATCACAGGTGTGGCAGGGCCCGTTCGATCTCCGTCCAGTCATCGCGCGGGAGCACAACGCAGGGATTGTCGATGTCCTCGATCCAGGAAAACACCGAGAAAAACGGCTGCTTGTAGGATCGCGTCGCGTGCGGCGCCATCGGCGCGTTGAAGACGAGGCTGCCCGGGCCAAGGTCACGCCAGTCGCCCTCCCCAAACCGCCAGCCCGAGCGGGGCGACAGGTTCACGTAGGTCTCCGGCGCCGGGTGGGCGTGGTCTCGGTAGAGCGTGCGCGGGTGCAGCAGGAACAGGCCCAGCGTGAAGTCGGCGTGCGCGAAGCCGCAGGCACCGGGACCGATCAGCAGCGTGTGTAGGTTACCGTGGCGATAGCCGGCTCCGACGTCGGCGTCGGGGGCGTAGTACTTCATCTGATCCTCTGCCCAGACCAGATCGTCGACCGCCTCACGCACCGCCTGCTGCAAAGCTAGCAAACCGGGCGCCTGCATGTGCTCGATCGCCTCGTTGAGCAGGGTGCGGTGACGGCCGGGAGATTGTGGAGGAAGGTCGGCGAAGGCCCCAGGCGTCAGGGCTGTCGTCGCCAGTCGGTCGAGCGTGCGTTGCGCAGCCTCGGCCGTTGCACCGCCCTCAAGCGTGCAGGCACGGAGCACGTCGGCAATAGCATCGATCACCCGGCGCACGCGCTCATACTGTCCCGTCATGGAAGTCTGCTGCGTGCCCTCAGACAGCCCATGCCCATCACCCGGCCCTCAATCTCTCGGCTACCAATCTTAAGGCCCCCAATCTCACAGCTCAGGCCTCGCCCAGCAACCGCGCGTCGTAGGGGTACTGCGTGATGTTCTCGAAGCCAGTCTCGGTCACGATCAGCTGGTCTTCGAGCTTGATGCAGAAGTCGCCGCCTTCCTCGCCCACCAGCGCTTCAACACACAGGCACATGCCCGGCTCGAGCTCGTAGTCGTTGGCCCCGTCCTGGAATTCTTCCTTGTAGGGGATGCACGGCCACTCATCGCAAAGGCCAACGCCGTGGAACCGGCAGCTGTACTGCCGCGCCACGTACTTCGGGTCCAGCTGGTGCCCGCCGAAGGTCAGTTCCTTCATGGTCGTGCCCGGTTTCACCAACTGCTCGTTGGTGCGCATGTGCTCGACCGCGTGCTTATAGGCCTCGATCATGTCCGCGCGCGGTGCCTGATCGCCGATCCACCATGTACGCGAGATGTCGATGCAGAAGCCGTAGATGCCGACCAGATCGGTGTCGAAGGCGAGGATTTCGTTGTTCTGCAGCTTGCGCGGGCCGCACTCCTGGAAACCACGGATTGGTCCGGGGGCCGGAGGCCAGCAGGCGGGTTTCGATCCACTCGCCGCCGCGCTTGATGTTGCCGGCGTGCAGGACCGACCAGATTTCGTCTTCGCTCATGCCCGGCTTTACCGCCGCCTGCATCTCGTAGACCGATTGCTCGCACGACCAGCTCGCGCACTTCATGGCCAGCTGCTCGTCGATGCTCTTGACGCTGCGCGCCTTCTCCATCGCTTCCTCGCCGCGCATGACGTCAAAGCCAGCGTCGCGCAGTGCGTAGAAGCCGTCGAGCATGATCTTGTCGACACCCAGCCGCATGTTGCCGCCGGCGTGCTCACCCATCAGCTCGACCACCTGCTGCGCGAAGCCATTGGCGGCCTGCTGCGTTCGGTCGCCGTTGGCAAAGTAGAACATGCTCGCCCCGCTGCGCACTTCTTTGACGAGCGGGTTGAAGTCGCACAGGAACGGGCTGTTCTTGTAGTCCCAGACCACCAGATGACCGTCGGCGGTGACCAGACAGGCGCGGAACGGATTGTGGGTGTTCCACAGCTGCATGCTGGTGCTGTCGCTGGCGTAGCGGATGTTCAGCGGGTCGAACAGCAGCACGCCGCCCCAGTCGCGCTCGTGCAGGGCCTTGACGATCCGGTCGAGGCGGTAGCCGCGCATGGCCTGCAGGTCCGGCGCCTGCAGCCCGGCTGCGTGCCACTCCTGCCACGCGAGGTCGGTCGGGCCGATTTCGATGCGGTTGCCGTTGTTCGGGCTGCCGTCGTCGAGGGCGTTGCCGCGCGCGCTGTCGATCGGCACCGACGGGGCAGCTTCGGCCTTGGCGCTGGCAAAGGGCATGACCTTGCGGGTGTTGCTGTAAAACTCGCCGTCCATTGTGCCATCCTCCAGTTGAAACTCTGTCGCAAAATCCAGACAAGATTCGATGCCGGAGAGTTTATCGATTTGCGTCACCCTTGCGACACTTTTGCGACCGGATGCTGCGACGGATTGGCCGTTTTCAGGCGAACAGCAGCGTCACCGCAGACAGCACCGCCACCGCCACCAGCGCCGCAGCCATCCCGAGATTGATCACCCGCTGCCACCGCTCCGAGAGCTCCAGCGCGTGCAGCCGCACCCCGGCCCAGAGCCACAGGAAGTGCAGTGGAATCCAGACCATGTTGGCGATAAGCAGCTTGGCACCGATCTCGAACCACGGGGCCTCGGGCGCGAAGTTGAAGCCGGTGAACAGCGCCGTGTTGACGGCATAGGCCTTGGGGTTCAGCACCTGCAGCACCACTGCGCTGAGCACGCCGGGCGGGTGCCGGGCCTCGATGAAGGCGATCTTCGTCCCCGCGAAGGCGATCCGGGCAGCCAGATAGAACAGGAACACCGTCGATCCGGCCAGCAGCACCAGCCGCAGTCCCGGCGCCGATAGCAGCACGGCGGCCAGGCCGCTCATCACCGCGAGCATCACCAGGTTCGCCCCCAGCATGATCCCGAGCACAAACACCACCGAGCGCCGGAAACCATAGGACGCGCCGAAGCCTGCGACCGTCAGGACGGCTGGGCCGGGGGTGAGGACGAGGAAAAATGCGGCGAGGCCGAAGCTGATCATGGCGCCATTAGCTGCGCCTTTGCCGCGCGCAGCAAGCGCAAATTCACCGCAGAGGCACAAGAGCGACAGGCAGCCGTACGGGACTTTTAGGACAAACGGCCTAAATCACCGATTTACTGAGCTTTTTTTGCCGGAGACCGCGCCATGCAGGAGCATCCGCGCCGCCGCGACCTGATCGACGAACTCCACGCGCGCCCCTTTGCGGAAATCAGCGCCCCCTGCGACGTGGTCTTTCTCGCCTGCAAGCACCCGGAGAATGCGGTCGGGCGCGACCGGGCCGCCGAACGCGACCGGCTGACCGACCGGTTGAGCGCCGCCGGGCTCGACGCTGGCAAGGTCGGCACCAACCACTTCCTCGACCGCGTGGCGGCGGGCGAGCGGCTGAAATGGGAGCAGCATTCGGAGTTCACCAGCCTCGCGCTGTTCCGCGAAGACACGGCGGCTGAGGCCTTCGCCTTCGATGACGCCCGCGCCACCCTCGATGACTGGGCGCAGGGCCTGACCACCCCGGCGCTGGTGCAGGTTTCCATCCGGGTCGAACTCGCCCCCGAAGACCCGGCAGCCATGGCCGCACGCCTGTCCCAGTGGTTCAACCCCAAGAGCCTCGCCGCCGCCCGCATCCTCGACGGCAGCGCCGTGCTCGCCGGGGACTTCCAGCTCGACGAACACGGCCACATGCGCTTCGCCCTGTTCGTTGCGCCCGGCACCAGCCCGGCCCGCGTCGGGCAGGTGGTTCAGTCGGTGCTGGAGATCGAGACCTACCGCGCCATGGCCATGCTCGGCCTGCACCGCGCGCGCAAGCTGGCCAAGGCGCTGACCAACTTCGACCAGCGGCTGGAAGACATCGTGCTGACCATGGCCAAGGCCGACGCAGACGCCGAAGGCCTGCTGTTCAACCTGCTCGACATCTCCTCAACGCTGGAGGAACAGGCGGCGCTGATGACCTTCCGCTTCGGCGCGACCGAGGCCTACAACGCCATTGTCCACGACCGGATCGAGCTGCTGCGCGAGCAGCGGTTCGAGGGGCTGCAGACCTTCCACGAGTTCATGATGCGCCGCTTTGACCCGGCGATCCGGACCGTCAGCTCGACCCAGGACCGGCTCAACAGCCAGCTCGACCGCACCACCCGCACGGCCGAGCTGCTGCGCACCCGCGTCGACGTCTCGCGCTCGGCGCAGAACCAGTCGCTGCTGACCAGCATGGACCGGCGTACGGGGCTGCAACTGCGGCTGCAGCGCACGGTCGAGGGCCTGTCGGTGATCGCCATCAGCTACTACGCCGTCAACCTGCTCGCCGGGCTGCTGTATCCGCTGGCCGACGCGGCTGGCTTCTCCAAGCCGCAGCTGACCGCGGGGCTGGTGGTGCCGGTGGTGCTGGTGGTGGCGCTGCTGATCCGGCGGCTGCGGCTGGGCGAGCGTCGCAAGGATCGCGACGGCAGCGATGACGCCGACGACGGCGGTGGCGATTGATCGCCCGGATTAATCCGAGATGACCCACGGCGCAAGCTGGCCTTGACGTCGGCACGGCGCGCAGGAAGGGTGAGGGCGAACCCACAACGCCGGACCCGGACCCGCCATGCTCGACCAGAACCTCTACAGCTGCTTCCAGGATCGGCGCCCGGCTGACCCCGGCGCCCTGTTCCTGCTCGGGGACCGGCGCAGCCTCGCCTACGCCGACCTCGACACCGAAACCGGGTGCTACGCCGCCGCGCTCACCGCCAGCGGGGTCAGCCCCGGCGACCGGGTGGTGGTGCAGGTCGGCAAGTCGGTGGAATTCGTGCTGCTCTACCTCGCCTGCCTGCGCGCGGGCGCGGTGTTCGTGCCGCTCAACCCCGCCTATACCCGGGCCGAGCTGGCCTACTTCCTCGGCGACGCCAGCCCGCGCGTGCTGGTCTGTGACCCAGCGGCGGCGGCGACCCACGACCTCCCCGCGCTGGCGGTGGAGACGGGCGTCGCCCACTGCCTGACGCTCGGCACCGACGGCGGCGGCAGCCTGCCCGAGGCCGCAGCGGCCCTGCCCCCCGCCACCGGTGTGGTCAGCCGAGGGCGCGACGACCTCGCCGCCATCCTCTACACCTCCGGCACCACCGGGCGGTCGAAGGGGGCGATGATCACCCACGGAAACCTGATCTCCAACGGGCTGGTGCTGCACGAATACTGGGGCTGGGTGCCGGGGGACGTGCTGCTCCACGCGCTGCCGGTGTTCCACGTCCACGGCCTGTTCGTCGCGCTGCACTGCGCCCTGCTCAACGGCTCGGAGGTGATCTTCCTCGACGTCTTCGACCCCGCACGGCTGGTGGCTGAGCTGCCCGGGGCCAGCGTGCTCATGGGGGTGCCGACCTTCTACGTCCGCCTGCTCGATACGCCCGGGTTCGACCGCAGCGTCAGCGACGGCGTGCGGCTGTTCATCTCCGGCTCGGCGCCGCTGCTGCCCGAGACCTTCGACCAGTTCGCGGCCCTGACCGGCAAGCCGATCCTCGAACGCTATGGCATGACCGAGGCGGGGATGATCACCTCCAACCCCTACGCAGGGGGCGAGCGGATCGCGGGCACGGTCGGCTTCGCCCTGCCGGGGGTCAGCGCGCGGGTCGCCGACCCGGCGGGCGCGGCGCTGCCAGCGGGCGAGATCGGCATTCTGGAGATCACCGGCCCCAACGTCTTCGCCGGCTACTGGAACATGCCGGAGAAGACGGCGGAGGAGTTCCGCGCCGACGGCCACTTCATCACCGGCGATATGGCGACCATGGCCGAAGACGGGCGCATCGCCATCGTCGGCCGCGCCAAGGACCTGATCATCAGCGGCGGCTTCAACGTCTACCCCAAGGAGGTGGAGGAGCAGCTGGACCGGATGCCAGGGGTGCGGGAGAGCTGCGTCATCGGCCTGCCCCACCCCGATCTGGGCGAGGCGGTGACGGCGGTGATCGTGCCGGAAGCGGGCGGGAGAGCCTCAGGGGAGAGCACAGGGGTGAACGAGGGCGTGAACGAGGCGGCGATCACGGCCGAGAGCGTCGCGGCCTTCCTCGCCGACCGCCTCGCGCGGTTCAAGCAACCCCGGCAGGTGGTGCTGGTCGACGCCCTACCCCGCAACGCCATGGGCAAGGTGCAGAAAAAAGCGCTGCGGGAAGAGCATGCAGCGCTCTACGGCTAAACCGACAGACCGATCCTGCTGACTGAAATGCCAGAACTTCAGCACTGGAATTTTTATCGGTGGCGTTTAATCTTTGATTGACATCCTCGCCATCGCGACCATTTGACAAGGATTGCCACCAATGCCTCCCGCCCAAGGAGCCTGAAGAATCTGGCTTTGACCGGGAAATCGCCGGGCAAGCAAGGCCGGTTGAGCAGGAGATCAGGACGGCTGATGATCGAGGGAGGAGATCGAAACTCCCCTGCGATGGCAAGATTATCGCCGTCTCGATCGGTGTCAGCGTTGCAGTCCGGTGACAAGGCCTTTTATCATCGATCATTATCCTCTGAGGATTAGCTGCCTGCCAAGCGAACGAACAACTCCGCGCCGATGATTGAAGGACAAGTTGGCGATATCTGTCCAGAAAAGCCGCTTTGTTGGTTCCCAAAAACCTCTACATAGAGGATACGACAGCGCGGCTATCGGAAGAAGACCCGGTCCAGTGCCGGTCTGGGTACATGGGTCTATGTTCGCCCCTTTGCGAGTCTTTGAAATTTATGATCGACCAGGGCCTGCGCCTTCGACCTTCCACTGGTACAATTGCCTCTGGTGGGACTGCGTTGATGGACCACACGGAGCCAGCAAACCGCTGACAGGCCGATGAAGCGGTGGATCCAGCCGAACAAATGGTATCACTTCAGGTCTTGCGATGAACTGATCAAAGCTGTTTTGGCGAAGAATGGCGACCTGGAAGCCTTTGAGCTCGAGCTCAAGGCCTTTGCAGATTTTGGGTACAACAACCTGCCAAAAAAATACAAGCACGACGAGAAGTGGTTTCTGGAGCCGGATCGAGATGCATTCGACGAACTTTCATATTCTCGGGTCGACGAACTCTACAGGTTAGGAATCGCCTATAGATTGACTGATGAGCAAGCAATTGAGGTTGGAGCAACAAAGTGAACCACGACCGAAATCCATTGGGTCGGCTACCGCGGTCCGTTAGTCCAAAATTTCAAGCACGGCAAGCCAAACCGGAAACAGCCCTCCACCGCTTGCTTTCCCGGCCAATCCCGATAAGTGGCAAGGCAGGCCAAAAGACCCCCTTCCCCCGATCGCAGGAACCCCGTTCATGACCGACACCGCTGCCCGCGCGGGCACGCCATCCGGCGCCGTCTCCAAAGACTTCGGCTTTGGCACCCAGATCCGCAAATCGCCCTACTTCGACGCCACCGTGCGCTGGGGGCGACGGGGTTCTCCGTCTACAATCACATGTACATACCGCGCGATTTCGGTGACCCGGCGCAGAACTTCTGGAACCTGATCAACGACGCCATCCTGTGCGATGTCGCCGTCGAGCGGCAGGTGGAGATCAGCGGCCCGGACGCCGCCGCCTTCGTCCAGCGGCTGACCCCGCGCGACCTGTCCAAGCTCGCCGTCGGCCAGTGCAAGTACGTGCTGATCACCAATGCCGAAGGCTGCCTGATCAACGACCCCGTGCTGCTGCGGCTGGCCGAGGACCGGTTCTGGCTGTCGCTGGCCGACAGCGACGTGCTGCTGTGGGCGCAGGGGTGGCGGTGAACAGCGGCCTCGATGTCCGGATCCACGAGCCCGACGTCTCCCCGCTGCAGCTGCAGGGGCCGAAGTCGGGGAGATCATGGCCGCGCTGTTCGGCGATGAGATCCGCGATCTGCGCTACTACTGGCTGCGCGAGCTGGAGCTCGACGGCATCCCGGTCATCGTCTCCCGCACCGGCTGGTCGAGCGAACTGGGCTACGAAATCTACCTGCAGGACAGCGCGCAGGGCGACGCGCTGTGGGAAGCGATCATGGCGGCGGGCCAGCCCTTCGGCCTGCAGCCCGGGCACACCTCCTCGATCCGGCGGATCGAAGGCGGGATGCTGTCCTACCAGGCCGACGCCGACATCACCGTCAATCCCTTCGAGCTTGGGCTCGACCGGCTGGTCGACCTCGACGCCGGCCACGACTTCATCGGGCGCGAGGCGCTGCTGAAAATCCGCGAGACCGGGGTCGACCGGATCCAAGTCGGGCTGCGGCTGGATGCCGAGCCGCTGACCGGGCCGAACACCACCTTCTGGCCGGTCACCGATGCTCCTGGTGAGACCGTGGGCCGGGTCACCTCCGCCGTCTATTCCCCGCGGCTGGAGCAGAATATCGCGCTCGCCTTCGTCAGCACGGACTGCGCTGGGCTGGGCACCGCACTGCGGGTCCAGCGGCCGCAGGGGACTGCGACGCCGAGGTGGTCGAAAAGCCGTTCTTCGACCCGCGCAAGGCCAAGGCCAAGGGCGAAAACTAGGGATGGCCGCATTCAGGGTGAACGCATGAACGGCCGCAGGCAGGCAGCCCACTGATGGAAGCATCGTGGGTCGTGCTGGTGATGGTATCGGCGGGAATCCACCCGGTCCGCGACCTGCTGCTCAAGGGCGGGACCAGCCCCAACGCCCGCTATTTGCTCTACGCCCTGTGCTGGATCCCGATGACGCTGGTCCACGGGCTGGTGTTCGAGCAGAACCTGGGCCTGCCGCCCGCGCTGTGGCTGTCGGTGTGCCTGTCGGCACTGGGGCTGGTGCTCTACTACTTCGGGACGTTTCAGGCGCTGCGGGTCAGCGACCTGTCGATCTACTACCCCATCATCCGCTGCTCGCCGGTGGCGATCCTGCTGTTCTCCTTCGTCGCGCTCGGGGTGCAGTACAGCCTGCTGGTGGTGCTCAGCATCCTGATGATCTTCGTCGGCACGATTATGCTGCAGAAGCCCAAGGGCGGGATTTTCGGCAACCGGCTGGCGCTGCTGGCAGCGGTGCTGGCGCTGGTCGGCTCGGCGATTTACACCATCGTTGATGCCCGCGCGATGCTGGCGGTGCAGCCGGGGGCCTACCTGTTCTACATCTACCTTCTCGTATCCGCCGGGCTGCTGGCCCTGCTCGCCATCGACACCCGCGTTACCGGAAAGGCCGGGGCGGCGGGGGCCGGGACGCCGGACGACGGCGCCACACCGCGCACGGTGGTGGGGCAGATCCGGGCGTCGCTGTCGTGGCGGGTGCCGGTGGCCGCTGCGACGTCCTACGCGGCCTATTTGCTGGTGCTGCAGGCCTTCGCCATGGGCGGGGAAGCCGCTGCGGTCAGCGCTGTGCGGCAGGCATCGATCCCGGTATCGGTGCTGATGGGGGTCTTCATCCTGCGCGAAAGCGGGCTGAGCCGCCGGTTCCTGTGGTCGATCGTGATCGCCGCCGGGATCGCGGCTATCGGTCTGTTTGGCCGGGTTTAGGCGCTGGCCACGGCCTGGCAAGGGCAGCAGCGTGACAGGCGGCAGCGGGCGGGTTTATCCTGCCAGCAGCCGCGACCGGTTGAGGCGCGGCCCAGCAGGAAAGCCGACCGCATGAGCACCGCCGATAGTCCGCCGCCGCTGCACCCCGGAAGCCACCCCCTTCGCCCCCTTTTTTGCCACATGGGCCGAGAGCGCCCCGCGTCTGGTCGTCGTCGCAGCCGGGCGCAGCCCCGCCGACCTCGTCATCCGGGGCGGCAAGGTGGTGAACGTACAGAGCCGCGAAGTGCTCGACGGCTGGGAGGTAGCGGTCGCTGCCGGGCGCTTCGCCTACGTCGGCCCCGACGCCAGCCACTGCATCGGCGCGGAGACCGAGGTGATCGAGGCCGGCGGGCGCTACGTCATCCCCGGCCTGTGCGACGGCCACATGCATATCGAAAGCGGCATGCTGACCCCGGCCGAATTCTGCGCGGCCGTCATCCCCCACGGCACCACCACCATCTTCACCGACCCCCACGAGATCGCCAACGTACTGGGGCTGGAGGGCGTGCGGATGATGCACGACGAAGCGCTGCTGCAGCCCATGAACATCTTCACCCAGATGCCGTCCTGCGCGCCGTCTGCGCCGGGGCTGGAAACCACGGGCTTCGAAATCAGCCCCGAGGACGTGGCCGAGGCCATGGGCTGGCCCGGAATTATCGGGCTAGGGGAGATGATGAACTTCCCCGGCGTGATCAACGGTGACCCGCAGATGCTGGCCGAGATGGCCGAGACCATGCGCGCGGGCAAGACCGTCGGCGGGCACTACGCCTCCCCCGATCTGGGGACGCCGTTCCACGCCTACGCCGCCGGGGGCGCGGCCGACGATCACGAGGGCACGGCCGAGGCCGACGCCATCGCCCGGGTGCGGCAGGGGATGCGGGCCATGCTGCGGCTCGGGTCGGCGTGGTACGATGTCGAGAGCCAGATCACGGCGATCACGGAGAAGGGGCTGGACCCGCGCAACTTCATCCTGTGCACCGACGACTGCCATTCGGGCACGCTGGTCAACGACGGCCATATGAACCGGGTGGTGCGGCACGCCATCGACTGCGGTTGTGACCCGCTGGTGGCGCTGCAGATGGCGACGGTAAACACCGCCACCCACTTCAGGCTGGAGCGGGAACTGGGCAGCATCGCCCCCGGTCGCCGCGCCGACATGATCCTGACCAGCGACCTGTGCAGCCTGCCCATCGAGCCCGTTTTTGCCCGTGGGGTCAGGGTCGCTGAAGACGGAACACGGCTGGCCGACTGCCCGCACTACCCTTGGCCGCAGGGCGCGCGCGAGACCGTGCGGCTGGGCAAGACGCTGAGCGCACCGGACTTCAGCATCAGTGCGCCGCCCGGGGCCAACGCCGTCCGCGCACGGGTGATCGGGGTGGTCGAGAACCAGGCGCCGACCCGGGCGCTGAGCTTTGAGCTGCCGGTGACCGAGGGCCGGGTGCAGGCCACGGGTGAGGTTTGCCAGATCGCGCTGGTCGAGCGCCACCGCGCCACCGGCGGGGTCACCAACGGCTTTGTTTCCGGCTTTGGCTATCAGGGCTCGATGGCCATCGCTTCGACCGTCGCACACGACAGCCACCATATGATCGTCGTCGGGACCGACCGGGACATGATGGCGGCGGCGGCGAACCGCCTGGGCGAGGTCGGCGGCGGGGTTACGGTATGGAAAGACGGCGCCGAAATCGCGCTGGTCGAGCTGCCCATCGCGGGGCTGATGTCCGACCGGCCCGCCCACGAGGTCGCGGACAAGGCGCAGGCCATGGTCGATGCCATGGCCGCCTGTGGCTGCAGCCTCAACAACGCCTACATGCAGCACTCCCTGCTGGCGCTGGTGGTGATCCCGGAATTGCGGATATCGGATCTGGGACTGGTCGACGTCACCCGGTTCGAGATCACCGACGTGCTCGAAGAAAACGCCTGAACCCGCCGCAGAAACCGTGAGGGCAGCGGGTAAAGTGGCTCAGTTTCCGGTGTCGGCGCTGGCGTTCTCCGGCTGCTTGAGCAGTTCGAACAGCTCGGCCATCTGCTCCTGCCCGATATAGCCTGCAAAAGGCAGCCCCTGCACGATGAAACCGGGCGTGGACCGGATGCCACTGCCAGCGCGCGTTCGAGGTTTCGGCGGATGTGCAGACCGATTTCAGGACGGTTCATGTCGGCGAGGATCTGCTCAGGGTCGCCACCCAGCGACGCAACAATGGCCAGCGCCGCCTCCGGCGATGGCACCGAGCGGGCGGTCATCATCGCCTTGTGCACCTCCAGATACAGCCCCTGATAGGACGCAGCGAGCGCGATCTGCGCCAGCGGTAGCGACTGCGGGGTCAGGATCGGCAGCTCCCGGATTACCAGCCGGATATCGGGGTCGGCAGCGGCCAGCGCGTCGACCTCGGGGCTCGAGACCTTGCAGAAGGTGCAATAGTAGTCGAGGAACTCCTCGACCACGATCCCGCCATCGGGGTTGCGGGCGACGAAGCCATCGGGCAGCGCGAACACAGCCGCCACTTCTGCAGTCTCATTCTCATCAGGGGCGTCCACCGTCGTAGACTGGGCCCGCGCCAGATCCGCACCCAGACCCGCACTGAGCACCGCCATCAGGACGATAATCAGGGCCGGTAGAGCAGGCACAGCAAGAAGGAGTCCGGGACGGGTGCAGGTGGATCAGCATGGCATGCTTATGCCGTCACGCCGCGCGACGAGGCAAGGCCTCCGCCGCCGCAGACACGGGGTCTTGATCAGCGGCCGGCAGGGAGAAACTCGAAGCGCGTGCCGAGGATCGACTCTTCTTTTGCGGCTGCGGCCAAATCCGGCGCACCCGCCTTCCCCCGGACGTAGTGATTAAAAAAGCCGGTGGCGTGATGCTGCATGATGTTGTGCATGCGGGTGCTGTCCCAGACCGGGTCGGCGTAGTGCTCGTAGGGCAGCCAGCCGAGCTCGGGGTGCTCGGTCATGGACTCCGGCGGCGGCGCGATCGGGGCGGCGGCGTTGTGCCGGGCGTTGTCGAAGGTCAGCAGCGCGCGGTCGGTGCCGCTGCAGTCCTTCCAGATCTGACGGATGCCAGTCTCGTAGCCGCTGACATCGTCTTCACTGCCGCCGACCACCATGAGCGGGGTCGTGATCCGGGCCAGCCCTGCAGCCTCCCACAGGCCGACCTGCCGCCCCCACGGCGCGATCGAGATCATCGCGGCGATCCGGGGATCGGGCTCAAGCGCGGGGTCGGGGTTCTCGGCCGCCGTGGTGTAGTCCGTGAGCGCCGCGGCAAAGGCCTCCGGCACGTTTTCCAGCGCGGCGGGAGACAGCAAACCGCCCTGCGCCGCCAGCACGCCATAGCCCCCATGGAATAGCCGATGACACCAACCCGCTCGGTCGTGGTCCGGCTCAGCACCAGGTGGGTGCCCTCCGCCGCCATCTCCGCCAGCATATCGAGGGCGAAGTGCAGGTCTACCGGCCGATGAACCACGGTGCAGAAGGCCTCGCGCTGGTCCTCATAGGTCGAGTCCGTGTGATCCAGCGCTGCAACAACGTAGCCTTTGGTCGCGAGGTTCTCCGCCAGATGGGACAGCAGGAAGCGGTTTCCCGGCCAGCCATGGGAAATGAGGATCAGCGGGAAGCCCGGCCCCTCGTCGGCGACAGGCGCACCCTCAGCCGACTGCCCCCAGAGCTGAATGCGCGTGGTGCCATCACGGAGCAGGCTGTCCACGGGGCTGGGCTCGACCGGGCCGCGGGCGGGGTAGAACAGGCTCAGGGTCATTGGGCGGTCGTAGCGCGACGGTCCTTCCCCGGTCTCCAGCGCTACGGCGTTCACCACGTCCGGGTTGGTCAGCCTCAGCGTTTCCCGCCCGACGGCAAAGGGGCCAAAGGGCGCGCGCGCCGGTGCGTCAGGGCGCATGCCGTCGATGCGGTGCGGCGCGGGCGTGGCGGAAGCGGGGGTTGCGGTCACGATTATGGCTCCGATGGTAGGGGTGTGAACGAACACACCGGCAGGCGCGGCAGACAATGCACGAAAAACGGTGCCGGTCGTTGTAGGGGGCGGCGGGGACAGCGGCAAGCGCTGGCGGCCTCTCGAACCGGTGCAAAGCCACCCGGCGGGCACCAAATTAGTGTATATTCATTAAACCAACGCGATCGAGCCGGAGCCGTTCCATGCAAATCACCGCCTTTCTGTCCATCGGCAGCACCTACACCTTTCTCACCGCCCTGCGCCTGCGCGGGGTGATCGAGCGCGAGGGGCTCAACCCGCGCTTCCGCCCCTTCAGCGTGCGGGCGATCATGCGCGAGATGAACAACATTCCCTTCCCGCCGGAAAAGGAGGCCAAGGTTCGCTACATGTGGCGCGATATCGAGCGCCGCGCCGGGGGCTATGGCCTGCCTGCGCCGACCGTGCCCGCCCCTACCCGCTGCAGGACTTTCGACCGCGCCAATCAGGTCGGCGTCATCGCCGAGCAGGAAGGCTGGTACCTCGACTATTTCGAAGCAACCTACCGCGCCTGGTTCCTCGATGGGGTTGAGGCCGGCAGCGATGACAACATCCGCCGGGTCTGCGAGCAGCTGGGCAAGTCCTACGACGCGGTTTCCGCAGCGGCCGCGGCTCCCGACGCCGACGCGGCCTACCGCGCCAACACCGAAGCAGCCAAGGCAGCGGGCGTGTTCGGCGCGCCGTCTTTCGTGGTCGGCGACGAGCTGTTCTGGGGCGACGATCGGCTCGAGGATGCCATCGCCTTCAGCCGCGCCTGAAGACCAGCAGTCCCGACCCGGAAGGCGTTGAACAGAACCGGGGCGGTGTGCGATACCCCTGAGCCATGAGCTATCTCTTTGCACCGCCGCCGCCGCCCACCCTGCCGATCCTCGACAGCGATCAGGTCTTTCCCATCCGCCGCGTCTTCTGCGTCGGGCGCAACTACGCCGACCACGCAGCTGAAATGGGCAATGAAGTCGACCGCGAAGCGCCGTTCTATTTCCTGAAGTCTGCGTACCACGTGCTGTTCGCCAACGGCAGCGATGTTCCGGTCCCGCCACGCACGACCAATTATCACCACGAGATCGAACTGGTCGCCGCGCTGGACAAGGGCGGCAGCGGGATCGCGGTCGGGGACGCGCTCGATCACGTGCTGGGCTACGCCGTCGGGCTGGATATGACCCGGCGCGACCTGCAGCAGGACAGCAAGGACAAGCGCCGCAGCTGGGACACCAGCAAGGATTTTGAGTTCAGCGGTCTGTGCTCGGCCCTGTGCCCCCCGGGCAAGGGCGCCCGCCCGGATCAGGGGGCCATCACCCTGCACGTCAACGGCGCGCTGCGGCAAAGTGGCGACCTCGCTGACCAGGTCTGGTCGCTGGCTGAAATCATCGCCGATCTTTCGACGCTCTATCGGCTCGAACCCGGGGACGTGATCTTCACCGGCACCCCGTCCGGGGTCGGGCCAGTGGTCGCTGGCGATACGCTGGTCGGCGCCATCGAAGGCATCGGCACACTGAACGTGCGCCTTCGTTAGTCACCCCCTGTTCGCAAGAATGCGGTTGAGATGATCGCGCGAAGCGACTAAGTCCAAGCTCTCATCCCGAAACGGTTATTCAATTCGAAAAGCGTGAACCCATGAACATCTACTACAAGACCGCTGCCACCGCCCGGGGCGGTCGCTCTGGCAACACCAGTCTCGATAGCGGTACCTTTTCCATCGACACGGTCCTGCCCGGCGCGGGCAAGGAAGGTCTGACGCCTGAGGAGCTGTTCTCGCTGGGTTACGCAGCCTGCTTCGACAACGCCATGAAAGAAGCCGCGAAGTTCAAAGAAATCGAACTTGGCGACGATTGGCGGACCCAGGTTGCCGTAGGTCTGGGCAACTCGGACGACAACAAGCGGCTGCGCTTCGATATCGACATCACCGCTTTCTTGCCCGGCATGGATCAGGAGACGGCAGACCGCCTTGTCGCGACCACCCACAAGCTCTGCCCGTTTTCCAACTCGATGGGCGAAAACATCAATGTGCGTCTGAACGCAAAAACCAGCGCCGACTAGGTTTTGTCGACGCCGGCTTTCGACAGGCGGCATATCCGGGGCCTCGATCAGGCCCCGTGAAGACGCTTAGTCCATGGAGAAGTGCTGCTCGCAGCTGATCTCGCTGGGCTGGTTGCCGTTGTCGTAGGCACAGTGATCGGACTCGAGAATGTTGTACTCGGCGCGCTTGGCGTCGAGCAGCTCGAAGAACTCTTCCCGCGATACCTTCCGCTCCCGGTAGAAGCTGGCGTAGCTCGGGTTCCCGGCGTACAGGCCCTGCGCCGTACGGATACGGGTGCCGTTGCCCGGCAGCGAGGTCAGCTGGTTCTGCATCAGGGCGCCGTTCATCCGGACCTGATACAGCACGGTGTCATCACCGATCAGGCGGGTTTCGGTGTCGAGCTGCATGCCAAACTGCATGAAAGGACCGCTCAGACCGCCCGAACAATCGACCGCAGACTGGGCAGCGGAGAAGATTTTCTCGTTACCGTTGACGCCACACTCACCGGCACCGAGGACACTGGGGTTGGCTTCACAGGCTTCAGCGGATTGTGGTGGGTAGAGGAAGACGTTGCGCTGGGTGATGGCGTTGCCCTCGACTTCGAGCGCGATGAACCCCGCGTAGTGATCGTAGGGGTAATTCCAGTTCTGGGAGGCAAAGGCGTTACCATCGGCACCCATCAGGGTGTATTCGCCCACCCAGTAACCGTGCTCCCGTTCCCAGGCCGGGAAAGTCCGCAGGTCGAGGTTGGCAAGATCGCAGTCTTCTGCGGTAGCGGTGGTAGAAAGTGCGGCGAGGGCAATGCCGGCGCCGAGCAAGCTAAGTGGCAGTTTCATGGTCGGTTTCCTTCTAGATATTTCGGATGATGTCCGGGGAGATCTGATGGGCAGAGCCTAGTCGGGGGTCCCGTGACTGTCTGAAACGCTTTGTTTCTGTTCCTTTCAGAGTATTCGGCTTTTATTTCTGTAATTCGGCCATTTGATCAGCGGTTATGATTATCAAAGTCGCGAATCATGGACATTTTCACCAAATTTTGAACTGGGATCAAATCGACGAAACTGGCCTGTTATATGCTAAACAGGGAACCCATGAGACCAAGACCACGAATCAAAGAGGGTGCAGTCACCGTGAGAGAGATCTGGCAAGCGGCGAAAGTGGCATGCCTCGGGCTTGCCCTGGCGGCTAGCCGGGCTGGCTGCGGCACAGAACCTCCGCACCACCATGACTTACGGCGATGCCCGGCATCTGCTGGAGCGCGCCGGCATCGGCGCGCACCCGGATGAAATCGAAGCCCTGCTCGGCCTGACCCGGGCGCAGGCCATCGACGCCATGGTCGACCAGCTGGATGTCTCCGCCCCGTTCAACGAACCCCGATCAGCCTCGCTGGGCGAGGCCCACGTCCACTATTGGATGGTGAATGACTACGAGGCACAGGACCGGCAGGCCTTCCGCGTCGAGCGCGACAAGGAAATGGGTGAGCTCCGCCGCTGGTGGATCCGGGAGATGCTGTCCACCTCGTCCCCGGCCGGTGAACGGCTGCTGCTGATTTGGTCCAACCACTTTGTATCCGCCTACGGCAGCCTGAATGAAGAGGTACACGCGCTCTACAACCAGCATATGATGCTGCGCGAGCAGGGGCACGGAAACTTCCGCGACCTGCTGCGGGCTGTGGTACGCGACGCGGCGATGCTCAACTACCTCGACAACAACAACAACCGCGAAGAACAGCCCAACGAAAACCTCGCCCGCGAACTGCTTGAGCTGTTCGTGCTCGGCGAAGGCCACTACACCGAGAAAGACGTCAGAGAGGTTGCCCGCGCGTTGACGGGCTTCTCCTACAACCAATTGCGGGACTTCGAATTCCAGTTCGAGCCGTGGAACCACGACGATCGGTCCAAGACCATTCTTGGCCGTGTCGGACGCTTCGATGCGGATGACGTCATCGATATCCTGCTCGATAACGACGCCGCCGCGACCTTCATCGTCGAGACCTTCTGGCAATACTACATTTCCGACTTCGAACAGGATCGGGCAGAGATCGAAGCGCTGGCCTCGGCCTGGCGCGAGACCGACTACGAGATCAGCGAGCTGGTCCGCCTGATGCTGTCTTCCGAAGCGTTCTGGGACCCGCGCTATCGCGGCACCATCGTGAAGTCACCCGTGGATCTGATGATCGGTACGCTGCGCAGCGGTGGCCGCTTGCCCGAGTGGTGGCCGACGCTGAGTGGACAGCTGGAGGGTCTGGGCCAGCACCTGTTCGAGGCGCCCAATGTCGCCGGATGGCCCGGCGGGGCGGACTGGATCACCCCAGCCCGGCTGCTGAGCCGGAACGAAGCGCTGGAACAGCTTGCAGCC
This sequence comes from Rhodospirillaceae bacterium, assembly GCA_038141425.1. GTDB lineage: Bacteria > Pseudomonadota > Alphaproteobacteria > UBA7985 > UBA7985 > UBA7985. The sequence goes on along the minus strand of JAYQIC010000003.1, from coordinate 17,791 downwards.
CTCTATGACGGTCCAGCGCCCGCAATCGAGGAACCGGAAGCCGTCGCGGCGGCGGGCGGCATGATGAGCCCGATGCAGGGCCGGGCACTGAGCCTGCGCTATGGCGCTGAGGACTTTGAAGGCCCGCCGACCATGGTCATCCGCGGTTACAAGACCCGCGCCGATGGAAAGGATATCCCGATCTGGCGCTCAGACGTATTCGACGCCGCGGGCGGGATCGACACGGCGCGTCTGGGCCGGATCGAGAGCCTCGCCGACCTCAACTGGCAGGTCGATACGCTCGAATACCCCGCTGAACTGGAGCAGCCCGACTGGTTTAGCGTTGGGTTCTACAACGACCACTGCTGCGGCCCGGGCGGCAGCTCCGGGGGGACCGTAACCTGTTCATCGACTGGCTGCGGTTTGAAGATCAGCTCTATCTCGCCAACGATGGTGTGCAGCGACCGGGTTGTCGGGGCTCCGTCAATGACGACCCGCCGGGCAACTTCTATTGCTCGGGCGAACTGCAGCTGCGCGTCGCCCAACCACTCGAACCCGTGGTCGAAACGATCGATGCGATTGAGCCAAACCAGCTGGCCGTGGGGCGGGTTGCCTTCGACTGGGGCCGGGCGCTGGACCGTTCCCGCGGCTGGAACAGCCTCGCGTTCGCGCTGATGGACGTGCGCATGAACAGCCTGCACTACGACGCCCTGCGGCTGGAACTGGTCGAGCATCGCCGTGACGGGCGCCGTGAAATCCTGCTCGATATCCGAGAAAGTAACTGCCGTCCCGACTGCTTCTTCGGGCAGTGGCCGTCAACCACGTTCAAGGAATACAACACCGGTGAAAATCGGGTCGAGTACCTGCTCTGGCCCGGCGGTGACCCCGACCAGCGGGGCCAGTACCAGCAGCTCGACGACGACCACCGCATGCTGATCCACGGGCTATGGTCGGCGATCCCGACCTTCTTCGACGCCATGAAGGAAGGTCGCAACTGGCGCCGCCGGGGGCAGGAGCGGGTCGGCTCCAGCTGGGACCCCGTGCTCAACAAGATCACCGACGCCCTGCCCCGGACCCGCTATGCCAAGGGCCTGAGCAACGCCGTGCCCCTGATCGAACCCATGCCCCTGCCCGCCGGGTCGATGATGTCGAGTATGATGTCGCAGGAGGCTGCGGGCGCGGTTATGCTGCTGGGCCTGCCCGATGATCGGGTGGAATGGCTGGGTGACGCTTCGGGCGCCCATGCCTTTGACGACAACGCCATGATCGAGATGGTGCTTGCCGGTCGCCCGGCACGCCCCCTGTCCGCAGGGTTTGGTTTCAGCGACCTGATCACCGATCCGGTCTATCAACTCAAGTAATCGGAGACGCGCTTCATGGATCGCCGCAAAGTTCTGAGTTCACTGGTCGCTGGTCTGAGCCTGCCACTGGCCCCGATCCAGCTTGCCGAAGCCGCCGCTCGCTCTGGCCGCCGGTTGATTCTGGTCGAGCTTTCGGGCGCGAACGACGGGCTCAATACGGTTGTGCCCTGGGCCAACGACCGCTACCGGGCAATCCGGCCCAGCGTGTCGCTGGACCGCAGCGACCTGATCACCCTCGACGACCAACTCGGCCTCAACGACGCGCTGTCCAGCCTTGGACCGGCGTGGCAGGCGGGCGAAATGGCGATCATTCAGGGGCTGGGATACCCGGAACAGAACCGGTCGCACTTCAAGTCAATCGCGCTGTGGGAAACCGGCGGCGATGGCAACCGCGCTGGTCGCAACGGCTGGCTGACCGAGGATGTCGAAGCGATGGGCAGCGGCTTCGATGCCCACGGCATCAGCCTCGACGGCGGCATGGGGGTCTTTGCATCCTCCAGCGGTCTGTGGCTCTCGTTCACGTCCCTGCACCACCTGCAGACGCTGTCGGCGGCCAATGCCGGGCTGGGGGGGACGGTCAGCGACAGCACCAATCCGGCGCTTTCCATGCTGCTCGATCGGGGCAACGCCCTCGACGGCGCCATGGGCCAGATCAGCGCCAAGATTCAGCAGAAGGGGCTTGCCCGCCACGTCAACATCGACGGCGGCGATCTGGGGCGGCAGGCAGCCCTTGCGGCGACACTGATCAGCGCGGGCGTCGACGCACCGGTGCTGAAGATGAAAATCGGCGGTTTTGACACCCACGAGAACCAGCGCGGCGACCACGAACGCCTACTGCGCGATCTGGGGCGGTCGCTGGCAGGGCTGCGCAGCGCCCTGAAGCAATCCGGGCACTGGGACCAGACGCTGATCCTGACCTATAGCGAGTTCGGGCGTCGCGCGACCGAGAACTACTCGCGCGGTACCGACCACGGCACGGCCGCGCCTCACCTCCTGCTCGGTGGTGGGGTGCGCGGGGGGCTGTTCGGGCGGCACCCGGACCTCGAAGACCTCGAAGACGGCGATCTGAAGTTCACGCTGGACTACCGCTCGGTGTATCAGCGGTTGCTGGCGGGTTGGTTCGGGCTGTCTGACAACCGCTTCAGCGGCTTTGAGGATGCGAGCCTTGACGGCCTGCTGATCTGAGGCTCAGTCGCCTAAGCCCAGCAGAAAATCACGCAGGCAGGCGCCGGTCTGCGCCCCGCCTTCGAGCAGGATCGAGTGCTTCAGCGATGGCAGCACCCGCAGCGTGGCGAAGGGCATGGCTTCGGCGATCAGCTGGTTCAGCCGTGGGGGACAGCCGCCATCGTTCTCCCCGGTCAGCACCAGCGACCGCGCGGTGATCTCGTGCAGCCACGGCGCCATCTCCGTTTCAGCGTAGATATCGAAGACGTTCAGGAACACCTCGGGATTGGTGCCGATCACCTGCGCCATGCGGGCCTCCACCACATCCGGGTGCTCGGCGATAAAGCCGTCGGTGAACCAGCGGTTGGCCAGCGTACTCAGCACGTCCGCAATCCCGCGCTCCCGCATCGCTGCGACCACCGCTTTGACGTTGGCGCTATCCTTTTCCGTGCGGAAGGCAGCGGTCGACAGCAGCCCCAGCGACAGCACCCGGTCGGGGAAGGCGCGGGCGAAGGCCGGCCCGATCATCCCGCCCAGCGAGTGACCAGCGACATGCACGGCTTCCACGCCGGCTTGCTCCCGCACGTGTTCGAGGTCGGCGACCAGCGCGTCGAGCCCGAAGCGTCCCTCGGGCTGCGGCGAGGCGCCGTGTCCGCGCAGGTCGTAGGCGATGACGGTGAAGTGCGGCTCCAGCAGCGGCAGGGCCGTCGCCCATGTCGCACGCGACGCCCCGATGCCGTGGACGAGGATCAGCGGCGGCCCCTCGCCGGAAACCGAAAAAGCACAGGAAATCGGCTGGGTCATGGGAGCCTCTGGGGTGAGCTGTTTTGCGAAGAGACAGGTGCGCGGGAACGGGTCAGCGAACCGCCTGCAGGCTTGGCGGGCTGGTCTGCGCCCGGATGCGGGCCGGTCGGTCGGTAAAGTGCGGCATCACCTCCTCCGCGAAGCACTGGATCGCTTCCAGTGTGTCGGCGGACTCGAGGCCGAAGTTGAAATTCATGATCACCCGATCGATGCCGAGATCAGCGTAGACGCCGAGCCGATCGACCATCTGAGAAGGCGTGCAGATGAGCAGGCTCTTTTCCAGCTCCTCCGCCGATTGCGCTCTTGGTATCTGCCGGATCATGCCCGCATCGACGATACCGGGACCGAGATAAATGTTGTCGAACCGGCAATAGTAGTCGTAGGCCGCCCGGTTCTTGCGAACCCGCTCGGCCTCGGTCGAAGCGACGTGCGCCACCCGCGACAGCGACAGCGTCAGGCCGTCCCCGGCGCCATCCATATCGGTCTTGGCGCGGTTGAAGGCGTCGACCTGATCGACCAGCATCTGGTGATTGCCGGACAGCGGCGTTGTCTGGATATGGAACCCTCGACGGGTGCAGGCGTAGATGCCTTCAGGGTTCATGACCGCCATCATCATCGGCGGGCCGCCGGGCCGCACGGGCCGGGGCATGATGGTCAGGGCCTCGAACTGATAGTGCTTGCCGTTCCAGCTGACCTCTTCTTCGGTGAGCAGCGCCTGCAACACGTCGAGGCTCTCGTCGAAGCGCTCGCGCGTCTCCTCCATCGGGACGCCGAGACGCTCCATCTCGAAACCTGAACGCGCCGCGCCCGACCCCGAGGAACAGCCGCCCTTCGCAGAAGATGTCCGCAACCACGACTTCACCGGCGTAGGTGCGCATGTCGTGCAGCGGCAAGACCACCACGCTGGTGAGGATCTTGATCTGCTGGGTATGGGCAGCGATTTTGACCGCAAAGGTCAGCGGCGCAGGCATCATCAGGCAGTTAACCAGGTGGTGCTCGGTGATCGAGACCGCGTCGAAGCCGAGCTTATCGGCGAGTTGCGCCTGGTCGAGCATATCCTGATAAACCCGGTCGCCGCCGTAGGCCTTGTCCGGATAGTCCGACGACAACTGCACGCAGAACTCCATGATCGCCCGCTCCTCCCAAAACGCATTACGATGCTGAAGCGGAGCCTAAACCAGCGGCACGACGCCGATCCCCTCCCTTCACGCGGACACATTGCCGCACTGGATCCTTGAAAACCAACCGAAACGCGGCCGAAACCGTCAATTCCCGCGCGCTGGTGGTTTTCTTTTGACAAGGCACCCCCATAACAGCTTAGAATTTCCGGTTGAATAAACTTTTGCGATATAACTTTTTAGGGGCCTTGGGTGAACAACGATACGGACCGGCCAATCGACGGCTCCAACAAGCTGTTCGACAACAACCTGCTTGAAGGGTCGACACGTCCCTAGCCCGGGCCGATGGGATGAAATGCGCAGCTTTCTGGCGATTGCCCGCGCAGGTAGCCTGCTGGGCGCCACGGAAATACTCGGAATCTCCCAACCCACGCTGTCGCGCCGTCTGATGACGCTTGAAGACCGACTGGGCCAACTGGTCATCCGCAAGCCCCACGGGATCGAGCTGACCACCAAGGGTCGGGAGGTCGCCGAACGTATCGCAAAAATAGATCTTGAGTTTTCCGACCTGTTCGTCGCGTCGTCAGCGGCGACTTATCGTTCGGTGGTTAAGGTTGCCGCGACCGACGGGCTGGCCGCCTTCTGGCTCGCGCCCCACATCCCCGGCCTGCTGCAGCAGGGGATACAGGTCAGCCTCGAAATCATCTCGCTGCAGAACATCCCGAACCTGAAGAAGAATGAAGTCGATATCATCGTTGCCTTCCCGGTGCCGGTACAGGACGATTTCATCGTTGAGGATCTGGATCATATGCACCTGACCACCTTCGCGTCGATGGAGTATATCAAGCGCTTTGGCACCCCGACCCGGGAAAACCTCGGCGACCACCGCTTTGTCGGAAACCGGCAATACCTGTCGAGCAGTGACTTCTGGCGGGATTGGGTCGACCTGACCAAGGAAGCCCAGTACATCGCCGGGACAGACATGAACGTCACCTACGCGACCATGATCAAATCCGGGCTCGGGCTTGGCCTGCTGGGCAACTACATGAACATGGACCCCTATCTGGTCCACGTTGATCTCGGCGTGAACATCGGCCACGGCATCCGCATGTTCAGCCTCGAGCAGAAGCGCAACGACCCGGAGATCGCTGCAGCCAAGCAGTGGATCCGGGGCATATTCCGCGGCAATCCCTGGTTCCAGCCGGAGATGGTCGTCTCCGGCGAGGTCAGCGACTACGACCAGGGGGTTCGCTGGCTGATGAACCACTACTCGGCGTAAGGAAACTCTCGGTCAGGGCCATTGCTGGCGGTCGGCGCGAGCCCTCGCGCCCGGTTGCGCAGCCGCAGCAGGCGGATTTGCTGCTGCAGGATGTCGTAGGGATGGGCGCTGGACACCCCCTCGAACATCTGCCGCTTGGCCTCGGCGACACGGGTCAGAGCATCAGCGGTCAGGTCGAGCGCGTGGATAAACTCGTATTCAGCCTCCGGCTCACCACTGGTCATCTTCGCCTCCGCCGCCATCAGCACGTCGAGCAGCAGCGCCAGCAGTTCCGCCTTGTCGACGTCCGGGTTGAGGGTTTTCATGTTCCGGACGGTCATGCGGCGACCTCGTAGGAATTGGGCACGTCGAGGCTGTTTTCCTGCCGGAACATGAGCGCGCTCGATGCGGAGAGAGAGACAGCATCGTTGCGCAACGGAATATCCTTGATCAGCTCCAGGTATCCCTGCTCATGCCCCTCGAATTCAGTCGGTGCCTTATCCGAGATCTCGAAGCCAAGCAGGCGCCACAGGCGGGCGGTGGTCGGCTTGGCGTGGGTGACGATGTGGCGATAGCCCTTCTGGCCTGCAAAGCGGCTGACCAGATCGATTGCGCGGGGCAGAATGTGGCGGTTGCGGTACCGGGGCCGAACGCAGGCACGCTCGAGCTTCACGAAGTCACCGAAGAAGCGCATGCGCACCGCCGAAATCGGCGCGTCGTGGTAGTAGCCGAGCGCGTGGGTGGCGAAGTTGTCGTTATCGTCGAACTCGTGCTGCGCCGGCACCCCGACTTCCTCGAGGTTGCAGATGCCCCGGACGGCGGCGACGTGCATCATTTCAACCTGCGTGGTGACCAGTTTGAAGTGGATGAACTGCGGGTTGATGACGGTCTTGGTGTCACTCATTTTGGGTAATCCTCTATTGCTACCCAAAGGCTAGGCCTGTCGCGCCATGGCCGGTTAGTCAGCAGATGAATAGCTGCTCCAAAGTGTTTTTCACCCTGCGGGCCGGGCTGGTAAGCGACTTGTTCTGTCGGGGCCGACCGGGCCCGTCCGGATTCGGGATTCGGCGACTCAAACCGGCATCTGCTGCTAAGGCCAGGCGTGTGCGGCCGGATTCCGGACAAAGCCTGCGTGAATCAGGCCTTTAGGCTTGCCATCGGGCAGGCTTGGACTTAGGCAGATGTGTCCCTTCCGACACGTTGGAAGGCTCGATCCTAAGCCGCAATCGGAGGCGCACCCGGCGGCCGGTCATGAAAAGTGCGTCGTCGTCTCTATGGGAGAAAACGATATGAAAAAGATTCTGGTCGCAAGCCTCGCGCTTGTTGCATCCGCCAGCGTTGCTTCCGCACAGGTTCGCCTGGGCACCGAAGGCGCTTACATGCCTTGGAACGGTCTGGACGAAAACAATGAAGTCATTGGCTTCGAGCGTGAAGTCGGTGATCGTCTGTGTGAAATCGCCGGTCTGACCTGTGAGTGGGTTATCAACGACTGGGATTCCATCATCCCGAACCTCGTTGCCGGCAACTACGATGCCATCATCGCAGGCATGTCCATCACCGCTGAGCGTGACGAAGTCATCGACTTCACCGCTGAGTACTACCCACCATCCCCATCGCTGTACATGGCGCTGTCCGGTGGTGCTGCCAGCGGCGTGATCGCGGCGCAGACCAACACCATTCAGGCTGGCTACGTGGCTGACATGGGTGGCGATCTGATCGAATTTGCAACCCCTGACGAAACCATCGCAGCGGTTCGCTCCGGCGAAGCTGACGCGGTTCTGGCAGACGGGGACTACCTGCTGCCGATCGTTGAGGAATCCGGTGGTGAGTTCGCGATCGTTGGCGATCCGGTCTACATCGGCGGCGGCGTTGGCATGGGTATCCGTGAAACCGACGGCGACCTGAAGGCAGCCATGGACGCAGCCATCGCTGAAATGAAGGCGAGCGGCGAGCTAAACGCGCTGATCACCGAGTGGTTCGGCCCTGAAAGTGCCGTCTACTAAAGCCTGCCGTTTACGGTTTGAGCTGATTTAGCTCTGGAGAAAGGGTCGCTTCGGCGGCCCTTTTTTTGTGCTGAATACACTGGAAGCCAGCGTCACGGTGGTTTGTGCCGCATTGATCTGGTTCGGTGTAGTCTGGGTCGCGGCTCCTGCGGCAGAAGTCCTCAGGACCAGTCCCGCTGCAGGGCCTCGACCACAGGCTCGGGGCCTTCGACGTCGACCACAGCCCCGTTCTCGGTAAACCGCCGGTCGAGCACCCGCACCGGCTGGCCGAATTCCGCAAGAGCCGCTTCTGCCGCGAGCGACACCGCCTGTTCCAGCGCAGAGGCCCGGGCAAAGCTGGCCTTGAGACTGGCCTGGGTCAGCCGACTCCACTCCTGCAGCGGCGATCCGGCACCGGACTCATCCGCGAGGGCCGACGCCAGCGCGGCTTTGACCGCACCCGGGTAGGCGCGCGCAAGGCCGCCGGTGCCCAGCTTGGTGCCGCCAAAGTAGCGCACCACAATCACCCCGACATCGACCAGCCGTTCACCGATCAACAGCCGCAGGATCGGCATGCCCGAGGTTCCGGAAGGCTCGCCGTCGTCCTTGGCGCCTTCTTCGATGCGACCATCAGGGCGCATGGTGCGGAAGGCGGTCACGTGGTGGTTGGCCTTGGGGTGCTCTTCCCGCAGCTCGGCCAGCCGGTCCACAAACCGGGCATAAGGGACGAGGAAGGCGAGGAAGCGCGACTTCTTCTCCTCCGTCTCCGCGCTGACCTCGTCGGTCAGGGTGCGCAGGCCAGTGCTTGGGCCAGTGCTCGGACCAGTACCTGAGTCAGCGCGAGGGCCGCTGCTCAAGCCACTGCCCCGGTCGTCACCCGATCGCATGCCGACCGTTTGGCCGTTATCTCCTGTGGCTGGAAAGGGTTGTTGCGGTGCTCAAACATGGCATGGGCCGTCTTCTCACTTGGGTCGAAGCCGGGGGTGGCTCCGCAGCGCAGCCTAGAGTGTGGAGAGCAGCAACATCAAGATGGAGATCAGGATAATGCCCATCCCGACCCATTCGGTGCGCGAGGGCCGTTCGCGGAAGAAGACGAAGGTGAGCACGATGGCGGCGATAAATTCCACCTGCCCCACCGACTTGACCAGCGCAGGTGCGGCCATGACGTACCCGATGAACCAGCCGGCGGAACCCAGTGCAGACAACAGCCCGGTGAAGGCCATGGGCGTCAGGCGCCGCATCACGCGGGCGAACTCAGAGGCGTCACGCACCGCCATCACCCCGATCACCACGACGCACTGGATGACCAGCAGCGCCACCAGTGTGGTCATGCCGGCCAAGGCCGGTGAGACAGGCTGGGCCACGAGAACGCCCTCGGCCATCAGGATCAGCCCCGCCTCGCGCAGGGTGAGCGATGTTCCGGCGAGCAGCGCACCGCCGGACAGCCCCAACCAGGCCGAGCGCAGATCCCAGACCGACCCGACTTCTCCGGGCAGCCGGGCTCGGGTCAGCACCACGACCCCGATGACGGAAACCAGCACCGCAGCCCACTGCAGGCCGCTGAGATACTGGGCAAAGAAGGGCGTCGAGCCGATCAGCGCAACGATAATCACTTCGGTTTTGACGTAGACAACGCCGATGGCAAAGGTGCGCTGGCTGAGCAGCAGGGTTTGCTGCAGCGTGGCTGCAATCTGCAACAGCGCCGAGGCCAGCGTCCACAGCCAGAAGCCCATGGGCAGGCCAAGCGGTCGAAGGCTGCGAAATGCGGGGTCGAGGCCATAGTCAGGGTCGGGGCCGGGATGGACTCCAGGGTTCAGGCCAAAGCCGAGGCCAACACCGGCACCGGCACCAAAACCGAGGCCCACTGGCGGTCCCCAGACCACAATCAGCACCACCAGGATCAGAACCGCCCAGGGCAGCCCGAACAGGCACCGCGCCAGCGCCGCGCTCCACGCCGACAACTGGACCTGCGCGTCGGTGCGCTGCGCGAGCGCCCTCTGTCCGGCGACCCGCAAGGCCTGAAACACGCCCGCTGCCAGACCAAGTAGGATCCAAGGTTCAAGAAAACTCATGGCCCCAGAACAACACAGGCCGCCCGACGGCGAAAGTCGGACGGCCCGGTTAAGTCGATGGGTCTGAACTGCATCAGGGGAGGATGTCGATGCCGGTCAGTCCACCGTGATCAAAGAAAAAGAGTGGCTAAGTGCCGCCTGGAGGTGCGGGGCATCGCCTACTTGCTGCTGCGAACCGTGCGGTCACGCTTGCCGATGTTAAACAGCGAGGCGACGCCGGCGCGGATGGCTTCGCTCCGCAGTTCACGGGCGCGGCGCTCGTAGGACTGGAGTTCGGAGTAGGTGACAAAGCCGTCGTTACGGATGCTCATGGTTCGGTTTCCTTCGTAGTGAGCCGTTATCTCAGCCTGGTGGTGCAGGCTGTGGAGGGGATATCGGCTCGGTTATTCCTGGCGTCGATCAGGGCCGTCGGGGAGACAGAGGTTGCGCCGATCCCATCGGTGGTGGGAGGGAGGAGGAAGACCGGCGCAACGCCGTCCTGAACGATACGAGTGCATATTATCAACGCAAGAATTCTTGAGAATATGTCATGAATCACTAAGTTCTTTGCATAGCATGCACAGATAAAGGAGTTTGCTCGTGGATACCCTTACGTCGATGAAGGTTTTTCACACCGCCGTCACCAACGGTAGCTTCTCCGAGGCCGGACGGGTTCTGGGCATGGCGCCCTCCAGCGTTTCGCGACAGATCAGTGCGCTGGAAGACCACCTCGGTGTGCAGTTGCTAAACCGTTCCACCCGCCAGCTGCCCCTGACCGAGGCCGGCGAGACCAACCACGACCGGGTGATCAACATTCTGCAGTCGGTCGAAGACGCTGCCGTCGCCGTCACCGAGCTGGAGAGTAGGCCGCGTGGACTGCTGCGGATCAATGTGCCCGTCACCTTCGGCCGTCGTCACGTGGCGCCTTTCTTCGCCGCGTTCATGCAGGCCTACCCGGAAGTCGAGATCGAAGCGACCATGACCGACAACCTGGTCAACATTATCGAGGAAGGGGCGGACCTGGTGATCCGGATCGGGGAGCTGCAGGACAGCAGCCTGATCGCGCGCAAGCTGGCGCCCAATAAGCGGGTGATAGCAGCATCGCCGGAGTATCTTGAGCGCTACGGGGAACCGCTGACGCCCTCGGATCTGGCCGACCACGTCGCGCTGACATATCGACGGCAGGCGGGTCCGGACATTTTCCACTTCGACGGTCCGCGCGGGGTGGAGCACGTTCGAATGCGGTCGATCCTGCACGTGAACAATGGGGAAGCGATCGTCCCGGCGGCACGGGCGGGGCTGGGGCTGGTGCTGCTGCCGACTTACGTCGTGGGCTGCGATATCCAGATGGGGCGCTTGCGGCCGGTCATGACTGACTTTCAGGCCTCACCAACGGCGCTGGATACGGGGATTTACGCCATGTATCCGCCCAACCGGCACCTTTCACCCAAGGTGCGGGCCTTCGTCGACTTTCTGCTCGAGCGGTATGGGACGCCGCCATACTGGGATGTGGCCGACCCCAGCCACGAATAATAGAAGAATGGTGGCGCCGACTTGCCCGAACCGCGCTTTGCGCGGCCCGGGCAAGCGTCGCACACTCAAACCGACACGTTGAGCACAGCTCAACGTGACGACTTATCAACGAGTTCCGCGTGGGAGGGCCGAAGGCCGCGAGCCGGCCAAGGCCCGAGCGCGCCACCCTTTCGTTGACACTCAACACGCTGCGCCTTGAGTGTCGCTCCATCAATGGTCTCCAACGCGCTCACAGCGAAGCGTTTTGAGCGGGGGTGAAATGAGCTTGCGTCAGGGCCGAACCCGCGCCAGCGCCACCCGCCAGTCCTCGTCCGAGCGAGCGACCGCTTCCATCGCCCGCATGAACCGTCGCAGATTGCCCCCAAACCGTCCGTAAAGCACAGCCTCCAGCATCGGCCGCGCATCCTCATAGGTCCCCACCGACACCAGATGTGCATTGTTCAGGTCCTGCGCGAAAAAGCGATCGTAGTTATAGGCACCAAAACCGGGCCTCGCCGCCTCATAGTTTGCCCTCAACCGATCGAAGGCAGCAGCCTTCGCCTGCCGGCGTATTCCGGGTGACGCCTCACGCGCGGCGTAAATCTCGGTCAGCTCTGCGCGCGTCGCCCCGATCAAATCGAAGAACAGCGTCCGCGCGGCTGCCCGCTCCTCGAAAAACGCCGCCAGCTGATCATTCGCCACCCCGCGCTGCGCCCAGAACGCCCGCACCAGCGCGAAGGCCACGGTGTTGGCCAGCGCCTCGTTGAAGTCTGCGTCACCGGGCCGGTAGACCGTGTTGTGCACACTTTCGTGGAACACCAGCTCGACCAGCGCCGTCCGGCTTCTGTCGAGTGCCGGAGAGGCAATCGGATCGGGGAACCAGCCGAGCGTCGCGTAGGCGTCGACCGGTCCCAGGCTGACATCCTCGCTCCGCCCCCGCGCCCAAGCCGCAAAAGCCTCCGCCTTCGCCTCGTCAAAGAAGCCCTGGTAGGGCACACAGCCCGCAATCGGCCAGCAGCGCTGGATCGGCTGCAGGGCCAGCGACTCAGCCCGGACCACGGTCCACACCGTCGCCTCCCGGTCCAGCGCCGCGTAGGTCCGATAGCTGCGACCAACGTCCCACCCCCAGTAGGCGGCATAGGCCGCGGCATCCCGAACCAGCGCCAGCTTCTCTGCCGTCTCGGCCGACGTCCCGGGGTCGGCGATCGCACGCTCGATCGGCACCGCCCGGGTCAGCAAGTCGCCCTGCCCCAGCGCCACGTGCAGCAGGTAGGGCTGACAACCCGTCATAGCCGTCAGCGCCAGCATCGCTATCCCCGTTGCCACCCTGCGGGCAAAGAAAGTGAGTCCCATGGGCCTGTTGCGCTCCCCAGGTTGGAGCCCCTGTGATATCGACACCTTAGCCTTTGAACACGAGGACGCAATCCATGGACCGAGCGTGGCAACGGATGCTGTCGGGACGGCGGCTCGACCTGCTGGACCCCTCCCCTTCGACGTCGAACTCGACGATATCGCCCACGGCCTGTCGCGGGGCGCCCGCTGGAACGGGCAGACGGTCGGCGCGCATCCCTTCAGCGTGGCGCAGCACTCGATCCTGGTGCTTGACCTGTACACGGCGTCCCACCCCGATGCCGGCGCGTCCAAGCAGCTCTATTGCCTGCTCCACGACGCGGCAGAATACGTCATCGGGGACCTGATCTCACCATTCAAGGCCGCGGTCGGGCTGGACTACAAGGCCCTCGAAAGACGGCTGGAAGCCGCCATTCACCTGCGCTTCGGCCTGCCGGCTCAACCCGACGACGCCCTGCGCCGCGCGATCAAGGCTGCGGACATCGAAGCGGCCTATTGGGAAGCAACTTTGCTCGCAGGCTTTGACGAAACCGAGGCAGCGCTCTACTTCGGTAAGCGACCGGCGCCACAAGGCCCGGAACTCGTCGCCAGGGACGCGAGCCAGGCCAAGGCCGATTTCGTGGACCGGTTCAGCGCACTGCTGGAGCAGGTCTGAGACCGCGCGCCCTACCGACACTGACTGAGGACAAGACCGTGACCGGCCTACTCGATATCCCCGCGATCCTGCTCGGGCTTGCCGCTCTGTTCGGGGCGCTGAACTACTGGTTTGTCAAGCTACCCCATACCATTGGACTGGTGGTCATTGCGCTGGTGGCCAGCCTCGCCGTGGTCGGCCTCGACCTCGTTGTTCCCACACTGGGTCTGAGCGCCCGGGTCAATGGTTTCCTCGAAAGCCTCGATTTCAACGTCACCCTGATGCAGGGCATGCTGTCGTTCCTTCTGTTCGCCGGCGCGCTGCACGTCGATCTGGGCCAGCTGCTGTCGCGCAAGTGGACCATTCTGGTGCTGGCGAGTTTCGGGGTGGTGCTGTCCTCGCTGATCATCGGTGGCGGTTTCTGGCTCACGGCGACTGCGCTGGGGCTAAGCCTGCCGCTGATCGTCTGCCTCGTGCTGGGTGTCATCGTCACGCCGACCGACCCGGTGGCGGTGCTTGGCCTGCTCAAAACGCTCAAGGTCCCCGCCCACCTCAAGGCCAAGATCGCGGGTGAGAGCCTGTTCAACGACGGGGTCGCCGTGGTGCTGTTCAGCATCGTGGTGGTGCTCGCCTTCGGCGGTTATGGCGCGCACGGGGCAGAGGGCAGTCATGGACCAGAGGGCGACCACGGCGCGGGCGGCAGTTCGCTGACCTTTACCTATGGGCTGTGGCTGTTCGCCAAGGAAGCCATTGGTGGCGCCCTGCTCGGGCTGGTGGGCGGCCTGATCGCGTTCTGGGTCATCCGCCGCATCGACGACCACGTGCTCGAAGTTATCATCACGCTGGCGCTGGTAACCGGCGCCTACTCGATCGCGCTGCACCTCCACCTTTCCGGGCCCATCGCCATGGTTATCGCCGGGCTGCTGATCGGCAACCAGGGCACGGCGCTGGCCATGTCCGACAAGACCCGCGATCATCTGGAAAAATTCTGGGAGCTGATCGACGAAATCCTGAACTCAGTGCTGTTCCTGCTGATCGGGCTGGAGATCGTCTTCATCCTGCAGAACGCTGGCAGCGGCGTGTCTGTGCCGGTGATCATCGTGCTGGTGGTGGTGGTGTTCCTGCTGTCCGTCGGCGCGCGGTTCACGGCGATCTTCCTGCCCTTGCAGGTCAAGGCACTGAACAGCGAGGTCAGCCGCGGCACGGTCGCGATCCTGACCTGGGCGGGGATCCGCGGCGGTATTTCAGTAGCGCTGGCGCTGTCCCTGCCTGAGAGCCCCGAGCGCGGCCTGCTGCTGCTGGTCACTTACTGCGTGGTGCTGTTCTCGGTGATCGTACAGGGCCTGACGGTGGAACGCGTGATCAAGCGCTACTTCCCCTGACATGACAGCGGCTGGTGGGCAGCGGCGCGACCGCCGGAGCACAGTGGCGTGACCGCGTCATGTCAACGAGGTCTAAGGGCTTGAAGCCAGACGCGCTCTGGGGATACAAGATCGGCCGGTGCTGGCTTAGCTCAGTTGGTAGAGCAGTTGATTTGTAATCATCAGGTCGCGGGTTCGACCCCTGCAGCCAGGTGCCCCTGATCGTAAGCAGGGTCCCGAGGCCAAATCGCTCGTCGTCGCCGATTGCGAGCACGTACTTTCCGGTGTTCGACGCGTTGAAGACGCGCACGTAGTAAATGCCAGCGGGGTAGACTGTGGTGGACTTGAAGTCTGCACCAATTTCCGGGCCGACCCAGTACCACTTTTTGCCAAAGGGCTCGTACCACTCCCACCATTCAAAATCTGTACCCGATCGGCCATCGATTACTTCAAAGTTTGCATTGAGCACCTCGAAATCGAAGCTCCGCTGCAGCCCGCAACCATCCAGCTTGGCCGCAGTGATCCCGACGTAGAAATCGAAGGGCCGGTCCTCGTCCAGTTTGTAGTAATCCGCGTCGCCGTCGAGGACTGCGTAGATCGCCTTTGAGTGCTGGCCGTCGTCGATAACAAAGGGGTCAACGGCGGTTTTCGCATCGAGATCAAGCACAGGGACGTGCGCTTTGGCAGTCGTACCAAAGGTGAGAGCAGCCAAGAATACCAATCGCAAGTTTATCATCAGGATATTCCTTATTCGACTTCGCTCGGCAAAATGCGATCAAGCTGTCTGTATTCAAGTTTGCGTCCGGGTGCGCCTATCCGCATTTCGCTAAGCGTCCAATTTCCCCGTCCAGTTTATACAGTGCTAAAACCCCCCGTCTCACCATGGGGGCGAGTCGCTATTTATGCGTTATCCGGACGCGGTCGTTACGGCTTCGCCCAGCCGCTGCGCGCGCCTCGGCTTCCGAGCAGAACCAGCGCTCTCCCTGCTTTTTCATCGATGATTGTCCGGACCGTAGCTGGCCGACCCCGGGCACGTGGTAGATGCGTCGGCCCTTTGCGTTGATGTTGCCCTTAATGGTGCAGCCATCGGGACGGATCTCATGCGCTACCAAACGGACCCCGCGACGCCAGTCCCAGGCGGCGAACTCACCCGACCACAGGCCACGGCCGCAGCTTCTGCGCGTCCGCTTCGTCGGCAGCGTAGTCCAGCGAGTAACGGCGGTAGGCTAGCGCGTAGCCCTGGCGAACCAGCAGCGCGTTAAGGTCGACAAGGCGGGCGGAATAGCAAAGGCGGCATGACGCCGCTCGAATTCAAGGCAATCTTAACGTCGGGGCTGAACTACTTTGATGAACAGCGGCTGTACACCAACGATTATTGAATGGTACGGGTTTGGTCCCGTCAATTCAGCTATTGCGAGTGGTTAAGTATGAGTATGATTGCTTCGTTTGTTAAATTGTCCGCCGCGACGATCCTATTGTTAATTGGTGCTAACGCAGCGATGTCTGATACATGCCGCAGCGAACTTGAGTGACGCGCTGCGACGCTTCTCGTAGCAAATAAGCCTGGCGGGAGGTTACGACAACTACGCGCGCGCCATTGCCCCGTGCTTTCAGACCTCACCGGCATCCGTGTGCGGGTTGTCAACAATTCAGCGGGTGGCGGCATGGTGGCGCGTGAGCTGATGTTAGCAGCAGGTGACGACAGCCTGACCATGTTAATTGAAAACGCGGTCGATCTAAATGTCCAGCTGGCAGAGGACAGTAACCAAGGAAACTTGCTGGAGTTGGTGGATGTGCTCGGGATCGCGCATATGGCGCCAGATGCTTGGGTACTCGGTCCCGGTTTGGATATCTATGATACTGGTTTGACTAACCTCGTTGCGGCGCAAGGCTCGTTCAATGACAGCCTTATCGCCGTAGTTCTCCACTGGAATGGCTCTTGGAATAGAGACTGAAGTTGTTGGTGGCTACGGAGGGTCTAGCGAATTTGTATCAGCAGTGTTGCGAGAAGAAGTCGACTTCCACCGCGATTTCTCTACAAACCGCCTTACGCCGAACGGAGGGGAACGACGCATCTGTCGCGCTTGTCGTGTCAGATAGACCTAACTTCGCTGCACCGGATGTCCCCTACCTAGCAGGTGAAGGGAGTCGTATTGACAAGAGCGGCTGGATTGATCAGAAATCGAGTGCGAACCCAGTACGCTGAATTGGTGGTGGCTCTTTCCGGAGCGATTCGGGGCATTTACATATCCAATGAGGTTTCTGTAGCTACCCGAGACTGCCTGCGGCAAGCGATGACGGAAAGCCTGGTGTCGGATGCGCTGTCGCGATCATTGGCGGACCTTGGTCGCCTGCTTGATCCAATTACAGGAGACGCAGCCACAGCCCTCGCAGCGCAGATGATCAGCGCGCCGCAAGGCGGCCCTCTACTAAAGCGACACTTTGGTGAACAGTAAGGATCAGAGCCGAAGTGGATGCTGGATACCTGTCCGCCCTTCACGAAGGCCTGACGAATCTTTCTCTTGGCCGGGAATTCCTGATTCCAGGTGCTGGTACGCTGATCGCAATGACCGCCTCGTTCTTGCCGGGGATCGGGATGGCCAGCCTATCCACAATTCTGATCCTGTGGACGATCAACTGGCAGCCAGAATCAGTACTTTTGTTGTTTGGGGCACTGACTGGTGGCGCCACATTCATGGGGTCCATCACCGGTATCCTGTTTAATATTCCGGGCAACAGCTCAGCTGCGGCGGTCCTGTTGGACCCGGCATGCTCTATCGCGCAACGGTTTACGCACCGCAATAGCTGCGGCGGCCATTGCTTCTGCGATTGGATCAGTTTCCGGGGTGCTGGTTCTGATGGCTCTGATGCCGATCATGCAGGAGTTCATCCTCGAGTTCAGGCCGCTGGAGCGTTTTGCTGGTATCTGGGATTTGTCGACTATTGCGGCTATCCCAACTCGTCGACGTCGACACACGCTCAAGGCGATCGCTGTCACCATGATCGGCCTCGTTCACCAGCGATGGTTTGCACCGATCCGGTGCCCGCCGCGCCACGCTGGACCTCGGAACTCTCGATCTGGGATGGGTGGGCTGTCGGTTATCGCGGTCCTCGTGGGATATTTCACCTTTTCCGAACTAATTTCATGGCAAAAGGGGAGCTATGATCGCAAAAAGCGCAGAACCGCGCCACCAAGATCGGTCTGTAATACGTAACT
>JAYQIC010000002.1:0-3307 GCA_038141425.1 Rhodospirillaceae bacterium | reverse complement strand
CAGTTACGTATTATTGAGCAGCAGCACGATCATCCCACACAGCAGCGCCAACACGTGAATGGCTATTGCCATCATGCCGGAAAAGGTGGTTTTCTGAGCCTCGGGGGCGAGATCGTGGTCAGACATGTCGGTTTCAGATCCTTGGAGCGTATCGCGGTTGAAGGTTTGGAGCCCTAAATAACCGGGCTTGCAGGGCGGAGCAACACTCCTTGCTGCAAGGGTCGCGCGCAGTCTTGCATTCGTGCCATTCCCAGCCACGACCGAGCCTCGGCTACGCCCCCGCCCCCCTCAGTCACCCCCTGAGCGCCGATTGATCAACCCGGATTGGGCTGTGACGCTGTTTGACAAGCTTTCAAGGCACGCGTGATGCTTTAGGACTGCCACGATGGCGCCATGAATGGCGTTCAGGACTAGCCTCAGCAGTGCCCGGCGACGGGCCCACGGCGAGAAAGGAATGATCGAAGTGATGGCGCCCGGACACAGGGTTTTGCGGGGACGGTCAACGCCGGCGGCCACGGGGGCGCAGGGTCAGGCGGCCTGTGGCTTTCCATCATTCTGTGCAGTGCTGATCACCGTCACGGTTGATCGAGCGCCGGCGCAGACCCGTCACTCTGGCAGGGCTACACCGTCAAGAACATCGAGACTAAGGCGGTGGGCGGCACCGGCGCCGAAGCCCAGGAGCAGGCCTTCCGCAGCGCCCGCGTCGCAGGTCTGCGTGAGGTCGCATCCCGCCTTGTCTGCCCGGAAAATCAGGGCCAGCTGCGTATCCCTGCCGACAGCCAGCTCGAAGCCATGGTGCAATCCACCGAACTGACCGATCAGAAGATCATCGGTAGCAGCTATTCGGGCTTGCTCAACATCGCCTTCGATCCCGGCGCCATCGGCGCTTATCTGTCCGGGCAGCGCGTGCCACACGCCACCGGGCCGGCGCCGCGCCAGCTGGCGATTCCGATCCTGCGCGAAGACGGCAGTCCGGCCCTGACCTTCGAAGACAATCCGGGGCGGCGGATCTGGGCCAGTGGCCCAGACCCGACCCTGCTGCAGACCTATGACCTGATGCGAGGAGACGAGCAGGATCGGGCGATTTTTGACCCTGAAGTGCCCTCCCGCTCCGCCGTCCTGAGCCTGATGGAGAAGTACGATTTCAGCGCGGCACTGGTGATTCAGGCCCTGCTGACCCCGCCGCTGGACGAGGAAGCGCCTGCGAGCCTTTACGTCGAAGCGATCCGTATCGGCGACGGCCCCGGTGAAGTCGGCCGGAGGCCAATCTGGTCGCTGAAACCGATGAGAGCACCGACAGCATGCTGCGCCGGGGCGCCCTTTGCCATACAGGAGCAGGCTTGGTCGCCTACTGCCGCACATTCACCCTGCCCTGGTCGCGCTGCCGACCACCATCCAGATCGTGGTCATCGGCATGGACTACAACCGCTGGCTGCAGGCTGAAGCCCTGTTGTGTCTGCCCAGCCGGAGATCCGGGGCTGACCTTCATGGGCCAGCGAGGGTGCCTTCGACGTCTCAGTCGAGTTTGTCGGCGGGCTTCTGAACCTGCAGCAGGTTTTCCGGTCGGTGCGACTGCGTTTTGAGGCCTATACCGCGCAGGTGGTGGTGCAGGACGCCATGCAGGTCTATTTCTTCGCCCAGCCTGACGTTCAGCCCCGCCGACCAATGTCCGCATACTGCCCCTCAATGACATTCAACTGTCGAACTGATAGCCTTTGACCTATGAGTGACAGGGACAGCCATGGTCCGGGCTGTGCTGGGCTTCGACCTTGACCCGGCACCAGCATTTTCGCGGGAGGCGTTTGCCGTCTCACCGGCCAATCGAAGTGCCTTTTCCCTGCTCAACGCCTGGCCGGACTGGCCGCACCGTTTCTCAATCTTGTTGGCCCCGGCGGCGCTGGCAAATCGCACCTCGCACGCATCTGGGCTGAGAAGGCCGGGGCCTACTTCGTCGACCTGGGCAGCCTCGACCGCATCGGTCCGGGCCGGTGCGCAGTGGTCGATGATGTCGACGCGCCGACCGAAGCGCAGCAGAACGCGCTGTTCCACCTCTACAACCGGTTGATGGCCAGCGGCGGACTGCTGCTGGTCAGCCGACAGCCGCTGAGCCGCCTCGCCACCACCACCGCCGATCTCGCCTCGCGCTTGCGCGCGGTGCCCGTGGTTGAAATCGCGGCACCAGACGACGCCCTGCTCGAAGCCGTGTTGCGCAAGCGCTTCGACGACCGCCAGCTGAGCGTCGAACAGCCGGTGATCGACTACATGGTCAGCCGTATGGACCGGTCTTTCGCTGCGTTGGAAGCGGTGCGAGCGCCTCGATGAGCTGGCGCTGTCACGAAAGCGCGCGGTTACGGTGCCGCTGGCCCGTGAAGTGCTGGCGCAGACCAGCGGTCAATTCAGCCTCGAACTCTGAGACGCCTTGGGCGAGCTGCGCCTTTTTTGATATGGCTTCCAGAAGGTCGAATAAATGCATGGGGAATGCTATCTAACTGGTACTATAGGTCGTTCGTTTGAACGTCACTACGCCCTTGCAAGGGACTCAGGGACCTCGTCCTCGGTCGAGCACGGGGTCTTCTCGCTTTTGGAACAGGTTGGACAGGCAGGCCAGCCTGCCGGCCCAACCGCACGAAAGGCGCGGTGAAGCGCTCGATCAGTGCGTCCAGCGCAGCAGGCGGTTGTTCGCGAAGTTATCCGCGTAGGCCTTGGGCCGGATCTTGCGCGTCTTGGGTTCTTCGATCTGGTCACATCAGCCCTTGGCCTGCGCGTACTGATCGCCTCTTCCTTCGATCCGAACCAGCTTGAGCTGCTGCCGGGTATCATCGAGGAAGTCCAGCCCTCAGTGGCTCCACCGTCCGGCGCGAGGTCGGAACAAACTCCATCTGCCACTTTTCGCATTGCTGCGGCCCGACTGCATGGCGGATTTCGGCGGCTGGGAGATGGTGACTTGCATGGCGTGTCTCGGTGCTCGGCGACCTGCTGGATCCGGCGGCAAACGGAACTCGCCGAATTATTTTTGTGAAGATGGTCGGGGCAGCAAGATTCGAATCTTATGACCCCCTGTACCAAAACAGGTGCGCTACCAGGCTGCGCCATGCCCGACCGCTCTCAGGCGCTAGGCCTGAAAGCGCGCCGGAATATTGATCGGTGGGGTTGCGTGCAAGGGCTTAGAAACGGCCATTTTCGACCCTGCTCCGCTTCCACCGAGGCGCCGTATTTGAACTCTGACCGCTGGAGCCATGTCCGATTGTCTAAAGCCGGCGGTGCTGTCGCCCAGAGGGTTATCGCCCAGAGGGTTGTTACCCAGGAT
>JAYQIC010000001.1:0-700760 GCA_038141425.1 Rhodospirillaceae bacterium | reverse complement strand
GGTCGATTAATCGCGGTTAATCGTCGTCGAAGGACCCACCCTCGGCGATCCGCCGGTCGACGAAGTCGTTGAGCGCATCCCCGCGTGGCTTCGTCGATCGCCGGCTCCTGATACTCGGCGAGCAGCTGCTTGTAGAGCGGCGTTGGCACGCTGGTAGGCGGTCTTGCTGCCGTCCTCTGCCCAGGTCTCGAAGTTGCGCCAGTCCGAGAGCATCGGCGCGTAGAAGGCGGTCTCGAACCGCTCCATGGTCTGTGGGGTGCCGAAGAAGTGCCCGCCCCGGGCCGACCTCGGCGATGGCATCCAGACCCAGCGTCGCCTCGCTGACCTCGATGTGGGCTGCATGTAGGCCTGCAGCATCTGGATCATATCCGCGTCCATGACCATCTTCTCGAACGAGGCCGACAGCCCGCCCTCCATCCAGCCCGCCGCGTGCATGACCATATCGGCCCCGCCGGTCATGGTCCCCCACAGCGACATCTGCGTCTCCAGCGCCGCCTGCGCGTCCGGCATATTGGCCGCGCACACCCCCGAAGAGCGGTAGGGCACGCCGTAGCGCCGGGTCCCGCTGCCCGCCCGCCTGCACCGCCTTGACGTACTCGGGCGTGCCGAAGGCCGGCGCCCCGGACTTCATATCGACGTTGGAGGTGAAGCCGCCGTAGATGACCGGCGCGCCGGGCTTGGCGCACTGGGCCAGGGTCAGCCCGGCGAGGAACTCCGCGTTCTGCTGCGCCAGCGCACCGGCCAGCGTTACCGGCGCCATCGCCCCGGCGAGGGTGAACGGCGTGATCACCGAGATCTGGCCGTGCAGGGCGTGCTGGATGATGCCGTGGCCCATGGGGCTGTCGAGCTTGAGCGGGAGTTGGTGTTGACGATGGTCAGCAGCGACGGTTCGGCCGCCAGCTGCGCGTCGGAGATGCCGCCGCGGACGATCTTGGCGATCTCCAGCCCGTCAGCGGTGCGTTGCGGGCCGAGCGAGTAGTTGTGGAAGGCCATGTCGGTCAGCAGGGAGAAATCGCGCATGGCTTCCAGATGCCGGGTGCGGCGGTCGATGTCGGTCGGCTCGACCGGGTAGCCGGGGATGAACGACAGGCAGTGCAGGCTCTGGATCAGCCGGGTGAGGTTGCGGAAGTCCTCGCGGTTGCCCTGCCGCCGCCCGCCGTCGGCGTCGCTGGCGTTGGGGCCGAGGCGACGGGGACGAAGTGAATATCGCCCCCGCCGAGGGTTACGGTCCGCGCCGGGTTGCGGGCGTGGAGCTGGAAGGACGAGGGCGCGGTCTTGATGCGCTCTTCGACCATGGCCGGGTCGAAGCGGACCAGATCGCTGTCGGCGCTGACGTCGGCGCCGGCCTCGCGCAGGATGGCCTTGGCGTCTTCGCCGAGGAACTCCATACCGATCTCGCTGAGGATCTTCAGCGAGGCGTGGTGGATGGTCTCGACCTGATCGGCGGACAGGGGTTCGATCGGGGAAACCGGATTGCGCACCGCGCCCGGGGCAGCTGCTTGACCGCAGAGGTGGCGGCGGCCGCAGCGCTCTTCGCACCCCGGCCACCCGCGCGGCGGCTCCGGGATCTCGCTTGATTTTCCACCATGGACCCGTTCCCTTTATTCAAACCTTTGGTGATTGGTTCTTGAAGAGCAGTGCGGTCCCCAAAATCCATTATGTTGGATTTATTCCTGTATCTAGGATAAGGTCAATTCTCTTTTTGCAGAAACGCGCAAAGCAGTAGACTGAAGCCATTACAGGGACGGGACAAAGTCGTCGTCTCAGACCAAAAAGGTAAAAAAAGGGACGCGGTGCATGTTGGCTGAAGATAAGGCTCAGGGGTCATGGGATTCCAAGGACATGGCGGCTTCCTCGCAGAGCGAGTCAAGAGCGCGCGTCACAAAAAGGGCTGAGTCTGCAAGCCCTTGCCAACCTTTCCAACGTTTCTCGGTCCATGCTCAGCCAGATCGAGCGGGCTGAATCAAGCCCGACTGTTGCGACGCTCTGGAACCTTGCCCGCGCGCTGAAGCTCGACCCCAGCGACCTGCTCGGGGAGCCGTCCAAAGATGCCACTAAAATCCTGCAGGTCATGCGGTTCAACCAGCGGCCGATCATCAAAGATGCCGCTGCAGGCTGCGAAATCCACATCCTCAGCGCCACCGATAGCACCAACAAGCTTGAGGTTTACGAACTGATCTTTCCTGAGGGTGGCACGCTCAAGAGCTCCGCGCACCAAGCTGGCTGCATCGAGCACCTGACGATCCTAGCGGGCACGGCGAAGGTCCGGTCTGACGAAGAACTGGCCGAGGGCGGCGTCGGGGATACACTGCGTTATATGGCGGATTGCAGTCACTCGATCGAGGGTAGCAAGGCATCAAAGATGCTGCTGATCGTCGAGACGCAGTAACCCCTTCAGCCGTCGTTATCTGGGATATAATCCGTTATATTGACATTATATCCATTATGTAGGAAGTCCTCTCAAGTCTGACTTTGAGGGCCCTTCAATGTTCTACGATCGTCTCCGGCAGGAACTCACGCAGCTGCAGTCTGACGGCTTGTTCAAGAGTGAGCGCGCGCTGTCTTCGGCGCAAAGCGCGCAGATCACCGTGGATGCCGCTTCCCCGCGCGCCATGGTCAACCTCTGCTCGAACAACTACCTAGGGCTCGCCAACGACCCACGCCTGATTGCGGCGGCCAAGGCTGCCCTCGACAGTCACGGGCTGGGGCTGGCTTCGGTGCGCTTTTATCTGTGGCACCCAGGACCTTCACCTGAGCCTCGAGGCTGAGCTTTCTCAATTTCTCGGCACAGAGGACAGCATCCTGTTTGCATCCTGCTTTGATGCGAACGGCGCCGTGTTTGAGCCCCTGTTTGGCCCGGAGGACGCGATTGTCTCCGACCAGCTCAATCACGCTTCCATCATCGACGGCATTCGGCTGAGCAAGGCTCGCCGGTATCGGTTCAGAAACCGGGATATGGCGGCTCTCGAAGAAAGTCTGCGCAAGGCCGATGCCGAGGCGGCGCGCGACGTGATTGTCGTCACCGATGGCGTATTTTCCATGGATGGCACCTTTGCCCCGTTGGACGAGATGCGCCGGCTCTGTGATCACTACGGCGCGCTGCTGATGGTCGATGATTGCCACGCGACCGGATTTATCGGTGCTTCGGGGCGAGGGACGCACGAGCGTGCCGGGATCATGCCAGACATTCTGACCGGTACCTTCGGTAAGGCTCTGGGCGGTTCCATCGGCGGTTACGTATCGGGCCGGAAGGTGCTGATTGAGCGCCTGCGTCAGAGCGCGCGACCCTACCTGTTTTCCAATTCTCTGCCCCCTGCGGTTGTTGCGGCCACGCGGGTGGCCCTGACACTGCGAAAGAGGGCGATGCGCTGCGAGACGATCTGAACGCCAAGACCCGGTGGTGGCGTGAAGGTCTGTCAGGCCTTGGTTTCGATCTCCAACCGGGCTCGCACCCCATTGTGCCCATCATGATCGGTAATCCGATCATGGCTCAGCGAATGGCGGCTCATCTGGACGAACGCGGAGTCTATGTTGCGGGCTTCACCTACCCCGTGGTGCCGAAAGGGACCGACCGGCTGAGGACACAGATCTCGGCAGCGCATACGCAGGCTGACCTGAGTTCGCCCTTGATGCCTTCCCGCGAAGGCCGGGCGTGAAAGCGGTGTGATCTGATGTCAAACCAAGTCATGTATTCCCTGCAAAAGGCAGAAGCGGCCGAAGCCTTACAATGGCTGGAGGCACCGATCCCCACGATCGGTGAAGACGACGTGCTGATAAAGGTTCGGCGGACCGGCATCTGCGGGACCGACATTCACATCTGGGACTGGGGACGCCTGGGCACAATCGATTGTGCCTGTGCCCATTATCACCGGTCACGAATTCTCAGGCGAAGTGGTCGAGGTCGGAAAGAACGTCAGCACGCTGAAGGTTGGGCAGCGCGTCTCCGGTGAAGGCCATCTGATCCAACACAGTACGGCAATCGCGCTCGGGTCGCTTTCATCTGGACCCGGGGACGCGGGGACTGGGCGTGGAGACCGACGGTGCCTTTGCTCAGTACGTACAGCTACTACGGCCTTCAACGTCATCGAGTTACCGGACTCAATTTCCGACGACCTTGGCGCCATCCTCGATCCACTGGGCAATGCCGTCCATACGGCGCTCGCTTTCGACATTCTTGGCGAAGACGTCCTTATTACAGGCGCCGGGCCTATTGGGATCATGGCCGCCGCCGTCTGCCGCTTTGCCGGTGCCCGCAACGTAGTACTGACGGATATCAATGACGCGCGGCTCACGCTGGCCCGGTCGGTTGTCGCAGACGTCCATACCGTCAACGTCAGTACCCGAACCTCGAAGCGGAGATGCAGGCTCTGGGGATCAAGCAGGGTTTCGACATCGGTCTGGAAATGTCCGGATCTGGTGCCGCCTTGTCCCAGATGATCGAGGCACTGGACGTGGGCGGTCGGTTGGCCCTGCTTGGCATTCCCAGCACCAGCGCCGACCTCGACCTGTCTCGCGTGGTGCTCAAGTCGATTACCCTCAAGGGCATCTATGGACGGGAGATGTTTGAAACCTGGTACAAGATGCTCGCCATGCTCGATGCCGGCCTCAACATCGAGCCGATCATCACCCACCGCTTTCCTGCGCGGGACTTTGAGAGGGCTTTCGCCGCCATGAAGTCGGGTCAAACCGGCAAGGTTGTCCTCGATTGGACCGAGGTCTAGCCCATGGAATACATTTCCACGCGCGGCCGGGCACCAGCACTGTCGTTCAAGGACATGCTGTTCGAAGGGCTGGCGACTGATGGCGGGCTCTACACGCCCGCGACCTGGCCCCGGATCAGTCCTGAGACGCTGCGTGCCTGGCGCCGGTTGAGTTATCAGGAGCTGGCGGCTGAAGTCATGCTGCCCTTTGTCGACCCCGACATCCACCGTGACGACCTCGTGCCCCTGCTCGACCGTGCCTACGCCGGGTTCCGTTCAGACTCCGTCGCACCGCTGTGCAAAATCGACGATGACGTCCATTTGCTCGAACTGTTTCACGGACCGACTTACGCATTCAAAGACTTCGCCATGCAGCTCCTGGCGCAGGTGTTTGAGTTTCTGCTGGTACGCGAAAGCCGGACAGTTACGGTGATCGGAGCAACCTCGGGTGATACCGGCGCAGCGGCCATTGAGGCCTTCCGGGACCTGCAGTGCGTCAATCTCTTCATTCTGTTTCCGCTGGGCCGGATATCCGAAGTACAGCGGCGGCAGATGACCACGGTTCAGGCCAGCAACATCCATGTCATCGGGATACCGGGGTACCTTCGATGACTGTCAGAGAATCGTCAAAGAGGCCTACGGCGACGAAGGCTTTCGCGAAGCCGTCAGCCTCACGTCCGTGAACTCGATTAACTGGGCGGATCATGGCGCAGGCCGTCTATTATTTCTGGGCAGGCCTGAGGCTGGGCGCGCCCGATCAATCGCTCGATTTTGCGATCCCCACCGGGAACTTTGGCAATGCCTTCGCCGGCCATGCAGCCCGGCAAATGGGCCTGCCCATCAACCGCCTGCTGATCAGTTCAAATCGGAACGACATTCTCACCCGGTTTTTCCGAACAACGACATGTCCGTGCGCGAGGTTGCACCGAGCCTGAGCCCGTCGATGGATATTCAGGTATCCTCCAACTTCGAACGTTTGTTGTTCGAGCTGTGCGACCGTGACGCGACGCAAGTTCAGACCTTTATGGCAGGCTTTCATGCGACCGGCGCCATGCCGCTGCCGGCGGAGGTGTTCGAAAGAACCCGCGCGGGTTTTGATGGCTTTTCGCCGATGACGAGGCGATCGTCGACGCCATGCGCGACTGGCAACAGAAGACCGGCACCTGCTCTGCTCGACACACAGTGATCGCGATGGAACACGCCCGACTCAAACGAACGGCGGGCTATCCTACTGTTGCGCTCTCGACCGCGCACCCAGCCAAGTTTCCGGAGGCGGTTTCGAGGGCTACGGGCAATCCGGAGCGCCGTTGCCGCAATCACTGGCCCAGCCTCATGGGCCGCCCCGAAAACGCTGTCAGCCTGCCCAATAACACCCACGAGGTAAGGCAGTGGATCAGGGAACGGCTCGCATCCGTCGGAGGCATGATGGACCATGGCTAGACATACGCATCATTCTCTGTCTGCTGATGTTCCGGTCGCAGGAGGTAACGTCATCACCTTGCCCCACCGCGGTCGGGACTGACCTGGCGCTGGCAGAGAGCATTCGTCGGTTCCTTGTGGCTGGCGCGTCGACGAACTCGGATTTGTGCGCGTCTGGGGTTCCCCGATGATGATCGCCCGCGTGCAGATCGAACAGTATATCGGTCGTTCCCCCGGGATATCTGATGATTGCCCGAGGCCGTGCGGCTCAAGCCCGCAGCAAAATCTGCTTCCAGATCGCGGTTTCTCGTACAGCGTCCACTGCGGCGCAGCTTCGGCGACCCGCTGACAAGCTCCCTGAATTCAGCGTGGGTTGCACCCATGACGTAGACGTCAGCACCGGTTGGCGATCCAAAGGCGCCATAGCCCTCGTGCAGGCCGTGCAGGCTCCAGCGCATCGCGGCACGCGGCGGCATAGCGGGATCATCGCGCCCGATCACGTGGTGGACCTCGAACCGGGCATTGGGAAAGCTCGATCGCAGCCCCATCCAGAACTGGTCCGCCCTTCAAAGCTGACGGTGTTCACGCCGCCCGGATAGCTCAATTGCGCCGCCCGGTCATAGTGAACTGGAATTCGCATCGAAGTCCGCGTTCATGATCGCCTGCAGCATATCCGACAGCTGCTGACCCCAGCGGTTGTTATTGCCCCTGCCCTGATAGGGGCCGGGCCGGTCATTTGCCGGGGTAGGGCTGGACGCAGGGTTTCCGACCACCTCTGCCGCGATCAGGCTGCGGGCATAGTCCTTTGGTTCGATGCCCATCTGCCGGACGATGGCTCCCCTGATCGCGGATCAGCCACTCGTCATCGATCCGGTTGTTGATCGCGTGGCAGTCGGCGATGATCCGATACTGCAGTCGGGTGCCTGTGGGTGCGCCGTAGGCCCCTGGACGGCTGCGGTGGCGGTTGAAAGCAACCGATGGGAGGAGAGCATCCCTCGCTCTCTGGTGTGCCGGACCAGATGACGTCTTCACCCAGAAGGGCACGATCGGGGAACTCTGCGAGCGCTTGCCATGCCATCGTTGCCGCAATGACATCCGGTTGCCGACCACCACAGATGCGGGTGACCGACGATGATATCGGGGCATAGGGGTATTGCTGGAGCTGGGAGACCTGTCGGTCTTCCCACAGTGTCCGGGTCACCCCGAGGATAAAGTCCGGTAGATCGACGAACTTTGATCAAAGCCTTCATGCCCATCCCCGGCAGCTTTACACAGCATAGGGCCTAGGGCCTCACCCACAGGGAAAGGGATGCGTCCAGCGACACGCAGCTTGTTGAATTCCCCCATGCGCGCAAAGACGTCGACCCCGAGCTGCTTATAGGCGTCGAGCAGATCGACCATGACCCAGTTCTCACGGATCTTGCCATCTTCGACCCGCCAGAAATCCAGCGATTTCATGGTGAAGCGCTTGCCCGAGGCGCGATCCTGATGAACCATCATTGGTAATTGTCTGGACAGCGTTCGGCCAGCCGGTCACGGCCGCATAGTTGCCGAAGTCGCCGAAGAAGTGATAGGTGATTTCCTCCAGGTACTGACCCCGGTCTGGCATGCCGTTGAGAAACGGGATCTGGTGCCAGTTCCGGAAACCGGAAATGCCCCGGGCCGATCCGATCCCGGCTGGGCCGTACCAGTTCATGCGATCGCTCCAGAGAAGCGCGACATTTCCATCAGCTCCGGCCCACCCTCGCTCGGGTGCCGCTTCATGTACTTGAGCATGGTCACGACATGGTCGCAGGTACCGTTGGACTGAGCCGGATCCCAGGGCCCGGAACGACGCCGTCGTTGGTGGCCGGCCCGGGAATGCAGAACTCCAGCCCCAATGAAGGCGCCAGCGGCCAGGCACCAGCCTGAATCATGACCTCCCGGAATGTCCCAGAGCGCCTGAACCTCCACCACCTTCCCCGCTTCGAAGCGGTAGAACTCGTGAAAGCGCAGATGGGTCAGATGACCCGTGGGGGATATCCAACCAACTGCCGACGAAGGTTCCGACATAGTGCCCCCCGCAGCCGACCCAGTCGTCACCGTGCTCGGTCTGCCCACCCATGACGATCCAGTCGCGGCGCTCGAGGTCCGGCATGGCCTCCAGAAGGGGCTGGTAGCATCGCCGGTAGAACTCGGGGCCCTGCAGGTCTCCGAACGGATGGGCGATGTAACTTCGCGTCATCTTTCGGGCGTGAGCACAGGCTTTGCGGACAGCCTTCTTTGTCGCAGTTAATTCATCGCGGCCCGCAGTTCTTCGAGTGCCTGCTTGTTGGTTGTGTCACGCGGTGCGCTTCCCCCATATCATCCCTTGACGGCAATCTTCGCGATGAGACCGCTGACGACCTGCCGCTGAAAGAACATGATCAGCAGAAACAGGTGCCGCCGTTGAAACACCAGGTTTGGCGCATCACCTTGCCTTCGACCTGAAAGTGGTTCCAAGAAAGCTGTTGATCGCCGGAATGATTGTTTTCGTTTTTCGCTGCAGCATGGCTGTGACGGTGAAGTCACAGGCCAGCAGGAAGTTAAACAGCCCGGTGGTGATCACCCCGGGCCACATGACGTGACGATAACGCCAGAACGCGAAAGCGCAGCCGTCGACCAGCGCACTTTCATCCATGTCTTTGGGGATGTTCAGGAAGAATGAGCAGCATCCACAGCGTGAAGGGCTGGTTAATGGCCACCAGCACGATGATCGTAGTCGGCAGGTGCCCCAGATGTTCCATTCAAAGAACGGCAGCATGTACCCCCGAGACCAGCGGATGCGGCATCGCCCGGAACACCAGTGCCGCCATCAGGATCCAGAAGGCGTAGCGGAAACCGGACCGGGGCGCGCATAGCCACCCAGCGTCCCGAAGGCCGTGGGTCGACCACGGTGAACAGCACGACGATGCTGGAGTTGATGACGTTCTTCCAGAATTCCTTGATGACCCAAGCGCCGTGGTAAGCGGCTCCGGTGAAGGCAGCACCGGTCTCCCGGATCGTATTCTTCCCGGTCAGAGCGTTCATCCAGTCGGCTCGAGAAGAAGTCAGCTCAGACTCTTGGAAGGCCCCAGAAGGTCCAGACGAACGGAAAGGCAGCCAGAAACAGCCACAGGAATGACAAGGCTGTCGCGATCTTGAACAGGGTCAGGCGGTTTTGAGCTTTGGTAGACATGAGCCCTCAATCCATCAGTGCGCGTTGCGGTTGAAGTCACGCTATATATGGAGCAACACCGGCGTCAGCAGGATCACAACACCGATGATGGTGAGCAATGAGGTCGCTGCGCCGGAGCCATAGAGCGGATCTCCACTCTCCCGGAGATCGTTGTAGATCATGAAACTCAGGGATTGTTTGGGCCTCAGCGGAAAAACTGACGATGGGTTCGAAGACCTGTCCATCAGCAGCATGAGCGTAACGAAGGACGCGATCGGCATCAGATGCGGAATGGTTACGTAGATCATCCGCCGCTACCCTTGCTGGCCCTGGTCGATCTGCGCAGCTTCCAGCGTGTCTGAGGCACGGCCCAGACCGGCGTAGAAGACGATGAAGCCGAATCCACCGTGCGCAGATCCCCAGAGCACGATGAGCATCGTCCAGGTGGAGCACCGTCGATGCTGAGGCTGAGATTGGGGTCGTTAAAGATCAACTGTATGGTTGCGGCCGATGATGCCATCGCCGTCGACCATCCAGAACAGGATGAGCGGAGCCGACAAGCGGTGTGACCAGAAACGGCAGCAGCGAAATGAAGATCGATGGGCCTTTGAGCAGCGCAGGCGCGTGTTCACTCCCGCAGCAATAACCAGGCCGAGGATCAATACCAGCGGGGTCACGAAAAAGGTGTAGGTGAGCGTAAAGGTGAGCGCTCGATGGGAAGGGCAATTGGACACTTCGGCCCAGAACTCGCCAAAACTGGCCGCCTCGCCCAGGCGTCACCGATTTCAGCAAACGCGAGGTGGGAGCGGTTGAAGTAGGTGCCGAGGCCGTTGAACTGCCCCAACGGCGATCCGCACGAAGCCTTTCAGTGGCTGATCGATCTTGGTCGACTGCGTTACAGCGAAAGGTGGTCACAGTTTTCCGAGACCACCAGAACCTGCTCATGCTGGACAAAGAGCGATTGAATGATCACGGACACGATCGGCAGCGCGATGAACAGGATCATGGCGCAAAGCGTCGGAAAAATGAACCAGGCAAAGTGCGATGCTTCACGCTTAGCGTCCTGAAGAAAAAGGGAAGATGGAGGAGGCCGATCCGGCCTCCTCCTGGAGGGTTTAGGGGAGAGGGAGGTATTAGAGGAACCCAGTCCTCAGCCGTGGCGCAGCTTCCACGTCCATCAGCGCTTGTTCCGCGCTTTCATCGCCCTGAGGAAGTCTGAGAGCTCAAGCACGAGGGCGTTATGCAGCAGGCTGATCTGCGGCAGCATTGGGTAGGGTGCGTTACGCTTGGCCGTTGCTGCGACACCTGCGGCGGCCGGACCGGGCTGGAACCCGTCAAGCAGCCAGATGGCATCATCGTTGTTGGCGGCAACCATGTCGGCGTTCAACGCGCTGACGAGCGCCGCAAAGCGGCTTCCGCTTCGGCATCAGAGACGTTCAATGCGATTGTGAAACCGTCCCACCACAGGGTAGCCTCAGCAGACCGCCTACCAACCGGATGGAGCTGCGGACAGTACGGTGTTCGCGGTCACGACTTCTCGGAGGAGCTCTCATCATCGAGGATCACCACCGCGCGAACTCACATGATGCCCAAGGCAGCTTTCGCCTTCCGCTTCCCAGACCCCGGTTTCTGCTCCTGGACGCCCAGTCAGGTGGTCAGGGTGAGCATATTCAGTCATGGCCTTGAAAGCCTAGCAGCCACGCCAGCGCCGGGCTGTTCAATGATGTGGATAGCGCTGGTACTTCAAAGAACTTCACCACCGTGGCAAGGAAAGCGCAGGTTAGCGGATTCACTGACGTTCCAGCCACAGCTTTCGGTGTTCATCACGATCGGGTATTCCATGATGTCGCGGATGGCTTCGCAGCCGCCATGAACTTCTACACGAGTCCCCGAATGCTGCATCGACGCCGGCCTGCTCCTAGAACGTCCTGTCCGATGAGGCCAGCGTGCTGGGCGTTGGCCGTGAAGGCCACGGCCATGATGTTGCCGTCGATGGTGATCATCAGGTTTTGCGGCAGGTCGGCACCGTACTTGGCGACCATGGGCTATCTGGGAGGACGGACTATGCACGCTGTTCATCACCGCTGAAAGTCAGGGTCGAGTTCGCCACAATGACGCTGGTGTATTCTGCTGGGTTCGGGGTCAGCGCCGCGTTCATGATCTGACGGGCTTCTGGTGGTGTGGTTGCGGCTTGAATTCGCCCGCACTTGCCGCATTGAAGTTTTCTCTGCGGTACCAGCTACGGTGGATCGCAGGAAAGTCACTCGCGAGGATGCGGATCGACTGACCGTTGACCACAGTCGACAGCGTGGGCTGCCGACCTCAAGGAGGCATGCCGACCAGTGGCAGGCAACTAAGAGTTTGAGCTTCATCTCTCTCTCTCTCGATTTGGTGGGTGCGCCCCGATGGAGCGTCTCCTTAGTTGTCCCGCCACGGGTTTTGTGCCGGCGTCAGGCGCCAACACGGATCCCTGTGTCTGCATGGAACAGGTGGCACTTCGCCGTCGGCACGCAGATGGACACGCCGTCGCCGATCTCGGCGCTAAAGGTCTTCGACGCCTTGACGGTCACGAAGGCGCCTCCGGTCCGGATCGAGACCATGGTGGCGTCGCCCGTGAGTTCGATGGTGTAGATTGGGGCTTGGATCTGGGCTGCTGCGTCGGCGTTGCCGATCTCCGCATCTTCTGCCCTGAAGCCGAGCGTGACCTTGCCATCCTCGGCAGAGAACCCGCTGATCTCGCATCCCTCTGCCCGGAAAACACCGCCGGACACCTGACCTTCGATCAGGTTCATCGCCGGATTGCCAATGAAGCCGGCGACAAAGGCGTTGGCCGGACGATCGTAGATTTCGACTGGGGTGCCGACCTGCTGCACCACGCCGTGATTCATGATCACCACGCGGTCGGCCAGCGTCATGGCTTCGATCTGGTCATGCGTGACGTAGATGGTCGTCACTGCAAGTTCGTGGGCGAGGTTCTTGATGTGGGCCCGGGTCGAAACCCGCAACTTGGCATCGAGGTTCGACAGCGGCTCATCCATGAGAAACACCGCGGGCTCACGTACAATCGCGCGTGCGAGGGCGACGCGCTGACGCTGCCCACCGGAGAGTTCGGCGGGACGGCGGTGCAGAAAATCATCGAGTTCCACCAGAGCACTGGCGCGACGCACCTTTTCGTCATGCCCGCGCGGGTCGATGCCGCGCACCTTCAGGGGGAAGCGGATGTTCTCGTAGACGGTCATGTTCGGATAGAGGGCGTAGGACTGGAACACCATGGCGACGTCGCGGTCTTTGGGCTCGAGGCCGTTGATAACCTGTCCGTCGAAAGCGATCGCGCCATCGCTGACATCCTCGAGGCCGGCGATCATGCGCATGGTGGTGGTCTTGCCGCACCCGGAAGGCCCAAGCAGGACGAGGAATTCCTTGTCAGCCACTGTCAGATCGAAGTTTTCGACACCAACGAAGCTGCCCCAGCTCTTGCTGACTTTGCGGAGTTCAATTTCTGCCATTGCCGCCCCGGGAGGTTGTGCTTTGATCGCGGCGGAAGGCTAGACTGCAGCTTATTTTCGAGATAATGAATTCAATGTATGAGTGATATAAATCAGATTGATCTCCGGCTGGTCGATACCACAATTCTACTGGTGTTCCTCGGTGCCATGCGCCACCGCAAGGCGACGCTGGTGGCCCAAGAAATGGGGCTGACCCAGCCAGCGGTGAGTCACGCGCTCAGCGCCTCCGGAACCTCTACAGTGATCCGCTATTCCTGCGCCGTGCCCACGGGCTGGAACCAACCGCACTGGCTTTGGAACTGGAACCAAAGATCCGTGAAATTGTGCGGAAGATATCGGAAACGCTTGCCGGCCCGGACGCTTTCGACCCGCTTTCAGCGTCTATTGATTTGCGCTTGGGTGCTTTTGACTACGAGCTGACAAGCATCCTGCCCCTACTGGTTGCGCGACTACACCGCATCAGCCCGGGGTCCGCATCCATGCTTTTCCCCTCCACAATCAGGAAGCACTCGAAGCCGTCAAGGCGAGCCAGGTTGATCTTGCCATCGGCTACTTTGACTTTCCTGCCACCGCCGACCGCTCCTTTCTCAGTGAGAAACTCTATACCGAGAATTACGTGCTCGCCGGACGCCGCGAGCATCCGCTGCTGACCGAAGACCTCACCACCGAGCGGATGAGCCGGGCCCGGTATCTGCAGATTTCACCCTTTGGCCCGATCCAGAATCTTGTGGACCATGCGCTGCAGTTAAAGGGCTACAGCCGGTCTGTTCAGACTGTGGTGCCATCGCTGTTTTCCGCCTTATCGATCGTGGAAAGCTCTGACCTGTTAGTGACGCTGCCGCGTCGTGTTGCCGACCTCAATGCGCACAAATTTGGCATTACTTACCGCCCGCTCCCGATGAGCGGCGGCGAATTCCGATACATGCGGTCCGACATACGCGTGACGCCAGCAACCCACTGCACTTCTGGCTGGTTGAACAATTGCATGAGGTGACAGCGCAATTGGCCTGATCGTATGCTCTTTCCTACAGCTTTGCAGGGGAGCAGACCGCTGAAAAGCGGTGACCGCCGGTCCCCAAGCTCAGCCCGATCGGGTTGGCCGTTGAGGTGTAGTGGGATTTCAGCGTAGACGCGCGGACTCAGTGTTCCGGACACGCAGTACCCCCCATCTCGCAAAACATGGGGGTAGACGCTATTTTGCAGCCTTTTGGACGCCGTGGACGCCGTGGACGCCTCTATGTACGCGGATTTTTGAGAAAATGGTCCTACGGAACCGCTGTTACCGCCAAAAATGACAATGGAAATGGGCGTTCACCGTGTCCACGGCCGTAGCGATGGAGCCGCTCGTGAGCGGTCAGATCAGCCCCAGCTGACCCACTGGCCGTCTTTGGCCGAAGAGGCGATGCACGCCTCGATGAACCGCAGCCCCTCGACCCCGTCTGCGACGGTTGGCAGCAGCGGTGCAGCCCCGCCTCGGATCAGGCCGGCGGCTTCGGTGTAGATCGTGGCAAAGGCCTCCAGATAGCCCTCCGGATGCCCGCCGGGGATGCGCGAGACCGCGTTGGCGGCGTCATGGGCTGCCGCCCCGCCTCGGGTGATGGTCTGCGGCGCCTGCCCCAGCGGTGAGAACCGCAGCTGGTTGGCGCTGGACTGGTGCCATTCCAGCGAGGCCTTGGTGCCCGACAGCCGCAGGCGGATTTCGTTCTCATAGCCCGGCGCCACCTGACTGGCCAGCAACACACCGCGCGCCGCCGCTGTGTCCAGCATGCACGTGGGCGTTGTCGTCGTCGAACCGTCGGCCGGGCACGAACGACTGCAGCTGCGCCGAAAGCCGCTCAACCCGCGCCTGGGTGGTGAAGGCCACCAGATTGAAGGCGTGCGAGCCGATATCGCCGATGGCGCCGCCCGCGCCCGACTGCTTGGGGTCGGTGCGCCACGCGGCCTGCTTCATCGCCCTCGCTTTCGAGGTCCTCGCTCAGCCAGTCCTGGATATACTCGACATGGACCAGCCGCAGCTCACCCAGATCCCCGGCCTCGACCATGGCCCGCGCCTGCCGGATCATGGGGTAGCCGGTGTAGTTGTGGGTCAGCACGAAGGGCGTGCCGGTTTGGGCGACCAGCGCCGCGAGCGCAGCGGCGTCTTCCCCGTTCGAGGTCAGCGGCTTGTCGCAGATGACCGGGATCCCGGCCTCCAGAAACGCCTTCGCCGCCGGGAAGTGCACGTGGTTGGGGGTGACGATGGAGACCGCGTCGATGCCGTCCTCGCGCGCGGCCTCGGCCGAAGCCATGGTCGCGAAGTCGGGGTAGATGCGATCGGCCGCCAGCCCCAGCTCCTCGCCCGAGGCCTGCGCCCGCTCGGGGCGAGGCCATGCGCCCGCGACAACCTCCCAGTGGCCATCCAGCCGGGCGACCCATGCGGTGCACGGCGCCGATAAGGCGCCCTGCCCGCCGCCAACCATGCCAAGTTTCAGAGGTGCGGGCACGTTGCTTACAGCCCCAGCATCCCGCCGCACCGCCGCACGATCCGCGCCGCTGTCGGCGAAGTCGTCGAAGGCCGTCTCGGTCAGCTGGATGATATGATCGGCGATGAAGGGCGCGCCTCCTCGCCCCCTGCTCAGGTCCTTGAGGCAACACTCCCTCGAGCACCGCCCAGCCGTCGTAGCCGTACTGCGCGAGCTCGGTGAAGATGCCGACGAAGTCGACCTCGCCGTCGCCCGTCGAGCGGAACCGGCCCGCGCTCTGTCCAGCCCTGATAGCCGCTGTAGACGCCCGTGCTTACCCGTCCGGATTGAACTCGGCGTCCTTGACGTGGAAGGCCTTGATCCGCTCGTGGTAGATATCGATGAAGGCCAGATAGTCCATCTGCTGCAGCAGGAAGTGGCTCGGGTCGTAGAGCAGGCAGCAGCGGCTGTGCCGTCGACGTGGTCGAGCAGCATCTCGTAGCTGGCGCCGTCGTGGAGGTCCTCGCCCGGGTGCAGCTCGAAGGCGACATCCACGCCCGCATCCTCGTAAGCATCGAAGATCGGCCGCCAGCGGCGCGCCAGCTCACCGAAGGCCTCATCCATCGAGCCCGCTCGGGCCGCTGGGGCCACGGGGTAGACCGTGTGCCACCAGCGAGCTCGAGAACGTCGGCATCGCGTCGAGATCGATTTTGGCCGAGGCCTTGGCCGCCAGCTTCACCTGCTCGATCGCCCATTCGGTGCGCGCCCTGGGGTTGCCGTGCACAGCCGCTGGCGAAAAGCCGTCGAACTGGGCGTCATAGGCCGGGTGCACGGCGACCAGCTGGCCCTGCAGGTGGGTCGACAGCTCGGTGATCTCCACGCCCTGCTCGGCGCAGATGCCCTTGAGCTCGTCGCAGTAGTCACGGCTCTCCGCCGCGCGGGCAAGATCGATGTAGGCCGGGTCGATGGTCGGCAGCTGCACGCCGGTGTAGCCATGCCCGGCAGCCCAGCCCGCGATCGACGGCAGACTGTTGAACGGTGCCTGGTCCGACATGAACTGCGCCAGGAATATCGCTGGTCCTTCATCCTTGACCCCTCTTCTTTCTTCGTCTCTTTGTTCTTGTCGTTCAGGCCATCATGGCCTGTTGGACCCCGTCCATGACGGATTTGGGATCCTGTGCCTTGGGTGGCAGCGTAGGGGTTGCCCGCGCCTGACATTCGAAGGCTTCGCGCCGCTGCATTGGGGACGAAGCCAACGTCACGAATGGCGCTCTGCACCACGGTGCGCAACCTGTCGCTGACCTGATCGGAGGCATTGAGCACACGGCTCACCGACGCCGTCGACACACCCGCGCGACGCGCCACATCGGTGATCGTGGGCAGGTGGGAGGTCATTTACTGCCGCTGTGACAAGGCAACCGCGAGGATGATGATCCCACCGCGCGCGATCAGTTGCTGGCTGTATTCCAACCCCATAAGGATCAGGCCATTGTTGATCATCCCGATCATCAGGGCACCGACAATGGTGCCGATGACTGTACCCTTGCCACCAAACAGGCTGGTCCCGCCAAGCACAGCCGCTGCGATCACCGACAGCTCATCGCCCTCACCCAGCTGGAACCGTCCTGACTGCAACCGGCCCGCATAGAGCATCCCCTGCGATAGCAGCCGCAGTGCCGGAGACAACCAGGAACCTGAACCTGACGTTTTGACGTTGATCCCGGTGTAGCGAGCCGCGGTTTCACCGCCACCTGTGGCCATCACCCGCCGACCGAAGCCGGTGTGCTTGAGCTGGATATGCCCCCAAACGCCAAAAATGAGGATCCAGAAAAACAGGATCGGCACGATGCCCAGCGAACCGCCACCGAAGAACCAGGCGAAGGATCGAGAAAGGATCGGCACGGCAGAAGTGTCGGAAATCCACATGGCCACACCCCTTGGCGATGCCCATCATCGCCAGTGTCGTCAGGAAGGACGGTATCCCCATCCGCGTGGTCAGCCATTGCACACACCAACCGCAATGCCGGTCAGCAATCCCACCGCGACCCCAGCCAACGGACCGGCGACCGATATCGTCAGCGCCACGGTCACCGTCGTCAGACCGGCGACAGCCCCCACCGACAGGTCAATCTCTCCGGCCGACAGCACGTAGGTCATGGCGATGGCCATGATCGCGATCATCGCGGTCTGACGGAAAATGTTGAGCAGGTTGTTGGGGTTCAGGAAGCCCCGGTCATTCAGGGTCAGGGCAAACAGCAGAAAAATCAGCACGAAGCCGATGTAGATGATGTTCTGACGCCAGTTCTTGAGTGCAAAATCGATCATTGCTTCTCACCAAAGCCTTCGGTCTCCCTGAGGGTTCTGTTCGCGGCCTGGATCTTTTCTTCAAGCACGCGCTGGATGAAGGGCACCATGTCGGCGCCCTCCGGGTTTTCAGCGACGATGTCGTCGCGGCTGACGTCTTCGCAGATCACGCCGTCAGCGAGGATCAGGAAGCGGTCGCAGGCCACGGCCAGCTCTGAGAGTTCCGATGAAGCAACGATGACCGCCATGCCCTCACCCGCTTTGCTGTGGATGGCATCGATGATTTCGGTCTTCGCACCGATATCGATCCCGGCGGTGGGCTCGTCGAGCAACAGGATTTTCGGGTCGATGCCGAAGTTCTTGCCCAGCACCACCTTTTGCTGGTTGCCCCCGGAGAGATTCAACACGGGCGTTCTGTGGCTCTCGACCTTGATGTCGAACTCGTCGATCTGCTTTTGCGACAACGTCCTGACCCGCCTCTTGCTGATCAGCCCGCGCACGGAGATGCGATCGAGAATACTGAGGGTGAGGTTGTCGCTGGTTGCGTGGGCGCCGATGATCCCCCCTGCGTGGCCCGCGATCCGGAACATGAGCGATCCCCCTGCGCCATGGCATCCGCGGGTCCTCGAAAGTCTACTGGCTGATCGGCCACCCGGATTTGCCCGCTGGCCTTCGCATCGACCCCGGCAATGAGTTTGATCAGCGACGAGCGGCCCGACCCGAGCAGGCCAGCCAGCCCACCACTTCGCCTTCACGAATGCTCAGCGAAACGGGCTGCAGTTTGTGGGCGTCCTGCAGTGCATCCAGCTCCAGAACCGGAGCGCCGAGGGCTTTCCGGCTCAGCGTAAGATTGCTGAAATCCGCGCTTTCTTACCAACGATGTGCTCGATCATCTGGCTGACCGAGGTCGATCGGGTTTCCGCAGTGGTCACTTTTCTTCTGTCGCGCAGGA
Organism: Rhodospirillaceae bacterium; assembly: GCA_038141425.1. GTDB lineage: Bacteria > Pseudomonadota > Alphaproteobacteria > UBA7985 > UBA7985 > UBA7985. The sequence continues at coordinate 682,263 of JAYQIC010000001.1, read as the reverse complement.
TGGTCAGTCGGTCGGATATCTCGGAGATCTCGTCCATACGATGGCTGACATAGATCACGGCGTTGCCCTGCGCCGTGTGTGCACGAATACTGTCGAACAGGCGATCAACATCGGTCACAGAAAGGCTGTGGACGGCTCATCGAGGATCCAGACACGAGCATCGTGGCTGATCGATTTGGCGATTTCAGTCAGCTGCCGCTGGCCGGGACTGAGGTCGGAAACCAGTGTCGTCGGATCAACATCGACATTGAGTTGCTCGAGAGCTCGCGCGCCCCGCGCCACCGCCGCCGCCTCGTTGATCAGGCCACTGCGGAGGAATTCGTGGTTGAGAAAGATATTCTGCGCCGCCGTCAGCGATGGGATCAGGCTCATTTCCTGAAAGTTCATGGCGACCCCGGCCGCGCGCGCCAATTCCGGGCTATTGCCCTGGAGAGTGGCGCCGAACACCGTGACATCACCTGCCGTCTGCCGGTAGACCCCGTTGAGGATCTTCAACAGGGTCGACTTACCGGCGCCGTTACCGCCCAGCTGCGCATGAAGCTCTCCGGCCCTCACCGATAAATCGACTTGGTCGAGCGCGACGAGGCTGCCGAAATGCATGGAGATCCCACGCATCTCGACAGCCTGGCTATGGTCGGTGCCAGCACTCACCCAAGGCTCTCCCACCGGTCGGACTCAGCCGACCTTGCGATGGCGTGAGCCACCTTCTCGACCCGTAGTGCTTCGTCGAAGTTCGGGCTGGGTTGCTGGTTTTTGGCAATGGCTGAGATCAGATCAAAGCACTCAACAATTTTCGTCTCGGAGTAGCCAATGCCAAGCGCAGGGATCGGCCAAAGCCCCTCACCGTAGGGATGCGCGGGGCCGGTGTAGATGGTCCGGAACCCCGGGTGTCCGCCGGATCGTCGGCGAACATCACTTGCAGCTCATCACGGCGCTCGTAGTTGAAGTGGATCGAACCCTTGGTGCCGTGGATTTCCAGAGTGATGAAGTTGTTGCGGCCGTAAGCGTTGCGCGAAGCCTCAAGGCTTCCGATGGCGCCATTTTCGAACCGCAGCAGTGCGGAAACCTCGTCGTCCACGTCCACGGGTACCCGCGGTGCGTCCGACATCTTTTCCGAAGCGCCGAGGGCATCGAAGCCGCTTTCCTGAATCGGACGATCGGCAATGTAGGTCTTGGCTATGGCCAGCGTCGACGCAATCGGTCCGACCAGATGGTGTGCCAGATCGATCACGTGGGTACCGATATCGCCCAGCGCTCCTGAACCGGCAACTGACTTCTGGAAGCGCCACGACAGCGGCCCATCAGGGTCGGCGGACCAGTCCTGCAGGTAGGTGCCCCGGAAGTTCCGGATCTCGCCAATCTTCCCATCGGTGATCAGCTTCTTGGCCAGCGCGATGGCCGGGGTTCGGCGATAGTTGAAGGCGGCCATGGAGATGACCCCGGCTTCCCGGACCGCAGCGGTCATTCGCTCGGCGTCTTCAAGGGTGTTCGAAAGCGGTTTTTCACACAGGATGTGCTTGCCGGCCTTTGCTGCCGCGATCGCCATTTCGGCGTGCATGTTGTTTGGCGTGCAGATATCGACGACGTCGATATCGTCACGTTGAACAACGCTCAGCCAGTCGGTTGAGGCTTCTTCAAAACCAAAACGGTCCCGGGCATCCTCTGCCAGTTCCTGCGTGACATCGACCACAACCTTCCGCACGGGAAGCGCCGGCGCAGGCCAGAAAAAACATGGGCATGGCGGCATAGGCCATGGCGTGCGCCTTGCCCATGAATCCACCCCCGATCATTGCTATGTTCAGTGTCTTGCTCATCTTCTTATCTTTTCGAAATCAAAAAACGGGGAGGCGCTGGTAACCGGCACCCCCCGTTCATTGAGCAGCGACGGACCTGAGTGGCCCGCCTGTCTGCAGCGGGAGAGGGTCCTAGTTCATGCTGTTCTTGATGTTCTTGGTGGCTTCAACGCTGTAAACCGTTTCCCAGGCATCAAGCAGGTTCTCTTTGGTCACCGGCAGGGCTGGCAGAGCCACGAACGCCGGCGCTTCTTTGCCCAGCAGGCCGTAACCGGCCAGCATGGCTTCAGTCACACCCTGATTATACGGACGCTGTGCGCCCAGACCGTAGACGTAACCACCACGGGCCATGGAAATTGCAACGTTTTCACCGAGGTCGATCGTGGTGATGACCAGGTCATCCTTGCCCGCAGCGCGAGCAGCGGCGATGACGCCTTCGGCCGGGACATCCCAGACCGCCCAGATGCCGTCGATATTGCGGTTGGATACAATCATAGCGGAAGCAGCCTTGTCGGCATCACCGGAGAAATCCGGGCCACCAATGCCCTGCTCCGCAACGATGGAGATGCCAGGGTAATCGCTCTCGATCGTCGACTTAAAGGCGTCGTAACGCTGGCGGGTGACAAAGAAATCTGCCGCGTGGAACACGATGCCGATTTCACCTTCACCGTCGAGGGCCTGAGCCATCAGGTGTGCGGCCGCAACGCCGTTACCGTAGTTATCCGCAGACACGGAGGCTACGTAGTCCTGACCGGCGACAAAGTTGGCAGGAACGTTGTCCATGAACACCAGCTGCACGCCAGCCTCAGCCGCGGCGCGGAATGCACCGGCCGTTGCAACCGGATCGGTCGGGATAGAAACGATGATGTCTGGCTTCTGCGCCAAGACGGTTTCAATGTCGGATACCTGCTTCTCGGGCTTGAAGCCCGCGTCCGTAACCGCGATGACGTCGATGCCCATGGCTGCAAACTGGGTCTCAAGGCCGTTAATCTGTGCCTGGCTCCAGTCGTTACCGCCATAGTGCATGACAATCGCAGCAGTGGCGTTCATGCCCTTGATCTTGGCCAGTTCGGCGTCGGACAGGGTGATGTCAGCCGCCGCAGCCGGGTCTTCACCATTGGGCCCTTTGGAGAGCACAGCGGACTGCAGGCTGGCGAGTTTAGCGGCAGGGTCGGCCTGCGCAATTGCGCCGATGGCAAAGGTTGAGAAAACGGCACCAAGCAGTGCCAGTGTAGACGTCGATTTCATGATTTCCTCCCAAGGAAAGTTCTGGGCTGAAGCGCCCGATGATCGGAACTCAATGGTTCCGCAAATAACTCATGCTGAGCCGAGCCCTTCTGCCGGGTCATCCCAGGCATCCAACTCGGTACAGACCCAGCCTGAGAACTGGACCTCACGCATTGCGGTGAGAATTTCGTCGGTCGGTACGTCACCCCGATCCAAGGGCGTGAAGGCGAAAGGTTCGCGCTGCAGCCCTTTGAGGTGGACGTAGGTGATCCTGCTGGCGTGCTCCCCGGATCAGATCGCTCGGGAACCGCCAGCCGCAGCCAGATGCGCGGTATCGGGGCAGAAGTTGATCGAGGTCAGCTTGAAGATCCGGCTGACGTCTTCCGGCCCTTCGACAATGGTCGACAGGTGCGGGTGATAATGGGCCTCGAGACCACGGCTCTTACCGATGTCGTTGACCCGGTCGAGCGCTGCACCAAGGCGGTAGTAGTCAGTGTCGACGGTGCCGTTGTAGCGCTTGGCGCCGCCGCCAACCACGAGGTGCTCGCCCCCTAATTCCGCGAGACGGTCCGCGGACTGCACAATGCGCTGCAGTTCTTCGGGCAGCACGTCGTCGAAGATAAAATTGGCGCCTGCGTAGGCTGCAACCAGGCTCAGACCGTTGTCGGCCAGCAACTTCCGCATCTCAGCGCCGAATATTCGAGAAAGTTGCCGTCGAAGAGTTCGACCCCTTCGTAACCGGCAGCCGCAATCTCTGCGAAGGCACGGTCCATGTCTCCAAAGGTCCGGTAGTAGAGCTTCGTGATCGACGTCACGCCCTCTGCGTTACCCCCCAGGTCGCCCCAGCAATTCGCCTGATACGCAAATTTCCAGCTCATCTTGATCCTCCCGTTTCGTCGTTGGCGCGGTTCGAACGGATTCAGCCTCTCTCTCTTGAGTGACTGGCCGTCCTGCCTTTTTTGAGCCTTTAGACCGAAGATTTGCACTAAATCAAGCCACTTTTGTGCTGAAACACCATATTTCTGCATTTTTTCTGCAAAATAATCGACTTGAAATGCTGAATTTGTGTGAATAGATCAGGTAAGCCCGAACCTTCGGGACGGGATTCGGCGGCAAAACACGAGAGAATCGGTGCAGACAAACAAACGTCAGAGAGCGCGGTCTAAAGAAGCTGTTGTCGCCAGTCTGGCCGAAATTCTGACTCTGATCCGGCTCGGCCGTGCGAACACGCGGCTCGCCATCGAAGAGTCCAGCGAATATGGCCGGGCGATCGTCGCCGACCGGCTGGCAACCTTGACCGACCTTGGTCTTGTCCATGAAAACGCAGCAGGTGAGTCGACGCGCGGGCGGACGCCGCGGCTGGTCCAGTTCTGCGCTGACAGGGCACGAATCTTCGTTGCGACCCTTGGCTCGAACTCCATCGGTGCGGGGCTGGTTGATCTCGACGGTAATCTGGTCACCGAGCACCATGAGACGGCTGATCTGGCTGAGCGGCCGGATGAGATTGTTGATCGGATCCTGCGCCTGATCGACTGGACCATGAGCCGCCAGCCGGAGGGACAGGAAATCTGGGGCATCTCCATCGCCCTGCCCGGCCCGGTGATCGGCCTGTCATCCTCGCCGTTCGAAGGGCAGAACCAGATCGTTGAACCGACACTGGTCAATGCAGATGTGCTGCAAAGACTGTTTCAGGCCCATCGGGTGCCGGTTTGGCTGCGCTCCAGCGTCGAGACAATGACCATGGGGAGAGTACACCCGGGGAATAGAAGGCGACGTCAGCAATATGCTGTTCGTCAAGCTCGGACGGCAGATTGGTGCAGGGCTGGTCTCAAACGGCCAGCTTTACCGAGGGGCCATTGGTGCCGTGGGCCTGATCGGCCAACTGCCCGTGGCGGGCGAGCCGGTCGGCACGCTCGACGGCCTGGCGGGCACCGACATGGTTCTGCGAGAAGGGGCAAAAAGCAGCCGAAGCAGGCTCCAGCCCCCGGCTGAGCGAAATTCTCGACCGCACGGGTTTCATCACGGTCAACGATGTCTGTCAGTCGGCGCAGATGGGCGACACACCCAGCATTGATATCATCAGTAAGAGCGGACATCGCATCGGCGCTACGGTTGCGACGCTGGCCAATATGCTGAACCCGGAGCTGGTGGTCCTGTCCGGCGATCTGGCGCAGTCTAACGACATCCTGCTGGCATCGGTCCGCGAGAGCCTGTACCGCGCAGCGCACCCATTGGCGACGCGCGATCTGCGCATCACCCGATCGCAAATGGGGAGCTCGGCCTCCCTGATCGGTGCTGGGCATATTGCCGTCGAAGCGCTGTTTGAAATGCGCACCATGCGGCAGTGGGTCGACCTCGGTTCACCCCTTCTGCATACGAGTTTCGCCGAGAAGGCTGACAACACCCCTGCGGAAGCACACGCAGGTCGAGACGAAGAGGAGCGATGAAAATGACTGTTTCAGGTCTTGGACCTCATGGCGAATCCCCTTCGCCGCCAGAGCGCGTTGTCCTGCTCCCAGAAGACATCCGCCGCGCGAAGGATCGCGACTTCCGGGTTGGCATCGCCATGCATACCCTCGACGGTGACTGGTCACGCCTCCTGCTCAACGGCATGATCGGCACATTTGGCGAAAGCGGCGTGGTCGTTACCGAAGTCATCGACTGCAAGTTTTCACCAGACCGGCAGGTCGAGGCGCTCGAGCGCCTGAGCGCGCAGGACCTGTCGGTGCTGATCTCCCTGCCCGTTGCTAACGCCTCCGTGGCGCAGGCGCACAAGGACATCAGCGACAAGGGCGTGGGCCTGATGTTGCTCGAGAACGCGCCGACAGCCCTGATTCCGGGCAAGGACTATGGCGGTCTGATTTCAGCTGACAACTTTGGCCTGGGGCAAATGGCGGCCAAGGCCCTGAGCGATTTCATCGCGCCAAAGACCAAGGTCGGCGTGCTGGGCTTCCAGGCGGATTTCTTTGCAACCAACCAGCGCGAGCTGGCCCTTGCGCGCTGGATGGAGCGCAATCGCCCGGACATCGAGCTGGTTTCAACACGCTTTGATACGGTCGAAGATGCCGGGGCTGTCGGACGCCGTATGCTGCAGGAACACCCGGACATGGCCGGCCTGTTCGTCGTTTGGGATACGCCGGCCGAAAGTGTTCTCAGTGAGCTGTCCGAGCTGAAAATTCCAATGACAACCGTCGATCTGGGTAAGTTCTCGGCCACATCGCTGGCCAGCGGCGGGTCGATCGTCGGGCATCGCGGGAAGCACCCGTTCAAACAGGGTGTCGCCGCGGCCCGAACCACCATCAGCCAGCTGCTGGGCTATAAGATCCCAGAGTGGATCGCGATCCCCGGCGTGCCGATCAGCCGCGCTACCGTGCTGGAACAGTATCAGTCGATATGGCGGACGATTGCGCCGCAGGAAATCCGCGACGCCTTCTTTGCCAACCAGTCAGACCCATAGCCACTCGCGTCAGGGCTTTGAACCGATGCGTCGCGCTCACGCGGCGGTTTGTCAGGTGATCAACGATATCACCCATATCGATCTTACAGCAATCGGGTACCCTTCGTGTCGACATATCACTGCGACAAAATCCTCGACCAGCGCGTCAGCGACCAAGGCGGTTCCGGCTTGTTTTGATCAACGACGGTTACGACGTGATCTGCAAGCGGTTGCAGCGCATTCCCGGCGCACCTTCGCTGGCGGCTGATTTCGGATGGTTTTCCCCTTATGAAGAATTTCCGCACGCGCATCAATAACAAACGCGAAAGCTGAGCGAACATCAGCGTGGCGATTGGAAGTTCGCGGTCAAGCCATCAACAAAAGCGGGAAAATGGCGGATAGAAGTCCGCGTCTCTATGATCCCATGCTGTCTCAGGTGATGCTATAAAGCTATGAGTATCAGATAGTTAATATGGTTTAGCGTCTCATACCGTCTCTGCCAACCCGCTGCTTCCCAAATATTATGTGGGGCAGAGTGTGGGGTATCAGGCGAAAAAATAAATGCCGAAAAAAGGTCCGCATCAGGAAAAACGGCTCTCTCCGGCCTTTGTCAGCTCAAACCCACCACCCGGCAAGTACGGTGATGGCAATGGCCTGATGCTGGTCGTAGAGCCATCCGGGTCAAAACGTTGGGTCCAGCGCGTTGTCATCAACGGAAAACGCCGGGACATCGGCCATGGTTCGCTGCAGCTTGTCAGCCTGAAGGAAGCGCGTGAAAAAGCTTTAGCGGCGAGGAAGCTGGCACGCGAAGGCGGGGACCCACTGTCAGACCGCCGGCGTGATCAAGGCATCGCCACGTTCGAGCAGCTGGCGAAGAAAGTGCATCAGCTGAAGCTACCAACATGGAAGAACGCCAAACACGGGGACCAGTGGCTTAACACGCTGCAGACCTACGTCTTTCCCAAGCTGGGTGACCGCAAGGTGTCAGATATAACCAAGTCCGACGTGCTGAGTGTTCTGGAGCCCATCTGGACGACGAAGCACGAAACTGCCTCTCGGGTGCGGCAGCGCATGGGCGAGGTATTTAAGCGCGCAATTGCACTGGACTGGCGTCACGATAACCCTGCGGAGGCCGTAAAAGCGACACTGCCACGGATAGGTCGTGGAAGCGTCGAACACTACAAGGCGTTGGACTACAATCTGGTCAGCCAGTTCATCGCCGAGCTGCGACAGCGCCAAGCCTGGCCTGTGACCAAGCTGGCCTACGAGTTCCTGATCCTGACAGCACTGCGAACGGGCGAGATACGCGGGGCGCTGTGGTCGGAGATCGATCTTGAGAGAGCAGAGTGGTTCATTCCCCGTGAGCGGATGAAGGCCAAGGCCGATCACCGGGTACCGCTGACCCCGCGCATGCTTGAGATACTGACCGCAGCGAAGGACTACGCGGCAGACGACGGCACGCTGGTGTTTCCCAGTCAGCGCGGCGACCGCATGCTGTCAGACAATACATTCCGGAAGCTGAACCAGGCCACGGCATACGACATCGACGTCCAGGGCTTCAGGTCAACGTTCCGCACCTGGGCACAAGATCAGACAGACTATGCACGAGAAGTGGTCGAGGCAGCCCTGTCACACCAGGAGCGGGACGCCGTGGTGGCCGCATACGCGCGATCCGACCGCCGTAGCCTAATGGAGCAGTGGGAGGCTTGGTGCCGAGGCTGATACCCCCCTGTCTCGCAAAACACCGGGCCAGCCGATATAGCGCAGGCCCGTGGACGCCATGGACGCCTCGAAGTACGCGGATTTTTGAGAATTGGCTCTACGGAACCGCCGTCATCGCCCAAAACGACAATGGAAACGGGCGTCCGGCGTGTCCGGATATTGCGAATATCACGGAGCACCCCGTTCTTTTAGCTTGATGACGAAAGCGACCACGATGATTTCAAGCCGCACGCAACTTAAAGCCCGCCGAACTCTAAGCCCGCGCGTTAGCCCCGACCACGACAACCCGTTCAACGTGCCCAGTTGCCATTCTGTCGATCTGGCCGGCTTCGAGGCTTGACGCGTGACGGGTGGGGCTTGCGTCATGACAATCTGAAGCGCCCACCAGCGTACAAAGCGCAAATACCGGGCGTAACCCTGCCTGTACGGCTGTCCGTATCTGAAAAAATGCCGCCCCCCGCGTTCCGGCGTGACGGGGGCTCAACCGTGTCCCAGCTGTAAGTTCAAACGTAAGCTCCGCTCCGACGCGAATACCGCTATTGCTGGAAGTAGGCGATGGTGCGCGGCAAACCCTGAGACAAAGAAACACTCGGGCGCCAACCCAAAGCCTGCCTAGCTTGACTGATGTCGGGTTGCCTCTGTCGCGGGTCGTCAGATGGCAAGGGCTTAAGGACGATTTCGGACCTCGAACCCGTCAAATCCTTGACCTGCTCCGCCAGCTCACGGATGGTGAATTCATCTGAATTACCGAGGTTGATCGGTCCGCTGAGCTCGGGACCGCTCGACATCAGCGCCATGAAACCATCGATCAAGTCGTCAACATAGCAAAACGAACGGGTCTGCTCGCCCGTGCCATAGATGGTGATGTCGTCCCCCCTCAGGGCTTGGACAATGAAATTGGAGACGACACGCCCATCATCGGGCTGCATGCGCGGGCCATAGGTGTTGAAGATGCGCGCGACCTTGATCTGGACTTGGTGCTGCCGGTGGTAATCGAAGAACAGGGTCTCGGCGCATCGCTTGCCCTCGTCGTAACAGGATCGTACCCCTACGGGATTGACCTTACCCCAATAGTCCTCGGTCTGGGGGTGCACCTCGGGGTCGCCGTAGACTTCACTTGTCGAGGCTTGGAAGATCCGGGCGCCTGTCCGCTTGGCCAGACCCAGCATATTGATGGCGCCATGAACGCAGGTCTTGGTGGTTTGAACCGGATCGTTTTGATAGTGAACCGGTGATGCCGGACAAGCCAAATTGAAGATCTGGTCCACTTCCAGGTAGATTGGGAAGGTAATATCGTGCCGGATCAGTTCAAAGCTCGGATGGCCGAGCAGATGGCTTATATTTCGCTTTGAACCCGTGAAGAAGTTATCAAGGCAGATGACGTCATGCCCTTCCGAGATCAAGCGATCACAAAGATGGGATCCAAGGAAACCCGCTCCACCCGTTACCAGAGTCCGCGTCTGCGCTTTCTGTATCATTGTGTTCAAACCACCGTTGCTACGAACTGCACCTTTGTTTGAGACGAGCCCAATACTGACCATGATAGAGTCAAGATATGACCCTGAGTGTAGCGATTGATCGATGCGAAATCAGATATAGGCATGGGCTTAACCGTGGAAAATCCGGATTATTACTTGCAGTCATAGTCAAAATCCAGACTGCCGTTGCGGAAGGGGTCAACAAGATCATCGGTGTAGGTGCCGTTGAGCAGACGCTGTGACGGCAGCCAATTGCTGCGGAAGTTAGGCCATAGGCCGGTACCACGAAAGCCTGAGCAATCTAACGCCAGATGATGTCTACTTTGGACGGGGTGAGGCTATCCTCAAACGACGGAAAAGGATCAAACGACCGACATTTTAACAACGCCGCTTGCTTTAATGAAAAGCAGCAGCATAATCAATCAAACAGATGAGTCAGACACTCTCAATCAAAGCCTCTCAACTGGCCCAAATACTCTTACTACGTACAGGCATTCCGCAAAGATGGGCGTCGCATGATTTCAGGTACATTCAACGAGGCGAAAGCAAAGTTATCGACCAACAAAAAAGACAATATTCATTTGTTCAGACGCGGCCAAGACTATTCACCAGACTGGATAGTTGAGCCGAAAACCTCCTTTTTATTGCCGCAACGGTTGCCTTCAGAGCCTCCTGAAGGAATTGAATACTCGTTCTGCCCAACCGGGTACTGGGGTCATCAAAACGCTGAAATCGGCGCGCTTTTCACAGAGGACCAGGGGCACAATAATTATTGTCATTGGTTAATCAACGAAGTGCCAATGATGCTACTTTTATTGGACAGTCCAGCGCAAAAAATTGTCGTACCAGACGTGCTTCTTGATGGACGACAGAAGTTCCAGCGAGAGTGGTGGCAACTCTTGCGCCGCTTGTACGCCGAAAAGGAAATCCATCGACTTTCCTTGTTCGAAAGTGATCTTCACTTTCTGCGCCCAATAAACGATTACAGCTCGCTATCCAAAACACCATCCATAGGGGTTGCTCCTTACTATAGATACCATTCTATGCGCCCAACCCCTACACTGTTTCACGTCTACAGCGGGTTCCCGGCGATTTGCAATTGGACGACCGCAATACGCCGCCTTGGATTTATATCAACCGAAAAAACCAGAAGGTTAAAAACGAACTTGAGGTACAGAGCTTCTTACGGGACCGCGGCTTCAAAATCGTCAATCTGGAGCAGCTAGCACTACGCGAACAAATGAGGCTGTTTAATCAAGCAGATATCGTCGTCGGTTTTCATGGAGCTGGATTAGCCAATCTTGTGTTCGCCAAACCCGGAACAAAGGTCATCGAAATTGCCGACCCTGACTGTGTCCATCCAACCTACCTCGACAACGCGGTTATTCCCGGCAGGAAGGCAAGCCGGACCCATTTTCATATTCTCGGGCATCTGGCTAAGTTAAATTACATGAGCGCGCATTCATCAGACTATTATTTGAACATAGATGTTCTTGAAAAAGCGCTCTACGGCTAGTGTATCACGACACGAGGGGCTCCGACGAGTACAGACCGACACTTCGCTCGATAGCTTCACACCGCCACCCCGACCGACACGACCGATATTGCCGTGACGGCGCTGTGTCGAGGTGGGCGGAGTGGGGCCAACGCGCGCGGTATGGCTTCGTCCGTGGACATGGTGGACGCCCATTTCCATTGTCGTTTTTGGCCGCAACAGCGGTTCCGCAGAACCAATTCTCAAAAATCCGCGTACATAGAGGGCTCCACGGCGTCCACGTGGCGCGCCAGCCCGAACCGGGCTTTTTGGAGCGTCTTACCCTCAAGACCTTAAAGGCAACCCACCTGGGTGGGAGAACACATCTAGAAGTCACCCGCGACATCTATGCGGTGATCGTCGCCTGTTTGGAATCGAGCAATCGCGCACCTTAAATAGGTCTAATTTGAGGCATGCTCTGCGAGCAGATTAACCAACCTAAGTTGTTCATCGGTTTTCGGCCCCAGCTGGGCAAGTATTCCACCCAATTGGTAGTTGCTCATATTAGCAGCAGTAAATTTATGCTTGTATGAACCAAGGACCACGTGGTCGGTTTTCCAGACCATCTGAAAAAGCCGAGTATCAAGATGCGTTGGGCTTCATCTAACCTCAAACCGTTAAGTTGGCGGATCAACTCAGCCATGTCATCGCTGATAGATACATTGACCTTATCGGCCATAGGCATGGAAAAATATTCCAGATTCAGGTTCAAACATGCCAGCACATCAGAAAACCAATCTTCTTCGAACCTGCTGGCAGTGACTTCGGCAGCACCATAAGCTGCTCCAACATCCTCGATCAATGATTCGATCTTGGTCAGCCGTTTGTTACGGTGGAGTTGTGCAAAATCAGAGAGGACCATTGATGTCCCATAGCCATAAGCGGGCTTTGTTGGATTGGTCAGCGCTTGCTTGTATTGCGACTGGATCCAAGCTCGCGGCTCTCTGTGTACCAAGACTACATGAACCCGTAATCCGGCAACGACTTTGCGGAAGCTTGCCAAAGCCACAGGGCTATAATCGTACAGATGATTGGTCAAACCTTCCGTTGAAAGTAAGAGCGTATCGGCAACACGTCTATCTATAAAGCGTTCAAGAGAAGACGTTTCTGCACGGAACAGGTCCCCCACCAATTCCTGGTGTTTGGGATCAAGCCAATTGCCGATCTCAGGATAATCAATACCATTTTCAAGGAGTTTCTGCCGGTTTCGATCTGACCACCGCTGTAGTGAAGACGAACCGGTTTTTGGCATTCCTACATGAAGAATTAGCCTTTTGGTCACCATTTTCTATCTCCGCCAGGACGGGTTAAGAAATTTCTCTAGATGATCCCGCGTGGAAGGAAGTTTTGCCATTTCCATCACTGCTTCGCGTATACAATCATTAAGCCGTTCAATGCGCTCGGACATCATTTCACTCAGGCCATCAGAGGCCATTGTGCGGTCTTCATGAAATCGGTTTGCGAAATTTGGCAGATGGCCGGTTGTCAAATGAAATGCATAAGGTGTTTCGATCTGTTCAAAGAGATGCAAGATCGTATTGAGCTGAGGTGGGAGGAAGTCGACGTCTTCGCCGATTTCTTCAAGGGCGAGCGCAAAACTCATCTGATCAACATGGACACGCCAACGTTCCAAAATTTCGCGATTATCAATCAGCCATTTAGCCCAATTCAACCATTTTTCCGCAAATTTTTTACTTCTACCAGTTGGCGCGAAGATGATGCTGCCACAAACATTGTTGATGAAAGTTTCCCGCATGCCTCCGATGCCGGAAAAAAGGCTCAAGCTGGGTCGATAGGGTCGACCTATACCTGATGCCGATAGCACGTTGCGCCAAATGAAAGGTGGTGGATTACAGTGGTTGTTGGGTGGCGCACGAAATCGATCGCCACCCAAAAAGTGCACAGGGCTATCAACAAAATACAGATCAGTATCGGTCACTGCTACTGCAACATTTTCGGTTGCTTCCATAAACGGAATGATTTTGTTACAATGCGGAGCTTGATGAAGCAGGCTCGACGCTGTTCGCGTTTCAATGCCTTTGTCGCGTAGCCAACGAATAAGATCATCCGGACCATCGCCGACAAACCAAACGACAGGTTTTGCCACATCTGCCGGAATATACCGTTTCACGCACAACGACCACAGAACGACTTCCACAAAAAATCGGGGATGAAGATCAACGACACATTCCAAACTCAAATGCCTTTCCATAGCCTCTTTCTCCAAAATTTGTCACTCAATATTATTACCTAAATTTTCCTCTCAAACCAGTTGCCAAAGACTCTCAAATCAGCTGCTGCGCCAAAGCTGCTGATCCACTAAACTGGCAAAGACTAGGCTAAGAGAGAGCGTGGTCACTCGTCGCTTAAAGGGGCTGCAGACACAATCCTGCTGCTGTCCAAGCGCGACGATGACCTGCTGGAGCTGAAGTCGGACAAGCAGCGCGACATGGCGCAGCCGCGGTCAAAGGCGTTCCGGTTGAAAACGGTGGTGTGCGGTATGGACGAGGACCTCGACGAGGTCACTACATGCGTGGTGCGGGCTGCAATGCGTCGGAACTCAAAACGAAGCCGAAGCCAGGTGGGCCGAACCAGGAACTGCTGATGGAGTGCTGCAGGGCGCTACGCTTGGAGGGCATCGGTGAGCCCAATCCGGGCGGAGCCGGGTTCCCAGAACAGTCGCAGTACTGGTGCGTGCCGGCTAAGCAGCTGAAAGAGATGTTTGCGGGCAAGAAGGATGGATCGAACAAATCGTCGGCCTACAGCAGTGCGTTCAACGGGCTAAAGAGCCGGAACCTGCTGCAAATGAACGGTGGGCTGGTCTGGATGCCGACCGAAGATGGAAGTTCCAAAGCGCAGAGCTCAGTTTGTAACTTCGTACCTACAAAGCTGGTGCGGCCGCTACTACAAATACAAAATCCCTTTGGGATTGTATTGTACGTCCGCCTGTAGCCATCTTTGTCGTTGTCATGCTCATCACCCGCCTCATCGCACTGCTCCTGCTTGCCGTTACACTTGCTGCGCCCGTCGCTGCCCAGACGTTCTTCGGCCCGGCCCGTGTGATCGACGGCGATACCATCGTTAAAGATACCGCCAAAATCCGCCTGCACGGCATCGACGCCCCAGAACAGGACCAGCAGTGCATCCGCGGTGGCGCATCATGGCCCTGCGGTGCGGAGTCTACCGCGTTCCTGCAGGCCGCCATTGGCGATGATCTGGTGATATGCCGCGTCACAGACGTCGATCGCTACAGCCGGTTCGTTGCCACCTGTTCCGCCAGTCTTGTCGATCTGAACGCGCTGATGGTCCGCCAGGGCTACGCGCTAGCGTACCGCCGTTACTCGCTGGACTACGCTGCCGACGAAGCGGACGCAGAAGCTGCCGGCCGTGGCCTGTGGTCAGGTGAGTTTGTGCCGCCCTGGGACTGGCGCCGCGGGTTCCGCTTGGCTGCGCACGAGATCCGTCCCGATGGCTGCACCATTAAGGGCAACATCAACGCAAAGGGCCGACGCATCTACCACGTGCCCGGGTCGGCCAGCTACACTCCTACAATCATCGATGAAAGCAAAGGCGAGCGCTGGTTCTGCTCGGAAGCCGAGGCGCGCGCAGCAGGCTGGGTGAGGCCATAGCGACCACGGCTATGGGGCTGCCCCATAGAGGCTGCCCCGGTGTTTGGGGGATGGGGTTCAGGGGCCATGCACACTGGATCACCATCAAGCTTGGCTTGTGATAGCCAGCAATCAATTGACAGTTATCTAACTTATCTGCGCTTATGTATTTCAGACGCAACCTGAACTTTGGAGACTATGGTGCGTGTGGCTGTTTTAACTGGTGGTATTTCATCCGAGCGAGATGTTTGCCGGGTCAGTGGAACAAGCTGCGCTGCCGCGCTTGCTGAGCTGGGGTACGAGGTTACGCTGGTCGATGCGGATCTTGATGTAGTCGCGAAGTTGCAGGAATGCTCTCCAGATGTTGCCTTGAACACAACTTGGGGCCAATGGGGGAGGATGGAACCTTACAGGGTGTACTTGAGGGACTGCGTATCCCCTACAGCCACTCATCAATTCTTGCGTCCGCTCTGGCCATGGACAAGTACCGAGCCAAGCAGATCTTTCGTGCTGCGGGGCTACAAGTCGCTGATGATTATCTGTTCAATCCGGGCGACGCGCGCTCTTTGATCTCGCTCACGGGCACTTTGATCGTAAAACCAAATTTTGAAGGCTCATCAATCGGAATGGCTCGTATGGTGTCACAGGACGCTGATTTCGACGAATTTCTGAAGAATGTCGACAAACCGACCCTAATTGAGAAGTTTATTGAGGGACGGGATTTAACCGTCGGCATCCTAGACGGCAGAGCGCTATGTGTGTCCGAGCAGCTCACGACCAATGGCCTGAATGACTATGCTGCTAAATTTGGTCTTGCCCCGAAGACGAGGATCACGCCCGCAGAAGTTCCTGAATGGCTGAGGGTTGAGGTATCGCATCAAGCAGAGGTGGCGCATCAGGCTATTGGTTGTGAAGGACTGACACGCGTTGATTTTCGCTGGAATGACAGCCTTGGTAAGAATGGCATTTATGTCATCGAGCTGAACTCTCAGCCTGCTATTGGTACTGGAGGCGTATTAGATGCTCAGTTGGAATATCACGGTTTCACCTTGGGCAAGATCTGTGAGCACCTGATCATGAGTGCTCGACTGCGTTTTTAGAAGACTGAGCCAGCAAGGCGTCTACATAGGAGGATATGATCTCCGGATAGGCATTGATCATGGGCCCAAAGTTGACTTCGTTAATCCGCGCCCGATCAGCGTTTTTGGGATCAAAGCACAGTACATCGATCCCAATTGTGGCAGCACCGAATAGCCTTTGAATGTCGCTAAAGAGCCTCACGTACTCCGGCGCAAATCTCCTCTGGCCTCCGCCAGCAAATCAGCGACCCCCATCCCGTGACGATATCCGGTCCCCGATACGAATAACCTCGCCCTCTTTGGGCACATCGTCGAGCTCATAGCCCTGCCCACGAACCACACGGAGCAGATGAACTTTTTCACTGCGTGATCGAAGTCGACCATAAACTTTTGCGTTCGGAGTTTCCCGTCAAGATAGGTATCTTCTGGGCTGTTAAGGTACGTGTGGATCAGCTCGCCCAGCGTTGACTGGCCATCGCACCGGACACGAGGAAGCTCTATGTGCCGGATTTCGATGAACTCGTTCTCCATCATGGTCACCCGCGCATAGTCGCCCACGTAAAATTTCTCGATTAGACAGGTCTCGATCGAGGCTTCCGAGGCGCCGATGGCCCAGCGAAGCTCTTCAGGCGTTTTGATGTCGCAAATGACGCCGAAGCCCCGTGTACCGGTGAAAGGCTTGAGAACAACAGGGTAGCCAAGTGCTTCGGCGGCATCCAAGGCCTGCAGCTCATTGTAAATGCGCTGGTGTTCCACGGTTGGAATGCCGTGGGCTCGCAAAAAGGCGAACAGTGCTGAGTTTGTCACTCTGGATAATTTGCTGCAGTACGCCGTTTCTCTGCGTAATCGTCCCACGTACCAGCTGGGCTGTCCGGCCTGTGCCGATCTGATAGATATCGTGGCCAACCTCGAACAGGGGTAGGTTGCGTTTGTTGAGTTCAAGCAGGATCAGTCTCTGATTGACCCCCTTTAAACCTGCTGCCTGCATCTGCTTCCGGATCCGAGCCAGTTGCTCTTCGAATTCGACCCAATAATTGGCAGTCGTGTTCTCAATCAGCGTTCGAGTGATCAAAAACATCAGTAGGCGACACGGCAGACGCTGAGGCCCTAAGCGGGTGGGTAGTGTGTATTCACCACTCACGTCGCTTTCGCCATCTGCTTGAAAAATGCCCAATTGAAACACGGGCCATTCGGCCTGCTTGCAGCAACGGTATACCCATCCCAGCAACTGCTTGGCCCGCCCCGTCGGCGCGCTCGTGCAGTCGTTGTCTAGCTCTGGCTGCTCCCAGGGGCCAAACACTCTGTCCAGTATCGAGACGGCTTGGGAATGGATGGGGGTGTCGGAGGTTGACTGAACTTCAAAGCGCACGGATGGCCCTTTGAGACCGCTTATTTGCGCGTCTGCGAATGAAATATTGCTGAATTCAATCATTACCGGTGCCCAAAGCCAGATGACCCTTAGACGGTCACGATGCTTGGAAGTTCATTGAACCGCAAATGATATCCACGCGATGGATCGAATGGATGGGTGATACTTGCAGGTTAGCGCAGGGCGGTTTTGGACACAGGACTATGCGGAAGTTAGTTTGCTACCGCCAAAATAATCGCCCCCTGCTCTTCGATTTAACGGGGGGGCGTATCAGCCCACGCACCAGGCCTCCCACTGCTCCATCAAACTACGGCGCTTCGCAAACAGGTCGGATCGCACTTATCCGGCCACCACGGCGTCCCGCTCCTGGTGTGACAGGGCGTCTACGGTGTCCATGGGGCTTCGAAATAGCGGCTACCCCCTGGTGTTTTGCGAGACGGGGGGTGAGACAATAAAATCTTCTAGCTATTAGTAGGTAACTTTTAAAAAGCATTCAAAGATAAGTTTCCTCACAGCTTCATTGTCATATGCTGGCATATCAATATAGTCGTTCAAAAGCATGGAGTGTAAATCTTTAATTGCAGTCTTGAAGCGCGCTCTTTCAGTCCTTACCGGCAAACGACGCACGTCGCCGCAGGGGCGGAACCGACATCTATTTTTAATAAATTATACCCTGATGATGTAATCAGTAGTTTCTCAAATTCTTCGTTTACCTTGGACCCAGTACTGATTTTTTCATCAGTCTCCGAAATCAGAAAATAAATTGCAGACTTTTCGGAGGCTGTGCTTGCATAAATATTCATAGTTCCAAGGTACTCACCGGTTTTAATGGATTTAAATTCAAAAGCGAAGCGACTGCTGTCAATGCCGATCTCGATACGGTTATTTGGTTCGTAAATGAAAGAGCCGAAGTCGGTCTTTAAGGTGAATGGACCGTCTCCTTTAACCTCCTCAAACACGCGCCACTTTGCATCGGCGAGCGCCGCAGCACCGCTATCGGTATCGAGAAATCTGCAAAGTCCGGCATAGTCGGTTGGGCTTAGATCCGAACCAACTCGTTGAAGAAAAGCAGCAATCCTCTGCTCATCGGTTTCAGCCGGTGCGCCAAACTTCACGTCTAGTCGGAAAGCTGTGTTGGACAGGTGCTTTTTCACACATGCCTCGTTGGCCTGCGCGATTGCCGGTCCCAGTATGCCGACGGCCGTCATGAACGCGACCGTCACGCTTCTCAGAGCAAACACCTCGTCCTACCTCTCAACCGATATCCTGAACTAACGCACTAAAGCGACCTCAGATCTCTGAACCCTGCCCAGTTCCGGGCCGGTTGTCACGGGTGCCCCAGTTGCCATTCTGTCGAGCTGGTCGGATTCGAGGCTAACGCGTGACGGGTGGGGGCGTTTAATTGGTCCGATGTTTCCACTCTGTCCGCCAAATGCGAGAATTGGCCGTAACCCGGTCTGTGTGGCCGTTCGCAGCCGAAATAATGCTGCCCCCGGGCGTTCTGGCGTGACGGGGGGCAGCGTGTCCCAGCCGTAAGTTCGCGTGCTAGCTCCAAACCGCCGCACCGCCGCACCGCCAGAACGCCCAAACCGATCGGCGTGCGCATGTTGGCGCGGTGTCGAGGTGAGCGAGGTGGGGCTAACGCGTGAGGCTAGGTCGGCTGGGATATTTCAGCTCCCGGAAGATGATCGGCATGATGCCACTCGAAAGCGGAGCCGGTCGTAAGGTTTTGGTTTGGCCAATTCGATGATGCCTGCTAGCCTTAAAATGTGCCTCATGAACCTGTCAATAGTATCAATTTTTAGGTAGTTTTGATGGAAAATTCTAATCAGTGCTTGAGCCCCGGTAAGGGGGCGGCTAGCCTAGCTGTCGTGTCTCAGGACGGTATTCAGAAAATTCAAACCCTTCTAGACAAGATTGTGGCAAATCACTCTGCGATTAAAGAGGTCTGCTTTTTTACTGGCTCAAGTGAGGTTGGACCTAATCCATATCCTAGCCTAGTTAAAATCTATCACCACTCTGGTTCTCACAACTTTGAACTTCGAGCCCAGCTCTCTGCTTCAAAGTTTAGTTTTGATCGGTTATTCTAATAGAGGATCACAACATCATCGACCGTGAATGGCTGACAATCATAGATAACATCATTGATGAAGGGTTAGAGGATCAGCCGATACAGGGACTGATAACCAACCATGCCTCGGTAACACTGGGGGGGCTGGGCTAGCTTTATGGCAACCGGTGCCTTGCTAGCGAAATATACCTACACAGAAGAGGTGAAGAGTATTGCTCCATATAATCTCATTATCCCGACTACAATGCTCCCAAAGCAAAGCCAGCCGGTCGGGTACTTCGAGTTTGAACTGCTCCCGGAGTTATGCCAGATGGTTGAAGTGCGATCGGATTTGCTCATTGCCCATGAGCAGCACCTTAACGTCGTTGAGGCCATGATAAGCCACTGGTCCAATGGGTGTTCCACTGGGGGCTTAATAAAAACCTGCAGAAAAAAGGTTCTTCCTCATATCAAACACGTCCTAGTGTATCGCGTTCCTTATTTGTGGCGAAATCTTAACGCGCGACGGCAACCAAAGCTACCACACGGCACAAAAGCTTTTGCCTGCTGGCTTAAGCTGGTGCACTGTTGCGGTTTAATCTGGGGGTCATGTTTTGGCGCTGGACGGGCTTTTTTGGCGCCTTGAATAGAGGGCTTAGGCCTTTTCTTGGGAGTTGTCTCTTCTATAGTGGGCATCGATCATGTCATCTATCGTCGTCACTGACGTTTCTGGTTTCCACCCCGTGAGCTGACGGAGCTTCGCGGGGTTACCGACCACTCGGTGATTTTCATTTTCGCGCACGAGGGCAGGATTGACACTGATGATCTTCCGGTCGGTCGGCGGCACCAGGCCGTGCTCTTCAAGCCCCGTACCGTGCCATTCGAGATCCAAAGCCAATAGTCGGCAGACTTCCTCCACCCACCACCGGATCGACGTACCGATACCCGTCGCAATGACGAAGTCGCCTGGCTCCGAGATTTGAAGGCATGCATGCATGGCTTTGACATAGTCGCCCGCATAGCCAAAGTCTCGGACCACATCCAGGTTTCCAAGCTGAAGCTGGATATCCTCGCCTCGCTCAATTCGCACAAGGGTAGAGACAATCTTTGGGATAACAAAGCTCTGACGCCGGTAGCGGCTTTCATGAGGGAAAAGGAGCCCGGCGCTGGCATGGACGCCAAATTCTGACCGCAGCCTCACTACAATGTTGTAGACGGTCAGCTTGTAACGCGCATATTGGCTAATTGGCTCAAAATCCGACATTTCATTCGACGTGCCAGGCGACGCCCTAAATAGTTCCGACGTGCTCGCAATGAAAAGTCGCGTTGACCGGCCGACCCAAATCGCCGGATCAAGCAGGCACGCACTTAGGCCGACAATTGAACTATAGCATTCCGCCTGTTCTTGCTGACACAAGGCTACGGATGATTGCCGAGCAAGGTGGTAGATTTCATGTGGCTGATACTGATCAAGAATGCCTTTGAGCGCACTGGGCAATTGGAAGTCGGTGTATTTGAAGTGGACCCGGTGTTGAATTTTCAAATTTCGCAGAGTCCGACACTTGGTGGCACGGCGATGATCTTGCAGCCCGATGACGCGATAGCCCAGATTGAGCAGGTAGTCGGCCAGCAGGCCACCGTCCTGACCGAATATTCCAGTGATGATTGCAGCTTTTCGACCAAAGCAACGTCCCCAATGCCGCGTCAATGCGACTCAGCCAGGGCCTGATAGGAGAACTCGGATTTAATCAATCTGCGACCCTGTCTCAGCACGCGCAACTGCGCTAATGAAGTCATCATAATTGCGCGGTGGGCTGCAGCCGCATCCTCGATCGACGGTTCGGCTCCAGACCTTCCCCTTCAGCCTGAATACGAACATAATCGCCAGAATTCAACGCTTTAAGTTCGTAGGATACGGAAATCCAGTTGAATGGTTCAGGAAATCCGTTGTGCCACCATAATCCGTGCCTACAACAGGGATCTGGCGCGCCAAGGCTTCAGCAAGGCCGAGCCCGAAACCCTCAGACCGATGCAAAGAGAGATAGGTGTTGATGGAAGAAAACAGAGCATCCATCTCGCCCTGAGTGAGGCTACGGTTGATGATCGTTAAGCGACTATCGCGCGCTGCGAGCCTCTTCAGTTCGGACATGAATGCTGAATTGGCTCTTCCGTACGCCTGCCTCATGGGGGGCAGAAACGATCTTAGAGAGAGCACGAAAATCCTCGTTAGGGGATTAATCTTGACGATCAGTTCGGTATCTTTGGCCTTTGGAAAGGCGACCTGAAACGCTCGTATAGCTTGAAGTGGGTTTTTACGAGAAAGCCACGAATTTACGTCGAAGGAGACCAAAATCCTGAATACGCCAGCGTTGTTGGCATAGGTGTTACGGGGCTGATCCTTGATTGCAAGGGGCATCCGCAAATGCGCGGGCGAGCCTGCGCACGCCGTTCATCAAGAAACTGGTTAAATCGCGGTTTCGATGAAGGAGCTAGCCACCCGTATTGAATCGTGCAGATGCAGCGTCCGAATGGATTGATCAACAGATGGACAACTCCCAGAATGGGCAAAGTAAACTGAAGCCGTCTACCGCATGCGGGTCATGATACCGATCGACATTATCGAGACCAAAGACAGATAGCTCTGCATCATACTCGGCTGATTTTGAGGGGAATTCTCGCCGATAGTCGGTCTGATCCCGGCCTTTCAGTGAAATTGATTCCAACTCACATTCAGCCGGTCGCAAAGTTGTGCGGCCTGACATAACTGCGTGCTGCATGACCTAAGCCAATGCTGGAATGCAAGTAACCGTGCACTTTGATGCCAATATCACTATCGTCATTAGGCTCTGCTTCAAAGGCCGAATTCATGTCTTGAGTTTCACTGTTTAGTTTGTACCAATACTCCGGTCTCAGTGAGGGCTGCCACTGTCCGTTGTCCGAGTATTTGGGCCTGTTGAGAGGGTTTGATTAGAGGAGTATCTGGCTTATCTGTTTGATTGATTATGTTGCTGCTTGATGAAGCAAGCGGCGTTGTTCAAATGTTTGCCGTTTTATCCTTCCTCGTCGTTAGAGGATAGCCTCACCCCGTACAAAGTAGACATCAGCTGGAGTTAGATCCCAGGCTTTCATGGTACCGACCTACGGCCTTTGCTTGCGCTTTCCGGACACGCCGGACGCCCATTTCCATTGTCGTTTTTGGCGGTCACAGTGGTTCCCGGTGAACTTATTTCAAAAACCAGTCCACGGCGTCCACGTGCTGCGCCACGCTTCCCACTGCTCCATCCGGCGTTTTGCCAGATCCACGGGGGTGTTGGGCCAATGAACCGAAATTTCTGTAGGGACATCTGTAGGGATGAGCGCCTCGCGGTTTCAGCAAGCCACTGAAATATATGATTTTATATGAGGAAAAATGGCGGACCATAGAGGATTCGAACCTCTGGCCTCTGCCTTCGGAGGGCAGCGCTCTATCCAGCTGAGCTAATGGTCCGCGAGCCGACGCGGGCTGCAATCGCCCGACTTCTGCGCCAGTCTATATCACCCCTGATCGCGCTTGCCCACAACCTCGCTGCGCATGCCATGCATTGCCCAGCGTCACAGCGGCGGCATTCCGCGCTTGGCGGCCGGGCGGGGTTTGCGCTAAACAGCCTGCAGCCGCGCGCCCATGCCCGTTCATGGCCCGCACGGCCAACGCAATACGACCCGACCCAAGAACCCCTGATACAGGCAGTCTGACCATGGCCCAGGCCCCGAATTCCGCAGCAAATTCCGCGTCCAAGGCCGCGCACGGCGAGGGCGCCGTGATGGTGACCAGCCGCACGATCTCCTGCGATGGCGGCGGCGGTGCGCTGGGTCATCCCCGGACCTTCTACACCATCGGGGAGGAGGGATCGGTAACCTGCGGCTATTGCGGGCAGGTGTTCGTGCTCGACCCCGATGCACCGGCCGACGGCGGGCACTAGTCCGGGCGACAACCAATCTGCCTCACGACCCACCGGTCGTCATTCAAAGACCTGACCCGACCGGCACAGCGCCCGGGCTGCCTACAGCGCCTGCTCGCGTGCGATCATGTCCTCGTCGCTGACCGCCGGGCGGATCAGCCGCGCCGTGCCGTCGTATTCCAGCAGCACTTCGGCGGGCAGGGCCCGACCGTTGTAGTGGTTGGCCAGCACCGCGCAGTAAGCCCCCGCAGTGCAGAACGCCAGCTGCGCCCCCTCGGCCAGTGGGGGCAGCGGCCGTTGCTTGGCGAAGACATCGGTGCTCTCGCAGATCGGCCCCGCGAGGTCCTGCGGCACCAGTCCGGCGTCGGACTGCACCAGCGGCAGCACGTGATGGTAGGCGTCGTAGAGCGCCGGGCGCATCAGGTCGTTCATCCCCGCGTTGAGCAGCAGGAAGCGGTGATCGTAGCTGTCCTTGGTATAGACCACGTCGGCGATCATCACCCCCGCGTTGCCCACCAGAAAGCGCCCGGGCTCCATGATCGTCGGCAGGCCCAGCGGCCCCAGATGCTCCGCCGCCGCTGCAGCGAGATCTGCCGGGTCCGGGCCTTCACCATCGTCGGGGCTGTAGGGGATGCCCAGCCCGCCGCCCATATCCAGCCGCTGCAGCACGGTTCCCTGCTCGCTGGCCAGATGCCGAGTCAGATCCGCCAGCCGCCGGTAGGCGTCGGCGAAGGGCTGGATCTTTAGCAACTGGCTGCCGATGTGCATGGCCAGCGCTTCCAGCCGCACGTGGGGCAGGGCCTCCATCTGGCGCACCAGCGCCGGGATGTCGTCGAAGGGCAGGCCGAATTTGTTGCCGCGGGTGCCGGTGGTGATCTTGGCCAGCGTCTGCGCGTCGACATCCGGGTTGACCCGCAGGGCGACGGGCGCAGTCTTGCCCAGCCGACCGGCGGCGGCATTGAGGGCTTCCAACTCGGCCCAGCTCTCGACGTTGAACTGCAGGATCCCGGCGGCCAGCCCGGCCTCCAGCTCGGCCGGCTGCTTGGCGACCCCGGCAAAAACGATCTTCTCCGGCGCCACGCCCCCGGCCAGCGCGCGCTTGAGCTCACCGGCGGAGACGACGTCGGCGCCGACCCCATGGCGGGCGACGTGGGCGATGACGTGGGTGTTCATGTTGGCCTTGACCGCGTAGCAGATCAGCGGGTCGAGGGCGGCGAAGGCGGTCTGCAGGCGCTGGATCTGCGCGCTGATATGGGCGCCGGAATAGACGTACAGCGGCGAGCCGTATTGCGCGGCCAGCGGCGCCAGCGCCACGCCGGACAGCTGCAGCGCGCCGTCAGAGCCGTAGCTCAGCGGGCCGAAAGGGCGGGGCGCAGGCGCGGTTTCAGGGGAAGCAGCAGACATCAGCTCAGCGTCATCTCGGTCTGGGAAAAGGGGTTCAGTAGGGCAGTTGGTGGTGCGGTCGCCGCAAGACCGTCACAGTCGCCAGCGTCACCGGGCGCGGGTCGCCCTTGCGCCCGCAGGCCGTCAGCACCGCGCAGGAGAGCAGAGCGGTGGCGAGCAGCAGCCGCGCAGCGGCCGCGTCACAGCTGCGACCGCGCGGCGGCGATGGCCTCGCGCACCCGGTCAGGCGCGGTGCCGCCGAAGGACTGCCGGGACGCGACCGAGGCTTCCACGCTCAGCACGTCGAACACGTCTGCGGTGATGCTGGCGTGGACCGACTGCAGATCCTCAAGCGTCAGCTCATCGAGGCGCGCGCCCTTCTCATCGGCCAGCGCAACCAGCGTCCCGGTGACGTGGTGCGCATCCCGGAAGGGCAGGCCCAGCGCCCGCACCAGCCAGTCGGCCAGATCGGTCGCGGTCAGGTGCCCCTTGAGGCAGGCCGCGCGCATCGCATCGCGGTCGGGCTGGAAATCGGCGACAAGCCCGACAGCAGCGGCGAGCGACAGCTCGATCGCGTCAGCGGCGAGGAAGGTCACTTCTTTGTCTTCCTGCATGTCTTTGGAGTAGGCCAGCGGCAGGCCCTTCATGGTCAGCAGCAGGCTGGTGAAGGCCCCGAAAATCCGCCCGACCTTGGCGCGCAGCAGCTCGGCCGCGTCCGGGTTGCGCTTTTGCGGCATGATCGACGAGCCGGTCGACCAGGCATCGCTGAAACTGATGAAGCCGAAAGCCGCCGACGACCAGACCACCATTTCCTCGGCCATGCGCGACAGGTGGGTGGCAAGGATCGATGCCGCCGCGAGGTATTCCAGCGCGAAGTCGCGCGCCGAGACGGAATCCAGCGAGTTGCGCGTGGGGCCGTCGAAGCCCAGCGCCTGCGCCGTCATGTCCCGGTCCAGCGGGTAGGGTGTCCCGGCCAGCGCCGCCGCGCCCAGCGGGCTTTCGTTCAGGCGCCTGCGCGCGTCGGCAAAACGGCCCCGGTCCCGGCTGAACATCTCAACGAAGGCCAGCAGATGGTGGCCGAGCGTGACCGGTTGAGCAGGCTGTAGGTGCGTAAAGCCAGGCAGGATGGTGTCGGCTTCTTGCTCGGCCCGGTCGAGCAGACCACCGATCAGCGCCGCAAGGCCTGCGTCCACGCGGTCGATGGAATCCCGACCCAGAGCCGGAAATCGGTCGCGACCTGATCATTGCGCGAGCGCCCGGTGTGTAGTCGGCCGGCAGGTTCGCCGACGATTTCCTTCAGCCGAGCCTCGACGTTCATATGGATGTCTTCGAGCTCTCGCCGGAATGTGAGAAGACCTTGAGCGATCTCTTCGGATACCGTGGCGAGGCCGTCGTCGATGGCTGCCGCGTCCGCTTCCGAGATGATCCCCTGCTGTGCCAGCATCCGGGCATGGGCGCGCGAGCCGTCGATATCCTGCTTCGCCATGCGCTGGTCGACGTCGATCGAGGCGTTGATCGCCTCCATCACCGCGTCGGGTCCGCTGGTGAAGCGACCGCCCCACATGCTGTTGGTGCCGTCGTCGGCGGCCCGCAAGCCCGTGGAAACACTATGGTTTGGACAAATCTGCATGACCAACAGCTATAGCGCTTCGCTGCACCGCCGCAACCTCCTTAGGCATATGGGGGCAGCGGGTCTGGGCGTCGCTCTGGGCAGCCTTTCGCCGCTGAATGCGGCTTGGGCGCAGGCTCAGCCGCCACGAACGGGCCAGTTTGCGCCCGGGGGTGACTACCTGACGGCGCCGCCGGGGCTGATGGCGCCGGACCGCGTTCGGCTGCAGAGTGGGCTGGTGCAGCCGCTGGCGTTCTACGACCGTGACGGCGGTGAAACCTTCCTCTCTGCCTACCGGGGCAAGGTCACGCTGGTCCAGTTCTGGCGGACCCGCTGCCACGGCTGTCAGGAAGAAGTCCCCGCGCTCGACCGCCTCGCCGGTGAGATGGAGGGCGCGAAGTTCGAGCTGCTGCCCATCGCCCTGTCCGAAGACAGCCTCGCCGACATTGATCGGTTCTACGCACGCAAGAACATCCGTCACCTTGAGATTTTCCGCGACACCACGTCGTTCGTCTTCGATATTCTCGCGCCAAAGCATCCCCGGTTTCAGGCCAAGGCCACCCCGACCACCATGCTGATTGGTGCTGATGGGCAGGTACTGGGCGCCTACGTCGGTGTTGCAGGGTGGGAGCAACCGGCTGGACGCGACCTGCTGAACCACTACATAAGCCAGGCCTGATCCCATGACTGCAAACAGAGCATTCGCCATGAACCCCGCTGACCGACGCTCCTCGTTTAAACCGCCGCCGCCTGCTCACGCGCGCTGCTACGCTGGGGCTGGGTGCGCTGGGGCTGGGTGCGTTGGGGGCGGGCGCTGGCTGACCGCCCCGGGGCTGGCGCTGGCCCAGCAACAGGGCGCGGGATCGCCGCCGCTGGCCGGGAAGTTCGCGTCCCCCTACTACATGCAGTTTCAACCGGGTCAGCCGGTACCGGTGAGCGTCGAGGCGCAGGGCTATACCTTTCCCGTCGAGTGGTACGACACCAACAGGCACAGCCCGGAATATCAGCGACTATGGCGGCGCGGTGACGATGATCCAGTTCTGGCGCACCCGCTGCCGGCCTGTGCCTACGAAGTGCCGGCGCTGGACGCGCTGGCCCGCAGCTTCAGGGGCCGAAATTCCGCCTCATCGCCATCGCGCTCAAGGAAGACAGCCTGAGCGACATCGAGCGGTTCTACGCCCGGCATCAGATCCGGAACCTCGACATCCTGCAGGACAGGGACCACCTTGCCTTCAGCCAGATCGCGCCGGCGCATCCCTACTACGGGGTTCGCTCCACCCCGACGACGGTGCTGGTCGACCCTCAGGGCAATTACATCTCTGCCTACTCTGGCGCGCCGGGGTGGGAGAAGCCAGAGGGCGTCGAATTGCTGAAGTGGATCATCGACAATGCCTGACCCGAAAAAGCTGTTTTTGTGCTGCGTCGCGGTCGGCTTTGGTGCACTCAGCCTTTGGCGCTGCGCCCGCGCCCGCGAGGCCGAGGGCTTCGACGGCTTGGAGATCCTGCCCGAGCCGATGATGCGCGAAGACAACCCCGGGCTGCTGAACGCGGCCGGGTCTGCCGTTCCCCTTTCGGGCGCGCCGGTCACGGTGCTGAATTTCTGGGCGACGTGGTGCGCGCCCTGCGTCGCCGAACTGCCGACGCTGATCGCGCTGGACGAAGCGCTGAGTGAACGGGGGCTGCGGGTCGTCGCAGCGTCGCTCGATCGTTCCTTCGAGCAGATCGGAGGCTTCTGGCAGCAGCAGGGTTGGGGCGACGCCCTCGAAGTCGGGCTGGATGACGGCGGCGCGCTGTTCCGGTCGTTCAGCAGCGACACGCTGGGCGCGCGCGGGGTGCCCTATACCGCCATTCTCAACGCCGAGGGTGCGGTGGTCAGCTGGTTTGTCGGTGATACCGACTGGGCTGGTGAAGCCGCGTTGGCCTACTTCAACGGCCTACTCGACGCGCCGAATAGCGCGGAAAGCCCATTGGCTCCGTCGTCCGGAATGCCGCTCAGCCGCCGTCCATGAGCGCACGCACGCGGCATTCGAGCGCGACCAGCTGCTCAGGGTTGACCCCGACCGCTTTAAGCCCGGCGTTGAGGTTGAACAGATAGTCGGCGTTGCTGCCGTTCTCCCCACTACACCGCGCCAGAACCCCCGCGATGGCTTCATCGCTCAGTTCAACCAGCGAGTGCGAGCCGTTGGGCACGACGAAGGTCAGCGCTTCGATCGCGTCACCGCTGCTGCCGTTGTCTCCGGCCGGGTGCAGCCTGAGCCAGCGCGGCAGGTAGCCTTCGTGGCGCAATTCCCGGTCTTCGAGATAGGTCAGCACCGCGTCGGCATCGGACGCGCGCACCCGGTGGGCGACCCCCGCGACCTGCCCGCCCGGGCGCAGCCCCATCACCAGACCCGGGTCGGCCGGGGTGCCGCGATAGACCACGGAGCGGACGCAGAACCGGCGGTGGTAGCCGTGCAGACGCACCGCCCGGCTCTCCACCGTGTCGAAGCCGGGGTTCCAGATCAGCGAGCCATAGCCGAAGACCCAGAAATCGTGGTCGGGCCGGTCGATGACCCGTGGAATGGCGGTTCCCGCCGGGGTTGGTCCCCGCAAGGGATCGAAAGGGATCACGTCTGCGCTGGCCTTGGAAATTGAGCTTTCTCCTGCCATCATTGATGCGCATAACGGCGGGGATTTGTGAAGGGATGACCATGAGATTCTGGCGGCTGTTGGTCTTTGTGCTGCTCGCGCTGGCGGTGATCTGGTCGGTTCTCTGGCTGATCGGCTACGGCCTGATCCGGACGCAGGTTTCGGCCCTGATCGCCGACGAGCCGACATCGCTGGTCGATGATTTACTCGCCGAAGAACTCGATGAGAGCGAAGGCACTGGCGCCATGGCTGATGGTCGCGGTGGCTCAGCGATCCCCGGTCTGCGGATTGCCGACTTTGGCCTTGGTGGTTTCCCCTTTGGCTACCGCGTAAGGCTCTCAGGTGCGGCGCTGGATCACCCGGATCTGGGGTGGTCCGCCGGAGACGATGTCACCCTGTCGTGGCAGCTGTTTCAGCCCTTCACCGCGCGGGTGGATTTCAGCGGCAGTCATCTGGTCTCCCTCCCGTTGCAACCGCCGATGACCCTGTCGCTCGCCCGTGGCGAGGTCCGTGTCGGGGTGCAGCCGCTGTGGTCCGAGCGCACGGGTCGTCTGTCGCGTATCAGTGCGCGGGGTGAGGCTGTGTTGGTCCGCGTCAATGACCATGACGTGGTCGATCTGGGCCGTGTTGCCGCCGATCTCGATGCGCCGGGCCAGTTCGCGCCCGCCAGCGTCAGCGCCGACCTTTTCGACCTCGCCCCCTCCGACCATCCGCGGGTTCAGGGGCTGTACCAGCAGCTGCTGGCAACCTTCCCCGCGCCGATGCTACCTTCAACGCGCTGGGGATCGGTCTGGACCGGCCCGTGGATCACCTGCGCCTGCGGGCGACCATCGACCCGGTGTTCCCGCTGCTGGGGACCAGTTACCGGCATCGCTTCTTCGTCGCGCGCGGCGGCAACGTGTTGCTCGAAGTGCTCGACGGCAAGCAGGGACAGTGGCAGGGCCGGGCCTCGGGCCGGCTGATGTTCGGACCCGATGGCCGGGTGATGGTGCAGGTCTGTCCGCAGCTTCGGGCCGGGGTGTCCTATGTACCGCTGCCGTCGATGATCGTGCCGCCGACCTTCTACATCGGGGATGGCCGCCTCGACGTGTCGTCAGACCCGATCCCGGCGATTGCGCTGCCCGATACCGTCCTACCCCTTTACCCAAGCCGAGCTCTGCGCCATCGGGCGGTCGTACAGTTTCGAGGATGAGCAGGACGGCTGAGCGCCAGAAAACAGAGCTGGCGCTATTCGCCCTCGGTCGGGATGAACTGCCCCGCCTGCCGCGCCTCAACAATGGAGCTGCGGATGTCGCGGGTCTCGGTAAAGCGGTCGAACAGGAAGTCGCCGTCCCCGCGCCGGATCGCCCGCTGCATGTTGACCAGGTCTTCCTGAAACCGCTGCAGCAGATCGAGCACAACCTCGCGGTTGTTCAGGAACACGTCGCGCCACATGGTCGGGTCGGACCCGGCAATCCGGGTGAAATCCCGGAAACCCGAGGCGGAGAACTTGATCACCTCGGACTTGAGGTCGTCCTCGAGCTGGGTCGCGGTATCCACGATGGTGTAGGCGATCAGGTGCGGCAGGTGCGAGGTCATGGCCAGCACCCGGTCGTGGTGCAGGGCATCCCTCTCGTCGATCATGGCGCCGCAGGCCCGCCACAGCGCCGCGATGCGCTCGACCGGCTCGCGTGCGCCACCGGGCAGGGGGGTGAGGATCACCCAGCGATCCTTGTACAGCGACGCAAAGCCCGCCGCTGGCCCCGATTGCTCGGTACCGGCAATGGGGTGGGCCGGAACGAAAGTGCACGCCCTCGGGCATGTGCGGCTTGATATCGGCGATCACCGAACCCTTGGTGGAGCCGACGTCGGAGACGATGCAGCCCGCCGAGAGATGCGGCCCGATCTGCTCGGCCAGCGAGGCATAGGCCCCTACGGCGGTGCAAAGCAGCACGCAATCTGCCCCGACCACGGCCTCGGCTGCGTCGTCGGTGACGCTGTCAGCCAGCCCGAGTTCGAGGATCTTGGCGCGGTTTTCCGCCGAGCGGGACACACCGACAACGCGCCGGGCCAATCCTTGCTCCCGGATGTTCAGCGCCAGCGAGGAGCCGATCAGCCCGACGCCGATGATGACAACCGTATCGAACAGCGGCCCTGCGGTTGCAGCGCCGTTCATGCGCCCGCGCCTTCGCTGTCGATAAAGCGCTCCAGCGCACCGAAGATGAAGTCCATGTCCGGCTTCCGTGCCGATGGTCATCCGCAGGCAGCTGGCCAGCCCGTATGCGGCGACGCTGCGGCCGATGACCCCTTGTGATCGCAGGTAGGCGTCGGCGGCTGTGCTGCGCTCGGCGCTGCCAAAATCGATCAGCACAAAGTTACCAACCGAGTCGTAGACCTGTAGCCCCATGCCCCGGATCCGCTGGATCACCACGGGCAGCAGGCGGTTGTTGAGTTCCTTGGCGTTCATCGCCCAGTCCCAGTCATCCAGCGCTGCAGTCGCGGCGGCCTGTGCCGGAACCGAAACGTTGAAAGGGCCACGGACCCGGTTGAGGATGGCAATCACTTCTTCCGAAGCATAGCCCCAGCCGATGCGCAGCGCCGCGAGGCCGAACAGCTTGGAGAACGTGCGGGTCATCATCACGTTGCTGTGGGCCGCGACGAGGTCGGAGCCGTCCGAATAGTCGTCCGCGTCGACGTACTCGGAGTAGGCCGCATCGATCACCAGCAGGGTCGAGGGCGGCAGGGCAGCGTGCAGCCGCGCCAGCTCTTCACCGGTCGAGTACGACCCGGTCGGGTTGTTGGGGTTGGCGACGAAGACCACGCGGGTGCGGTCGGTCAGGGCGGCGATCATGTTGTCAACGTCCATGCGCAGGTCGGTTTCCGGTGCAGCCACCGGGGTCGCACCCGCCGCGAGGGCCGAGATTTTGTACATCAGGAAGCCGTGCTGGGAGTACAGCACTTCGGCGCCGTCATCGGCGAAGGCAGCACAGATCAGCGAAATCAGCTCGTCGGAGCCTGCACCGCAAATCAGGTTTTCAGCCGGAAAGCCGAAGCGCTCGCTGATTTTGGCCCGCAGCGCCATGGCGCCGCCATCGGGGTAACGGTTTGCAGTAACAAGGGAGTCCTGCGCCGCTTCGACCGCCTTGGGCGAGGGGCCCAGGGGCGCTTCGTTTGCCGCCAGCTGCCGCAGCGGAAAGCTCGTGTCGATCTTGCTCTCCCCCGGGGTGTAGGGGTGGATCTTCATGATGCTGTCTTTGATGTCGAAATCAGAGGACATGGCGGAAACTTTCAGATTGGTGCCGCGGCTGCGGCCACGAAGGCTCAGGCCTTCAGTTGCACCGCTTCGGGATAGAAGCCAAGGAGATGGACCTGCTCGGGCGCGTAACCCTGTGCTTCGGCCCAACCCGGCACGGCGCTGCCGTCACCGCTAATCTCATGGATTTCCAGCCCGGCGTCAGTGGTCACGAGGACGCGGCTGATATCGGCGCCAGAGGTCTCGGGCTCAAAGGCGGCGAGCACCCAGGCCTTGTCGCGTGGGATGCCGCCGACCGGGCCGTCGATGAACGGCAGCTGCAGGATCACGTGCAGGCGTCGTCCGGACGCGTCGGGGGCGGTGACGCGCTGCCACCACGCCGGGTCGTTGATGTCCGCGCGGATGATGCCGAGGGTGAATTCACCACTCAGCACAGCCGCGGCGACGGCATCGCGATCGGGGAAGTGCTGGCGTTCGAGCGATACGGCGTAGTGGACCTGCGCGTGTTCGCGGGCGACGGCGGCTTCGTCTTCTTCGATGGCGAGCAAAAGGTTGCCTTCGAGCGATGTCACCGCCGGGATAATCTCGCGCCAGATCCGCAGCAGAGAGCTGGCCGGGAAAGGGTGGTCACCGTGCTTTTCCGCCGCCCGGCGCAGCATGGACGCTTCCCGACCGGGACGCAGGAACACGGGGCTGTCGGAATAGCGTTTTTTGACCTCGCCGATGGCCATGGCAACCTTGGAGCGCGCGTGGATGCGCTCCACCAGTTCCTGGTCGAGGCGGTCGATTTCAGCGCGCAGGGTATCGAGCTCAGCGGCTTCGGTCTGCTTCTTCCGGTTTTCCTCGGTGGTCACGGCGGCGGGTCTCCTGGTCCAGCACCTTGTTGACGGGGGCGGCGCTGCGCCGGTGGTTTAGCGCAGCCTTGCCCGGCTGTAAAAGCTGCGCTGGCCCGGCGAATTTCTGTGCTTCGGCGATCAGCACGCCGCCGGTGGGCAGCCTCGCCCATTTCAACGCCGAAAGCGGCGGGAAGAAAAGACCGTTTCGCATGCGTTCCAGGCTAAACAGCTGTTCGTTCAGGACAGCGGCCAGCGCCAGTCCGGTAAAGGCCTTGCCCCGGCCGAAGGGGTTGGCGGGCATCCGCGCCCACAGCCCGAAGGCCGACGGCACGACGACGATCAGCCGCCCGCCGGGGCGCAGAACCCGCCAGACCTCGCGGAAGGTCCGGTCCTGCCGCTGGGCGTGTTCGAGCCGGTGGATCAGGATCGCCCGGTCGATCAGGTCGCTGTCCAGTGGCAGCAGGGTATCGTCGGTAACCAGCGCCCGCCCGGTCTGCGGGAACAGTGCCGAGCCGGTGACCGCCGCCAGTCGCGCCGGGACCACGTGGGCGAGCGACAGCGGCGTTCCGGCCATCAGCGCTGCATCGAGCGGCAGGCCATAGCCGCTGGTCAGAAGGCGCAAACCGCTCAGGTCCGGCCACCACGTCCGGATGCGCTGCCCCAGCGCTTCGCCCGCACGCTGCCCCAGCGGCGTGGCGTAAAAATCCAGCAGGTTCTCGGCGGTTATGTTCATGGTGGCGATGACTGTCTGGCAGGGCGTGCTATAGGGTGTAGATGAACACAAACCCCTCGCCGTCGAAACCTCAAACAGGCCTGCGTCCATGACTCTTCAGATCGAAATCGTCCCGATCCTCTCCGACAACTACGTCTATCTGGTGCGGGACGAGGCCTCGGGGCGGGTAGCCTGCGTGGACCCCGGTGAGGCAGCGCCGGTGCTCGCAGCGGCGGAAGAGAAGGGCTGGGACATCGATACCATCCTGATCACCCACCACCACGGTGACCACGTGGGCGGCGGTCGCCACCATCAAGGCAGCCACCGGCGCAACCGTCATCGGCCCCGGCGGTGACAGCCAGCCCATCCCCGGCCTCGACCAGAGCGTCGCTGACGGTGACGTGGTCGAATTTGGTGACGAACGTCTGGCCGTGATCGGGGTCTATGGCCATACGGCGGGTCACATCACCTTCCATGCCCGGAATGAAGGCGCGCTGTTCGCGGGTGACGCCCTGTTCAGCGTCGGCTGCGGTCGGCTGTTCGAAGGCACGGCGGTCGATATGTGGCCGGGTCTGCGCCGCTTGCGCGACCTGCCCGATGAAACCCGCGTCTATTGCGGGCACGAGTACACGGCGAGCAACGTCGCCTTCGCCCTGTCCATCGACGGCCAGAACGCCGAACTGCAGCGCTACGCAGGTCTGGTGGCGATGCTCCGTTCCGAAGGCGTGCCGACGATCCCGGCAAACCTAGGGCTGGAGAAGAAAATTAATCCGTTTTTGCGGGCTGAAGACCCGGATTTCGCCCAAATTCACGGCTTCAAGGACCGCGACGCGGTTGACTTCTTTGCCTTCATTCGTGCGGGCAAGGACGCGTTTTGAGGTGCGCCAGTTCGCCATCGCGAGGACGCAGGCGAACGCAACGACAGGATCGAACAACGGGATCGAATAAATGTCTAAACTGTTTGGCACAGACGGTATCCGTGGCACGGTCAACGCGCACCCCATGACCAGCCGGATCGCCATGGATGTGGCGGTCGCCGCCGGGCACGTCTTCCGCGAGGGGCTGAAGCACCGACCCACGGTGCTGATCGCCAAGGACACGCGGCTGTCGGGCTATCAGATGGAACCGGCGATGGTGTCCGGGTTCACCAGCGCAGGCTGGGACGTGCTGCTGCTCGGGCCGATGCCAACACCGGCGGTGGCGGCGCTGACCCGGTCGATGCGTGCCGATCTGGGCGTTATGCTCTCGGCCTCGCACAATCCCTTACCACGACAACGGCATCAAGCTGTTTGGCCCGCAGGGCTACAAGCTCAGCGATGCGGTCGAAGCACAGATCGAAACCAGCGTCGCGCGCATGGCCGACGACGGCCCGGAATTCGCGCTCGCCGAGCCGGACAAGCTTGGCCGCGTGCGGCGGCTGGATGGGGCTGCGGGGCGCTACATGGAGCTGGTCAAGGCGTCCTTCCCCGACGACCTGCGGCTGGACGGCCTGCGGGTGGCCGTCGACTGCGCCCACGGCGCGGCTTACCGGATTGCGCCGCGCATGCTCTACGAACTCGGCGCCGACGTTATCGAGCTGGGGGTCGAGCCCGATGGCCTGAACATCAACCGCGATTGCGGCGCTACAGCGCCAGAGACCCTGCGCCAGAAGGTGGCCGAGGTCGGCGCTGACATCGGGCTGGCGCTGGATGGTGACGCCGACCGGCTGATCATTGTCGACGAGCGCGGCCGGGTCATCGACGGCGATCAGATCATGGCGCTGATTGCGCTCAACATGCAGCAGTCCGGGCGCCTGCGCGGGAGGGGTTGGTGACCACGGTCATGTCCAACCTCGGGCTCGAACGCTTCCTGCAGTCCCACGATATGCGGATGGAGCGGACCCGGGTCGGCGACCGCTTCGTGCTCGAGCGCATGCGTGATCTGGGCTGGAACTTCGGCGGAGAGCAGTCCGGGCACATGATCCTGTCCGACTACGCCACCACCGGCGACGGCATGGTCGCAGCGCTGCAGGTGCTGGCCGTCATGGTCCGTCAGCAGCGCCGGGCGAGCGAGGTGCTCAACCTCGTCACCCCCGTGCCGCAGGTGCTCAAGAACGTCCGCTTCAAGGGCGCGAACCCGCTCGACGCCGGACCGGTGCAGGCGCTGATCGCGACGGCGGAGCAGGAATTCGGCGAGGCCGGCCGGCTGGTCATCCGCAAGTCGGGCACTGAACCGCTGATCCGCGTCATGGCCGAGGGCGATGACGCCGCGCAGGTCGAGGCTGTGGTCGACCGCATCTGCGAGGCAGTGCAGGCGCAGGCGGGCTGAGGCTGGACAACACCCAATAACTGAGGGGGCAGGGGCATGAAGGGCCGGGTTCTCATCGTTGCCGGATCGGATTCCGGCGGCGGCGCCGGGATACAGGCAGACATCAAGACGGTAACGGCGCTGGGCGGCTTCGCCATGACCGCGCTGACCGCCCTGACGGCGCAGAACACGCGCGGGGTGCACGGCATCCACGCCGTGCCGGAGGCTTTCATCACCCAGCAGATCGACGTTGTTCTGAGCGATCTGGGTGCCGATGCGGTCAAAACCGGCATGCTGCACAGCCCGGCGGTGATCGAAACCGTGGTAGCGGCACTGGCGCAGACCGACGCACCGCTGGTCGTTGACCCGGTAATGCGGGCTAAGGGCGGCGCAGCCCTGCTCCAGCCCGAGGCGCAGGCCGCACTGACCGAACTGCTGCTGCCGCGCGCATCGGTGCTGACCCCCAATGTCCCTGAGGCCGAAGCGCTGACCGGGATGAGTATCGAGACGGCTGCCGATCTGCGCCGGGTCGGGGAGGCCCTGCTGGCGCTGGGGCCGCAGGCGGTGCTGATGAAGGGCGGGCACCTGCCCGGGGCGGCGATGACCGACCTGCTGGTGACGGCTGAGGGTGCCAGCGCCATCGGTCTGGGCCGGGCGCGGCGCGAGACCCCCCACACCCATGGCACGGGCTGCACGCTGGCCAGCGCCATCGCCGCGGGGCTGGCGCAGCACATGACCCTGCAGCGCGCCGTGGAGCGCGCCGTGGCCTATGTCGACCGGGCTATCGCCAGCGCCCCGGGCTTCGGCGGCGGGCATGGCCCCATCAACCACGCCCACCCGCTGGGCGCCGCGGCCGAGGACTGGTTCGCGGCCGAGGTTGCGGACGAAACTTCGGTTTGACGCCGTTCGATCAGATGCCCAACCAACCACAAGGAAAGCCGAGATGACCCGTAAACTGTTCCTCGAAGACGCCTATCAGCGTTCCTGCAGCGCCCGTGTGGAGGCGATCACCGCCGAGGGCGGGGTCGTGCTCGACCAGTCGGTGTTCTACGCCACCGGTGGGGGACAGCCCGGCGACAGCGGTTGGCTGCGGCTCGCCAGCGGCGCAGAGGCCGCCATCGGCACCTGCATCAAGGGCGAGGGCGAGGCGCTGGTTCTGCTGCCCGCCGAAGGGCCGATCGACGGACTGAGCGTGGGGGACAGCGTCGAGGCGGTGCTCGACTGGGACCGCCGCTTTGCGCACATGGCCATGCACACCAGCCTGCATTTGCTCTGCGCCAGCGTCGATGCCGGCGTCACCGGTGGTTCGATCGGGGCCGAGAAGTCACGGCTGGACTTTGATCTGGAAGAAAGCCCGGACAAGGAAGCGCTGGAACAGCGCCTCAATACCCTGATCGCCGGAGCCCATGCCGTGAGCGCCTCGACGATCACCGCCGAGGAACTCGACGCCCGGCCTGAGCTGGTGCGGACCATGTCCGTGGCCCCGCCCCGGGATGCCAGCGGCCTGATCCGCGTGGTGCGGATCGGGGCGGAAGGCGACAGCGTCGATTTCCAGCCCTGCGGCGGCACCCACGTCGCCAACACCGGTGAAATCGGTCGGGTCCGGGTCGGCAAGATCGAGAAAAGGGGCGGCAGAACCGCCGCATCAACATCCACTGGGAACCGGCAGGCGCCTGAGCTGGCTGCCGCGCGCGTTGGTGCAAGGCAGCCTCTAGGCTGGCCGGGTTGTGCTGACCCGGTCCGGCGTGCTGTATCTTCGCCGTAATAAACAGCGCAGAGGGCTGCCGCCATGGGCGACGCTCCATCCTTGCTCCCCGCTGGCCTCGAAGACCAGCTGCCGCCCTGGGCCGAAGCCGAGGCGGAAGCGCTCAGCCTCATCCTCGGTACAGCGCGCAGCTTCGGCTACGATCGGGTCAAGCCGCCCTTGCTGGAATACGAAGACACCCTCACCGCCTTCGCCCCGATGCCCTGCGCAAGGGCTTTAAGCTCGCTGACCCGCAGGCCGAGGGCCTGCTGATCCTGCGCTCGGACAAGACCGGGCAGGTGGTGCGCATCGCCCAGACCCGGCTGAAGGACGAACCCCGCCCCCTGCGCCTGTCCTATGGTGGGCAGGTCCTGCGCGCCAAGGGCTCGCAGCTGCGCCCGGAGCGACAGTTCACGCAGGCCGGGGTCGAGCTGATCGGCGTGCCGCAGGGTGCTGAAACCCGGGCGCTGGTGGAGATTGCCGACCTGTGCCTGACCGCGCTGGGGACGATCGGGGTCGAGGACATCACGCTGGATCTGACCCTGCCGCATCTGGCGCGCGAGGCAGCAGGCGGCGACAGCGCGCTGATCCGGGCGCTGAGCGAACGCAACGCAGCACTGGCCGGTGACGCCGGGCAGGCGGGTGAGCAGGTTGCAGCCCTGATCGGTGCCTTTGGCCCGTGGGACGCCGCGATCGAGGCGCTGGCCGCCGCAGGCACCTCGGCACAGATGGCCGCCGCCGCCGCCAATGGCGTGCGCACCGTTGCCGGGGCCATGCAGGACCGCCACCCCAAGGCCGAGATCCTGCTCGATCCGGCCGAGCTGCGCGGCTTTGACTACCACACCGGGCTGTCGTTCGCGCTCTACGCCAAGGGGATCCGGGGCGAACTGGGCCGGGGCGGTCTCTATCCCGCCGGCGACGAGCAGGCGGCGGGCTTCACGCTCTATATGGACACGATCCTGCGCGCCCTGCCTGCGCCGACCCGGCCCAAGAAAGTCCGGGTCACAGCCGACGCCGATGCGGTCGAGGTTGCGCGCCGCCGGGCGGCGGGCGAGGTGATCGTCGCGGATCTGGACTGACCGGGGTGCGGTTCCGCTAACCGCACAACACTCACACCGAAATTGAACAACGAGAAGACTGAACATGGCGAACGTGGCTGTCGTAGGCTCCCAGTGGGGCGACGAAGGAAAAGGCAAAATCGTGGACTGGCTGTCCGAACGCGCCGACGTGGTGGTGCGGTTTCAGGGCGGGCATAACGCCGGCCACACGCTGGTCGTCGATGATGTCACCTACGCGCTGTCGCTGCTGCCTTCCGGCGTGGTGCGCGAGGGCAAGCAGGCCCTGATCGGCAATGGCGTCGTGCTCGACCCCTGGGCGCTGGTTGCCGAGATCGAGCGCTGCCGCGAACTGGGGCTGGAGATCGACGAGCGCCGCCTTGGCATCGCTGAAAACACGCCGCTGATCCTGCCGGTGCATTCCGCGTTGGACCATGCGCGGGAGCGGGCTCGCGGCGCCGAGAAAATCGGTACCACCGGGCGCGGCATCGGCCCCGCCTATGAGGATAAGGTCGCCCGCCGGGCGGTGCGCCTGTCCGACCTCGCCGACGAAGACCGCCTACGCGGTGCCCTGACCGAGCTGTTCCGTCACCACAGCGCGTTGGCGCGTGGCATGGGTGAGCCAGAGCCGGATTTCGACGAGCACCTGCGGATGCTGCAGGAGGTTGCGCCCAAGGTGCTGCCCTACCGCGCCCGCGTCTGGCAGCAGCTGGCCGACGCCCGTCGCCGTCGGGAGCGGGTTCTTTTCGAGGGCGCGCAGGGCGCGATGCTCGATATCGATCACGGCACCTTCCCGTTTGTCACTTCGTCCAACACCGTCGCCGGGCAGGCCTCGGCGGGCGCAGGCGTTGGCCCGGGACAGGTCGGCTACGTGCTGGGCATCACCAAGGCCTACACCACGCGCGTTGGCTCCGGCCCGTTCCCGACCGAGCTTGACGACGAGGTCGGCACCCGTCTTGGCGAGCGCGGCCGCGAATTCGGCACCGTCACCGGGCGCAAGCGCCGCTGCGGCTGGTTCGATGCGGTCATGGTCCGGCAGGCTGTGCAGATTTCCGGGATCAGCGGCATCGCCTTCACCAAGCTCGACGTGCTCGACGGTTTCGACGAGCTGCGCATCTGCGTCGGCTACCGGCTGGGCGACGAGCGCATCGACTACTTCCCGAC
Source organism: Rhodospirillaceae bacterium (assembly GCA_038141425.1). Classification (GTDB taxonomy): domain Bacteria; phylum Pseudomonadota; class Alphaproteobacteria; order UBA7985; family UBA7985; genus UBA7985. The sequence goes on along the minus strand of JAYQIC010000001.1, from coordinate 642,380 downwards.
CGCGCCGGATGAACAGGCCGCCGTGGAGCCAATCTACGAGGTCGTGCCCGGCTGGTCGGAGAGCACCTTTGGCGCGCGGTCGTGGGCCGACCTGCCCGCGAACTGCGTCAAGTACGTGCGCCACGTCGAAGAGCTGATCGGTGTGCCGATCGCGCTGCTGTCGACCTCGCCCAAGCGCGAAGACACCATCCTTGTCCGCGACCCGTTCGAGGACTAATCACAACAGGGGGAGGCTCCGGCATCCCTGCAGAAGGCTGAACGCACCATGACCCAGATCGCCCCTTCTCTGCTCGCCTGCGACTTTGGCAACCTCGAAGCCGAGGTGCGCGCCGTCGAGCTGGCGGTGCCGACATGCACCACATCGACATCATGGACGGGCACTTCGTGCCCAACCTGTCCTTTGGTCTGCCGGTGGTCGAGGCCATTGCGCGCGCAGCGTCGATCCCGCTCGACGTGCACCTGATGATCCAGCCCTATGAGCCCTATCTCGACGCCTTCCGGGACGCAGGCGCGCACCGCATCGCGGTCCATGTCGAGGCTGGTCCGCACCCGCACCGGGCGCTGCAGGTGATCCGAGACATGGGTCTGGTCGCCGGGCTGGCCCTTAACCCCGGTACGCCGCTGGAAACCGTCACGCCGCTGCTGAATTCGGTGGATCAGGTGGTGCTGATGTCGGTGAACCCGGGCTTCGGTGGCCAGCGCTTTATTCCTGAAACGATGGAGCGTGTCGCACAGCTGCGGTCGATGATCGGCGACCGGTCGATCGATATCGAGATTGACGGTGGTGTGGGTGAGGGCAATGCCCGCGATCTGATCAATGCCGGGGCGACGATCCTTGTCGCCGGCACCAGTGTTTTCAAGGCCGAGGACTACGGCACGGCAATCGCGGCGCTGCGCGCCTGAGACCGTCTTTGGGCACCTGACACTGATTGATCTGATTTCTGAGAGAGAGACGCCGACGGTGCCCGGTTATGGGGGTGAGACTGGCACCGCCGACGCTCTTGGTGCTCGAAGCCCGTGGCAGCTGGGTTCGAGTTCCTTTGTGCAGTTGGACCTCAGGACGGTCGGGGAGGGGTAAGCCGACGTCTGATCGTGCTCGCCAATGCACCAGGCGCCATGCAACTCATTTCAGTTCAACAAACCTTAAAGTCGCATAACATCTACTAAATTATGCAGTTACGATACAAAATCAAGTGAAAAAACACCTTTGGGTTTGGAAATTTTAAGAAATTCTTGATTTTGGGGATGTGGAAAGGGGTGTTTGGGCGGGCCGTTGGGGTCTGCAGCCCCCTTCAGGATCAATTTCAGGCCCCGAATTGTCGGTCTGGAACGACTTTTGCGTGTAACGACTCGATAGATTATGAGCCTTATGCGCCCAATTGGGGTATGCTGGGCTGGTTTTTGAACACAGGAACTTCAGCGCATGCGCATTTTTCAGCGTCTGACCCGAAACGATGGCACCCGCCGCCCCTCATCCCTCGTCGTGCTTGCTGCCGCGCCACTGATGGCGCTGGGGCTGGCTTTGGGGTCACAGCGCCCGCGCAGGATGCGCAGGTGGTCGAGGTGAGCATGGAGAGCCGCGCGGCCGAGAGCGTGCTGACTGGATGCAGCGGGCAGAGCAACCGCCTGCTGCGCTTTGTCGGCGGGTCCTACGTCACCAAGCACGATGTCTGCCGCGTCGGCGAAGCGCTGGCGGTGGAGCAGGCGCGGCTGACCGCGATGGCGCTGGCAAACCGCGCGCTGGAGACAGAGCGCGATGGCGCGATTGCCCGCGCCGACACGCTGCAGGCTGAGGTCACGGCGCTGGGCCAGTGCCGCGCCGATGAACTTCAGGCCGAGCTGATCAGCGCGAGGCCGAGACCAATACCCTGCTGGCCATGCAGGAAAGTCTGACCACGCAGATCGCCGGGCTGGATCAGCGGGTCGAAGCCTGTCAGGCCGGGATGGAGGGGCAGGCCAGCACCGAAGCCGACCTGCGCGATGAAATCGCAGCGCTGCAGGCTGAGCTGGTTGCGCGCGATGCCACCCTCGCCCGGCTGGAGCAGGATGCCGCCGCCCCCTCGGCTGCTGAGGGTCATGATGATTCGCGCGTTACTGCGCTGCTAGCCATGGCTGAAAAGCGGGCGGCCGACCTTGAGCGCACGACGACCGCCCTGAACGCGGCCCTATCGCGCAAGGCAGCGCTGGAGGGCGAGGCCCGACAGGCAGAGGCTGCACGGGTCGCCCTGCAGGCTGATCTCGCCGCCGCCGAGGCCGCGGCGCGGCAGGCCAGCGATGACAGCGCGGCGGAGATTGCCCGGTTGCAGAGCCTGCTCGATCAGGCGCTGTCACAGGCCGAGGCCGCGCAGACCGACTTTGCCGCCGTGGGCGAGATGGCCGGGGATCTGGCCGCTGCGCAGGCAGAAATTGAGCGCCTCGAAGGGGCGCTTGAGGCCGATGCCGGGACAGGTGCCATGCCATCGACGGCTGAGGCGACACCGGCTGCGACCGCCCTGAACCAAGGCTTGCAGGCCTGGTCCGCCGTCGCCAGTCAGGCTCGGCCGGAGGTCGAGGGTCTGGCGCTGCCCGGCGACAGCCTTGTGCTCTCGGGCTCAGAATCCATCTTCCTGACCGGCAGCGCGGAGATCAGCGAAACCGGGCAGGGCCTGCTCGACGAGCTGGCCGCAGAGATCCTGTCGATCATGGAAACGCTGCCCGCCGACGCCGACTGGCGGCTGGAAGTGCAGGGCCACGCCGATATCCGGCCCACGGGCGCACGTTGGCCATCGAACTGGGAGCTGTCGGCGTACCGCGCTTCGGCTGCAGTACGGGCGCTGGCCGAAGCCGGGGTGCCCGTGGAAAGGCTGGCTGCAGTCGGACTGGGTGAGTATCACCCGCTTGTCGATGAAGCCACGCAGGAGGCCTACGCCATGAACCGGCGGCTGGAGCTGCGGTTCCGCTAAGCGGCTGAGGCTAACCGAGGCTGCGGCTTTGACGCCGGGGACAGGAAACGGGAAACGGTAAACAGGGTTCGGGATCATGAACGCACGACGGATTATCGCTCTGGTGTTGGGGGTGGCAGCGGCCCTGAGCCTGCTCGCCAAGTTTGGGCTGTTGCGCGCGATCGGGCTGGACGACTTTCCGTTCTGGCTGATCTGGCCGCTGACCGTTGCCGGTCTGGCCGGGGCAGTGATGCTGTGGTTCTCACCGGCTGATCAGGGCAGCGGTCCCGGCTCAGCCGCGCCCGATGAAGAGGCTGCACAGGCGCTGGCGACCCGGGATGCCCGGATTGCCTCACTCGAAGTCGAGCTGGCGCGGGTGAAAATGGCGGCGCAGGACGAAGACTGACCGCCTTGCCTTTGCGCGCGGCAGGGTTGGGCGCGCGACAGGGTGCGGCTAGGGCTTGATCACCACTTTGCCCACGGACTGGCGGCTGGCGAGGGCTTCGAGGCCCTTGGTGGCTTCGTCAAGCGGGTAAACTGCCGAGACGTGGGGTCGCAGCTGGCCGTCCTTCAGCCATTGGGTCAGCTGCACCAGAGATTTCATCAGCACGCTGGGATTGTTGCGGGCGTAGCTGCCCCAGTAGACCCCAACCACCGAGATGTTCTTGACGAGCAGCAGGTTGGCCGGCACTCGCGGGATCTCACCCGAGGCAAAGCCGACGGTGAGCAGGCGTCCTTCGAATTTCATACAGCGGAGCATGGTGTTGAAGGCCTCGCCCCCGACCACGTCGTAGCCGACGTCGGCCCCACCCAGCGCCTTGACCTTGTCCCGCAGTTCGGGGTCAGCCACGTCGAAGACATGATCCGCGCCGCGTTCAGCAACCAGCGCGCGCTTTTCTTCGGTGCTGGCCAGCCCGATGACGGTGGCGCCCATCATTTTGCCGATTTCCAGCGCGGTCAGGCCGACCCCGCCAGACGCGCCGTTGATGATCAGGGTTTCGCCCGCCTTGAGCTGCGCGCGGGTTTCCAGCGCCACGTGGGAGGTGCCGTAGGCGACGGTGAAGGCGGCCGCGTCGGCGAAGTCGATGCCGTCGGGCAGGGGGATCAGCGTGTCGGCGCTCGCCAGCGCGATTTCAGCGAAGCCCCCGACGGAGGTCAGGGCCATGACCCGCTGGCCCAGCGCGATGCCTTTCACCCCTTCACCCAGCGCGATGACCTCGCCCGCGACCTCGGAACCAGGGACGAAGGGCAGCTCTGGCCGCTCCTGATACTTGCCCTGGACGATCAGCGTGTCGGCGAAGTTGACCCCGCAGGCGTGGACCCGGACCGCGACCTGGCGCTTGCCCGGCACGGGGTCGGGGATCTCCTGCACCCGGTGAGACGTGACGGGGCCGAGGCTTTCGCAGACCAGAGCGCGCATGATGGGAAGTCCTTTGTTCTTGTCTTATTTGTCCGGCGGTCCCGGATTACTTGAAGCCATACTGGCAGGCCATGGTGACCCGCCGCAAGTCGTCCCGGATCTGAAGGGGTTGAGACGCGGGGAAGGCGTAGTTCTCCGGCGTACCGGGGCAATTCTTGTGCGCGTGCCAGAGCACGCCATCGTCGGATATCACCGAGGGATCGTAAACGGCGAGGAAGGTCGGCCCATCCAGCTCGAATACCATCACCGGCGCCTCGCGGGTCAGCGTGCCGGGGGCGGGCAGTTCGTCGAGGGTTGGTCCGGGAGCCAGGTCGGTGGCGTCACAGCCCGACAGCCAGCACAGCGCACCGGCCAGCGCGCCCGCCGGACGGAGAGTTCGTGGGATAAGGTTCAGGCCCGGCGCCACGTGGTCCCGCCAGCGCCGTCTTCGAGCACTATCCCAGCCTCGGTCAGCTGGTCCCGGATCGCATCGGCGCGGCCGAAGTCACGGGCTTTCTTGGCTTCAGCCCGTTCGCTGATCAGCGCGTCGATGTCGTCGGCGCTCAGTCCCGCCTCTGCGCCTGCGCCTGTTCCCGCGCCATCACCGGTCTCACCCCGGAACCACTGGTCGGGCGTGAGTTGCAGCAGGCCGAGGAACTGTGCCGCGGCTGCAAGCTGGTCGGGCTGTCCGCGTAGGGTGTCGATTTCGGCCATAGCCTGCGGGGTGTTGAGGTCGTCGCGGATGGCATTCAGGACCGCTTCAGGCACGCTGTCTGCCGGCGTCACTTCGTCCCACGCGCGGTACCAGCCATCGAGCCGGTTTTTGGCCTCGGTCAGCTTAGCCTGCGTGAAGTCCAGCGGCGCACGATAGTGCCCGGAGAGCAGCGACAGCCGCAGGGTCTCGCCCCGGTGGCCCTGCCCCAGCAGGTCGCGCACCGTGAAAAAGTTGCCCAGCGACTTGGACATTTTCTGCCCCTCGACCATCAGCATGCCGTTGTGCAGCCAGGTGCGGGCCATGTGCGCGGTTTCGTTGGCGCAGCGGCTCTGGGCGATTTCGTTCTCGTGGTGGGGGAAGATCAGGTCGTTGCCGCCGGCGTGGATGTCGAAGACCTCGCCCAGAATGGCCTTGGACATGGCTGAACATTCGATGTGCCAGCCCGGCCGACCCCGGCCCCAGGGGCTGTCAAAGGTGGCGTGGTCCGGCTCCTCCGGCTTCTGCGGCTTCCACAGCACAAAGTCCGAGGGGTCACGCTTGGCCGAGCTGACCTCGACCCGAGCGCCAGCGATGATATCGTCCTGGCTGCGGCGGGAGAGCTGTCCGTAGTCCCGCATAGACGGCACGTGGAACAGGACGTTGCCATCGTCGGCGCGGTAGGCGTGGCCCTTGTCGATCAAAGTCTCGATCATGGCGATCATTTCGCCAATGTATTCGGTGGCGCGCGGCTGGTTGGTCACCGGCAGCACGCACAGCGCCTCCAGATCATCCAGATAGTCCTGCGTCGACCCGGCGGTCAGGTCGGCGATGGAAACCCCGGTCTCCAGCGCGCGGGCGATGATTTTGTCATCGACGTCGGTGATGTTGCGGACAAAGGCGACATTCGCGACGCCAAAATCGTGGCGCAGCAGGCGGTGCAGCATGTCGAAGTTGACCGCCGATCGGGCATTGCCCAGATGCGCAAGGTCGTAGACCGTGGGACCGCAAAGGTAGACGCCGACCCGTCCCGGCACCATCGGCTCGAAGGGTTCGAGCTGCCGGGTCAGGGTGTTGGTCAGACGGATGGCGCTGCTCATGCGGCCTCACCCCGGAGCCGCGCAAGAATCTTGTCGCGGTCCAGCAGGGGCAGCAGCACGGCCATTTCCGGCCCGCGTTCCTGCCCGGTCAGCGCTTGGCGCAGTGGCATGAACAGGCCCCGGCCCTTCGCGCCGGTTTCGGCTTTGACCGCATCAGTCCAGGCTGACCAGCTGTCGCGTCGAGCGCGCCCTCGGGCAGCAGACCTGCGGCGGTGGCGGCGAAGGCGGCATCCTCGATCACCGGCGTCACCGGGCCTTCGATCAGCCGCAGCCAGTCTGCCACGTCGCCCAGGCGCTCCAGATTGGGCTGAATCACCGCCCAGCGGGTCTCGTTCAGCCCTTCGAAGCGTCCTTCCACCGCTGCGTAGGGCAGCTGCCGCACGATTTTGCCGTTGAGCGGCACCAGCTCTTCGGGGTCCATGCGCGGGCTCGACCGGCCGAAGCGGGCGATGTCGAAGCTCCCGGCGAGCTCGGCGATGGCCGACACCGGTTGCGGCCCGTCGGGGGTGCCCAGCCGGCTCAGGAAGTTTACGATCGTCAGCGGTTCCAGCCCGCCGTCGTTGCGCAGGTCGCGGATCGACAGCGCGCCGTTGGACTTGGACAGCTTGGAGCCGTCAGCGCCGGTCACCAGCGGCATATGGGCAAAGCGCGGCAGGCTGAAGTCGCTCAGCCCCTTCATCGCCGCCAGCGCTTCAAACAGCTGGATCTGGGTCGCGGTGTTGGAGGTATGGTCTTCCCCGCGGATGATGTCGGTCATGCCCAGATCGATGTCATCGAGCACCGAACACAGGGTGTAGAGGTAGGAACCATCGCCCCGGATCAGCACGGGGTCGGACAGATTTTCCGCCTCGAAGCTGGTATCGCCGCGCGCAAGGTCGTCCCACCGGATTTCGCCCGGCGGAGGGCAAAGCGCCAGTGCGGCGAGCGGCCTTCGGCCTTGAACGCGGCTTCGTCCTCGTCCGACAGCGGGTAGGCCGCGCGGTTGTAGATGAACGGCTTGCCCTGGATCGACGCGGTCTTGCGCATCAGCTCCAGCTCGGCGCCGGTTTCGTAGCAGGGATAGAGCCGGCCCGACGCGATCAGACCCGTCGCGCGCCGCGTCATAGGCCTCGAAGCGCTCTGACTGCTTGGCGTAGTCGTCCCAGTCCAGCCCCAGCCAGCGCAGATCTTCTTCGATGCCTGCGCGGAATTCATCCGTGCTGCGTTCGAGGTCGGTGTCATCGATCCGGAGCAGGAATTCGCCCCCGGCCTGCTTGGCGTGCATCCAGTTGATCACGGCAGTGCGGATGTTGCCCAGGTGCAGCCAACCAGTGGGCGAGGGTGCAAAGCGAACGCGAAGGGTCACAGGTGCGGTTCCTAGATATCCTCCGTCAGGCGGTAGCGATTGGTAACAGGGTAGGTGCGGTCGCCGATCAGCGCCCGCTGGCTCAGGCGCAGCACCATGGGTGCCGCCCGGCGCTTGAATTCGGAGCGCGCCATCCGCTTCCACAGGTCGATGCAGGCATCAACCCGGTAGCCGTCGTCTTCGAGTGCGTCGATACACAACTCGTCCTCGATCAGGGCCTGCAGCTGGCGGTCTGTTTCGGTGGGCCCGACCGGCGGTGCGTCTTCGCCCATGGCTTCAGCCAGTGAAGACAGGTCGGAGCTGTAGACATCGCCGAAGGGGGCCAGTCGCGGGCCGTCGAGGCCGTGGCGGTTCTCAAACTCACCCAGCGCCAGTTCGGTCTTGGTCCAGGGCAGCAGGGTCAGGGTATTGCCTGCCTTCCAGTCGGTCTCGGTGGGCACCAGCTGGCGCAGCATGGCGATCGCCGGATGGGCCACATCGGCGACTTCCACGGCCAGCTTGTTCTTCGCGGCGAAGTCATAAACGCCAAGCGCGATGATCTTGGCCGAGGCTGCCCAGCCGGTTTCCGGCTCGTCCTTGGGTGCTGAGACGCAGCGCCAGCTGCCTTCGACCTTCATCCAGCGGGTGGCAAAGTTACCGGTCTCGGCCAGCGGGAAGCTGCCCGCCAGATCGCCCCCGGGGTTGATGCAGAAGCCGCCACCGTCGAAGACCATGCCGTCCTGCCCACCGACAAGGTTGGTGTAGATCAGCGGAAAGCCGTGGATCTGGCTCAGTCGGCTCATGGCCGCATAGCGCTGATCCATGATATCGGCGGTGAAGCCCGAGCCGTTGAGCGCAATGATCAGGTCGGCGCCGGTTTCTTCCAGCGTTTCCGGCCCGTCCTCGCGCCAGGCATCATCGCAGATTTGCAGGCCGATCTTGGCACCGCGGAACAGGATGGGCCCCTGCAGCGGCCCCGGCTCGAACCAGCGTGCCTCGTCAAAGGGGCCGAAGGTTGGCAGCGAGCGCTTGTAGCGTTGGCCGACGATGGCGCCGCCTTCGGCCAGAATGGCGGCGTTGAAGACCTGCCCCTTCATCCGCTGGTGCGGCGCCTGATAGGCGTAAAAGGGGGTTTCTGCTGCGGTGTCCCGCACGATGCTGCCGAACAGGATCCCGGGCGCGCCTTCGGCGTCGGTCAGCGCGATCAGCTCGGCATTGGCCCGCGCGCAGTCCTGAATGAACTGTTCATGCAGGGCGAGATCGCCAACGGGATAGCCGGTGAGCGACCCTTCGGCAAAGACAACGAGGTCGGCGCCGTCTGCCGCTTCGTCATAGGCCTGCTTGTGAAGTTCGAGGTTGCGCAGAATATCCCCGGCTATCGGGTTGATCTGCGCCACCACTATTCGGAGTTGGTCCATTCAGACACTCTCAACGGCTGTGGCTCCGGTCCGGCGTGGACCGGGGTGCATTCACGCGGCGAATGGCCGGTTTTGTAGCGACAAAACAGAGTGCTGCAAAGTCATGGTTGCCTTGTGAAACTGCCGCTACACGTCCGGGCAAAGGGTCGGTAGCTGGCTGATTCACGCGTGGATTCAGGGGTTTGGTCAGTCTTCGAACTTGAGCAGCAGATCCTTGGCGTCGACCTGATCACCTGACTTCACAAAAACTTCGGTCACGCGGCCGTCGCGGTCGGCGTAAACGCTGGTCTCCATCTTCATGGCTTCCAGCGACAGCAGCACGTCGCCCTTCTTCACTTCGTCGCCCACTGTGACATTCACGGTCACGATTGCGCCGGGCATGGGCGCGGCGACTTCCCCGGGGGCGCCGGTGGCCACGGGGCGGGCCGTGACGTCGGCGGCGGCGTTCTTGTCCTGAATGACGACGTTGCGCGGCTGTCCGTTGAGTTCGAAGAATACCGTGCGCCGCCCCTTGGCATCGGGGTCGGACACGGCGAGCAGACGGATGATCAGCCGCTTGCCCGCGTCGATTTCAACCGACAGTTCCTCGCCGACTTCGGGGCCGTAGAAGAACACTGGCGTGGGCAGCAACGAGGTGTCGCCGAAGTCGCGGCGGTGGCTCGCGAAATCGAGGAAGACCTTGGGGTAGAGCACGTAGGCGGCGATGTCCTGGTCGCTGACGGTCTCGGGCTTGCGGCCAAAGGTTTCCGCCAGTTCGGCGCGGACGGCATCGAAGTCGACCGGCGGCAGCGATGCGCCCGGCCGCTCGGACAGCGGCGCTTCACCGCGCAGCACCTTGGTCTGCAGCGCCTGCGGGAAGCCACCGGTGGGCTGCCCCAGATCACCGCGGAAGAAGGAAACCACGGAATCGGGGAAGGCGACCTCCTTATCCGGGTTGGTCACGTCCTCGGGGCTGAGGTTGTGGGAGACCATGAACAGCGCCATGTCGCCGACGACCTTCGAGGACGGCGTTACCTTGACGATGTTCCCGAACAGGCGGTTGACGTCGGCGTAGCGCTTCACCACTTCGGGCCAGCGGTGCTCGATGCCGAGGCTGCGTGCTTGCTGACGCAGGTTCGTGTACTGGCCCCCGGGCATGGCGTGCTCGAACACGTCCGAGGAACCGGCGCGCATGTCGGCCTCAAAGGCCGCGTAGTGGCGGCGGGCGCCTTCCCAGTAGTGGGCAATCTTGTCCAGCGTATCGCGGGGCAGTTCCGGGTCGCGCTCCAGCCCGCGCAGGGCTTCGGCGATGGTGCCGAGGTTGGGCTGCGAGGTCAGGCCCGAGAGCGGGTCCATGGCGGCATCGATGATATCGACCCCGGCAGCGCTGGCCGCGAGCACGGTGGCAACCTGTCCGCCGGATGTGTCGTGGGTGTGGAAATGGATCGGCAGACCGACTTCGCCCTTGAGCGTTTCAACCAGCTTGGCAGCGGCTGCGGGGCGGGCGACCCCGGCCATGTCCTTGATCGCCAGCGTATGCGCGCCAGCGGCTTCGAACTGACGCGCCATATCGACGTAGTAGGCGAGGGTGTACTTGTCTTCGTCCGGGCTGAGCAGGTCGCCGGAGTAGCAGATCGTCGCCTCGCAGATCGCACCGGCGTCGATCACGGCGTCGATGGCCACGCGCATGTTCTCGACCCAGTTGAGGCTGTCGAACACGCGGAAAACATCGACCCCGCGACCACCGTCGAAGGCCTTGACGACGAAATCCTTGACCACGTTGTCCGGGATAGTTGGTGTAGCCCACGGCGTTGGAGCCGCGCAGCAGCATCTGGAACAGGTGACTGGGGGCGACGGCCCGCATTTGCTCGAGGCGCTGCCAAGGGTCTTCCTTCAGGAAGCGATAGGCGACGTCGAAGGTCGCACCGCCCCAGACTTCGAGGCTGAACAGCCCGCGCAGGCCGTTTTCGTAAGCTGCCATGGGCGCGATGAGGTCGGCCGTCCGCATCCGGGTCGCCAGCAGCGACTGGTGGGCATCGCGGAAGGTGGTGTCGGTGACCAGCAGGCGGTCCTGCGCGCCGATCCACTTGACCAGACCCGCGGCGCCATCGCGGTCGAAGACCGTTTTGGCGGTCTCGCGGTGCGCCGTGTCGGCCTCGACCAGTGGCAGGCGCTGCAGCGGTGCCCGGGCGACCGCCGGGCGGCCTTCCATCTCCGGGTTGCCGTTGACCACGGTCTCGCCGAGGAATTTGAGCAGCTTCGAGGCCCGGTCGCGACGGGGCGGGAAGTGGAACAACTCGGGCGTGTCGTCGATGAAGCGGGTCGTCAGAACCCCGGTGCGGAAATCATCGTGCCGAACCACACGCTGCAGGAAGGGCAGGTTGGTCTTGATGCCCCGGATGCGGAATTCGGCCAGCGCGCGGCTCATCCGGGCAATGCCCTGATCCCGGTCGGGGGCGTGGACAGTGACCTTCGCCAGCAGCGAATCATAGTGCGGCGTCACCACGGCCCCGGCGAAGGCGGTGCCACCGTCCAGACGCACGCCGAAACCTGCGGGCGAGCGGTAAGCGACGATCTTGCCGTAGTCGGGGACAAAGGCGTTTTCCGGGTCTTCGGTGGTCACGCGGCACTGGATCGCGACCCCACGCGGGCGGCGATCTTCCTCGGCCTCGGGCACACCGGCTTCGGCCAGCGTCGCGCCACCGGCGATCAGCAGCTGGGTCTTGACGATATCGACCGAGGTGACTTCCTCGGTCACCGTGTGCTCGACCTGAATGCGCGGGTTGACCTCGATGAAGTAGAAGGCGCCGTCGCGGACATCGTAGAGGAATTCCACCGTACCGGCGTTCTGGTAGCCTGCGGTCTCGGCCAGACGTACGGCGGCCTGGCACATGCCCTGCCGGGTGTCTTCGTCGAGCCACGTGGCCGGGGCCATTTCAACGACCTTCTGGTTGCGGCGCTGCACCGAGCAGTCGCGCTCGAACAGGTGGGTGACGTTGCCGTGGGTGTCGGCGATGACTTGCACCTCCACGTGGCGGGCGTGCTCGATCAGCTTTTCGAGGTAGACGTCATCCTTGCCGAAGGCAGCGGCAGCCTCGCGTTTGGCAATGGCGACTTCCTCGGCGAGCTTGTCGGCTTCGTAGACGCGGCGCATGCCGCGCCCACCGCCGCCCCAGCTGGCCTTGACCATGACCGGCAGGCCGATTTTCTCACCGGCTGCATCGGCGGCGGCGTCGCCATCGGGCAGGGCGTCTGTCGCGGGAACTGTTGGCACGTTCGCGGCTTCTGCGAGTTTGCGCGAAGCGACCTTGTCCCCCAGATCGATCAGGGTCTGGGCGCGGGGACCGACGAAGGTGATCCCGGCAGCGTCTGCCGCAGCGGCCAGCTCCGGGGATTCCGAGAGAAAACCATAGCCCGGGTGGATGGCATCGGCGCCGGAGAGCTGGGCGACGCGGATGATTTCCTCGACCGAGAGGTAGGCCGCGATCGGCTCCATCCCCACCCCGATTTCGTAGGCCTCATCCGCCTTGAAGCGGTGCAGCGCAAAGCGGTCCTCGTGGGCGTAAACGGCGACCGTTTGGATGCCCAGTTCTGTTGCGCCACGAAACACGCGGATGGCGATTTTAGAGCGGTTGGCAACGAGCAGCTTGCGGATGGGCTTGGAAGAAGGTCGGCTGGGGGCCATGGGGCTGGTCCTCTGAGGCGGTAGTATGTCAAAAGCGACACTAGCGAGGTTTGGCCCCCGCCAACAACGCACGCAAATGAGGATGTCCCATGCAGCTTGACCAGACCACGATGGTCCCCGCCACACTGGTGAAACGCTACAAGCGGTTTCTCAGCGATCACCGGCTGGAAAGCGGTGAGGTGATCACGGCATCCTGTCCCAATACCGGCACGATGCTGGGCCTGACGACACCGGGCAGCGCGACATGGCTGGTGCACGCGCCTTCGCCAACCCGCAAGTACGATTATCGGTGGGAACTGATCGAGGACGAGGGCACGTGGGTCGGGATCAACACCGGTCGTCCCAACGCCCTGGTCGAGGAGGCGATCCGGGCCGGGGTGATCACCGAGCTGGCGGGCTATGCCGACCTGCGCCGGGAAGTGAAGTACGGCACCAACAGCCGGATTGACCTGCTGCTCGAAGATCCCGGGCAGACCGCAGGCCTTCGTCGAGGTCAAGAACTGCCACCTGCGTCGGCAGGCCGGGCTGGCCGAATTCCCGGATTCCATCACCACCCGGGGCGCCAAGCACCTCGACGAACTGGCCGCTCAGGTGGCGCTCGGTCACCGCGCGGTCATGGTCTTCTGCGTCCAGCGGGCGGACTGCGACCACTTCGACGTCGCCGCCGATATCGACCCGGGCTATGCGGCAGCCTTCCAGCGGGCGCGCGACGCAGGGGTGGAAGCGCTGGCCTACGTGTGCCATGTCTCTGCCGAGACCATCGCCCTGACCCATTCGATCCCGATCAAGGACTGAAGCCTGCCCATGCTGCCCACTCAACGCCAGCTTTACGATCACCCGGAAAGCAGTGGTCCTATAACCCTGCACACGGCTGAGGACTTCGAAGGCATGCACGCCGCCGGTCGGCTTGCGTCCGAGTGTCTGGATATGATCACGGAACACGTGGTTGCCGGGGTCAGCACAGGCGAGCTCGACCGCCGCATTCAGGATTTCGTCGAGGGCCGGGGTGCGGTGTCCGCAACCATCGGCTACCGCGGCTACCAGCATGCTTCCTGCATCTCGATCAACGAAGTGGTCTGCCACGGCATTCCATCTGACGACGAACGGCTGGTCGACAAAGACATTCTGAACATCGACGTGACCGTCATCGTCGACGGCTGGCACGGCGATACCTCGCGCATGTATATCGTCGGTGGCTCGTCGCATCCGACCCGGGAAAAGCTGGTGCGGGTGACCTATGAGGCCATGTGGCACGGCATCAACGCCGTCCGACCGGGGGCAACGCTGGGCGATGTCGGCGCCGCGATCCAGAAGCACGGGGAGAAGGCGGGCTTTTCCATCGTCCGACAATTCGTCGGCCACGGTCTGGGCGAGCAATTCCATATGGCGCCGAACATCTTCCACTTCGGCAAGCCGGGTAAAGGGGTGGAGCTGGTGCCCGGGATGCTGTTCACCATCGAGCCCATGCTCAACGTCGGCACTTACCGCGTTGAAATCGACGAGAGCGACGGCTGGACCGCCCGCACCCGCGACCGCAAGTCGTCGGCTCAGTTCGAGCATTCGGTCGGCGTTACGGCCGATGGCTTCGAGATTTTCACCACGTCGCCCAAAGGCTTCGAGCAACCGCCCTACCTCTGATATCGCCACCGCGCGCTTATTCTGGGGTTGAAATACGTGACGATATCATACCTATAGGTTGATAGAGCGTTTTCGTAACACCTGCGGCTGATCCATGACCCTGCGCGACGCTAAGGCCCGAACCTTGGATACCTCCACCGACATCGGCGGCCACCGGCACCGTCTGCGCGAGCGCCTGATCCGCGGTGGTCCCGAGGCGCTGGCCGACTACGAGGTGCTGGAAGTGCTGCTGTTCGCCGCCTTGCCCCGGGGGATACCAAGGCGCTGGCCAAGTCCCTGATCGCGCAGTTCGGCAGCCTCGGCGAAGTGCTTTCCGCGCCGCCGGAAACACTGCTGGCGGTCAAGGGCGTGGGGCAGGCAGCCGTTGCGGCGATTGCGGTCGTGCGCGAGGCGTCGCGAAGGCTGGCGGCGGTGCAGATTGCGGACAAGCCTCTGCTGTCGTCCTTCGATGCCCTGCTCGAATACTGCCGCCTGCACCTCAGTCACAGCCGCGTGGAGGAATTTCACCTGCTGTTTCTCGACACCAAGAACCGGCTCATCCGCCACGAGCGGCAGGGGGTTGGAACGGTGGATCAGGCCCCGGTTTACGTGCGCGAGGTGCTGCGCCGGGCGCTGGATCTGGGCTCGACCAACGTCATCATGCTGCACAATCATCCTTCGGGTGACCCGGCGCCTTCGCGCGCGGATATCGCCATTACGCAGCAGGTGATCGAAGCCGGACAACCGCTGGGCGTAAAGGTGCATGACCATCTGATCATTGGTAAGTCGGGTCATGTCTCCTTAAAGAGTAAGGGATACATTTAAAGGCTGGAAGGCTGCTCCGCGATGATCCCCCGCTACTCACGACCCGACATGGTTTCCGTCTGGGAACCGGCAAACAAGTTCCGCATCTGGTACCTGATCGAGGCCCACGCGACACAGGCGCAGGCCAACCTCGGGACCGTGCCCCAGCGTGCGGCCGAAGCAGTCTGGAAGGTGCGAGAGCGCATGGAGGCGCGCGATATCGACGTCGCCGCCATCGACGAGATCGAGGCCGAAGTGAAGCACGACGTGATTGCTTTCCTGACCTGGCTGGCGGGCCTCGTCGGCGAAGACAGCCGGTTCGTGCACCAGGGCATGACCTCTTCCGACGTGCTCGACACCACTCTTGCGGTGCAGCTCAAGGAAGCCGGGGCCCTGCTGCTCAGTGGTTCTGAGCGCCTGCTCACCGCGCTGAAAACCCGCGCGCACGAGCTCAAGGACGTGCCGACCATCGGCCGTAGCCACGCCATCCACGCCGAGCCGACCACCTTCGGGCTCAAGCGCGCCGGCCACTACGCGCTGATCCATCGCTGCCACGACCGGCTGGCGCAGGCGATCGACGAGGTTTCCACCTGCGCCATATCCGGCGCTGTCGGCACCTTTGCCAATATCGACCCGGCGGTCGAGGTCCACGTCGCGGACGCGCTTGGGCTGCACGTCGAGCCGCATTCGACCCAAGTGATCCCCGGGACCGGCACGCGCACTTTTTCAATGCCTGCGCGCTGATGGCGTCGGCGATTGAAAACCTGGCCGTCGAAATCCGCCACCTGCAACGCTCTGAAGTGCGGGAGGCGGAGGAGTTCTTTTCCGCCGGGCAAAAGGGCTCGTCGGCCATGCCGCACAAGCGCAACCCGGTGCTGACCGAGAACCTGACCGGGCTGGCGCGCTTTGTCCGCGCGCAGGCCCTGCCGGCGATGGAGAACGTCGCGCTCTGGCACGAACGGGATATTTCGCACTCCTCGGTCGAGCGGATGATCGCGCCCGACGTGACCATCACACTGGATTTTGCCCTGCATCGCCTCGCCGGGGTGATCGAGAAGCTGGTGGTCTATCCTGAACGGATGATGGCGAACATCGAGGGCATGGGCGGGCTGGTGCACTCGCAGCGGATCCTGCTGGCGCTGACGCAGGCTGGGATGAGCCGCGAAGACGCCTACCGCGTGGTGCAAACCAATGCGATGGCGGTCTGGCACGAAGGCGGGCAGCTGCTCGACCGCTTGCTGGCTGACCCGCAGGTGGTCGAGGCGCTGGGGGAAGAGGCGCTGCGCGGGTTCTTCGATCTCGGCTACCACCTCAAGCACGTCGATACGATTTTCGCGCGGGTTTTTGCGCCGGTATCAGGTGGGGACTGAACAGCAGCTGGCCCCAGCGCCAGGACCCCGCGCCGCTCAGGTCTTCGGTCAGTCGGGTACAGCCATGCAGACGCATAAGCGAATTACCGGTTGAGTATCGGGGAGGGGGCTTATACCCACCCTCGACTGTCCAAGACCGCCGGTGAGCCCTTGAGGCTCTTAATCATCGCCTGCGCAGACGAGTAAGAACCATGTCGACCAGCCTCTGCGTCCCCGGACGCGTCGTGAGGAGGGTCTGCGTTTTTCTCCGAAACTTGTTGTTCAGTCGTTTTTAACGAACCGGCCTGCCTGCGCGCTTTTGGTTTGCGGGCTGGCTCAACCCTGAAGAAGGAGGCGTTCCCTTGGATCGTTCTGAAAAGGAAGCCCTCGTCGCCGAACTGAAGTCGGCCTTCGAAGAAAGCGCTATCGTGCTGGTGTCCCGCCAGTCCGGTATGACCGTGTCTGAAGCTCAGGACCTCCGCGCGCGCATGCGTGCGGCGGGTGCGAAGCATCGGGTTGTGAAAAATCGTCTGGTGAAAATCGCCATCGAAGGCGGCGCCTTCGAAGGCATCAGCGATTTGCTCACCGGCCCGACCTCGATTTCGTACTCCGATGACCCCGTGGGTCCGGCCAAGGCGCTGTCCGAATTCGCCAAAGACCTCGACAAGATCGAAGTCCTCGGCGGTGCCATGGACGGCAAAGCCCTGAGCGCCAGCGAAGTTGATGCCCTGGCAAAACTGCCATCGCTCGACCAGCTGCGCTCTCAGATCATTGGTCTCCTGAATGCTCCTGCATCCAAGATCGTGGGCGTGGTGGACGCACCGGCTTCCAAGCTGGCGCGTGTCTTCGCGGCCTACGGCGCAAAAGAAGGCGCCTGAACCGGCGGCTCTTACCCGAATTGAACCGAACTGAACTCAACAATCTCTGATTAGACTGGAAATACGAAAATGGCTGATCTTGATGCTCTCGTAGAAGAACTCGGCAAGCTGACCATTCTGGAAGCCGCTGAACTCGCAAAGAAACTCGAAGAAGAGTGGGGCGTTTCCGCTGCTGCTCCTGCTGCTGGCATGATGATGATGGCTGGTGGCGCTGGCGGTGACGCTGGCGGTGCAGCTGCAGAAGAAAAGACCGAATTCGACGTCATCCTGAAGTCCGCTGGCGACAAGAAGATCAACGTGATCAAGGAAGTCCGCGGCATCACCGGCCTGGGCCTGAAAGAAGCCAAGGACCTGGTCGAAGGCGCGCCAAAGCCTGTGAAGGAAGGCGCACCGAAGGACGAAGCCGAAGAAATCAAGAAGAAGCTGGAAGAAGCTGGCGCAGAAGTCGAACTCAAGTAAGACGCGCCACTGTTTCAGTGGAATTGACGAAAAAAGGGGCGTGGTTCCGGTCGGAGCCACGCCCTTTTTCTATGCGGACGGTGGTGGACGGCCGCGGGGAGGGGACGGTGCTGGTGCCCGAAGGCTGTGCGGTGAGCCTTCGGGACTGAGCAGAAGCCGGCCTGGAGCTTTAGCGGTCGCCGCGGCCACCTTTCTTGCCCTTGCCTTTGCCTTTGCCCGGACGACGGGCAGGCAGCTCGACGCCGGCGGCTTCGGCAGCCGCCTCGACGACTTCGCGCTCAGGACGCTCGTAACCGGCCTCCTCAGCGAGGGCGCGGACAGTTTCCCTCACGGTGTGACGGTCTTCTTCTGGCCAGTTGGAGGCTTCACATTCGGTCGCCAGCGTTGACCAGAAACCCGCTGCATCACCGAGGCCGATGGAGGAGAAGAAGTCGGCACGGTTGCTGAAGCCGGTACAGTCGCGTGGCTGGGCCTGAGCAACAGAGGCACCGAGGGTGATCACGACGGTGGCGGCGGCGAGGCTGGAGAGGATCATGGTTTTCATGGGTTGGTTCCTTTTCGTTTCCTTTGGGTTGAAGCGTGTGCGTTGTGCTCACAAAGGCAACACATAAAGTGAGCAAAAAGCGCACGTCAACAAAAAATGTGAGCTTTTTGCGCAGAAACTCGCTACTGTCTTGTGGTGGGCACGGGGAACAGACCCCAATCAAGGCCCCGATCACCGCCAGTGCGCGGACAAGAAAAGAGACCTGGACCAATGACGGGAACCGATCCGAAGCACGCTTATCTGCAGGCCACGCAGCGGCTGATGCAGCAACTGGCCGCCGGTGGGCTGCGCTTGGGGCTGTCGCATGGCCAGCTCGAGGCCGGTCTGCGCGACGCCATGCTGGAGGCGGCCTATCTGCAGTCCCAGCGGAGCGGGGACGGGTTACGGTATCGTCGCTGCACGTGGCGACCGGAATCCATCGACGAGAGATTTCGCGCTGGCTGAACGAGCGGAACGAGGCTGCTGCCAGTCATGCGACTGAGTCTGGTTCTGTTAGCGGCGGCGGCGGCGATGAGGCCGCTAAGATCGGCGCTGGTAAAGGAGACAGCGCATCGGCGCAGACGCTGGGCAACGACAGTCCCTCAGCCCGGGTGGTCGCGCGCTGGACCACCCACGCCGGCTACACGGACGCGCAGGGTGAGCCGCTGGCGCTTCCCATGCAGAAGCGCGCCGACGGACCCAGCTTCGCGCAGCTGGTCGAGGATATTGGTCCCGAGGTGCGCGCGCGCTCGGTGCTCGACGGGCTGATCGCCGCCGGGCTGGTTGAGGCGCAGGCAGACGGTCAGTTCAGCCTGTCCGCCGTTGCCTACCTGCCTGAGGCCAATTCGACGGAGAGCATCGGTTTTCTTGCGGCCAACGTCGGCGACCATCTCGCCGCCGCAATCCACAACATTTCCGCACCTGCTGATGCGCGTTTTTTCGAACGGGCATTTTTCGACGACGATGTCAGTGCGGAAACGGTCCGCGCCTTGCAGGACAGCGTGCGGACAGAGGGCATGGACCTGCTCCGCGGTCTGGTCACCACCAGCGACAGCGTCGAGCGGGCGCAGCGCGAGGCTGGGGATGGCGGCGGCCAGCGGGTTCGTATCGGTCTTTATTGCTTCACCGAGGCGATCGATGGGGCTGAAGGAGGCCGACACGGGGACCTGCAAACCGGCCCCGAAGAAGCCCTGAAGTTCGATTAGAAGACCCGGGCCATTGTTTTGTCTCGGCTCCCTGAAATGAAGAGAACGTCCCGTATGACCAACACCCCCGACCGTCGCCGAATGCTGACCCTTCTCGGGGTTCGGCGCTGAGCCTGAGCCTCGGCGGCCCGGTTTGGGCGCAGAGCGGCGCAGGCATTGGCGGGACCGGGATCGACAGCGGCCTTGGTGGCACGGGGATCGATGCCGGTCTGGGTGGTACCGGGATCGATGGCGGGCTTGGTGGCACCGGGATCTTTGGCCTGATCGAGGGATTCTCGTCGATCTGGGTCAACGACGTGCGCATTGAAATTCCCCAGACCGCCGTCATCACCCTCAACGGCCGTCCGGCGCGTGAGGCCGACCTGACGCTGGGTCAGACCGTGGCGGTCGAGGCCAAGGACGACGGGCAGGGCGGGCTTGCCGCCCGCCGGATCGACGCGGCGTTTGCGCTCGTCGGCCCGATCAGCGAGGCGGAAAGCGCGGGCGATCGCCTGCGGCTGCGCGTGTGCTGGGGCAGGTGGTCGAGGTCTCGGCGCTGACCCTGACCGACAGCCTGCGGCTGGGCGACTGGGTGGTGGTGACCGGGTTGCGTGACCACCGCGGTGCGATACAGGCGGCGAACGTGGCCCTGACCGACAGCCGGGAAGCCGTGGTCACCGGGCCGGTGAGCCGCGACGGTCGTGTGGCGGGGGTGCAGGTGGTGCGCCTCGCAGGTACGGCGGCGGACCCGAGCCTGAGCGTGGTGCCCGGGACGCGGGCGACGGTGCTGGGACCGCTGACCAATGAGACCGAGCCGAGGCTGGTGGCGACGACGGTCGCGACGCGCCCGCTGGAGGTTTTCGATCGCCGCCGCTTCCGCACGCTGGTGCTCGGCGGACTGCCGGGCGACGAGGACGATACACTGTACGTTGACCGGGTGCGGTTCAGCCAGCCCGGCGCGCGCGGGCGGGCCGACCCGGGGCAGCGGGGCCTGCGTGACCGCATCCACGGGCGCTTTGGCACTTCGGAAGCCGGCTTGCGGCCCATGGGCCCGGTGGGCATCGCCAGAGAGCCGCTGGCGCCCTTCGCCGGTCCGGGGCGCAAGGGACCGGGCAAAGATCGTCCTCATCGCGGTTCGGATCCGGTTCAGGGGCCAACCGCCGGGAAGAGCGCCTCCGCGATATGCTCCGAGCGGGAACACGGGCCAAGCCACCGAAGAAGCCCTGAGCATGATTGCGCCGACTTGTCTCCGACCGCGCTTCGCCCGGCCTGTCCGTTTAAGTGCGCGGGGAGATTTGGCCGCGAAGCGGCGTCAAATCGAGCCCGCAACTTTGCCTTTACGCTCAACACGGCTTCGCTCAAAACGCGGAGTTTATCCTGAGCCTTTGAGCGTTTGGGAGATTCTAAACGACGTTGCAACATGGTTGCGCCGACTTGTCCCCGACCGCGCTTCGCGCGGCGGGGCCAAGCGTCGCGCAGTCAGCCGCGTAGCAGCCCTGCCATGCCTGCCCCCCGCGAGGGCTTGAACAAAGGGGTCGACCGGCGTACATCCTCGATCCGACAGTGATGGCTGTCAGCGCGCACTCTTTACAAAAATACGGAGCCATCGGTTCCGACCCAGGCAGACCGGCCTTTTCAACCCGGTCCCAAGCGGCTTTGGTACCCTTTAACGCAGGGACAGCCCCCGACCATCCCGACGTTGTGAGTGCTTTTCCGCTGGCAGAAAACGACCCAACCAGGGAGCCCTAAGTCTATGGGTAAGAGTTTTACCGAGCGGAAACGCATTCGGAAGTCCTTTGGCCGTATCCGCGAAGCGGTGCAGATGCCAAACCTGATCGAGGTCCAGCGCGCCTCCTACGACGGGTTCCTGCAGAAGCCCGATGACGCCGCCTCCGGTCTCGAGGAAGTCTTCAAGTCCGTCTTCCCGATCAAGGATTTCTCCGATCGTTCCGAGCTGCAGTTCGTGCGTTACGAACTCGAAGCGCCGAAGTACGACGAAGACGAGTGCATGTCGCGGGGTCTGACCTTCGCAGCACCGCTGAAAGTCACCCTGCGCCTCGTGGTCTGGGACGTCGACGAGGACACGGGCTCGCGCTCCGTCCGCGACATCAAGGAGCAGGACGTCTACATGGGCGACATGCCGCTGATGACGGCCAAGGGCACGTTTATCGTCAACGGCACCGAACGCGTTATCGTCTCGCAGATGCACCGCTCTCCGGGCGTGTTCTTCGACCACGATCGCGGTAAGTCGCACTCCTCAGGCAAGCTGCTGTTCTCTGCACGGGTCATCCCGTACCGCGGCTCCTGGCTCGATTTTGAATTCGACGCCAAAGACCTGCTCTACGTCCGTATCGACCGCCGCCGTAAGCTGCCGGCCACCACGCTGCTGATGGCACTGGATTCGGCTCACACCGAGCGCGAGCGCGCTGAAGCCGCCGCAGAAGGCAAGTCGCTGGCACCGTTCCAGGCAACCGGCATGAGCCGCCAGGAAATCCTGGCCATGGTCTACGACCGCGTCGCCTTCGAAACCGCTGCCGACGGCCAGTTCCGCACCGCCTTCGACGTCAGCCAGTACTCGGGCAAGAAGCTCGTCGACGATCTGGTCAACGCCAAGGACGGCGAGGTTGTCGCCAAGGCCGGGGACAAGATCACTCCGCGCAAGGCCAAGAAGCTGGCTGAAACCGTCAAGCAGCTGCTGGTCACCCAGGAAGACCTGATCGGCCGCTACCTCGCCGCGGATATCTTTGACAAGAAGACCGGTCTGGTCTGGGCCGAAGCCGGCGATGAGCTCAACGAAACGCTGATCGCCGAGTTGCTCGACAAGGGCGTGAAGGTGCTCGAAACTCTCGACATCGATCACCTCAACAAGGGCGCCTACCTGCGCAACACGCTCGCGGTCGACAAGAACGCGACCCGTGAAGAAGCCCTGATCGACATCTACCGCGTCATGCGCCCGGGCGAACCACCGACGCTGGAAACCGCTGAAGCGCTGTTCTCGGGTCTGTTCTTCGATGAAGAACGCTTCGACCTGTCCGCCGTTGGCCGGGTGAAGATGAACATGCGCCTCGCCGCCAGCGCCCGCGAGGGCGAGGTTGAGCGCTTCCAGACCGAAGACACCGTTCGGGTGCTGCGCAAGGAGGACGTCCTCGAAATCCTGCGCGTGCTCAGCGAGATGAAGGACGGTCGCGGCGATATCGACGACATCGACAACCTCGGCAACCGCCGGGTGCGTTCGGTCGGCGAGCTGATGGAAAACCAGTACCGCCTCGGCCTGCTGCGCATGGAGCGCGCCATCAAGGAGCGCATGTCCTCGGTCGATATCGACACCGTCATGCCGCAAGACGTGATCAACGCGAAGCCCGCTGCTGCGCTGCCGTGCGTGAATTCTTCGGGTCCTCGCAGCTCTCGCAGTTCATGGACCAGACCAACCCGCTCTCGGAAATCACCCACAAGCGCCGCCTGTCGGCGCTGGGGCCGGGCGGCCTGACCCGCGAGCGTGCGGGCTTCGAAGTCCGCGACGTGCACCCGACCCACTACGGCCGGATCTGCCCGATCGAGACCCCGGAAGGCCCGAACATCGGCCTGATCAACTCGCTGGCCACCTATGCCCGCGTCAACCAGTACGGCTTTATCGAATCTCCGTACCGCAAGGTTGAAAAGGGCAAGGTCACTGACGAGGTCGTCTACCTCTCGGCTATGGAGGAGCAGCGCTTCACCGTCGCTCAGGCCAACGCGCCGATCGACGCCAAGAGCAAACTGACCGAAGACCTCGTCACCGCGCGGTCCAACGGCGAATTCGTGGTGGCCCTGCCCACCGACGTCGACCTGATTGACGTATCGCCCAAGCAGCTGGTCTCCGTGGCCGCATCTCTGGTGCCGTTCCTGCAGAACGACGACGCCAACCGTGCCCTGATGGGCTCGAACATGATGCGTCAGGCCGTGCCGCTGATCCGCGCTGAAGCGCCCTTCGTCGGTACCGGCATGGAAGCCACCGTTGCCCGCGATTCCGGCGCAACCGTGATTGCCAAGCGCTCGGGCGTGATCGACCAGGTCGACGCCGGCCGTATCGTCATCCGGGAAATGGACTTCGCCTCCGACACCGAAACCGGGGTCGAGATTTACCGCCTGTCCAAGTTCCAGCGCTCGAACCAGTCCACCTGCATCATCCAGCGTCCGCTGGTGAAAGTCGGTGACCGGGTCGAGAAGGGCGATATCATCGCCGACGGCCCGTCGACCCATCTGGGCGAACTGGCGCTGGGCCGGAACGTGCTGGTCGCGTTCATGCCGTGGCAGGGCTACAACTTCGAGGACTCCATCCTCATCAACGAGCGCATCGTGCGCGACGACGTTTTCACCTCGATCCACATCGACGAATACGAAGTCATGGCGCGCGACACCAAGCTCGGCCCTGAGGAAATCACCCGAGACATCCCGAACGTTGGCGAAGACGCGCTGCGCAACCTCGATGAGGCTGGCATCGTCTACGTCGGCGCCGAGGTGCAGCCGGGCGACATTCTGATCGGTAAGGTCACGCCAAAGGGCGAGAGCCCGATGACCCCGGAAGAAAAACTGCTGCGTGCGATCTTCGGTGAAAAAGCGTCCGACGTTCGTGACAGCTCGCTGCGGCTGCCCCCGGGTGCTGTGGGGACCATCGTCGACGTCCGTGTCTTCTCCCGCCGCGGGGTGGACAAGGACGAGCGTGCGCTGGCCATCGAGCGTCAGGAAATCGAAGCGCTGGCCAAGGACCGCGACGACGAGCGCGCCATCATCGAGCGCTCGTTCTACTCGCGTCTGAAAGACGTGCTCATGGGGCAGGTCGTTCAGGACGGACCGGAGGGCATCGACAAGGGCGCGACCATCGACGAAGGCGTGCTGGGTCAGTTCACCCCGGGCCAGTGGCGCCAGATCGCGGTCGAGAACGACGAAGCAATGAAGGTGCTGGAAAACCTGCGTCAGGAATTCGACGACAAGGTCGATGTCATCCAGCGCTGGTTCGAAGACAAGGTCGAGAAGATCCAGCGTGGCGACGAGCTGCCCCCGGGCGTGCTCAAGATGGTCAAGGTCTACGTCGCGGTGAAGCGCAAGCTGCAGCCCGGCGACAAGATGGCCGGCCGCCACGGCAACAAGGGCGTGATCTCCAAGATCAACCCGTCCGAAGACATGCCGTTCCTCGAGGACGGTACGCCGGTCGACATCGTGCTCAACCCGCTGGGCGTTCCATCGCGGATGAACATCGGTCAGATCCTTGAGACCCACCTGGGCTGGGCCGCACGCGGCATCGGTCGCCAGATCGGGGATGCCGTCCGCGCCTACAAGCTGGGCCGCGAGGGCGCCATGGCCGAGATCAACCAGCGTCTGTCCGACATCTACGACCCCGAGGAGCTCGACGGTCTGGAAGAGGGTGATCGCCTGGAAGTCGCGACCAACGTCAGCTCCGGTGTGCCCTTTGCCACCCCGGTGTTCGACGGTGCCAAGGAAACCGACATCGTCAAGATGCTCGAATACGCGGGTCTGGACGGCTCGGGTCAGGTGCAGCTCTACGACGGCCGCACGGGGGATCCCTTCGATCGTCCGGTGACCGTGGGCTACAAGTACTTGCTCAAGCTGCACCACCTGGTGGACGACAAGATCCACGCCCGTTCCATCGGCCCTTACTCGCTCGTCACCCAGCAGCCGCTGGGCGGTAAGGCGCAGTTCGGCGGCCAGCGCTTCGGCGAGATGGAGGTCTGGGCACTGCAGGCCTACGGCGCGGCTTACACCCTGCAGGAAATGCTGACGGTGAAGTCGGATGACGTCGCGGGCCGGACCAAGGTCTACGAGTCCATCGTCCGCGGTGATGACAACTTCGAAGCCGGTATCCCGGAATCCTTCAACGTCCTGATCAAGGAGCTGCGCGCGCTGTGTCTCAACGTCGACCTGCGCCAGACCAGCGTGATCGAAGGCGGTGGACCGGGCGAAGGCGAGGAACCGACGCTGCAGTCTGTCTTTGGCGAGGGCGCCCGACCGCCCAGCCAGCAGGCGCACGACGACATCAACCCGTTCGAATAGCCGCGGCCTCTGAGCCGCCACCGGAGCCGGGGGCAGGGCCATCGCGCCATCGCCCCCGAACGCCCCGAAACAGCCCGCAGAATTCACCCCTTCATGGGAGCCTGACATGAACGAAATCAGCAAAATCTTTGGCCAGGAATCCGGTCTGGAGACCTTCGACAGCCTGAAGATCAGCATCGCCAGCCCGGAGCGTATCCGCTCCTGGTCCTTCGGCGAGGTCAAGAAGCCTGAGACCATCAACTACCGGACCTTCAAGCCCGAGCGTGACGGCCTGTTCTGTGCCAAGATCTTCGGCCCGGTGAAGGACTACGAGTGCCTGTGCGGCAAGTACAAGCGCATGAAGTACAAGGGCATTATCTGTGAGAAGTGCGGCGTCGAAGTCACGCTCTCCAAGGTTCGCCGCGAGCGCATGGGCCACATCGACCTCGCTGCTCCGGTTGCCCACATCTGGTTCCTGAAGTCGCTGCCGTCCCGCATCGGCCTGATGCTCGACATGACGCTCAAGGATCTTGAGCGCGTGCTCTACTTCGAGAGCTTCGTGGTCGTCGATCCTGGCGTGACTTCCATGACCATGCACCAGCTGCTGAGCGAAGAGCAGTACTACCAGGCGCAGGACGATTTCGGTGAGGACAGCTTCACCGCCAAGATCGGCGCGGAAGCACTCAAGCACTTGCTGATGGATCTCGACCTGCCTTTCGAGAAGGAAACGCTGCGCCACGAGCTGCGCGAGACCAACTCCGAAGCCAAGCGCAAGAAGCTGGTCAAGCGTCTCAAGCTGATCGAGAACCTGATCGAGTCCGGCTCCAAGCCTGAATGGATGGTGCTCGACGTGCTGCCGGTTATTCCCCCGGAGCTGCGCCCGCTGGTGCCGCTCGACGGTGGCCGGTTCGCGACCTCCGACCTCAACGACCTCTACCGCCGCGTGATCAACCGGAACAACCGCCTGAAGCGGCTGATCGAACTGCGCGCGCCGGACATCATCATCCGCAACGAGAAGCGGATGCTGCAGGAATCGGTCGACGCCCTGTTCGATAACGGCCGCCGTGGCCGGGTCATCACCGGCGCCAACAAGCGCCCGCTCAAGTCGCTCTCCGACATGCTCAAGGGCAAGCAGGGCCGGTTCCGCCAGAACCTGCTCGGCAAGCGCGTCGACTACTCCGGTCGTTCCGTGATCGTGGTGGGCCCGACGCTGAAGCTGCACCAGTGCGGCATCCCGAAGAAGATGGCGCTGGAGCTGTTCAAGCCGTTCATCTACGCCAAGCTCGAGCTCTATGGGCTGGCGGCGACCATCAAGGCTGCCAAGCGCATGGTGGAGAAGGAGCGCCCCGAGGTCTGGGATATCCTCGAAGAGGTGATCCGCGAGCACCCGGTTATGCTGAACCGGGCGCCGACCCTGCACCGTCTGGGCATCCAGGCCTTCGAACCCGTGCTGGTCGAGGGTAAGGCCATCAACCTGCACCCGCTGGTCTGTACCGCCTTCAACGCTGACTTCGACGGAGACCAGATGGCCGTGCACGTGCCGCTGTCGCTGGAAGCACAGCTCGAAGCGCGCTGCCTGATGATGTCGACCAACAACATCCTCTCGCCGTCCAACGGCGAGCCGATCATCGTGCCGAGCCAGGATATCGTTCTGGGGATCTACTACCTGTCGATCGAGGGCGAGGAAGACGAAATCGGGACCGGATCTGTCTTCGGTTCGGCCGAGGAAGTCCGCCACGCGCTGGCTGCCGAAGCGGTTTCCATGCACGCCAAGGTGCGGGCACGGGTTCCGGACCTCGACGAGAACGGCGAGCCGGTGATGCGCGTGCGTGAAACAACGCCGGGCCGGGTGCTGCTGGCCGACGTGCTGCCCAGCCCGATGCCGGTCGCCTTTGACACCGTCAACAAGGTGCTGACCAAGAAGGAAACCTCCAAGCTGATCAACGCCGTCTACCGGGCAACCGGGCAGAAGGATACGGTGCTGTTCGCCGACGCGCTGATGGCGCTGGGCTTCCAGCACGCCGCATCGGCCGGCATTTCCTTCGGCAAGGACGACCTGGTCATTCCAGACAACAAGTGGGACATCGTTGGTGAGGCTCAGGAGCAGATCAAGGACTTCGAGCAGCAGTACCAGGATGGTCTGATCACGTCGGGCGAGAAGTATAACAAGGTTGTCGACGTCTGGTCCCAGTGCACCGAGCGCGTGACCGAAGCCATGATGCAGGGCATTGCCCGCAAGAAGGGCCGGGACATGAACTCGGTCTACATGATGGCGCACTCCGGCGCGCGGGGTTCGATTACCCAGATGCGCCAGTCTGCCGCCATGCGCGGGCTGCTGTCCAAGTCGGACGGGACAATCATCGAGACGCCGATTATTTCCAACTTCAAGGAAGGTCTGACCGCGCTCGAGTACTTCAACTCGGCCAACGGTGCCCGCAAGGGCCTGACCGACACCGCGCTCAAGACCGCCAACTCGGGCTACCTGACCCGCCGTCTGGTGGACGTGGCGCAGGATGCCGTGATCATCGAAGACGACTGTGGCACGACCCAGGGTCTGGCCAAGCGCGCCTTCGTCGAGGGCGGTGACGTCAAGGTATCGCTGGGCGAGCAGATTCTCGGCCGTACGGCGATCGGCGACATCACCCACCCGCAGACCGGCGAAGTCATCGTCGGCGACGGCGAGATGGTGGTCGAGGGTCACCTGCAGGCCATCGATGAGGCCAAGATCGACGAAGTGACGATCCGGTCGGTGCTCACCTGTGAGACCCGCAACGGCATCTGTGCCAAGTGCTACGGGCGCGACCTCGCGCGCGGTGAGGCGGTGAACATGGGCGAGGCGGTCGGCGTGATCGCAGCCCAGTCGATCGGTGAGCCGGGCACGCAGCTGACCATGCGGACCTTCCACATCGGTGGCGCGGCGCAGGGTGGCTCGGAGCAGTCCACCATCGAAGCGCCCGTGGATGCCAAGATCGAGATCCGCAACCCCAACGTGGTCACCGACCGCGACGGGCGTCTGGTGGTCATGGGCCGGAACACCGAGCTCTCGCTGGTCGACGACGACGGGCGCGAGCGGGCGAACTTCCGCCTGACCTACGGCGCGCGCGTGCTGGTCAAGGAAGGCAAGGCGGTTAAAGCCGGCGACAAGCTCGCCGAGTGGGATCCCTACACCGTGCCGATTATCACCGAGAAGCCGGGCAAGGCCAACTACATGGACCTGGTCGAAGGCGTATCGATGAAAGAGGTTACGGACGAGACCACGGGTATCGCCAGCCGGGTTGTGACCGACTGGAAGCAGCAGCCACGCGGTGAGAACCTGCGCCCGCGCATCACGCTCCGCGATGATGCCGGCGAGGTGATCGAGCTGACCAATGGCATGGAAGCGCGTTATTTCCTGTCGGTCGACGCGATCCTCTCGGTCGAGCCGGGGCAGGAGGTCAAGGCCGGGGACGTGCTCGCGCGTATTCCGAAGGAGGGCTCCAAGACCCGCGACATTACCGGTGGTCTGCCACGGGTGGCCGAGCTGTTCGAAGCCCGTCGCCCCAAGGATCACGCCGTCATCGCCGAGATGGATGGTCGCGTCGAATTCGGCCGCGACTACAAGGCCAAGCGCCGCGTTGTCATCCGTCCCGAGGAGCAAGGCGCCGATCCGGCCGAGTACATGATCCCCAAGGGCAAGCACCTCGCCGTTCAGGAAGGTGACTTTGTGCGCAAGGGCGATCTGCTGCTCGAGGGCAACCCCGTGCCGCACGATATTCTCGAAGTGCTCGGGATCGAAGCGCTGGCCAACTATCTGATCAACGAGATTCAGGACGTCTACCGGCTGCAGGGCGTGAAGATCAACGACAAGCACATCGAGGTCATGGTGCGCCAGATGCTGCAGAAGGTGGAAATCGTCGATCCCGGCGAGACCACGCTGCTGGCCGGTGAGCAGATCGACCGCGAGGAGTTCGAGGAAGAGAACGACAAGGCCATGCGTGAAGGGCTCAAGCTGGCCTCGGCCAAGCCGGTGCTGCTGGGCATCACCAAGGCATCGCTGCAGACGCGTTCGTTCATCTCTGCGGCTTCGTTCCAGGAGACGACCCGCGTGCTGACCGAGGCGGCTGTCTCGGGCAAGATGGATGGTCTCTCGGGGCTGAAGGAGAACGTGATCGTTGGTCGCCTGATCCCGGCCGGGACCGGGGCCTACGTCAACCGGATGCGCCAGGTGGCGAAGGACAAGGACCGCGAGATGGAGGCGCTCGACGCAGCCAAGCGGGCCAAGGGCCGCGCGCCCGACCTGTCCTTTGGTGACGGCGAGCAGCCTGCGCTGCCCGACGACCTGAGCTTCGGCGATGCCGTTGCTGCGGTCGAAGATGGGGCCGAGACCGAAGCGCCACGGCGGCCGATGTCGATCACCGAAGAGCTGCTGCCCGGAACCGGTGAGCAGCCCGACTTTGGTAGCAAGTCCGACTAGGGCAGAGGTCTGGTCCTGGGAACCACGCGTCGCGGTGTTTGCACCGTGGTGACGGGACCGGGACTTCTGGCCTTGAGAGGCTGAAGTCTGATAGATGAGCAGGGCGCGGTGCCGATGGGGCGCTGCGCCCTTTGCTTTTTTGACCTGAATGCTGAGGAAAGACCCGACTATGTCCGCAACCGACGATACAACCGCAACCAGAGCCACCATCCCCGCGGTCCATGCCGCGTTTCCATCTGGCGTTTCCGATCCTTGATAAGGAGGAGACGCGCCGGTTCTACCGCGATGTGCTGGGTTGTGGGGTTGGGCGCGAGGCCGAGACCTGGATCGACTTTGACCTGTGGGGGCACCAGATTTCTGCGCACGTCAAGCCGGACGAGTGCGCGGCGGCGCGAACCAATGGCGTGGACGGCGATGCGGTCCCGGTCCGGCACTTCGGCGCGATCCTCGAGTGGGGCGACTGGGAAGCACTGCGCGATCGACTGCAGGCTGCGGGCGTGACCTGGATTATCCAGCCGAAGATCCGTTTTCAGGGGGAGCCGGGTGAACAGGGGACGATGTTCTGCCTGGATCCATCGGGCAACGCGCTGGAGTTTAAGACCTTCAAGTCCATGGACAGCGTGTTTGCGACTTGAGTGAAGCAGGGGTTGCGGGCTCGATTTGACGCCGCTTCGCGGCTTACAAATCTTCCCCGCGCAGTCAAACGGACAGGCCGCGCTTCGCCCGGCCTGACGTCTTCTCTCTATGAAGTTGCGCGACGCTTGGCCCCGCCGCGCGAAGCGCGGTCGGGGACAAGTCGGCGCAAACATGTTGCAATGTAGAACTCCCACACGCTCAAAGTGCGAAGCCGTGTTGAGGGCAATTGTAATGAGGGGCGCTGCCCCTCGGCGCGGTCAAGGCCAAGCCGCTGCTAAAGCAGCGGTGCTTCGCAGCCCTGACCGCGCCACACCCCGGACTTCGCCAGTCGGTCAGAAGGTCAGATCACTCTGACCTTCTGCTTTCAATAAGCAGAATGGCGTGACTCTGTCTTGGAGTGGAGAGCTCCAACGCGCTCAAAGGCGCAGCCGTTTTGAGCGCAAAGGGAAAACGCGCTCACAGCGAAGCGTTTTGAGCGTCAGAGAGAGGCAACTGCGCGGGGGAGATTTGTAAGCCGCGAAGCGGCGTCAAATCGAGCACGCCACCTCAGTCCTGCAGCAGATAACCCACCCTTACGCTCTGCTAGGATCTCCCGACCGACGATCTTCATCACGCAGTTACCCGGGAACACCAGCTTCTGCATCAGTCGCGAGAGCACGAAAGCCGTCCGTGCCTGCGATGACCGGTGTTCTCGCTTCGGTCGGGTCCAGCACCGTCGGGTCCACCACGTCGGCGACGTGCTGCCCGCGCCTGACCTTATCGCCGATGCTGACGTGGTAGGCGATGATCCCCGGCTTACTGATCCGTAGCATTTCCGTCGCCTCCAGCGGCAAGCCTTCGGCTTCCAAAGCCGGCAGCGGCGTGGGCTCAGCATCGACGAAGCCGCGCGAGCACAGGATGCTGAACAGGTGCTGCGCATCCTCCGCCGCGACGCTGTCCTCCACGTCAGCCCAGCCCGCATATTCGAAGGTCGCTGACGGGCAGGCCAGCGGGATCGGATGCTCGGGAAAGCGGGCTTGCAGGCGCGTCCACACCGTCGACAGACATTCGTCGAAGCTGCCCCCACCGCTGTCCGCCGCGGTCAGCGCCACCATCGAGCGGCTGGCGGCGGCAATGTCCTGCCAGTCCGGCCACTGCTCTGGGATGATGAACAAATGGCG
Source organism: Rhodospirillaceae bacterium (assembly GCA_038141425.1). Taxonomy (GTDB): domain Bacteria; phylum Pseudomonadota; class Alphaproteobacteria; order UBA7985; family UBA7985; genus UBA7985. The sequence goes on along the minus strand of JAYQIC010000001.1, from coordinate 610,773 downwards.
ACCGCTGTCGTCATCACAGTGCAGGTCCCAGACCATATCGGCGTCATAGCACAGTCCGAGGATGGCCTTGCGGTAGCGGTCGAGCACCGTTACTGGCTCGCGGGCGGCCAGCGCCTCGCCGACGACGCGGCGGATCAGCGCCACGTTGGCCGGAGCATCGAGCCCGAGCCCGGCGCCGATGGTCTCGACGACATCCTCGGTCAGCAGTTCCCAGCCGCGGTTGTGGTTCTCGGCGTTGGGCAGATGGAACCGGCCCACGTGTTTGTCGCGGAAGAGGACCTGCGCCCCGCCCAGTGGGTTGGCCTGGGGCAGAACCACGATTTCGCCGGGGATCTGTCCGGCTTCAGCGGCGGCCTGCAGCCGGGGCAGCAGGTGGTGCAGGATCAGCATGCCGGGGGTTTCGTCGGCATGGAGCGCGGCGTGCATGTAGATTTTCGGCGCTCCTGCGCGACCTTCGCCGAAGCGAAACACGCGTAGGTTATAATCAGTCCCTTGAAAATCGCCCTCAAGTTTTATGTCTTCGACGCGAACGTGAGCCATGCTTCGGTTTTCCCAGATGTCGTGGAACCGCCCGGTCCCGCGGCGCGTAATCTCATTGGCGCGGGTGGCGGTGATGTTCTACATTCGTCCCATGTCCGAGGATTTGTCCAGCCCCCTGATGCAAGACGGCGTGCCTGCGCCCGCCGCGCCGGCCCCACCGAATGCATCAGCCGCATCAATAGCGCCAGCCGGCCCTGCCTACCTGCAGGGGCTGAACCCGCCCCAGCGCGAGGCGGTGGAGACCCTCGCCGGACCGGTGCTGGTGCTCGCGGGTGCCGGCACTGGTAAGACCCGCGCCCTCACTACCCGGATCGGGCACCTGCTGATCACCGGCACGGCGCGACCGCAGGAGCTGCTCGCCGTCACATTCACCAACAAGGCAGCCGGTGAAATGCGGGACCGGGTCGAGGCGCTGATCGGCCAGCCGACCACCGGCTGGTGGCTGGGCACCTTCCACAGCCTCGCGGCCCGCATCCTGCGCATCCACGCCAGCGCGCTTGGGGTCGACAGCTTCAACCAGAACTTCACCATCCTCGACGATGACGACCAGCTGCGGCTGCTCAAAGCGCTGATGGTCGATGCCAGTATCGACCCCAAGGCGCACAGTCCACGCGCCGTGCTCACGGCAATAAGCCGCTGGAAGGACCGTGGCTGGACCCCGGAGAAGGTACCGCTGGACGACATCCCGCAGGGGCTGTGCGAGGGCCGTCTGGGTAAAATCTATCAGGCCTATCAGGACCGCCTGCTCGAGCTCAACGCCGCCGACTTCGGCGACCTGCTGCTCCACAACCTCAGCATCTTCCAGGCCAATGCAGTGATCCTCGAGACCTACCAGCACCGGTTCCGGTTTATCCTTGTCGACGAGTATCAGGACACCAACGTCGCCCAGTACCTGTGGCTGCGCCTGCTCGCGGCCAAGCACCAGAACATCGCCTGCGTCGGCGACGATGACCAATCGATCTACGGCTGGCGCGGGGCCGAGGTCGGCAACATCCTGCGCTTCGAGACCGACTACCCCGCGGCCAAGACCATCCGGCTGGAGCAGAACTACCGCTCGACCGGCAATATCCTCGCCGCCGCGTCAGCGCTCATCGCCCACAACAGCGAACGGCTGGGCAAGACCCTGTTCACCGACGACCAGCCCGGACCGCCGCTGCGGGTGCGGGGTCTGCCAGACGGCAACGAGGAAGCCCGCTACATCACCGACGAAATCGAGCGCCTGCACCGCGAGGGCCGCGATTATCGCGAGTTTGCCATCCTCGTGCGCTCGTCATCGATGATGCGCGCCATCGAAGAACGCATGATCGACGTCGGCCTGCCCTACCGCGTGTTCGGCGGCCCGCGCTTCTACGAACGCCGGGAGATCCGCGACGCCATCGCCTACCTGCGGCTGGTGCGTCAGCCCGACGACGACCTCGCCTTCGAGCGCATCATCAATGTACCCAAGCGCGGCATCGGCCAGACCACGGTGCAGCGCGTGCTGTCCTTCGCCCGCATGAATCAGATCAGCGCCATGCGCGCCGTCGCCCTGCTGGTCGGCAGCGACGAGCTGCCCGCCGCTGCACGCAAGAAACTGGTCGCCTTCCAGGCCATGATCGAGCAGTGGCGCGAGCTGATGAACACCACTGAACACACGGAGCTGTCCGAGCAGATCCTCGACGACAGCGGCTACCGCGACATGTGGCGTAATGAGAAGACCGCCGACGCCCGTGGTCGGTTGGAGAACCTCGACGAACTGGTCGGCTCGATGGGCAACTTTGAGTCACTGGCCGGCTTTCTGGAGCACATCTCGCTGGTCCTCGATACCACCAATGCGGGTAGCGGCGGGGACGAGCTTTCGCTCATGACCCTGCACGCGGCCAAGGGCATGGAGTTCCCGGTCGTGTTCCTGCCCGGCTGGGAAGACGGCGCCTTCCCAAACATGCGCGCCATGACCGATAGCGGCGACAAGGGCCTCGAGGAAGAACGCCGGCTGGCCTACGTCGGCCTGACCCGCGCCCGTGAGGAGCTTTATATTCTCTGTGTCGGCAGCCGGTTTCTGCATGGTCAGTGGAATTACGCGCGGCCTTCGCGCTTCGTCGAGGAGCTGCCCGCCGATGTGCTCGACGTCGATGATATTTCCGGGGCGTCGATGTTCGCCGCCGTGACCGGGGAGACGGCAGCGAGGATGGTGGATTTGGCAGCGGCGCCGGCCTCGTCCGGCAGTACGGCGGCGGGGCAACCGGCGCCCGCGATCTGCGCGCGCTGCCGCCGCTGGAGTGGGCCGAGCGGCGCAGTTTCCGCGGCATCGACAGCCCCGGCATGAACCGCCTCAAACAGAACCTCGAACAGGTCAAACAAGGCTCTCCACCGGTCATCGACGGCAGCTTCGACCCCATCGGCTTCGCCAGCCGGGGCGCCGATCACGGCTTCGCGCTGGGCCAGCGCGTGTTCCACCGCAAATTCGGCTACGGCCTGATCTCCGCCGTCGAAGGCGAGAAGCTGGTCATCGACTTCGACGCCGCCGGGGAAAAGCGGGTCATGGCCTCCTTCGTCGTTGACGCTGCCGAGGCAAGCTAGGTGGCGGAAACCTTCCTCGTCCGGGTCTCCGTGCCGCGCGAACACGCCGAGGTTTTTGAGGGGCTGCTGGCGAGCCTGCCCGAGGCCGTCGTCGGGCGGCAGGCGCCGCTGATCGACACCGGCGTTGACCTGCGTGACAGTGACGAGCTGATCGTCCTCGCCTATCTCAACCAACCACCGGAGACCGAGACTGTCACCGCGCTGCTCGCCATGGGTGAGCGCCTGTGCGGGCTGACCGGCGTCGGTTTTGACATCGAGATCCTGCCAGACATCGATTGGGTGGCGGAAAGCCAGTCGGCGCTGACGGCGATCCATGCCGGGCGTTTCTTCCTGCGCGGCAGTCACGATCCAAGCCCGGTTCCCGCGGGCGCTGTCGGCCTGCTCATCGATGCGCAGAACGCCTTCGGCACGGGCCATCACGAAACCACCCATGGCTGTTTGGAACTGATCACCGGGCTGCTGCGAGACCGGACCCGGGCGCAGGGTCGGGTTCGGGGCCAGAGACACAGGCGCCATGGGCCGCGGGTGCTGGACCTCGGCGCAGGCTCGGGGTGTTGGCGCTGGCCTGGGCACGGGCCAGCCGGCAACCGGTGCTGGGCTCAGACATCGACCCGGCGACCGTTGGCGTCGCAGCGGTCAATGCCCGGCGCAACGGCGTGGGGCATCTGACGCGCTTCGTTCCGGCGGCGGGCATCGGCCACAAAGCGATCCGCACGGGCGGGCGCAACGATATTGTGTTTGCCAACATTCTCTCCGGGCACCTGATCAATTTGGCGCCCTCGATCGCCTCGGTGACGGCGGCCGGCGGGCAGGTGGTGCTCGCGGGGCTGCTGCGGCGGCAGGAGCAGCAGGTTGAGCGCAGCTTCCTCGCGCTGGGCTTCCGCACCGAAGTCTGCCTGCGGCGCGGTCCCTGGACCATGCTGCAGCTGCGCAACGGCCGCGCACGCCTGCCGCGGCAGATCAATCGGCGGTGTCAGGCGTGGCTGCGCCATATCGATTTTCACTAAGCCTCTGATCGCGCGCTGAATTCGCGCTGACCCGATGCGGGCGGAGGGTGGCCCGCAGGCAGCCGGGAAAAACCTGCACAAGTTCGGAAATGCAGCCAAAACCCGGATAAATTGCCCCCAATTGACCCGCAAATGGCTCCATAGGCGCCGCCAGACTTGACGAGACAGGCCATACGCGACTCTGCGCGTATGCGCATTATCGGACTCGATCCCGGACTCCGGGTGACGGGCTGGGGCGTGATCGACCAGACGGGAACCGACTGTCGCCGGTCGCCCACGGTACCGTCAAAACCGACGCGGCTCTGCCCATGGCACAGCGGCTGGTCCAGCTTGAGAAGGCCTTGGTGAAGGTCATCGCCGAATACAGCCCTGACGAGGCGGCGGTCGAGGAAACCTTCGTCAACCAGAACCCGGCTTCGACGCTCAAGCTCGGCATGGCACGCGGCGTTGTGTTGCTGGCTCCGGCCAGCCTTGGCCTGCCCGTCGGTGAATACGCGCCAACCCGGGTCAAGAAGGCCGTGGTCGGCGCAGGCAAGGCCGCCAAAGAACAGGTTCAGATGATGGTCCGGCGCCTGCTGCCGGGGGTCGATGTCACCTCGGCCGACGCCGCCGACGCGCTCGCCGTCGCCATCTGCCACGCCCACTTCGCCGAGTCAGACCGGCGGCTGGCCGCATCGAGGATGTCCGCATGATCGCCAAGCTCAAGGGACTGGTCGAGGGCCAGGAAGAGGGCGCGGCCCTGATCGACGTCGGTGGGGTGGTCTACCGCACCCTCAGTTCGGCCAAGACGCTGGCCGGCCTGCCCGCCAAGGGTCAGCCGGTGGCGCTGGAGACCGAGTATCTGGTGATACAGGAGGTGCCGACGCTGGTTGGCTTTGGCACGCTGGCAGAGCTCGAAGCCTTCCGCCTGCTGGTCACGGTCAACGGGGTTGGCCCCAAGGCAGCGTTGGCCATCCTCAGCATCTTTGCCCCGGACGTGCTGTTCGGTGCCATCGCCAACGGTGACGCCAAGGCCATTCAGGCGGCCAAGGGTGTCGGTGGCAAGGCCGCCGCCCGCATCATCACCGACCTGCGCGACAAGGTCGGAGCCTTCGCCGGCGTGGTCAGCAGCGCCGGCGGAGTCGGCACCGCGCCGACGCCGGAAGGCACCATCGCCGCCGATGCTGTCTCTGCCCTGACCAATCTTGGCTACCAGCAGCCCGAGGCCAGCAAGGCCGTCGCCGCTGTCATGGAAGAAGACCGTGACGCCGATGTCTCCACCCTGATCCGGCTGGCGCTCAAGCGCCTGTCGGGCAGCTGAACCGGGGGCGCGAGGCATGACCGCCGATGATCCGCTCAACCCCGACGGCACCCACACCCGGCTGGTGGACGCGCTGAACAGCGGCGACACGCCGGTGGATCAGGGCCTGCGCCCGCAAATGCTGCAGGATTTCGTCGGGCAGGAGCGCCTGCGCCGCAATCTCAAGGTCGGCATCGAAGCCGCCAAGCAGCGCAGCGAGGCGGTCGACCACGTGCTGTTCCACGGCCCGCCAGGGCTGGGTAAGACCACGCTGGCGCAGATCGTAGCCTCGGAGCTGGGGGTCGGCTTCCGCCAGACCTCCGGACCCATGATTTCCCGCGCGGGTGACCTCGCAGCCATCCTGACCAACCTTCAGCCGCGTGATGTGCTGTTCATCGACGAGATCCACCGGCTGTCGACGGCGGTCGAGGAGGTGCTGTATTCGGCCATGGAAGATTTCCAGCTGGATCTGATCATCGGCGAAGGGCCGGCGGCGCGGTCGGTGCGGGTCGATCTTGCGCCCTTCACGCTGGTGGGGGCGACCACGCGGGTCGGCCTGCTGTCCAAGCCGCTGCAGGATCGCTTCGGCATCGTCCAGCGCCTCGACTTCTACGACGAAGGCGACCTTGAACAGATCATCGTACGCGGCGCGCGCGTCCTCGACGTGGCGCTTGAAGGCGATGCCTGTGTCGAGATTGCCCGCCGCGCGCGCGGGACCCCGCGCATTGCCGGACGGTTGCTGCGTCGGGTGCGCGATTTTGCCGTGGTCATGGGCGACGGGCGCATCACCCTGCCGCTGGCGCGATCGGCGCTGGACGAGCTGGAGGTCGATCCGCTCGGCCTCGATGATATGGACCAGCGCTACCTGCGCGCGCTCGCCAAGACCTATCGCGGCGGGCCGGTCGGGGTGGAGACGCTTGCCGTCGCCCTGTCCGAGCAGCGCGATACGCTCGAGCACGTGGTCGAGCCCTACCTGATCCAGCGTGCGCTGATCCAGCGGACCCCGCGCGGCAGAGTGCTGGAGCGCTTTGGCTGGGACCATCTGGGCCTGAAGCCCTTGCCCAAGGGCGGAGAGGATGGCCCGGGAACTCTGTTCGACGGGTCGGAGCCCGGTGCCGATGAACGCTGATCTGAAACCGGGTGACGGCGCGGACGGCTTCGGCGCGCTGGGTCGTTTCGAGGGCAAGACCTTCGTGCTCCACAACCGCGTCTACTTCCACGACACGGATGCAGCCGGGATCGTCTATCACGGCACGTACTTCAACTTCGCCGAGCGCGCCCGCACGGAAATGCTGCGCCATCTGGGCGTTGATCCGGACTGGCTGTGGCAGGAATACCGGCTGCGGTTCGTCATCGTCGGCGCAGAACTCGACTTCCGCCGCCCGGCCGTCCACGACGACGTGATCGAAATTCGGACAGATTATCGTGCCACAACTGCGGCGAGAATGGTCCTGCACCAGACCATGCTGGTCGACGGCGAAGTCTGCACGGCGCTGCGCATCACCGTGTCGCAGATCAAGGAAAACGGCCGCCCAGTGCGCCTGCCGCAACCGGCACTGGACGCGATGGCACCCTACCTGCAACCCCTGAAGCCGAGCGAGTGATCCAAGTATGGAACTTTCAACCAGCGTCAGCACTGCCTCCATTTTCGAGATCGTTCTCGGGGCGCCTCTCGTGGTCAAATTCGTTATGGCCCTCCTGGTGTTCCTGTCGATCTGGACCTGGGCGATCATCGTTTCCAAGATTCTGCTGATTTCACGCGCAACCCGCGAAGCCGCGGCGTTCGAGAGCAGCTTCTGGTCTGGCGGCAACCTCGACGAGCTCTATGAGAAGGTCGGCCAGAACCCCAAAGACCCGATGCAGGCGGTTTTTGCCGCTGGAATGCGCGAGTGGCGACGCACCCCGGCCGGCCTGTCCAGCGGCAGCGCGCTGTCGATTGCGCAGCGGATTGACAGGGCGATGATGCTGACCGTCGCGCGCGAACTGGGCCGGATGGAGACCCAGATGATCGTACTCGCCAGCATCGGCACCGCAGCGCCGTTTATCGGCCTGTTCGGCACAGTCTGGGGGGTAATGAACTCCTTCCTCGGTATCGCAGCAGCCGGTAACACGACGCTTGCGGTCGTCGCACCGGGGATCGCCGAAGCCCTGCTGGCGACGGCGCTGGGGCTGGTCGCGGCGATACCGGCCTCAATCGCCTATAACAGCTTCACGACTGATCTGGCCCGCTACGCCGGTCGGCTCGAGGACTTCTCCGGTGAATTCGGCACCATTCTGGCCCGGCAGCTGGAAGTGAAGGCCTGAGCCATGGCGCTGCGCAGCCTCAACCCCGGCGACCGGTCCAACCGCACCCGCTATCGCCCGATGGCAGAGATCAACGTGACGCCCTTTGTCGACGTCATGCTGATCCTGCTGGTGGTGTTCATGGTCTCGGCGCCGCTGCTGACCATCGGGGTGCCGCTGGACCTGCCTGAGGGTGATGCGCCGGCGTTGAACGAGCCGGACGACCCGATCACGTTGTCGATCCAGCCCGACGGCAGCCTGTTCCTCAACGATCAACCCACGTCGGCGCAGAGCATCCTGATCGAGCTCGAAGCCCTGACCGAGGGAAACCGGCAGGCGCGGATTTTCCTGCGCGGTGACCGCACGCTGCTCTACGGCGATGTCATGGGCATCATGGCCGACCTCGCCGCCGATGGTTACACCAGCCTGCGGCTGGTGACCGAGCAACCGGGCACCGGCGATAGGTAGCGCCGGGCCATGATGCGGGCGCTCCTCATCTCCACCGTCAGCCACGTGGTGGTGTTCACGGCCTTTGCTGTCGAGCTGAACATCCCGCTGTTCACCCTGCCCGAGCCTGACCCGATCGAGGTCGAGATCGTGTTCGAGGAAGAAAAGATCGAGGTCAGCGACACGGCGGTGATCGAGGACTTTTCAGACCCTGAACCGCTGGATGACCCTGAGCCTGTTCCCGAGCCCGTTGCGGAGGATGTCCCACCCGACCCGCTGTTTCTGCCCGAGACCACCGAGGATCCTGACCTGCCCGAAGGGCTGGAGGAGTTCATCGAGCAGGACGCGGTGCCCGAGGCTGACACGCCGCAGGAGCCGGCGAACGACCAGTCTCCCGATGAGGTAGACTTCGCTGAGGACAACGGTGACGCGCTGGCCGACCTTATCTCTGAAATCACCGATGCTGCCACAGATGAGGTCGCGGACGAAGACGATGTCTTTGTTCCGGCCTACCCCAAGCCGCGGCCCCGCGCCTTGCCTGTCCACCGAGATCTGGCCGAGGAAGCCCGGCAGGCTGAAGCAGCAGCAGCGGCCGAGGAAGCCGAAGCCGCGGCGCAGGCCGAGGCTGACGAACAGGCCGCCGCCGATCAGCGTGAGGCCGAGGCCCGCCAGCGCGCGGCAGAGCTCCGGTCCTCGGACTACGTTCAGAGCTGCGTCAACGGCGAGTGGAACTATCCGCTCTTTATCCGTTATCCGCGGGAGTGGCAGGTGAGTTTCACCCTCAGTCTCGACCAGAACGGCGACATTGCAGAGGTCGAGCGCGGCACCGTCGCGGCGGAGGATAATGCCACTGACGATCAACTCAGTGCCTTCGTCCAATCTGCCGAAAGCGCGCTCTACAGCTGTGAGCCTTTCCTGAACCCATCGGGCGCTAGCGACGAGTCCTTTGAGATCGAGGTTGTCATGCAGCCACGGTCCGCATTTTGACCGCAAACCCTGATCACTGTGACGTGAACGCAACAAGATCGGGAATCCCACAGAGGGGGTTATTCCAGCCCCATTTCCGCCCTAGTGCACGCGTTTTTAGGCAGGGCTATGCGTAGTGTCTTTCTCATCGCTGTTATTGGCTTGTGCTTTGCTGGCGTGTCGGCGGCCCAATTCCGTGTGGGCGTCACCGGTGGCGAAAAAGGCTCGATCCCTGTTGCCGTACTCGAATTGTACGCGGAGCAGAGCGGATCCTCTCAGCATGCCCGCGATCTGACCAAGATCATGCGCCAGAACCTGAGTAAGTCCGGCGCGTTCGAGGTGGTCGATCCGACGGCCTACCCGCAGCAGGCAGCGGATTTCCTTGAGAACCCAGATTGGCGAGGCTGGCGCGAGTCTCCGGCGCAGGCGCTGGTGGTTGGGTCGGTCTCGGTCAACGAAAGCGACATCGAGGTCAAATATTTCCTCTATCAGCCACGAAGCAAGCAGCGCCGTGAGGCACAGCGTGCGCGCCTGCCGCTCAACCAGTGGCGCGGGCTGGCGCACTTTATCTCCGACCGCATCCACCTCAAGTTTGCTGGGTTGAACGGCCACTTCGGCAGCCAGATCCTGTTCATCGCCGAGGATGGTTCCGCCACGCAGCGGGTCAAGCGGCTGGCGATGATGGATCAGGATGGCCACAACATCCGCTACCTGTCCGACGGTCGGAACATCGTTGTCACGCCGCGCTTCTCCCCGGATGGTCGTGAGATCACCTACACCGAGATCAGCAACGGCCGGGTGCAGGTCATCCTCAAGCATCTTGTGACCGGTCAGCAGGAAGTGCTGGAAACCGCGCAGGGGACTTCGACCTTCTCGCCCCGGTTCTCCCCGGATGGGCGGGGGATCGTCTACTCGCTGGCGCTGAACGGCAATACCGACATCTACTACATGGACCTGCAGACCCGGGGACGGGAGCGGGTGACGACGGCGCCGAGTGCCGAGACATCGCCTTCGATTTCGCCCGACGGGCGGCTGGTTGCCTTCGAGAGCGACCGCAGCGGTTCACAGCAGATTTATGTGCTCAACCGGCAGACGGGGCAGGTCCGCCGGATTTCGGTGCAGGACCGCGCTCGCTATGCCACCCCGGTCTGGTCCCCCAACGGTGACTGGATCGCTTTTACCCGGATCAAGGATGGCGAGTTCTCCATCGGCGTGATGCGGCCAGACGGCACCACCGAACAGATCCTCGCAAATGGCTATGTGGTGGAGAGCCCCACCTGGTCGCCCAACGGCTCCGCGCTGGCCTTTGCCCGGCAGGAGCGGCAGACGGGCGATGGCTCGGTGAAGACCCGCATCTACGCGGTCGATATCTTCAGCCGGCAGGAATGGATGCTGCCGACAACCAGCGAGGCCTCTGATCCCGCTTGGTCGCCGCGGGTCGCGCGCAACTAGCTTGCTTCCGCCCTTTACCTGACTTTTCCACAGATGCTCACTGGCTTGGGATAACTCCGCTGGCGCGGGGTTTTGGCCGCAAACTATCCACACTATTAGAACTAGTGTGCTCGCACTGGTTTTCAGCTTTCGTGCCCCGATTCGGGTCTAAATCACCGCATAAGGTATGTGTTTGTTCCCCCTTTGCTTGCAAAAGTGTGGCTTGGAATCATTTTTCTTTGCCTAACAAAGCCCGGTGGTGTAAAACAGCAACAGTCTTAGAGCGGGTGAAACGCCTGTCTGATTTTTCGCTTTGAGGCTTGGCTTTTACGGGGACGCCCGGAGTTTTTTGGAGTTTAGCCGACGATGTTGAAACGGACCTTCCTAGCGATTCTTGCGCCTTTGGTCCTTGTCGCCTGCGACCCTCAGGTTCGCGCGAACGAGCAGGAACCAGCCGCCAACACAGCCGCCGCTGCTGCGCCAGACCGGTTCTTCCAGCAATCGCCTGCGCCTTTGCTCGGTTCACAGCCCGGTCAGGTGCTGCTGGCCGGCAATAACCCGGGCCCGCAGATCCCCGTTGCCACAGCCAACGTTTACAGCCCGCCCCAGTTTGCCAGCGGACCGAGCCAGGTTGGCTTGCGCTCCGACGTCGGTGACCGCGTGTTCTTCACCACCGACAGCGCGGTCCTCGACCCGCGTGGCGCCGGTGTGGTCGACCAGCTGGCGGCGTGGATGCGGCAGTACCCCTCGATCACCCTACGTATCGAAGGGCATGCGGATGAGCGGGGAACCCGCGACTACAACATCGCGCTGGGTGACCAGCGTGCGACCGCTATCCGCAATCGCCTTCTCCAACTTGGCATCGCCTCTGAGCGGCTTTCCACGGTTTCGTACGGGAAGGAGCGCCCTGTCGCCTCCGGCTCGACCCCGACCGTGTGGGCCCAGAACCGCCGCGCCGTGTTCGTGGTCCTGTGACCGCCTGACGATCAGATCAAAATGCTTTTCCTTGGGGGCTGTTCCGGCCCCCCATTTTTTTTGACGGTAATCCTGCATAAGCAGGACAGCAGGCGGCTGCTGAACGGTTCCATCGGCGGTGAAAACCCACTAATCTGATGGTGTGTTTTGGAGAGGGACAGGACAGGGATGCCTGTATCGGTTTCTGGCGTGCACCGCCTGGTAAAGGGCGCTGCGCTGGGTTTGGCGTTATTGGGGGTGGCCGCAACGGGCGGGGCACAGGACGAGGATGCCGGTGCCCAGCTGGAGCTTGAGCTGCGCCAACTGCGCGGTGAAATCGATTTCCTCCGGGATCAGCTCGAAACCGGCGGCGGGGTTGCCGACGTGCGTTTTGAAAGCCTGCAGGCCCGGATCGACCAGTTGCTCGAGTATTCCACCGCGGTGAATGAGGAGGCTGACAGCGCTGCGCGATTGGCTGAATCGGCGCTGCGCAGCACCAGCGAGCTGACTTTCAAGATTGCCTCGCTCGAGGAAACCATCGCTGCGATGCAGGCTCAGATCGATGCCTTGAGCGCGTCAGCGGATTCAACGACGTCAGAAACCGCATCCGATCCCTCACCCGCACTAGCCGATGCCGCAGTCGATAGCGCTGCGCAAGCGGGCGTTGTCGCCCCGGCCTTGCCCAAGGGTCGGCCAGAGGAGGGTATTCCGGCCCATGAAGCGCTGGAGGGGGATCCGGACTACGTCGAACCCGACAGCGAGGCCAACACGGAGGCCGGGCCAGAGACTGAATCACAGACCGAACCAGAGACCGAGCCAGAGAGCGACGCTGAGCCACCGACTGAGCCAGAGCCTGAGCCAGAATCTGAAGCCGAGCCTGCCGCGTCTGCAACCGAGGCGGCTCCGGCAGATACGCCGGCTGATACCGTTGATACGGCAGAGATCGACACTGCCGTCGATCCGGACGAGGCGGACGAGACTGAGACTGAAGATTTCAGCGATACCTTCGGCGCTGCCGCTCCGTTGGTGCCTGCCAAACGGCCTGAGGCTCCAGCGTATGTCACCATCGACGATGACAGCACGGTTGTAAGTGGCTCAACGGAGATTGATGAAGCCACCAGAGAAGCCTTCGAGGCGGCCAGTGACCTGTTCAATTCCGGTGACTTCAGCGGTGCGTCAGCAGCCCTGCGGCAGGTAATCGACACCGGTGTGCTGGGGGATGATGAGGCCGAAGCGCTGTTCATGCTGGGGACGACATACCTGCGCGCCGGCGACTATCCGTTGGCCATTCAGGTGCTGGCGCAGGGCCTGCGTTCGTTCCCAACCTCGGATTTTGCCGCGCGGTCGATCCTGAACCTCGCTGATGCGCTGAATGCCAACGGGCAGCGGGCCGAGGGTTGTCGGCTGCTGTCCTTCGTCCCCGTCGAGTATCCCCTCGACACCGACGCCATTGCCGATGCCTCCGCACGATCCGAGCAGCTTGACTGCTGAGGCCTTCCGGGCCGCCGTTTCAGAATCACTGCCGCCGCTGGCGCCGGGGACGGCGCTGGGTCTGGCCGTCTCCGGGGGCCGGACTCGCTCGCCTGGCGCACCTGACCGCCGCAGCCTTTCCAGAACTCGGCTACGTGTTGCCGTCGTCGATCATGGGCTGCGGGCGGCCAGCGCCGGGGAAGCGATTGCGGTGCGGGAGCGCTTGGCGGCCTTCCTCCCCAACGTGGATATCCTGACCTGGGACCCGCCCTTCGATGTGACGGGAGGGCGACTGGAGAAGGCGCGGCTGGCGCGGTTTGCACTGCTGGCAGACTGGGCGCGCGCGAGAGGGATCCTTCGGGTCTGGCTGGGTCACCACGCCGATGATCAGGCTGAGACCATTGCGCTGCGGCATGCCCGGGGGACGGGTGCGGGCGGCGCGCGCGGGATGGCGCGGCGCCGGGTCGACCCTGATGTGATTTTCGAACGCCCACTGCTGGACTGGCCCAAACAGGCATTGGTCGACTACTGCACCACGCAGGGGCTGCCCTACGTGCTTGACCCGACCAACAGCGATCCACGCACAGGGCGGGGTCGGCTGCGGCAGCGGGCAACCGCTCTAGCGTCTACATCAAGGCCTTCGACGCTGTCATTGGTCCCATCCGTGAGGGCTTCGGCACGCGAGGTCGTCACAGACCCCATGGGCTATGCCTGGTGCCAAACTGAGGCTCTGGATGTAGCCACGCTGTCGGCGGTCACAGCGTGGGTCCGGGGCGGGTTCTACGCCCCATCGGCCGAGCGGGTCGCGGCAGCCTTCCAGCGCCTTCAAACCGAGCCAAGGGCGTCGCTGCACGGCTGCGTGGTCGAGCGACGGCGGGAGGGTTGGAGCCTGGTCAGCCGTGAGGCCCGAACCCGGCGCAGCCTGCGCCCGCAGCAGGACGTCGATGGTCGCTGGCGGCTGGACGACCGCTGGACCCTCGCCGGGCCGGAGGGTGATTGGACGCTGGCCGGACAGGCCGGTCTGGACATCGACCCCGCCCGGCCCGGGCGGGCGCTGGCGGCCGTCCCACGGCTGAGGGGGCAGCTGCCGCGCTGGGAAGACGGGTGCTTCTGGTGGGCGGATAACCACGCGGTCTTTACCCCCGACGACCCTTGCTGGCGTGGATCGGCGACTGATTCCCCGCGATGAAACGCCACAAGCGTTGCATCCTTGTCCCGGGGTCTTACATTGATGGTCAGGTTATTCGCTGAAGGGCTAAGGAACAGGCATGAATATCGGACGCAATGTCTTGATTTGGTTGGTAATTCTGGTCGTTGGACTGGTGGTGCTTCAGGGGCTGTTCGGCAACAGCCTGACCAGCAGTTCCTCGAAGGTTGCCATTTCGCAGTTCGAAGAACTGGTTGATCAGGGCCAGGTGCGCGAGGTTGTGATCGAGGGCTCGACCGCCACCGGCACCACTGCCGCCGGTCGCCGGTTCGCGGCTGAAATCCCGCCCGGCGGGATGGAACTGTTCCTCTCCAAGCTCGATGACGCTGGCACAACTTACGAGTATTCCCCGCCCAGCGGCTTTGCCTTTGGGCAGCTCTTCGCCTATCTGCTGCCGATCCTGCTGCTGGTTGGGTTCTGGTTCTTCATGATGCGGCAGATGCAAGGCCGTGGCGGCGGCGGGATGGGCTTCGGCCGGTCCAAAGCCAAGCTGCTGACCCAAGACATGCACCGCGCTACTTTCGCCGACGTGGCGGGGGTTGAGGAAGCCAAGGCCGACGTCGAGGAAATTGTCGACTTCCTGCGCGACCCGCAGAAATTCCAGCGTCTGGGCGGCAAGATCCCGAAAGGCGTGCTCATGGTGGGCCCGCCGGGCACGGGTAAGACCCTGCTCGCCAAGGCCATCGCCGGTGAGGCCAACGTGCCATTCTTCACCATTTCCGGTTCTGACTTCGTCGAGATGTTCGTCGGTGTCGGTGCCAGCCGCGTGCGTGACATGTTCGAGCAGGCGCGGAAAAACGCCCCCTGTATCATCTTCATCGACGAGATCGATGCCGTTGGCCGCGCCCGCTCCATGGGCATGTCCGGCGGGCACGAAGAACGCGAGCAGACGTTGAACCAGCTGCTGGTCGAGATGGACGGCTTCGAGGCCAACGAGGGCATCATCCTGATCGCCGCGACCAACCGTGCCGATATCCTCGACAAGGCGCTGCTCCGCCCCGGTCGTTTCGACCGTCAGGTGCAGGTCAACCTGCCGGACTCGATCGGTCGCGAGAAGATCCTCGGCATCCACTCCAAGAACGTGCCGCTGGGCCCGGACGTGGACCTTGCCCGGATTGCCAAGGGTACTCCGACCTTCTCCGGTGCCGACCTCGCCAACCTCGTGAACGAAGCAGCACTGCTGGCCGCCCGCGCGAACAAGCGTGTGGTGACGCAGGAGGACTTCGAGAACGCCAAGGACAAGGTCACCATGGGGCCCGAGCGCCGCTCGGCCGTGCGGACCGAGGAAGAGATCGAGCTGGTCGCCTACCACGAAGGCGGCCACGCGCTGGTCGGTGTCAACGTGCCGCTGCGCGACAAGCTCAACAAGGTGACGATCATCCCGCGTGGTGGGGCGGGCGGCTATGCCCAGTTCCTGCCCGAGAACGACGCCGCCATGCTCAAGCGCAAGGAGCAGTGGAAGGCCGAACTGGCTATGGCCTACGGCGGCCGGATCGCTGAGGAGCTGATCTACGGCGTGGACCACGTGACCGCTGGTGCCATTTCTGACATTCAGATGGCGACCCAGCAGGCGCGGGTCATGGTGGAGCGGCTTGGCTTCTCCGAGCGGCTGGGGCTGCGCGCCTTCGGGCCGGATCAGTCCGAAGGCATGTTCGGGTCGATGACCAAGAACTACTCCGACGACTACGCCAAAATCATCGACGAAGAGGTTGAGCAGATCCTGAAGACGGCGGAAACCACCGCGCGCGAGATCATCAGCGACAACCTCGAAGGCCTCAAGCGCCTCAAGGAAGCGCTGATCGAGTACGAAACCCTGAGCCGGGAAGAGGTTGAGGCCGTCCTGCGTGGGGAAACGCTCGAGCGAGAAAGCCGCCGGGTCGAGCCGACCCGTCACGCTGACAGCAGCGAGGCCGAGACGCCAGCGCCCAAGCCGGCACCCAAGCCAGCGTCGGGGACCTCTGCGCTGCCGGGTATTGGCGGGCCAGCTGCGGACAGCTAAGCAGGCTGCAGTCGGCTTTCGTCCCGACGGGACAAGGCGAAATACCGCGCCCGGCGACGAAGGTTGTCGGGCGTATTTTTTGGTGGCAAGGCTAAGGGCAGGGCTGAGGATGAGCGGAGACAGCTTTCACGTGACACACTGGGCCGGGCTGGATCTTACCCGCCCGCAGGTCATGGGCATCCTCAACGTGACCCCCGACAGCTTCAGCGACGGTGGCCGTTTTCATCACGTCGATGCGGCGCTGGAGCAGGCTGCGGCGCTGCGTGCGCAGGGTGCCGCCATCATCGACGTCGGTGGGAGAGAGCACGCGCCCGGGCGCAGCACCAGTCTCCGAGGCCGAGGAGATCGACCGGGTGCGACCGGTGATCGAAGCCTTGAGCGCCGAGGGGGCACTGGTTTCCATCGACACCCGCAAGCCGGCGGTCATGGAAGCCGCTGCGGCCGCCGGGGCCGGGATCATCAACGACGTCACCGGGCTGACCGGTGATCCGCGCTCCTTTGACGTGGCCGTCTCGCTCGGGCTGTCGCTGTGCCTGATGCACATGCAGGGGGAGCCGCAGACCATGCAGGCCGATCCCCAGTACGACGATGCACCGGCGGAGGTCTTCACCTTCCTCGCCGGGCAGGCGATGGCGCTGATGGAAGCGGGAGTGAGCGCCGAGAAAATCTGCCTCGACCCCGGGATCGGCTTTGGCAAGACGCTTGAGCATAACCTACAGATCATGGCGCGGTTGGATGAGCTGGTCGACGCTGGCTGGCCGGTGCTGCTCGGTGCCTCGCGCAAGTCGTTCATCGCCAAGATCACCCCGGCGGGGCCGGAAGAGCGGCTGGGCGGGTCTCTCGCGGCGGTTTTGGCCGGGTTTGGGGCCGGGGTCAGCCTGTTCCGTGTCCACGACGTGCAGGAGACCGTGCAGGCGCTCGCGGTCGCTGAAGCGATTTCTGAAATCGGGCTGTAAATCAGCGGTATTTGGCGCCAGCCAGAGGCGTCAGGACACCTTTTCGACCCACGAGGGCGGCTGGCCAAGCCGGTAGTAGGTGTAGGAAATGCCGCTGGCGACCAGTGCCGTCGTAAAGGCGGTGATGATGAAGGTGGGCACCATCCCCACCCAGGTCTTGAGGTTCAGCTGTGTCGCGTCGAGCGTGCTCACGTCGGTCACGCCCTGGAACAGGATGCGGTTAATCCCATTGTCGAACAGAAGACCCAGCACGGTGAACGGGATCAGCAGACCGGCGTAGATCAGCATCAGCCGCCCGACGTGTCCCCGGGTCGCGCGCCACGCGGTCCGAATGCCAAACTCGTAGATGCCCAGCGCAGCCGCGGGCAGGCACAGGATCAACCGCGCCCACAAATAAAGCCACAGCAGGATCATCACCCCGGCCGTCAGGATCGAAAAGATGCCAGCGAGGCCGGGGACAACGGCCGACAGCACGCCGGTGAGAATGCCAATGATCACCCCGGCGACCATCAGCCCCAGTACAGTCAGCAGCACCATAACCACCGCTCGGTAGAAATAGCTGACCTCGGTCCGGCCAAAATGCAGGCCGAGGCCCGTCCGCTCGGCATCCAGCCCGATCAGCGTCGTCCGGTGCCAGGCCGCTGCCATCGCCGCGCCGGCAAGTCCGCCGAGAACCAACAGCGGTACAAGCCACTGCATCATGCTGATCCCCGCCTCGACCATCTTGAGCATAGCGGGGCCGAATTCGGCTTCCACGCTGTCGGGGTCGAGGGCCGCCAGCTCGTTCGAGGCCGCCATCACCTCTGCCGCTGCCTCGTTCAGGAACTGCACCTGGATCCAGGACGAGGCGAGGGCGTAGAGCCCCAGGGGGATCAACGCGGTCAGGAGCACCCGCAGCGGGACGGAGAACACGAAGCCGTAGGCCTCGCGCCAAATCTGCGTCACGGGGAGCTGGTTCTGTTCGGTATCTTGGGCGGTCATGCGCTATTCCTCTGGCAAGAGCTGGCGGAGAGTTTCGGCCAGTTCAGCGGGGCTGTCCAGCACGGCGAGGGCGCCCAGCGCCGCGAAGGCCTCGCGGCGTTGCGGCTTCATCTCATCCGGGACAGCGTAGAGAACGCCGATGACCTCGACCCCGGCAGCCCGGGCGCCGCTGGCCCCGGCGGGGAATCCTCGATCACCAGCGCCCGCTCAGGGCCAAGGTCAAAAGTGCGACAGCACCGCTCGGTGCAGGTCCGGCGCGGGCTTGGGTCTGGGGACATCGAGGCCGGAGAAACACGCCGATGCCGGGATCAGGTCGTCGTAGCCGGTGGTGGTCAGATTGCGCAGCACGTTGGCGCGGGGGGCGTTAGAGGCGACGGCAATCGCCGCGCGCGATTGCGCCAGCTCGACCACTGCCCGCACCCCGGCGATCGGCTCCAGCTCGGTGAGAAAGGCGTGCTCGGAGATCGCATACATCTGCTCGATGAAGTCATCGGGCAGCGGGACGCCCTCAGCGCGCAGCTCGGCGACCATGTCCCGGTCTGACAGCCCGGCAAAGCGGCGCTCGCAGTCCTCGGCGGTCATGGGGTAGCCCAGCCCGGTCAGCAGTTCGGCGTTGCCGCGTGCGGCCAGCTTTTCTGAGTCGATCAACACGCCATCATTGTCGAAGATCACCAGATCAAAGGTCGGGTCGGGCATGGAGATCCTGTTTCGGACAAAGGGGAACGGGCGGCGGGCTGGTCTCGACGTGGTTCTACCAGTTTGAGCAGAATTTGCACATTCGGGATCAATATTTGGAAAGTCTGTGCAGTGGCTTTTCAAGCCCCCGCGCGGGGCTTAAGCTGTTGTCATTCCGGTGTTTCTGAGAGCCAAGATGAACCGCATTCTCGTCGTCGACGACGACCCCCACATCCGCGAAGTCGTGCAGTTTGCCCTCGATAAGGAAGGCTTCGACACCCTCGAAGCCGGGGATGGCGCGCAGGCGCTCGAGCGCTTTGCGGCCGAGCGGCCGGACCTGATCGTGCTCGACATCACCATGCCCGAGCTGGACGGTACCGAGGTCTGCCGCCGCATCCGGCAGACCAGCCGCACGCCGATCATCTTCCTGTCTTCCCGCGACGATGAGATCGACCGCGTGCTGGGGCTGGAGCTCGGCGGGGACGACTACATCACCAAGCCGTTCTCCCCGCGGGAGCTTGTGGCACGGGTCAAGGCGGTGCTGCGCCGGCTGGAAGACGCCAAGGCCCCCGTGACGAAGGCACGGCGATCATGCAGCACGGGCGGCTGTCGCTGAACCTCGACGACTTCACCGGCAGCTGGGATGATACCCAGATTGTGCTGACCCTCACCGAATTCGGCATCATCCGCACGCTGATGCAGCGGCCGGGCAAGGTCTATTCCCGCGATGACCTGATGAGCAGCGCCTACGAGCTCTCGCGCATCGTCTCCGACCGGACCATCGACAGCCACGTGCGTCGAGTGCGGAAGAAATTTGCCGACATCGGTGCGGACCCGGTCGAGACCGTCCACGGCATCGGCTACAAGCTCGGCGATTGCTGAGGCCTGGCTGACCCATGGTCCCGCCCGATCCCGCATCTGCGCCTGACGCACCGCCGCCGGGCAAGCCGCCTCAGCGCGGTTCGGGCGCCTGCTCGGTCGCCCACGGCTGTCGACCCTGCTGCTCGCCGTCAATCTGATCCTGCTGATTGCGCCGCTGAGCGGGGTGTTTGCCATGCGCCTCTATGAGTCGGCCCTGCTGCGCCAGACCGAGTCCGCGCTGCTTTCGCAGACGGCCTTTATCGCTGCATCATACCGTGCAGCGCTGGAGCGCAACCGGACGTCTTCGCTCGATGGTGGCGGGCTGTCGCATCCGGTCGACCCTGCCTTCGCCGTCGACACCTCCGAAGGGGAGCCTTGGCGCCCACGGCCGCCGGTGCTCGATCTGGCGCGTGATAAACCGCTGCCGCCTGCGCCAGCCGCCGCGCCGGACGCCTTCGCCCCCCCATTGGCTGCCCGAGGCGGTGGGCAAAGACATCAGCCCGGTGATCGTCGAGGCCCACCACTTCACCCTGTCCTCGATCCGCGTGCTCGATCACCGTGGCACCATCGTGGCCAGCACGGCTGAGAACGTCGGCCAGAGCGTTGCCCACCTGCCCGAGGTCGAACGCGCACTGCGGGGTGAGATCGTCTCGCTGCTGAGGGAGAAGGAAGAATTTGCCGAGGGCCAGCGCGGATTTAACGCCTTCGAGCGCTCTTCGGGCATCCGCGTTCATGTCGCGGCCCCGATCATCCTCGACAATCGCGTGGTTGGCGGGGTGCTGCTGGGGCGCACGCCTTCGACCCTGCGCAATGCGCTGCGCAGCAAAGTGCGGATATTTATCGTCGGCGGGGTGCTGCTGGTGGTGATGGCGATGGCGCTGTCGCTGTTCCTTGCCGCGACCATTGTCGGCCCGGTGTCGCGGCTGATCCATCAGGCCAAGCAGGTTGCCGATGGCCGCCGCAGCGGGATCAGGCCGCTGCGCTACCCCGTCACCGCCGATATTGCTGAGCTGTCCGAGGCGGTGGTCGCCATGGCCAACACCCTCGAAACCCGCTCGGCCTATATCCGCGAGTTTGCCGCCAACGTCAGCCATGAGTTCAAGACCCCGCTGACCAGCATTCAGGGCGCGGTCGAGCTGCTGCGCGATCATGCGGCGAGCATGGACGAAGACCGGCGCGCCCGCTTTCTCGATAACATCGCCAAGGACAGCGACCGGCTGGCCCGGTTGGTGACCCGCTTGCTGGAGCTGGCGCGCGCTGACGTCATGCAGCCCGGCGGGGCAGGGGAGAGCCAGCTGAGCGCGCTGCTGCTGGATCTGCAGCGCCACTACGCCGATCTGGGCCAGTCCTTCGGGATCGAAGGCGCCAACAACGACATAGGTGCAGGCGGGGAGGACGACATTCGCGTGGCCATGGACGGCGACAACCTCGCCTCGGTCGTGCGCAACCTGCTCGACAACGCCTTGCACCACGGTAAGGGGGAGCCAAGGCTGATCATCGAGCCAGAGGCAGTGCAGGTCCGGCTGCGGGTGATCGACGATGGTCCGGGGGTTTCTCCGGCCAACGCCGACCGGATCTTCAGTGCCTTTTTCACCACCGACCGCGAAGGGCGGCACCGGCCTCGGACTGGCGCTGGTCAAGACGCTGGTGGAGGTCCACGGCGGACAAATCCGGCTTGCTGACCGGGCGGAGGGCTGTGAGTTTGTGGTAACCCTGCCGCGCTTGAGCGGGCCTGCGCGGGTGACGCGGCGTCTTGATCCCGACTGGCGTTATCGGTTATTTATCCGCTGCTTAGGGCGCGAACCAAGGCGTTCTGAGGATGAAGTGCGGTGCTGGTATAGCTCAGTTGGTAGAGCAACGCATTCGTAATGCGTGGGTCGGGTGTTCGAGTCACCTTACCAGCACCACTTTGGCCCTCTCTCTCATCCATCAACGCCGGTGAGGCCATTGGCGGGTTTTGAGCCTCGCTGAAGTGCGTATGGAACGGCGTCCGGAGCACAGCCTCTGCCGCGATCAAAGGGCGTCGGTGGCCCCTGAACTCAATCTCCCAGACGGCAAAGGGCTGCTTAATTCGGTTGACATGATCGCCGGATTTGGGCCGGTCAGAGGAGCAGCCATGCCGGACGACGCCGATCAAGGCATCAGACCAGGGGCAGGCACCGCCCGGTCAGGGGGTCGCAGGAGGAGAACAGGGCATGTTTTTGGGATCGATGACCTTTGATCTGGGCGAAGACGTCAACGCCTTGCGCGATGTCGTTCACCGCTGGGCGCAGGATCGCGTCAAACCCATGGCCGCCGAGATCGATGCCAGCAACGAATTCCCCGCCGGGTTGTGGCAGGAGATGGGCGAGCTTGGCCTGCTGGGCATTACCGTTCCGGAGAGTTTCGGCGGGGCCGGCATGGGCTACCTCGCGCACACCGTCGTTGTCGAAGAGATCGCCCGGGCCAGCGCCTCGGTCAGCCTGAGCTACGGCGCGCACTCAAACCTGTGCGTGAACCAGCTGCAGCTCAACGCCACCGAGGCGCAGAAACGCGAGTACCTGCCCGACCTGATCTCTGGCCGGCGGGTCGGCGCGCTGGCCATGTCCGAAGCCGGGGCGGGTTCCGATGTCGTTGGCATGAAGCTCCAAGCTGAAAAGCGCAACGACCGGTTCATTCTCAACGGCAGCAAGTACTGGATCACCAACGGGGGTGAGGCCGGCACGCTCGTGGTCTACGCCAAAACCGACCCGGCGGCGGGATCAAAGGGGATCACAGCGTTTATCATCGAAAAGGACATGCCCGGTTTCCGCCAGTCGGATCACTTTGATAAGCTGGGCATGCGGGGCTCAAATACGGTCGAGCTGGTATTTCAGGACTGCGAAGTGCCCTTCGACAATATTCTGGGAAAAGAGGGACAGGGTGCGAAGGTTCTGATGTCCGGGCTGGACTACGAGCGCGTTGTGCTTTCTGGGATCGGCACGGGGATCATGGCGGCCTGCCTCGATGAAATCATGCCCTACCTCGTCGAGCGCAAGCAGTTCGGCCAACCGATTGGAAATTTCCAGCTCATGCAGGGTAAGATCGCGGACATGTACACTAAGCTGAATTCGGCCCGCGCCTACGTCTACGAGGTTGCCCGGGCCTGCGATCGGGGCGAAGTCACGCGACAGGATGCGGCCGCCTGTGTCCTCTATTCCTCCGAGGAAGCCATGGTCGTCGCGCACCAGGCCGTGCAGGCCATGGGCGGGGCAGGCTTCATGAACGACACGCCCGTCAGCCGGCTGTTCCGTGATGCGAAACTCATGGAAATCGGTGCCGGTACGTCCGAAATCCGGCGGATGCTGATCGGGCGGGAACTGATGGGAGCGATGGTTTGATGGGGGTATTCCGGTCTTCCGTATCGACCAAGGCAGAGGCCTTTCAGAGCAATGAGGCAGCGCACGAAGCCGCGCTGGCGCTGACCGAGGCCGCCGCTGAGCAGGCCCGTGCCGGGGGCGGGGACATGGCGCGCGAACGGCACCTGAGCCGGGGAAAGCTGCTGCCGCGCGAGCGGGTTGCCCGGCTGCTCGATCCCGGTTCACCCTTTCTCGAAGTCGGCCTGTTCGCCGGGCACGGGCTCTATGACGGGGCCAGCCCGTCGGCGGGGATTATCACCGGCGTCGGCCGTGTCTCCGGCCGCGAGTGCATGATCGTCTGCAACGATGCGACCGTGAAGGGTGGCACCTACTTTCCGCTGACGGTGAAAAAGCACCTGCGCGCGCAGGAGATCGCGGAGCAGAACAACCTGCCCTGCCTGTATCTGGTCGACAGCGGCGGAGCAAACCTGCCCAATCAGGATGAAGTCTTCCCCGACCGGGACCACTTCGGACGCATCTTCTTCAATCAGGCCAACATGTCGGCCAAAGGCATCCCGCAGATTGCGGTGGTCATGGGGTCCTGCACGGCGGGGGGCGCTTATGTCCCGGCCATGTCCGACGTCACCATCATCGTCCGGGAACAGGGGACGATCTTCCTCGCCGGACCGCCGCTGGTAAAGTCAGCTACGGGCGAAGTGGTGTCGGCCGAAGACCTCGGCGGCGGCGACGTGCACACGCGCCTCTCCGGCGTTGCGGATTATCTGGCCGAAGACGATGCCCACGCACTGGCTTTGGCGCGCGAAGCCGTTTCCAACCTCAACCGGGTCAAGCCCTCAAGCCTCGAGATGCAGCCGGTCGAACCCCCGC
The DNA here is from genome assembly GCA_038141425.1 of Rhodospirillaceae bacterium. Lineage (GTDB taxonomy): Bacteria > Pseudomonadota > Alphaproteobacteria > UBA7985 > UBA7985 > UBA7985. Next base: position 586,953 of record JAYQIC010000001.1, on the reverse strand, counting down.
TCTACGACCCGGCGGAAATTCTCGGCCTTGTTCCCGGTGACCTGCGGACGCCCTACGACATCCGCGAAGTCATCGCCCGGCTGGTGGACGGCTCGAGGTTCGATGAATTCAAGGCGCGCTACGGCGAAACCCTTGTCTGCGGCTTCGCCCACGTCATGGGCATGCCCGTGGGGATCGTCGCCAACAACGGCGTCCTGTTCTCCGAAGCTGCGGTCAAGGGCGCGCACTTCGTCGAGCTGTGCTCGCAGCGACGGATCCCGCTGGTGTTCCTGCAGAACATCACCGGCTTCATGGTCGGCCGCACCTATGAGCAGGGCGGCATCGCCAAGGACGGCGCCAAGCTGGTGACGGCGGTGGCAACCACCAAGGTGCCGAAAATCACCATGCTGGTCGGCGGCTCCTTCGGCGCTGGGAACTATGGCATGGCCGGGCGGGCCTACAGCCCCCAGTTCCTGTGGACCTGGCCCAACAGCCGCATTGCTGTCATGGGCGGCGAGCAGGCCGCCGGCGTGCTGGCGACGGTCAGGCGTGACGCGATCGAGCGTGCGGGCGAGAGCTGGAGCGAGGCGGACGAAGCCGCGTTCAAGCAGCAGACGATTGATATGTTCGATGAACAGTCGCACCCGCTCTATGCCTCTGCCCGGCTCTGGGACGACGGCATCATCGACCCGCGCAAGTCGCGTGACGTGCTGGCGCTGTCGCTTTCGGCTGCCCTCAATGCCCCGATCGAAGACACCCGCTTCGGCGTGTTCCGGATGTAGGGGCCGGGCTGGTGTTCAGCAAAATCCTGATCGCCAACCGCGGCGAGATTGCCTGTCGTGTTATCGCCACGGCTCGCAAACTCGGCATCGGGACGGTCGCGGTCTACGCCGATGCTGACGCCAACGCGAAACACGTTACCATGGCTGATGAAGCCGTTCACATCGGCCCATCGGCGGCGGCTGAAAGCTACCTTCAGCCCGGAAAGATCATCGACGCCTGCAAGCGTACAGGCGCTGAAGCCATCCACCCTGGCTATGGCTTTCTGAGCGAAAACCCCGCCTTTGTGGAGGCGGTGGAAGCCGAAGGTCTGGTTTTCATCGGGCCCTCTGCCGCGGCGATCCGGGCCATGGGCCGCAAAGATGCCGCCAAAGCGCTGATGATTGAGGCCGGTGTGCCCGTCGTCCCGGGTTATCACGGGGAAAGCCAGGACCCGCAGCTGCTGGCCGCTGAGGCCGAGAAAATCGGCTACCCGGTCATGATCAAGGCCCGCGCGGGCGGTGGCGGCAAAGGCATGCGGCTGGTCGAGGAGCCCACGGCTTTCCGGGCCGCCCTGGAGGGCGCGCAGCGAGAGGGGCAGGCCAGCTTCGGCGACCCGGCGTGCCTGCGTTGAAAAGTACATCACCCAGCCGCGCCATATCGAGATCCAAATTTTCGGCGATGGACACGGCAACGTCATCCATCTGTTCGAGCGCGACTGCTCATTGCAGCGGCGACACCAGAAGGTCATCGAGGAGGCCCCAGCCCCCGATATGCCGCCGACCGTGCGCGCGGCTATGGGCAAGGCAGCCACGGATGCGGCAAGGGCCATCGGCTATGCCGGGGCAGGTACGGTCGAATTCATCGTCGACGGCACTGGCCCGCTGCGCGAAGACGGCTTCTGGTTCATGGAGATGAACACCCGCCTGCAGGTCGAGCACCCCGTGTCCGAGGCGATCAGCGGACTGGACTTCGTGGAGCTGCAGCTGCGGGTGGCCAGCGGTGAGCCGCTGGCGATAGCGCAGGAGGATTTGTCGATCAACGGCTGGTCTTTCGAGGCCCGCGTCTACGCCGAAGACGTGCCGAAGGGCTTCCTGCCCGCGACCGGTCGTCTGGACCACCTGTCCTTTCCCACTGCGACGGCCTTCGAGCCGGGTGCGGTTCGCATCGACAGCGGGGTGCGGCCCGGTGATGAAATCAGCCCGTGGTACGACCCGATGATCGCCAAGGTCATCGCCCACGGCTCAACCCGCGAAGCAGCGCGCAATCGGCTCGGGGAGGCCCTGTCGGACTGCCAAATCGCCGGTTCAGTGACCAATCTCGACTTTCTCGTTGCTCTGTCCCGGCACGAGGGCTTTGCCGCCGGTCAGGTCGATACCGGCCTGATCGACCGCGATTTGACCTCGATTTTGGAGCAGGGCCCAACCCCGCCTCACGTGCTGGCGCTGGCGGCGGTCGGTGGGCTTGGCTTGCTGGATGACTGGCCGTCGCCGGATCCGTGGGCGCAGCTGACCGGCTGGCGCCATTGGTCCGAGGCCGTTCAGCCCGTCGAGCTCGAAGCGCAGGGCGAACGCCTGTCGTTCGCGGTCAGGGTTCAGGGTCAGCAGCACTTTCGGGTGCAGGGCGGCGGTATCGACCTGTCCCTATCGGTGACAGCGACTGCTTCCAAAACCCGCTTCGACTTAACCTGTGAGGGAAACAGTTTCACCGCCGGGCTGGTCAGACGCGGTAACGCGGTCTCCGTGTTCGCAGACGGTCGCAGCTTTGGCTTCGAAGTGCCGGACCCGCTGCTGCAGGCCGACGATGCCGGGGTAGCCGCCAACGCTATTCAGGCGCCGATGCCGGGGCTGGTGCAGGCGGTCTTCGCCGATGCGGGCCAAGCCGTCGCGCAGGGTGAAGCTCTGCTCGTGCTCGAAGCCATGAAGATGGAGCACAGGCTCACCGCGCCCCGGGATGGTGTGGTCCTCGACGTGCTCGTGGCGGTGGGGGATCAGGTCACTGACGGCGCCGTTCTGGTTACGCTGGAGCCGGTTGATGTCTGCGCGTGTCACCCTGTTCGAAATGGCCCCGCGCGACGGGCTGCAGAACGAAGCGACCCTGATCGCAACCGCCGACAAGATCGAGCTTGTCGACCGGCTTTCCCAATGCGGGTTTTCCAAGATCGAGGTGACCAGTTTCGTCTCCCCCCGGTGGGTGCCGCAGCTGGCCGACGCGGCCGAGGTCATGGAAGGTATTACCCGCTTGGCGGCGGTCACTTACGCGGCCCTGACCCCGAACATGCAGGGATATGAGCGCGCCATGGCGGCCCGCGCCGATGAAATCGCGGTGTTCGGTGCGGCGTCGGAGGGCTTCAGTCAGAACAACATCAACTGCTCGATCGCCGAGAGCCTCAAGCGCTTTAAGCCCGTGGTCGAAGCCGCCAGCGAGGCTGGCGTGCCAGTGCGCGGCTACGTCTCCTGCGTCACCCATTGCCCCTACGACGGTCCAACCCCGCCCGAAAGCGTGGCCCGGGTGGCGGCGGCGCTGATGGACATGGGCTGCTACCAGATCTCTCTGGGCGATACCCTTGGTGCGGCAACCCCGGACGCCGTTGCAACTATGCTTGATGCTGTGCTGGCGGTGGTGCCGGCGCGCAGCCTCGCCGGTCATTTCCACGATACCGGCGGCCGGGCGCTGGACAATATTGTGGTGAGCCTTGAGCGCGGCCTGCGGGTCTTCGATAGTGCCATTGCGGGTCTGGGCGGGTGTCCCTACGCACCCGGCGCGAAGGGCAATGTTTCAACAGATGCGGTGGCGACCATGCTCCATGAACACGGCTTTGAAACCGGGCTGGACCCGGAACGGCTTGCCCAAGCGAGCGCCTTTGCCCAGTCTCTGCGGAAGGGAGGTGGATCATGAGCTACGACACGTTGGAAGTCCGGATCGACGATCGCGGTGTCGCCTATGTAACCCTGAACCTGCCTGACCAGCGCAACGCCCTGTCAGCCGCCATGATCTCGGAGCTGACCCACGCGGCCCGCGCGCTGGGTGGGTCGAAGGATGTTCGTGCCGTTGTGCTGTCCGGTGCTGGCAAAGTCTTTGCGCCGGGGGTGACCTCAACTGGATGACCGCGCAGATCAAAGCGGACAGGGCGACGCGGATGGCCGAAGCCCGGAAACTGGCCCTGATGCTGAAAGCCCTGAACGAGATGCCGAAGCCGCTAATCGGGCGCATCCATGGCGCGGCCATGGGCGGGGGGATTGGGCTGGCCTGCGTCTCCGATAGCGCCATCGCCGATGAGGCGACGCGGTTTGGCCTGACTGAAACCCGTTTGGGCCTGATCCCGGCCACCATCGGCCCCTACGTGATCGCGCGCATGGGGGAAGGAAGGCGCGGCGCGTGTTCATGTCGGCGCGGCTGTTCGATGCAGCAGAAGCGCACGAACTCGGCATCATCGCCCGCCGCGTGTCCGGCGCCGCGTTGGATGAGGCTGTGGAGGCTGAAGTCGCGCCGTACCTTTCTGTGGCGCCGGGCGCTGTTGCTGCGGCCAAGGCCCACGCCCGCTCGCTGGGGTCAAAGATCGACGAGGCGGTCATCGTGGACTCCATCCAGCGCCTCGCCGATACGTGGGAGGGCGAGGAAGCCGCCCACGGCGTCGCGGCTTTCCTGAGCAAAGAGGATCCCGACTGGGCCAAGTGACTGGGCCAAACAGGCGGCGAACGGGCCTGAGTGCTCGGCCCGTTGGCGCGGTCTCAGGCTTCGGGTTTGGCATCCCTGCGGGCGCGCATCCGCCGCCGCTGCCACAGCACCAGCCCACCGCCCAGCACCACGACCAGACCGTAGTCGATGATCGGAATGCGCAGGATCTCGTTGAGGTTCACCCAGCCGCGTCCGGCGACCGCATAGACCCACAGCACCCCGCCGATGATAGCGGCGTAGACCAGCCAGTGCACCCAGCGGGGCAGGCCCAGCCCGTGCATCTGCGTGACCACGAACAGGGCGGCAAAACCGAAGAAGAACATCGGCCAGAACTCCTGTCCCGCGACCACGGCCACGGTGACACCATGGGCCAGCACCGAGACTTCGAGGATCGCCGTCCACCAGCGGTTGGTATGCACGCGGGTGAAGACAAAGGCCCCTGGATCAGCAGCAGGAAGGTGTAGAAAAAGCCGGTCAGATGCCCCGGCGTGGTCTCCATCGGGTGGAACCAGTAGGTGTAGACCACCGCCCACGCGAAGTAGTAGCCGTGGTAACGGATCAGCCACTGCCGCGCGGGTGCCAGCCAACGGCCGCCATGGCCAAAGGCGATGCCGCGTCGTGGTGCCTCCATGATCAGCACGATGACCAGCAGGAAGATCACCGACAGCTGCGAAGAAAAGACCGACGTGTCCTGTGCCAGCCCGTCGTACCACACCGCCGTCTGCAGGTAGTGCAGGCCAACAAAGGCTGCCGTGCCGAGCAGACCGACGATATTCACCGGATGCAGGGCCCCGCGGTCGCGCAGCCGGTCGCGGTTGACCACCGCCCAGCGGATCAGGCCCCAGAAGAACAGCTGGTGGGCGATGTAGAAGCCCCAAGCCGTAGCCCGGCTCCAGAAATCAGGTTCCGGCAGCTTCCAGTAATACCAGGCCGCGCCCTGATCGGGTAGCAGCTCGATCTGCCGGAGGATGGGGTTGAGCAGCAGGATGGCGAAGGTGGCCATGATGGCAAAGGCCACGGCCACGCCGAACGTAATCCTTAAAACCATGGATTTTTCCATGCCGATGCCCTCCCGTCAGTCCCGAACATACACTCATCAATGACCTAGTTTTCGGGCTGCGCCTGTCCACTCAAGCGCATAATCTTCAACCAGAGGTGTTGCAGGGCTAGTCAGGTTTGTGCAACGTCGCTCCCGGTTTCCTCATCGGCGGCCGAGGCCAGTCTGGCTTCCTCCGCTTCAGCCTTCTTCACCTTCTTGCGGGCCTTCTTTTCCTTGCTGGCTTCTTTGGCAGCCGCCAGCCCAGCGCTGGCCATCAGTGCCAGGGACTTGCCTGGACGCTTGAATTCATTGTCTTCAAAGTCGGTCACGCCGTTGCTGAGCGAGGCCATGGCAAGGCGGATATAGAGCGGGATATCGTGGGTGCCGCTCTCGTAGTTCTGGACCATGCGCGACTTCAACCCGAGCAGATAAGCAGCCTGCTTCTGCGTCAGTTTCAGCCCTTTGCGCCAGGCCTTAAACCACTTTGGTGCCTTCTTTTTCACGGGATTAAGCGCAAAATTTGCGTCCTTCGAGTTCACGTGCTACAAATATACGCAACCATTGCGTATGAGGTGCTCTATGACAAGCCATATGATCTTGTTTCGAGCGAACCTTGCAAAGCCCGCTGCGACCCCGCAGCAGCCTGTGTGGAACGCTCGTTCGTCCGTCAATGCCCGTGGTCCCCGGACCGTGAACAGGCCTGCGCCTGTGGCAAAGAAGTCTAAGTAATCAGTTGTATCCCCGGTAACCATGCGGCATGAGTTTTCATGCTGTATGGATGACCTGGAGAGACGATCCCATGGACTTGAGCGCACTGATCCGTGACGTTCCGGACTACCCCAAACCAGGCATTCTTTTCAAAGATATTACACCGCTGCTCGCCGATGGCGCCGCCATGCGCGAAGTCACTGCGCAGTTTGCTGCGCGCGCAGCGGAGCTGAAGGCCGACGCCATTGCCGGGATCGAGGCGCGAGGGTTCATCTTCGCTCCTGCCGTTGCCGCGCAGATGGGCCTGCCGTTCATCCCGGTGCGTAAGGAAGGCAAGCTGCCCTACGACTGCGTCACCCACTCCTACGATCTCGAATACGGCTCGGACACGCTGCAGATCCACGTCGATGCGCTGCGCCCGGGGCAGCGGGTGGTGATCGTCGACGACCTGATCGCGACCGGCGGGACGGCCGGGGCAACAGTCGAGCTGGTCCGCAAGCTTGGCGCGATTCCCGCCTGCGCGCTGTTCCTGATCGAACTCGACGGGCTGGGCGGACGCGATGAAATCGAGGGCCGGGGCGTCCGTGTGGAATCGCTGATCAGCTACGAAGTCTGACCGAAGCCGCCGGTCGGGATCGGCCTCGCTGATCCCTAGAGATCATTCAGATTGAAGGGCGTGTTCTGGTACACCCAGTTCACCCAGTTGCCGTAGAGCATGTGTGCGTGGCTGCGCCACTTGTTGGGTGGGGTCTGCGCCGGGTCATCATCAGGAAAGTAGTTCTGGGGAAGCACGATGGTCTGCCCGGCCTTGACGTCGCGGTCGTATTCCTCGCGCAGCGTCTGGCTGTCGTACTCCAGATGATTGAACATATAGAAGCGGCGATTGGCATCGTCGGCCAGCAGCCCCAGCCCGGCGGTCTCGTTCTCCGCCAGCACGGTCAGCCCGTCGATGGGTTCGACGTCGGCCCGGTGGTTCTCCGTGTGCCGGGAAACCGGAATTTCGAACAGGTCGGCAATCCCTTGCATCAGCGGGTGGGACGGCACGAGGTTCTGGTGCTCGAAGATGCCAAAGCGCTTGGGCACTTCGGTGATCAGGTGCTTGGGCACGCCGTTGAAGTGGTTCAGCGCTGCCTGCGCGCCCCAGCAGATGGCGAACATCGAAAACACGTTGGTGGTGGTCCAGTCGAAGATTTCCTGCAACTCGGGCCAGTACTTCACGTCGTGAAATTCGAGGGTCTCGATCGGCGCACCGGTGACCATGAAGCCGTCGAAGCGCTCGGAACGTACTTCGTCCCAGGCGCGGTAGAAGGTGTCCATGTGCTCCGAGGCGGTGTTGGTACCCCGGTAGGTTGAGGTCTCGACCAGTGTCAGATCAACCTGCAACGGGGTTGAGCCCAGCAGCCGCGCCAGCTGGGTCTCCGTGGCGATCTTCAGCGGCATCAGGTTGAGGATGGCGATCCGCAGCGGGCGGATATCCTGCTTCTCCGCCCGGCTTTCGCGCATGACCTTAACGCCCTCGCTGCGGAGCGTTTCGGTGGCGGGAAGTCCGTCGGGTACTCGGATCGGCATGGTCGGTCGGTCTCTGGTTCTACTGTGGCTCTGGACGGCGCAGGACGCGCCTTCGCTCTACCCTACAAGATCGAGGAAGTCGGCCTCGGTTTCCACCCGCGCAATATCGTCGGCTGCCACGCGCCGGGCGAGGCCCGCCTCCACCAGCCGTTCGTATCGCTCACGGCGGGCGTTGATCAGGCGCGGGAACACCCACTTCACGAACTCCAGCGGTGCGAAGTCGTTGGCCGAGGCGATGCCGGTCTCTGCACTGTATTCGGCAATGGCTGCGTCGAGGAAGGCTGCGCGGTAGAACATCGGCTTGGGGTAGGCGATGGTGCGCTCGATCAGGCGTTCGACGTGGGCGTCCGGGGCTTCGATATAGACCAGCTGCGTGCGCCGCGTCAGGTGCTGCAGCACCGGATCGTCAGCCGGGTTATCGAGATCCACGACTTCGATCAGGCTGCCCCCGGCATCGACGAGGAAGTGATCGTAGCCGTAGACGGTCGAGGCGCGGTCGATGAAGTACCCGACATCCAGCAGGGCGGCGATTTCTGCCTGCTCGTGCAGGCTCTGTCGGCGGGCAAATTCAGCACGGCCGTGACCACCCTGATCGCTACGGCCCAGGGTGCCGATCCACTGGCTCAGCGGGGCAAGGTTGTCCATGCTGATGTTGGAGCGGATATAGATGCTGTCCGACTTGAGCAGGTACGCCAGTTCGGGCTGACGCATGGCGGCCAGATAGAGGTCGTCCTGAATAGCCTCGCCCAGATAGCGGGTGCCGATCCGGTAGTCGCCGGAGTAGTGGAACCAGCGCTCCCGCGGCAGCTTCAGCGCCAGCGTGGTCTTGCCCACACCGGACATGCCCAGCAGCGTAAAGGCCTGTGATTGGGGTATAAGCGTTTGCATGCTCCTTCGGTGCCTGATCACTGTGCACGGGTCAAGCATGCCGATTTTGCGGGGAGATGTGCCGCGCATGGGATTGTCGTTTGACCACGGTCATGCTGTTTTGCGGCCGCAGTAGGGTATCCGCCCCGGTTGCGTGCGACTTCGCACCCCTTGACCGTGTCGGCCGACCCGCATAGTGAAATGACGATTTTACCTTGGAAGTGTGAGAGGCTCAGCCGATGAAGGCGCTCGTATGTGTAAAGCGCGTGGTGGACTACAACGTGAAGATCCGGGTAAAGCCGGACAACAGCGCTGTCGATCTGGCCAACGTGAAGATGTCCATGAACCCCTTTGACGAGATTGCTGTCGAAGAAGCGATCCGGATGAAGGAAGCGGGCATCGTTGAAGAAATCATTGCCGTGTCGATGGGTGAGGCCAAGAGCCAGGAAACCATCCGCACTGCGCTCGCCATGGGCGCTGACCGCGGCATCCTCGTCGAAAGCGATGAAGACCTGCAGCCGCTGGCGCTGGCCAAGATGCTCAAGGCAATCGTCGAGAAGGAAGAGCCCGGCATCGTGGTTCTGGGCAAGCAGGCCATCGACGGCGACAACAACCAGACCGGTCAGATGCTGGCGGCCCTGCTGGACTGGCCGCAGGGTACTTTCGCCTCCAAGGTCGAGAAGGACGGTGACACGCTCAAGGTCACCCGCGAGGTCGACGCCGGCCTGCAGGTCGTGACCATGCCATTGCCGGCAATCATCACCGCCGATCTGCGCCTGAACGAGCCGCGCTACGCTTCGCTGCCGAACATCATGAAGGCGAAGAAGAAGCCGATCGACACCATGACCCCCGCTGATCTGGGCGTCGACGCTGCACCGCGTCTGGCGACGGTCAAGGTGACCGAGCCACCAGCACGCGCCGCCGGTGTGATCGTCGGCAACGTCGGCGAGCTGGTCGACAAACTGAAAAACGACGCCAAAGTCGTCTGAGAAAAGAGGGAACACGAAACATGAGCATTCTGATTTTTCTCGAACACGATGCTGACGGCATCAAGGACGGATCGCTGGCAGCCGTGACCGCGGCCAAGGCCATCGGTGGCGACATCACCGCGATTGTCGTCGGCGAAGGCGCGGATGCAGCCGCTGACGCTGCGGCGAAGATCGACGGGATTTCGGCCGTGGTGAAGGCGGGCGACGATGCCTACTCCAACGCCATCGCGGAAAACATCGCTCCGCTGCTGGTCGAGGCCGCTGCGGGCAAGACCCACCTGATCGCCGCTGCGACCACCGTCGGCAAGAACATCCTGCCCCGCGCTGCGGCGCTGATGGACGTACAGCCGATCTCCGACATCTCGGCCGTGGTCGATGCGGAGACCTTCGAGCGCCCGATCTACGCGGGCAACGCGATCGCCACCGTGAAGTCCTCGGACAGCATCAAGGTGCTGACCGTGCGGACCGCCAACTTCGACGCTGCGGCGGCTGAGGGCGGCTCAGCCTCGGTCTCCGATATGGCAGGCGCAGGCGCGGCCGGCATGACCGCTTGGGTCGCTGACGAGCTTTCGGCGAGCGACCGTCCGGAACTGACCTCGGCCTCGGTCGTCGTCTCTGGTGGCCGCGGCATGGGCTCGGCGGACAACTTCGTCATCCTCGACGCGTTGGCAGACAAGCTGGGCGCAGCCGTGGGCGCTTCGCGTGCGGCCGTGGATGCGGGTTTCGCCCCGAACGACTACCAGGTCGGCCAGACCGGTAAGGTCGTTTCCCCTGATCTGTACATCGCCGTCGGTATCTCCGGCGCGATCCAGCACCTCGCGGGCATGAAGGACTCAAAGGTGATCGTCGCGATCAACAAGGACGAGGAAGCACCGATTTTCCAGGTTGCGGACTTCGGCCTGGTTGCAGACCTGTTCGACGCGGTACCGGAACTGACCACCGGGATCTAAGCGTCAGCGTCTGACCGCCTTCGCCTGTTCAGGCGCGTTTGGGCTATCGATTAAGGGCTTCGGGATGACCGATGCCCTTTTTTGTTGCCAAATCCCTGCTTTCCTCGATTTTTAGTCAAGATCTCAGCGCTTTGAGCGCGCAACGGAAGGGATTTTGAGACCATGGGCTACAATCCGCTTTCCCTGCTCTTGCACTGGTTCACCGTCCTCTGGGTCGTGGTCATGTGGGTCGCGGGCGTGCTGATCAGCCGCTGGGATGACGCGCCGGATGCCGTCTATGACCTGCACGTCACCGTCGGCGTGCTCGGGCTGGCCTTCATCGTCTACCGGATTGTGCGCCGGGTCATGCGCGGCTTTGCCGAGGCCAACCCCGGGCATGCGGGTTGGGAGCGATGGCTGGCCCGGGCGGTGCAGTGGGTGTTTCTGGCGGCGCTGTCGGTATCGATCATCACCGGGTTGATCAAGACCTTTCTGGGCACCAGCACGCAGTATTTCCTGTGGGGCGCGGAAGTGCCGAAGATCGGGCGGGTGCGTCTGGGCGAGGTCGGGGAATGGGTCGAGACCCTGCACGAGATCGCAGCCTATGTGCTGTTTTTCGCGCTGATCCTGCACGTCGGCGGCGCACTCAAGCACGTCGTGCTCGACCGCGACGGCACGCTGATGCGCATCCTCAAGCCTTCAAGCCCCGGGAAGTAACCCCGCGCGGCTGCGTCAGAGGGCGAATTCAGGCGCGGTCGGCGGCCGGTCCTGCGCCGAGCGGAAGCTGGCGATATAGGACACACCGGTATCGTCGGTGAGCAGCCACTTGTCGAGCAGCGGGTTGAACATGAAGCCCTTGATCCGCTGCGGGTGCAGCCCCTCGGCTTCCACCATTTCGAACATCTCCGCCGGCGGTACGAACCGCCGCCAGTCGTGGGTGCCTGTCGGAAGCCAGCGCAGCACGTATTCCGCCGCCACAATCCCGAGTGCAAAGCTGCGCAGGGTGCGGTTGAAGGTTGAGAACAGCACCTGTCCCCCTCCGCCCGGGCACCGATGACATCGGCGACGAAGGCCGGCGGGTCGTTGACGTGCTCGATGATCTCCAGCGCCAGCACCACGTCAAAGCGCTCGCCGGCCTCGACCAGTTCAGCGACGGTGGCGACGCGGTAGTCGATCTCCAGCCCCATCTGCTCAGCGTGGATCTCCGCGACCGGGATGTTCGCCGGCGTGGCGTCGACCCCGGTGACCTGCGCCCCCAGCCGTGCCAGCGGCTCGCACACCAGCCCGCCGCCACAGCCGACGTCGAGGATGCGCAGCCCCGCCAGCGGGCTCGGCGCGTCAAGGTCGCGGTCGAAGTGTGCCGCAATCTCTTCGGTGATGAAGCGCAGCCGGGTCGGGTTGATCTTGTGCAGCGGGCGGAAGTCGCCATCCGGATCCCACCAGCTCGCCGCCATGGCGGTGAACTTTTCGACCTCGCCCGGGTCGACCGTATGGCCCGCGCTGGTGCTCGTTTGCTTTGTATCCCGCATGCGTGTCCTGCCGTTGCAGCTTCGGGGGCGTTTCTGTACCCCTTATGTCAGGTCTGACAGACTATTACGCAAGCAGGTTGGGTCAATGGCGCGCATCGTCATGAAATTCGGGGGCACCTCGGTGGGTGACCTCGACCGCATTCGCAACGTCGCCCGCCGGGTCAAGGCGGCGCACGACGACGGCCACGAGGTCGCGGTGGTGGTCTCGGCCATGTCGGGCGAGACCAACCGTCTCGTCGGGCTGGTCTCGGACGCGGCTGCGCTCTACGACACCCGCGAATACGACGTGGTGGTCTCCACCGGAGAACAGGTGACGGTCGGGGTGCTGTCGGTAATCCTGCAGTCCATGGGGATCGACGCGCGCTCGTGGCTGGGGTGGCAGTTGCCGTTCAAGACCGAAGACGTGCACGGCAACGCCCGCATCCTCGACATCGACACCAGCGAGATCGAGCGACGCTTCGCCGAAACCCGCGAAGTCGCCGTTGTGCCGGGGTTCCAGGGCTGAGCCCCCGCAACCGCATCACCACGCTGGGCCGGGGCGGGTCGGACACGTCCGCCGTCGCGCTGGCGGCCGCACTCCGCGCCGACCGCTGTGATATCTATACCGACGTGGACGGGGTCTACACCACCGACCCGCGCGTTACCGACAAGGCCCGCAAGCTGGACCGGGTCAGCCACGAAGAAATGCTGGAGATGGCCTCGCTCGGCGCCAAGGTGCTGCAGACCCGCAGCGTTTCCATCGCCATGAGCCAGGGCGTCCCGCTGCAGGTTCTCTCCAGTTTTGAAGACAAGCCCGGCACCCTGGTGACCGCAGAGGATGAAAGCATGGAAAAAGACGTCGTATCTGGGATCGCCTTCTCCCGCGATGAAGCCCGCGTGACCCTGATCGGGATCCCCGACCGCCCCGGCGTCGCCGCCGCGATTTTCGGCGCGCTGGGCGATGCCGCCATCAACGTCGACATGATCGTGCAGTCGCGCACGGTGATCGACGGCGATGCCAAGACCGACATGACCTTCACCTGCGGGCAGTCCGATCTGCCGCGCGCGCTGGCGCTCATGGAGGAACGGCACGGCGATATTCAGTATACCGAGCTGGAAAGCGATGAGGACGTCGCCAAGGTCTCGATTGTTGGTGTCGGCATGCGCACCAACTCCGGCGTGGCCAAGACCATGTTCGGCGCGCTGGCGGAGAAGAACATCAACATCAAGGTGATCACGACATCTGAGATCAAGACCTCGGTGCTGGTCGGCGCGGACTACATGGAACTGGCCGTGCGGACGCTGCACGATGCCTTCGGGCTGGAAGGGCCTTCCGCCGCCGACAGCTAGGTCGGATTGACCCTCTATCCCAAAAATTGCTGACATGAAAAAAGGGGCGCCGGAGCGCCCCTTTTTGCTTTGATCGTGGAAGGAAGTCAGAGGAGGAGGAGAGGTTAGAAGCTGAAACTCAGCTTTCGAGGTACAGATCGTCGGCCTGGCTGACCCGATCCATCATGAAGGTCTTGAGCTTGGTCATGGCGCGGTGCTCCAGCTGGCGCACACGCTCCTTGGAAACGCCGAAGTACTTGCCCAGCTCTTCCAGCGTCACGCCGTCATCGGTCAGGCGACGCATGCGGATGATCTGCGCTTCGCGGTCACCGAGGCTTTCCAGCGCTTCATCCAGCCAGTTGCGGCGAATGTCGCTGTCGTGGTCGAGGATGGTGTTTTCTTCCGGCGTCGGTCGATCGTCAGAGAGCATGTTCTGCCACTCCTGATCACCATCTTCGCCGATCACGGCATTGAGGGAGCCGTCTGCGGCGGACAGGCGACCTTCCATGGCTTCCACGTCGCGCAGCGGCACACCGAGAGTTTCGGCGATCTTCACGCGGCCGTCCTGGTTCAGCTGCTCACCCGTGGACTCTTCGATTTTCGAGCGCAGGCGGCGCAGGTTGAAGAACAGTGACTTCTGCGAGGCGGTGGTCCCGGTGCGGACGATCGACCAGTTCCGCAGGATGAAGTCCTGCATGGCCGAGCGGATCCACCACGACGCGTAGGTGGAGAAGCGCACATCGCGGTCGGGCTCGAACCGGTTGGCGGCGTGGAGCAGGCCGACGACGCCTTCCTGGATCAGGTCACCGACCGGCAGACCGTAGTTCTTGAAGCGACCGGCGGTGGAGACCACCAGACGGTTGTAGGCGTTGATCAATTCGTGCAGCGCCGCGTCGTTGCTCTCGTCGCGCCAGGCGCGGGCGAGGGCGTACTCGTGCTCGCGGGTCAGGAGAGGTGTCTCCATCGACCGCTTGATAAAGGCGATATTCGCGCGGCGGGTTTCGCTGTCTTCGTAAGCCGTCATGATCACGTTCCCTGTCTCTTGGTCTGCGCTTTGAGCGCAATTGGTATGACCGAACGTGATGGTACTACCAAATGCGACAATTGAAAGGGCAAAAGGTCTTACCAGAGCTGGGTGCGACAACATGACAGCAAAAATCGACCGATGCCGGGGTCAAAGCCCTATTTTAGTGAGAAAAACATGCACTTAAGCACGTATAATTCGACAGAATCACGCTTAAAAGCCGGGGTGAATGCAGATTTGCCGGCGGGGCGCGCGCCCGCGCCGCTGGCGATGATCAGGCCTCGAAGGCCTCGATGATCTCACCGTTTTCGTTGATGCAGCAGGCCACCAGCGGTCCACCGAAGCCGCAGCCGGCGTCGATGAAGGTGGCGTGATCCATCTCGGAAATGCCCAGATGATTGGGGTGCCAGCCGACAAACACGCGCTGGAAGCCGTCGAAGGGCCGCTCGAGGCGCAGGAAGTTCGGATGCCCCCACCAGAAGCTGTTGGTCTGTCGATCGAGCGGCAGGCTCGGGTTGATGCCCGCGTGGGCGAACAGGAACCGGCGCTGGTCATCCATGGCCGCGCGACGCATAGCCATGATCAGGGAGTAGTGGCCGGGCCACGCGCGGATCGCGCTGCGCAGACCGACGGTGTAGTTGGCGATCTCGCTGACCGACATCCGGGCGAAGCGGGCGGCCTCCTTGCCGTCCGAGCCGTAGCCGCGCAGCGTGCCTTCCAGCCCGTGTTCGAGCATCCACGCGAGCACCGCGGGCGGGGACTTGGCGAAGTGCAGCTGCAGCACCTGCTCCAGCATTTCTTCCTGCGCGCCGCGGAGGTAGGCGATGTCGCGGGGGAAGAGGGTGAAGCGCCCCATCAGGTGGCGGCGGAAGGCCAACACCTCGTCCATGACGTCGATCACCTGGCTGCCGTAGCCGAGCAGGTTGCCCATGTAGACCAGCCGGTCGCCGTGCTCGAACCGCTGCTCGATCACGTCGTGGATGGCGGCAAGGCGGCCGAGGTCGCCGTGCACGCTGGATATTACCCAGAAACGGCGGGCGGCGGTCAGTGTTTCGAACCGGTCAAGACGACTCATGGGGCAGTCTCTCTGGTGGCACCTTGAAATACGGGGTGCGGGTGGTCGGCGTGCATCGCTGAAAACGGGGATGCGGGGACGTGAATATTATGTTGGGTTGAGGTTTGACCGCTGCCGGGCGGGGGGTCAAGCAAACCCGCCCCGATTCCATTTTATGCGCACGCCCGGGGGACTTTGATTAAAAAAAGGGGGGGCCGGAGCCCCCAATTCAATCATACAGACAGAAGTACGTTGTCAGTCAGCGCCGTGGCTCAGGCCGCGCGCAGGACCGTTTCCAGCCGTTCGGTCGCCGACTCCTCGTCGATCTGCTCGATCGCCGCGAATTCACGGGTCAGGCGGGCCAGCGCCGACTGGTAGATCTGGCGCTCGGAGAAGGACTGCTCTGGCTGCTCCTCCCCCCGGTGCAGGTCGCGCACAACCTCGGCGATCGACACCGGATCACCGGAGTTGATCTTCGCCTCGTATTCCTGCGCCCGGCGGGACCACATGGTGCGGCGCACCTTGGCGCGGCCACGCAGGGTGGTCAGGGCGGAGTCCATCACCTTCTTCGACGACAGCGGGCGCAGGCCCGACTTAGACGCCTTGGCGGTGGGGACGCGCAGCGTCATGCGCTCCGAGTCAAACTGGATCACAATCACCTCGACCTGGATGTCGCCGAGGTCCTGGGTTTCAATGCCTTTGACGTGACCAACGCCGTGGGTTGGGTAGACGACGATGTCGCCCGCGTCGAATGAGTCCTGGGCCATATTTGTTTTCACTCTTTAGCTCTTTTTGTCTTGGCGGCGGGAACAGGCTGTTCTATTCCTGCTTGGACTACTGGCGAATTCCCCGACCTCCGTGCGTCGCTCCGCGCCGGGGCACAAGGGATATTTCACTGTTGTCATCCCCCCAAAATAGCAAAATTACCGTTGTGTGACAAACACAGGCGGCGTTCTGCGCCTAAGTTTTCCACAGTTGCAGGCATGCGACACGGGCATGCCGTGTGGCATCACCGAGTCGCTTTATACGACTGAGGATCGGGGAGGGCCGTGGGCCGGGCTTGGAGCGGGCGTGGACCGGGCTTAAACCGGTCTTCAACCTGCCTCAAAAAGGGGGCTCAGTCGCCCTTGCCGGGGGGAGCGGAGAAGTACTTTTCCAGCTTGCCGCTGATGCCCTTGAAGTCGTCGGCGTCGGCCAGCGGCTCTTTTTTCAGCGTGATGACCGGCCATTGTTCGGAGTAATCGCGGTTCAGCTCGATCCACTTGGTCGCGTCCGGGTCGGTATCGGGGAGGATCGCATCGGCCGGGCACTCGGGCTCGCACACGCCGCAGTCGATGCACTCGTCGGGGTGGATGACGAGCATGTTCTCGCCTTCGTAGAAGCAGTCGACCGGGCAGACTTCCACGCAGTCGGTGTACTTACATTTGATGCAATCATCGGTGACGACGTAGGTCATGCGCGGGTCAGTCTCCAACAGGGGCAGCAGGTGCGGCTGGTGGACCGCACCGGTCGTGTTCTTCGTTTTTGCGTCGGCGCCGGAAGGTCCGGGGTCAGTCGGGCAGCTTCACGGGGAGGATTTGTGAAGCCGGACCGGCTCCGCCTTGCGCCGCCGAGACAGGATATTGAGCATTTCCACGAAGATGGAGAAACCCATGATTCCGTATATCAACGCCTTGGGAGTCTCATAGTGCAGCCCTTCACCCAGCAGAATACCGCCGATCAGCAGCATGAAGGCGAAGGCCAGCATCTCCGTGGTCGGGTGGCGCTCCATAAACCGGGTCAGCGGCCCGGCGGCAACCAGCATGATGAAGGTGGAGATCAGCACGCCACCGACCATGATGGGCACCAGCTGCTGGTAGGCGATGCCCACGGCTGTCAGCACTGAGTCGATCGAGAACACCATGTTGAGCAGGAACAGGGTGGCGAGGATCTGCAGCAGCGGCAGGCGCTTCTGCTCACCGTCGCCGTGGGCATGGTCGCCTTCGAGCTTCTCGAAAATCTCCTGCGTCGCCTTGTAGACGAGGAAGGCGCCACCGACGAACAGGATCGCGCCCTTGACCGTAATCTCGCTGTGGTCGTCGGGCAGGAACGGCAGCTTGAACAGCTCGACGCTCTCAAACCGCAGCATCAGCCCGATGGAGAAGATCAGCGCGATGCGGGCGGCCATGGCCATGATGATGCCCAGCGTCCGCGCGCGCTCTTCCTGCCCCTTGGGCGCACGCTTGGCGATGACGGCGATGAACACGACGTTGTCGATGCCCAGCACCACACCCATGAACGACACCGTCAGCAGCGACAGGATCGCCGGCAGGGTCAGCAGCTCGGAGAGCGAGAGGAACTCGGAAATCATTTCAAGGGATATGGGCGCGCGCCTGCTGGTTGTGATTACGCGCCTAATCTAGCGCTGAACCCGGAGAATTCAAAGGTCGCGCAGACGGTCCAGATCACGGCGCTCGCGCTTGGTCGGTCGGCCAGAGCCGCTTTCGCGCCGCGCAACATCGGCGGTGCGGGGGTCCGGCGGTGGGGCCGATGCCGCCTGTGCCGCCTCGCCCTGCGCGTCGCGCTCGGACCGGGGCAGGCGCTCAGGCAGGGGCGCGAGGTCGTTGTAGAGCAGGCGCGCCTCCTCGTAGGGGCGGCGGGCACTGCCCAGCCCCAGCATCTCAACCACGCGCACGTTCGGCCCCTGATGGAAGGTCAGCACGTCGCCAACCTTGACCTCGGCGGAGGCCTTGCGGATGGAAGCTTTGTTGACGCGGATTTTGCCGCCGTTGGCGACCTCGGCGGCGATGGTGCGGGTTTTGAAGAAGCGGGCGAACCACAGCCACTTGTCGACCCGCAGCTTTTCAACCGGTTGATCGGTCACCGGCGCGCTACTTCTTCAGCTGGGCCAGCACGGCGAAGGGGCTGTTCGGGTCCATGGGCTTGTCGGCCTTCGGTGCCTTTCCGCTCCGATTACCGCCCGTGTTGCCGCTGGGTTTGCCGCCTTTGCGGGGTGGGCGCTGACCCTTGCCGCCGCCTTTACCGCTGCCCGTGCCTGCGCCCTGCTTTCCCTTGGCACCATTATCGCCGCTGGCGTCGCCTTCGGCGCGACGGTCGCGCTGGGGTGGGCGGCCGGCACCGCGTCCGCGCCGGGTCCAGACGGGTGCGTCTGCAGGGGCGTCTGCGGGGGTGTCTACTTTTCGGCGGGTGTTTCCGCTTCCGAGGCTGCTTCAGCCGGTGTTTCTTCAGCTGGCACTGCTTCAACGGCAGTTCCTCAGCTGGTGTTTCTTCAGCTGCTGATGCTTCAGCGGTGGCTTCCTCAGCCGGAGCTTCCTCAGCCGGGGTTTCCTCAGCCGAGACTGCTTCCGCGGCTTTTGCCGCAGCGGCGGCTTCCGCCTTGGCCTTGCTCTCTGCCGCCGCCGCCGTAGCCTCCGCCGCGCTCAGCCGCGAGGGGACATAGCCAAAGGCGAACATCAGTTTCCGAACCATGGCTTCGTCGCAGCCCAGCTGCTTCTCCAGCCCCTCGGGCTGCACGAAATCCCGGTTGGCGCGGAACAGGCTGTGCAGATGCCCGGCGAGGCGGTCCAGCGCCTCGACCTGCCCCACAATCGGGCGGTCCTTGCGATCCCCACGCGAGGGCGGGGTCAGCCCGGCAAAACCGAGGGTCTGGTACAGCGACAGCGGCACGTCGCGTTCGGGGTGCATGACCTTGACCCCCTGCGCCGGGAGCTGCTCCCGCACCTCGGGCTGGTCGTGCCAGATCGACCACAGCAGCACCCGCCAGGGCCAGTGCTGGGTGTTGGCCAGCCCGCGCATCCACACCGCAAAGCGGCCGATGCGGACGCCGTGTTCGTAGAGCGCTTTGCGCTCGTCCTTGCCCAGTTCGGTCAGGAACCCGGCGATTTCATCCCGGTTGATCAGGCCGAAGTTCTCGACCAGCTGGAAGGCCAGCCCGCGCGCCGTTCCTTGCAGCGGGGCGGATTGCAGCTCGTGGAACACCTTCATCCGGTTGCGCAGGTGGGCGCGTACCCATTTTTCAGTGCGCTGGCGGATTTTCTCGCGGGCGGTGCCCTGCAGCAGGTCGTTCTGGATGACGTCGACCCCGGGGAACAGCAGGCTCTCGCCCTTGATCAGCTTGGCGATCTGATTTTCGCGCCACAGCAGCTGTCCGGATTCTGTCAGGCGGAAGGCGCCGTCGTTGTCGGCGAGCAACTGCTGGACCCGGTTTTCGACTTCCTTGACCATCACGCGCCGCGCGGCCGTGAACACCGGCCGGGCCGAACTGTCCATGATCGATGGGTCGGGGGAGAAGACGAGGCCTTTGATATGGCCGACGTGTTCGCCCTCGACGGTGACCGTGCCTTCCTTGGCGTCAATCTCTGCGTTCAGCTCTGAACCGTCCATCAAAACCCTCGCCATAATCGTCGCGCGACGATCGACAAACCGCTGCGTTAACCGTTCGTGTAGCGCGTCAGACAGCTTGTCATCAATCTTTCGTGCTTTTTCCTGCCAATATTTGGCGTTTGTGACCCAGGAACCGCGATGGGAGATGAAAGTCCAGGTCCGCACAGCCGCGATCCGGTTGACCAGCGCGTCGATGTCCCCTTGCAGATTATCCAGCCGGGAGACCTGCGCCTCCACAAAGTCTTCGGGGATCCGCCCTGCCCCGCGCAGGAGATAGCGGTAGATCTGCCCCAGCAGCTGGGTGTGCTGATCGAACAGCGTTTTGCGGAAATCGGGCACCTGCGCCACGTCCCAGAGCGTGCGCAGGGCTGCCTTTGAGCGGGCAATTGCGGCGATCTCCTCGTCCTTTACCAGCACCTTCAGCGCCTGGTGGTCCTCCGCTGCCCGGGTCCGGGTCAGCAGCGCATGGGGCGGGGCCTTGTCCAGCGAGCGCATCAGGCCGGAGACCGATGAGAAGTCCAGATTGCGCGAACGCCACTGCAGCACCTCGACCGGGTCGAAGCGGTGGTTCTCCACGGCCTCGACGATGTCTTCGGGGAAGCCGCCGATCTCGGTGGTCGTGCAAAAGGTACCGTTGTTCATATGCCGGCCAGCGCGGCCGGCGATCTGCCCGATTTCCGGGGGGCGCAGCCGCCGCGCCTGCCGCCCGTCGAACTTGCTGGTTTTGGCGAAAGTCACGTGGTCGAGGTCCATGTTCAGACCCATGCCGATGGCGTCGGTCGCGACCAGATAGTCGACCTCCCCGGCCTGATACATCTCGACCTGCTTGTTGCGGGTCCGGGGGCTCAGCGCGCCGAGCACCACGGCACAGCCGCCGCGCATGCCTTTGAGCGATTCAGCGACGTGGTAAACATCGGTTGCGGAAAACACCACGATGGCGCTGCGCCGCGGCACCTTCTGCAGCTTCTTCGGCGCGACGTAGCTGAGTTCGGAAAAGCGCGGCCGGGTTTCGATCTCGCAGTCGGGCAGCAACTCCCGGATCACCCCGGCCATGGTGTCGGAGCCCATGAACATGGTCTCCATCGTCCCGCGCGCGTGCAGCAGACGGTCGGTGAAGACGTAGCCGCGCTCGGGGTCGGCACAGAGCTGCACTTCGTCGATGGCGAGGAAGGCCACGGACACGTCCAGCGGCATGGCTTCGACCGTGCAAATCCAGTAGCGGGGGTCGCGGGGGATGATCTTT
Source organism: Rhodospirillaceae bacterium (assembly GCA_038141425.1). Taxonomy (GTDB): domain Bacteria; phylum Pseudomonadota; class Alphaproteobacteria; order UBA7985; family UBA7985; genus UBA7985. The sequence continues at coordinate 565,895 of JAYQIC010000001.1, read as the reverse complement.
TCTTCGCCGGTGACCAGCGCGACCTGGGCCACGCCCTTCTGGCGCACGACTTTGTCGTAATTCTCACGGGCAAGAAGGCGAAGGGGGAAAGCCGATCATACCGGTCGCGTGGCCGAGCATGCGCTCGATGGCCAGAAACGTCTTGCCGGTATTGGTAGGGCCGAGAACCGCGGTCATCGGCCCTTCGTAGGGGGCACCAGTCATGGTGGAGACCTCTGTCTGCGAGGTTAGGTCGTCGCCGGTTTAGCGGACAACCCCATGATCGGAGCGTGACAACATTTGCGGCCCCTGCGCATGGGCTCAGGGCGGCAAAGGCCAATCAAAGGCGGGTTAGTGCCTCTTTGATCTTCAGTTTTTCTTTTTGAGGGATTGGAGACGAAGGCCATCGGGGAGGGGGCGCTTCTGTTCATCCAGAATGGAGGCTTCGAGTTGCTGGTGTCGTTGTGAGAGTGATGCTTGGTAAGACAATGGTGAATCTCCCTGCTGTTCTCGGTTACCTCCTATAACGTGGGCGCAGGGGAGGGTCGCGTCAAGTGGGTAACTAAACGCAAATATTGCGATTCTGGATAATTTTTTCGATTTTCGACTGTGTGATCGCGGTTTGGCACCCGCAAAAGGACGTAATTTTTATGCGCCCATCATCCGCTTCCGGAAGCCGCCCATCCGCCCGAAAATCCGCACGACTTCCCGCAGGCGGCGGTCGAGAAACCGCTGGGTGGCTTCGAGGTCTTCGTCGCCGTTGGCCAGCCAGTAGGTGAGTGTCGCGCCGTAGACCCCGGCGAGCAGCGTGCGCTTGGTCACGTGGTTGAAATCGCGGTCCGCCGGGCCGACAGCATTCCAAGCGGCGTCGACTGTGGCCCAGGTCAGTCGCGTGCCGGTGTAGAGGTTCTGCGGCAGGGCCAGCACTGTCAGACCCCGGCGCACGGCTTCCTTGACCGGCGCTGCGTTCTCCAGTCGGCGCGAGAGGATGGCGTGCAGCTTGTCGGTCACGCCCAGTTCCGCAAAGTCGGGCCTGTCTTTGACCACGGCGAGCATGCGCTCGTCTCCCAGTCGCGAGTGTGCGGCAATCATATCCACCGGCTCGGAGAACCAGTCGGTGGCCAGCGCCAGCGGAACACCGGTTTCTTCGGCAGCGCGGCGCAGGGCCGCCTGACTCCAGCCGTCAAAGGCGGCGTGGCTGGCCAGCGCGTCGATAAGCTGTGTGCGGTCGTGTGTCTCTGTCATAGTGCAGAGGTGTGATTTCGCGGGCGACAGGTCAACGGGCCGAAAGGCCGCATCGCTGCTGACCCCCGCAATAACGGGGTCTCCATGCACAATATGCACGGCCCAAGGCTTTGCTTTCTCAGAAGTTTTTGTTAAACAGCGTCCGCACTTGCGCGGATCACTGCGCGAGATCACTTATTTTTTGCCCGGCATGGGCATCCAGAAAGGCTAGGGAGCAACCCGTGGAAGTATCTGTTCGCGATAACAATGTAGATCAGGCGCTGCGCGCCCTGAAAAAGAAACTACAGCGCGAAGGTGTATTCCGTGAAATGAAGCTCCGTCGGCACTTCGAAAAGCCATCCCAGCGCCGCAAGCGCGAAAAGGCAGAAGCCGTTCGTCGTTACCGCAAGGTGATGCGCAAGCGCATGGAGCGCGAAGGCTTCTAGGCCTTCGCCCGACGGCACGGCACAGTCCGTGATTGACGCGCAACTCCGTCAGTTTGTCGACCCGCCAGCGGACCGCCTTGCTTCCTGGTTCGTTGCACGCGGCGTAAACGCCGATCAGGCTACGCTGGTCGGCTTTTTTGTTGGCATGCTCACGGTTCCGGTGCTGTGGCTTGGCTGGCCGTTGGTGGCGCTGGCGCTGGTAGTGATCAACCGTGTCGCCGATGGCGTCGACGGGGCCATCGCCCGCCAGACCGAGACCACGGATCGCGGTGGCTTCCTCGACATCTGCCTCGATTTCTTCTTCTACAGCGCGGTTCCGCTGGGCTTCGCGCTCATGGACCCCTCACGCAATGCGCTGGCGGCCTGCTTCCTGATCTTCAGCTTCGTCGGGAGCGGCACGTCGTTCCTCGCGTTCGCGGTTCTGGCGGAGAAGCGGGGTGAGTCGACGGATATCCGGGGGCACAAGTCGTTCTACTATCTCGGCGGCCTGACCGAAGGCTTCGAGACCATCCTGTTCTTCGTGCTGATCTGCCTGTTCCCAGATGGGTTCTGGTGGATGTCGCTTATTTTCGGGCTGATGGCGTGGATCACGGCGGTGACGCGGGTGATCGCAGGCTGGCAGCTGTTCCGCTGAGGGTGGCGGCTGGTTAGTCCAACTCGCTGGGCATGGGCTGGCCGTGGCGGCCAAACAACTCGGCCTGCCGGGCTTCCATGGCGTCGACGTCGAAATCCGTGATCAACTCGTTGAACATCTGGTGCCAGTTCATTTCGGCATCCAGGTGCATGAACACCGACCCGAGCCCTACGGCGGCGCGGTCCATGAACACGAACTCCCGTGGCAGCTTGACCCCGCCAACGCGTTTGAGCTCCTGATGCACGTCGCGGGCGACGGCGGCGCCATACTCGCCCGTGTTGGTTTCCGAGATCAGCCGCGGCTTGTCCTCGAGCAGGGGCGAGAAAATGAACCCCGCCCACATATGCAGCACGTCGATCAGCTCGCGACGGATATCCTTGAAGCCCCAGGCTTCGTAAGCGGAAACGGCCAGCGCTTCGTCACCGGTCTGCAAGGCTTCATAGAGGTCGATCACACCCTTGACGAAGCGGGCGGGGAAGAACCGCACGCAGCCGAAGTCGAGCATGTTGATGCTCAGGTCTTCGCGGATCGAGTAGTTGCCGAAGTGCGGATCACCGTGGATGACGCCGAAGTTGTAGAACGGCACATACCAGGCGCGGAACATGTTGCGGGCGACGGTCTGGCGCTGATCTTCGCTCGGCTCAGAGCGGATGAAGTCCATCAGCGGCGTGCCCTCGACCCAGGTCATGGTCAGCAGCCGTTCGGTCGAGACGTCGTGGTGTACGGGCGGGATGTGAACCTCGCTCTCCGCGCTCAGCATTTCTTCATAAAGACCGAGGTGGCGCGCCTCGCGGATGTAGTCGAGTTCTTCGCGCAGCCGCGCCGAAAGCTCCTCGAACACGCCCGACGGATCGATGGCTTTGTCGTAACTGCGGTACAGCCCGAAGGCCCAGGCCAGCTGGCGCAGGTCCGCTTCGACCGCGCTGGACATGTCCGGGTACTGGAGCTTGCAGGCGACCTTGGTGCCGTCGTGGAGTACGGCGCGGTGCACCTGCCCCAACGACGCGGCGGCAGCGGCATCGCGTTCGAACTCGGCGAAGCGCCCCTGCCAGTCTGAGCCCAGCTCGGCTTTCATCCGGCGCTTGACGAAGGTCCATCCCATGGGCGGGGCGTTGGACTGTAGCTGGCGCAGGTCTTCGGCGTATTCCTTGGGCAGTGCGTCGGGGATCGATGCGAGCAGCTGTGCTGCCTTCATCAGCGGTCCCTTGAGGTCGCCCAGTGCATCCTTGAGCGCAGAGGCATGACGGGTCTGGTCCAGCTTGGTCCCCAGCACCCTGTTGGCCCCGAGTTGGACCGCAAGACCGCCCAAAGAGGTTCCGACCCGCGTATAGCGACGCAGGCGGCTGCCCAGGCGGTTTTCATCCATGCGGTCTGTCATGATTGGGATATGGCGCATTCATCCCGGATTTGCAGCCCAAATTCCGATGACTGGGCTGCGACTTATTCGACCCTGAGGCGAGTCGCGGCGATACCACCGCTGAACCGCTACAGGGTTTCGAGCTCGTCGATGAAGCTTTCGAGCAGGCCCAGACCCTGTCGCCAGAAGCTCGGCTCCCGCGCATCAAGGCCAAAGGGGGCCAGCAGTTCGTGGTGGCGCAGCGTACCGCCCGCGCCCAGCATATCCAGATACTTGCCGGCAAAGTCATCTCCACTGTTCTGGTAGACCGCGTAGAGCGAGTTCACGAGGCAGTCACCGAAGGCGTAAGCGTAAACGTAGAACGGCACGTGGATGAAGTGCGGGATGTAGGACCAGTAGTCGCCGTAGACGCTCTGCTCGAGGTTGAAGGCCGGTCCGAGGGCTTCAATCTGAGTCTCCATCCAGTGCTGCTGGAAGTCTTCACGCAGCAGTTCCTTTTCCTGCCGTGCGGCGTGAACGCGGGTCTCGAAGTTGTGGAAGGCGATCTGCCGGACCACGGTGTTCAGCATGTCCTCGACCTTGCCGGCGAGCATCTCCTTGCGCCGCGCGGGGTTGTCCTCGGCCCGGAGCATCCGGCGGAAGGTCAGCATCTCGCCGAACACCGACGCGGTTTCGGCCAGCGTCAGCGGGGTCGAGCCGTTGAAATATCCCTGCCGGGCGGCCAGCACCTGATGCACGCCGTGGCCCAGCTCGTGGGCGAGGGTCATGACATCCCGCGTCTTGCCCCTGATAGTTCACCAGCACGTAGGGGTGCGCAGAGGGTACGCAGGGGTGGGCGAAGGCACCGGCGTCCTTGCCGGGGATGACTGGCGTGTCGATCCAGCCCTTGTCGAAGAACTCGCCAGCGATCTCGGCCATGGCGGGGTAAACCCGGCGTAGGCGTCGAGCACCCGCGCCTTGGCGTCGAGCCAGGGGATCTTGGCCTCATCGGCCTCAGGCAGGGGCGTTGCGGTCCCAGGGTTCGAGCTTCTCCAGCCCCAGCCACTTGGCCTTCATCGCGTAGTACCGGTGAGAGATTCGGGGGAAGGCCTCGGTGACGGTGTCGGCCAGCGCCTGCACCACCTCGTCCTCGACCTCGTTGGCGACGTTGCGGGAGGACACCGGGCGCTCGTAGCCCCGCCAGCGGTCGTCGATCTCCTTCTGCTTGATCACCGTGTTGTTGATCCGGGTCAGCAGGCGCTGGTTGTCGCCGAGGGTCTCGGTGATCGCCGCAGCAGCCTTGGCCCGGGTTTCGCGATCGGGGTCGGCGAGCAGGTTGAAGACTTCGGCGTTGGACAGCGTCTTGCCATCGATATCGAAGCTCAGCGCGGCCATGGTCTCATCGAACAGCTGCACCCAGGCATTGCCGCCGACAATGGCGAAGTCGTGGGTGTAGCGCTCCAGCTCGTCGGAGAGCTGATGGGGCTTCATCAGCCGGGTGCGGGCAACAAAGCTGGCCCACGGCTTCATCGCATCCTGCGCCAGTTTCTCCGCCATCACGTCATCGCTGATGTCGTTGAGCTCCAGCGAGAAAAACACCAGTTCGGAGCCGATTAAGGTCGAGCGCTCGTTGATCCCGGCCTGAAACTGCATGGCCTCGCCGTCGGTGCGCTGGGTCGCGCCGTTGAGGAAGGCGAAGGTGCCCAGCTTGCCCAGGCGTTCATAAATGCTCTCGTACCAGGCGATGGTCTCGGCCAGCTTCTCCGCTGACATCCCCGCCATCTGGCCCTTGGCAGCCGCGGCCAGTTCGCGCGCCTGGCTCTCCGCCCAGTCTAGATCGCGGTTTATCGCCGGGTCGTCGGCGCTGGTGTAGAGGTCGCTGAGCTTCCAGCGCGGCAGGGTGCCGAGCGCCTCGTCTTCGATCGGACTCAGGTCGCTGTTGGCATCACGGGGCAGGGGGTCGAGGGGAACGCATTCATGGTTTCAGGTCTGACTCAGGCAGTTGCTTGGGGACATGGAAACCAACATGGCCCGGACCGCAGGGTGCGGCAACCTTGAGCGGTAGTGCAGGGACAGACGCCGGTGTTCCAGCGCCTGTCACTCTGTCTCAGGCCGGTAAGATCAGCCGTTCTCGCGGTTAAAGGCAGCAAAGATGCCCTCGGGGATCACCGCCTTGGGCTGGTTCTCGTCGAACATGGCCTGATTGCTCTCTGCCTTGGCTGCCGCTTCGGGGTTGGCGGCGGCAGCCTTGACGAGGGCTGCGTCCAGGTCGGCCTGCTTGCAGATGCCCAGCAGCACGGGGTCACGGGGCTGCAGGTTGGACATATTCCAGTGGGTGCGCTCGCGGATCGCGCCAATGGTGTTCTTGGTCGTACCCACCAGCTTGATGATCTGCGCGTCGGAGAGGTGGGGGTAGGTTTTGACCAGCCAGGCGATGGCGTCGGGCTTTTCCTGCCGACGGGCAACCGGGGTGTAGCGCGGGCCCTTGGTGCGGCGCGAGCTCCGGCATGTCGCTCACGGCCAGCTCGAGGCTGGCTTCGTCGTCGGCTTCGCAGCGCTTGATCTCTTCCTCGGTCAGCTGCCCGTTCTTGGTCGGGTCCTGACCCATGATGCCGCGCGCGACGTCACCGTCGGCGATGCCTTTGACCTCGAGCTTGTGCAGGTGACAGAAATTGGCGATCTGCTCGAACGAAAGGGCGGTGTGGTCGACCAGCCAAACGGCGGTCGCTTTGGGCATCAGTGGGGGTTGCTGGGCCATGCCACGCTCCTATGTACTGTCGGAATTTCGGGAATTGGCCCCTGATATAAGGGACTTGGGCCGGGAAATAAATGCCTTTAACGCGCACAACTGCCGGTCGCTGGGCGCGAGCGCCCTGCTTTCAGAGCGCGATGTAGAGCCCGCGGCCGGGCTGCGACCCACCTTCGGGCGCCGCAGCGATCACCCGCGCCGCCGCCTTTACAGCCGTGCAGGCGGCACTGTCGAGGCCGCTTTCGTAGGCTTCTTTCGCGAACGACGTCGCGATATCGGCCCAGGCCTGCGCCTTCTCAGGCGTGTCGGAAAGCGCGGGCGACACCCGTAGGTCCAGCCGCCGTTCGTTGCGCGCTATATGGAACATCACCTGCGCCGACAGGCCGTCCTTATCCATGCCGGCGATGGCGTAGACGGCTTCCGGGGTGGACAGCAGGAACCGCCGCCGCAGGAGTGGCGGGGTCAGCCACTGCCCCAGCCGGGTGGTCAGCAGTGCGACCATCACCGCCGAGAAAACCAAAGCCTGAAACCACATGACACCGAACAGGCTGCGGTCGGTGCCGAGCAGCAGGTAGCCCACGCCGGACGCGATGAGTGCGGCGAACAGCACGAACAGCCAGCGTGTGCGGGAGCGTCCCGAGGCCAGCGCCACCACCAGATCGCCTTTGGCCCCATCCGAGCCGTCATAGAGCGCGTTCTTGATAAGCCCGTGGTCGACGCGGCGCTGGCGCACCCCGCCCTTGGACCAGGTTTTGACGATCTGCAGCGTACCTTCGGGCCAGCTGATCTGGGTCGAGCGGAGCAGCGCCGTCCATTCGGTCCCCGGGTCAGGAAGTAAGAACCGCCGAAGAGGATGATCAGGAGAGCGGGCGCCAGCAACACGGACAGGAAATCCGGCGCCGGCCAGCCTTCGGGGCGGAAGAAAAGCGCCCAGCCCAGCCCCAGCGCCGATAGTCCGAGGATCAGGGCGACCATCCATCGGGTATGGCCCTCCTCCTTCGAGGTGGTCTCGTCAATCTCGTTGTCGTCGTCGAGGTGTGGATCGCTCACCCGCAGGCCTGTTGCGTTGTTGTCGGGAACCGGCGTGGCTGTGCAGCCGAGCCTCAGACATAACAAAGCCGGGTCGCCATGACGACCCGGCAGTTTCTCATCAGAGGTGGGAAAATGAAGGCTGCGCGGTTCAGGCCGCTTTGGTCTTTGCAGCCTTGGCCGTGGCGGTAGATCGGGTCGGGGTCTCCGCCTCGATCACCTTGGCGCCGGAGCCGTCGCCCGCGTCGATCTTGATCAGGCGGGGGCGCAGGGCCTCGGGCACTTCGCGCACCAGCTCGACGTGGAGCAGGCCGTTTTCCAGTTTCGCACCGGCAACGCGGATATGCTCTGCCAGATGGAAGCGCCGCTCGAAGGCACGGGTGGCAATGCCGCGGTGCAGGTAGTGGGTGTTCGTGTCGTCGTCCGCCTTCTCGCCCTGTCGACCGCGAACGGTCAGGGACTGATCCTGAATTTCGATTTCGAGATCATCGAGTGTGAAGCCGGCCACCGCCATGGTGATGCGGTAGGCGTCGTCGGACTGTCGCTCGATGTTGTAGGGCGGGTAGGTGTTCGCCGGGTTCGCATCCATGCGCGAGGCTGTCTCCAGCATCGAGGTCATGCGGTCAAAACCAACGGAAGAACGGAAGAGGGGGTAAGATCCAGTGTACGCACTGAGGCCTCCTTAAGCTTAAGCAAGGTATGAATGGCCGGGCTTCGCGACTGCGACAGCCCGTATCGGCGGAAGGTGGTCCTCAATTCGAGCGACCGGCCCGCTGACACCTAAGCAGGTAAGGAGGGGGATTTGGGTTCGCAAGGGGCGCGATTGCAGAAAATCCACGCGCCCCTGTGCGCGGCGGGCTTGATCAGACCTTGAGGCCGGACATGAAGCCAAATTTATCGTTGTACTTGCCGACCTGACCGCCGCTGTCGAGCATCCGCTGAACACCGGTCCAGGCGGGGTGCGACTTTGGATCGATGTCCAGACGCAGGGTGTCGCCGGGCGCACCGTAGGTGGAGCGCGTGGTGAACGTGCTGCCGTCGGTCATTACGACGGTGATCTCGTGGTATTCTGGGTGAATATCCGCCTTCATTGGGGCGACTCCCGTGGTCAAAGCGTCAACTTGGAAACGTAAGCGCCGTGGTTAACGCGGCGCGAGGATGAATTCAATACGTCTGTTGAGCTGGTCTGCCTCCAATTTAGCGAAACCCGTCAGCTCGGTGGCGTCGACCAGAGGCGACGTTTCCCCATAGGATGACGCCAGCAGCTGGTTTGGCAGCAGCCCCTGCGTGGTGTTCAGCAGCGCCGCGCGCACGGCCTCGGCGCGCAGAAAGCCCAGCTGAATGTTGTTGCGGAAGCCCCCGGAGAAACCGGCGTTGACCGGCGTCTGGTCGGTGTGACCTTCGATCCGGATCACCCAGTCCAGATCGGCGGGCAGGCGTCGCGTAAGCTCCACCAGATCCTCGGCGATCAGGGACAGTTGCACGGTCGAGTCGTCGGCAATCTCGTAGGACCCGAGCTCGAACTGGATCTTTTCGCGGGAGATAAACCGCACCTGCGTCAGCTCTTCGTCGCCGACCGTGCTGGTTTCCTCCTGCACCACGATGCCGTCCAAACCCGTCGCAGCGACCCGGGCGGCGAAGGCGAAGCTCGACTGCGCGCGGGAGAGGATCGCGTCGCGCTGCTCCAGTGCTGCGGTCAGCTCCTTCTCCAGCGCCAGCTGGTCGGCAAGGGCGGCGGCCATATCGAGGTTGGCGTCTTCGAGTTCCTGGCTCTGCGCGCGCAGCGTGGCGTTGCGCTCGATCAGGGCGGTCTCGATCTTGGTCAGCTTCTGGCGCACGTCGAACAGCTGCGCGTTGAGGGTGTCGATCTCTGCCCGCGCATCGCTGAGCTGGGCGCGGCTGACCGCCGTGCTGCTCTCCGCGGCTTCGAGTTGCGCCGTCAGCTGCTGGATCTGCAGATCCTTGGTTTCGAGACGGTCGTAGGAGGTGGCGATATCCAGCTCGGCGGAGGCCAGCGCGCTGGTCTGCTCGGCGAGTTGGGCGTCCAGCGCCGCGATTTGTGCGATCGCCTTCTCCAGCTCGGTCTGGTTGACCGTTCGCTGCTCGATCAGGGTCTGCAGATCGGCTTCACCACGGGCGAGCTGCAGCAGCGCCTGATCGAGTTGCTCGGCGCGGATCGCAAGCTCTTCCGAGCGCGCGTCGAGCGCGGCTTGCAGTGTCGCCTGCTGGTCCTCGGTCGCCTGTAGCGTCAGCACCAGCTCGGCGATCCGGGCTTCGTAGTTATCGACCGTGTCGGCCAGCTCGCGGTCGCGCTCGCCCAGCGTTGCGCGCAGGCTCTTGATCGCGTCTTCGAAGGACAGCACAGCAGCCTGCATGTCATTGACCCGGGTTTGCAGGTCGTCGCGGACGTCGGTCAGCACCTGAATCTCCGCCAGCTTGGCTTCGATGGTGAACTCGTTGACGGCGATGGCCTCGTTCGCGGCGACGAAGTCGCGGCTGACCTCGGCGTTGCGCGCGCGCAGCTGCGCCATCTGGATCTGATCGTCGACCAGCTCCTGTTCGGCTTCAGACAGGCGGCTGCGGGCATCGATCAGCGTCCCGAGCAGGATGTTCAGCTCCGATTGCTTCTGCTCGGCCAGCGCAAACATGGCCTCCATCAGGTCTTGGGTCGTCTGAACCGTTGCTTTCAGCCGGGCGGCGCGGTCCGGCGCCACGGTCCCCAGATCGGTCTCGGGGTCGCTGGGGATGCGCTCGGCGAGCCGCAGCAGCAGTTCGCGTTCGTCTTCGTCCGCCACCGAAGGCGCGAGGTTCTGGATGCTGGCGAGGAAGGCGTCCCGCACCGACACAAATCGTTCCAGATTGCGCTCCTGATTAACGTCGGCCTCGGCGATGGTCTCTTCCATGGCTTCGGTCATGTAGCCGTCTTCGCGCACCCGCTGGATCAGGGCGACGCGCTGGGCTTCAGCCGCGGCCAGCACTTCCTGCGCCAGCACCATGTCGTCGGCCATCTTGCTGTTCTCTGCGCGCAGCTGCCGGTTTTCCAGTTCGGCCTGCGCCAGCCGCCGCAGCAGCGTGCGTTCTTCGTCGCGCAGATCGTCGACAGCGCCGAACAGCGACTGCACCTCGTCCTGCGAGGCGGTGAGGTTGTTGATCAGGTTGTTGCGCTCACCGCGCAGCGTCGCCAGCTCCAGCCGCATCGCATCGAGCTCATTGCCAAGGCGCATGTTGCGCTCCTGCAGCTCGAACTTCTCGAACTCCAGCTGCTCGTTCTCGTTCTCCAGCGAGCGGATCTGGGTGACGTTATCGTTGAGCTGCGTGGAGAGGAACTGCTGGGCGAAGATGAACACCACCAGCACGAAGATGACCACCATGACCAGCGTGGTCAGGGCGTCGACGAAGCCCGGCCAGATGTTAACCTGATTTCGGCGCGAGCGGCGTGCCATTTACTTGCCCGACTTTTTGCCGGTCGCCGTTTTGCCGGTCGCCGTCTCTTTGCCAGTCGTCGCCTTCTCGGCGCTGGCTGCTGCCCTTTCTGCGGCGGCCTTGATTTCGGCGGCGGAGACAGCGGCGGCGTCAGCAGCCTTGGCGGCTTCGGCCCGCATGGCCTTCAGCTCGTCCCGGGCACCGTCCATGCTGGTCAGCAGTTTACCCAGCTGGTCGCCGGTTTCACTGCCCGCGAGGAAGTCCTGCAGCCCGGCGAAGGCACTCTCCGTCCGGCGTGCGCTCTCGCCCACTTCGCGGTTCAGGGCAGCAAGCTGTTCGTTCAGTCCCAGAATGGCGTCGCGCGATTTCAGCAGTTGCTCGATATCGGCGGTGAGCTTGACCATCTCCTGCTGGGACTGTGTGGCCTGCTGAAAATACTGTTCAGAGCGCGTGTTCCAGCTCTCCATGATCGCATTCAGGCGGGCATTGGTATCGTTGAGCATATCCAGCGAAGCGAGCTTACCGTGCTCTTCCTGGCGCAGGCTCTGCTGATTGTCCTGAACGGCGACCAGCGCCTGCAGTGCGGTGATCAGGGCGTCGTGGTTGCGCGAGAGGCCGGCCTCGACCTGCTCCAACCGGTGGCTGTTTGCCGCGATCGAGCTGTCGAGGCGTTCCATGCTCTCCAGCGTCGGCCCGGGGTTCTCCGGCGCCACGCCTGCGGCGATCTGCGCCTGGGTGGCTGCGGTCAGCGCGGCAGTCAGGGCCGAGAGCTGGTCGCCGTCCATGCTGGGGTCTGCCGTGATGGATCCCGCTCCGGAGCCCGCCGTCAGGCCAAAGCCCTGCGGCACCGTGGTCACCGAGGCGTGCTGATACAGCCAGTTTTCCAGATCGTCGATGAAGCGCCCGTGCGCCCGCGACGACTGCTGCTCCATTAAACCGACGATGATGGTGCCAGCCAGCCCGAACAGGGAGGATGAGAACGCGATGCCCATGCTGCCGATGGGGTTCTGCAGGCTCTGGATCATCTGCCGGAACAGGTCGCCGGTATCGCCAGACGCTGAGCCCTCGTTGAGCTGCCCGATGGCGCGGCCGATGTCGCCGACCGTGAGCGTCAGCCCCCAGAACGTGCCGAACAGGCCGAGGAAGATCAGCAGCTGCAGCAGGTATTGCGAGAGGTCGCGCCGCTCGTCGTTGCGCGCCCTGATCGCGTCCATGACGATAGAGAGGTTTTCAGCCGAAAAACCACTGCGGAAAGACTTTCCCAGCATGATCGACCGCAGAGGATACAGCAGTTGGGGCATTGCCCCGTCTGAACCGGCTGCCTCTTCCGGGGCGGCATCGCCGCTCAGGTGCGTGCCATCGACCCAGCGGACTGCGCGGCTCAGGCTCACCACTTCCCAGATGATCAGCCCCGCCGAGACCGCTGCCACCACCAGAATGGCGCCGTTGATCGCCGGCTGCGCGAGGAAGAAGTCGGTCAGGCGACTGGCTTGCGTGAAGGCGAGCAGGGCCACGAACACGAGTACGGTCAGGATAATGATCAGCGGCAGGATCGGGCGCGTCAGCGCTCGGGTGTGATCGATCGGGCGTTCAGGGGTCGTCTGTTCTGTCATTCCATTCTGGTAACGCGCTCGCATCGGTTTGGCACGTCCTTTATGGGCGGGGTCACACCCGTTGTTGCTGCCCAATTGGGCGAAGTCATGGCGGGGCGCTGGTCCGTGACGGCCTGCATGGCCGCAGGACGCCACGAAAAAACCCCCGGCGCGGGTGCTGCCGGGGGCCTGTTAGAACCAGTCCTGAAGGGCGGTTTAGTTCGCCTTCAGCACCAGCGCATTAGACGGCTGGCTGCCGTTGGGGATCAGGGTATCGCGGCTGATCATGCCGTCGTCGACCCCCGCTTCGGTCAGGGCGTGCAGGGCGCGTAGCACGCGGCCCTTAACCACCCGTAGCGCCTCGGTTTCATCGCTGAGGTCCGCATCGGCGTAACCAACCACCTGAACCCGCTTGCCGGCTGCGGCGCAGGCTTCGCCGAAGCCCCGGATCTGGGTGGCCTGTGCGCTGGAGAAGCGGTTCGAGCCATCGTTGAATTGCACCAGAATGCCTTGAGCATCACAGCCACCCGTGGCGCTGGCCGCCGGGGTGGTTGGTGCGGCCGGTACGGTCGGTGTCACCGAAGCCGTGCTGCCGTCGGCGCTGGCGTCAGCGTCGGCGTCCGAGGCTGACAAAGAACGGTTGCCGGAGACGAAGACGGTGGAATCGCCGCCGCCACTGTCACCAGCGGCTGACGCGTCACTGGTCGCCGCGGCGGTCGACGCGCCGGTCAGGTCACGTGTGCTGCTGCTCACCAGTGTGTTGGCATTGGCAGCGCCCGCCATTTGCGGCGTGGTGGCGCCCGGGGTCGCCGTCTCTTCGGTGATGCGGCTGAACGACTGTATCGCGTCTTTTGTTTCATTCACCGGCGAGCCGATGTTCTCACCCACTGGATCAGAAGTGCCGTCCTGATTGGTCGGGAAGGGCTCGATTACGGTCTCACGCAGGGCCGCGGTCTGCTCGGCCGTGGCACCGGCGGGCAACGCGCGATACTCCGGCGCACCCGGACGGATCACCGGCACCGGACCGGCGTAGCGCTCTGCCATGGGGAAGGTGCCGAGCATAGCAATATTGTTGGCGAGGCTATCGACACCGCTGCGCGCGGCTGCTGCGACGGCTCCCGCCTGTTCCGCGCCGACCGAAGGGATCGGGGTGGGGTTGGACAGCCCGGCGCCGGGCAGCTGGCTGGCGTATTCGGGGCCGACAATCGGCAGATCGTTGCCGTAGGAGACGAGGATCGAGCCACCGTAGGCGTTCACGGTGGTCCCGGCATTGCCGTACCCGCTGCGCAGGTTGGTCACTGGCCCTGATGTCACCGGAACACCATTGACGATGGCTACGGCCGTCAGTCCGGTGTCCTGACCGGCCGGTGTGGTCAGCAGCGGTGCTGCTGCAGCAATCGGGGTGACGGTGGTCACGGTGGTGGTGGAGCCGTTACCGTCCGCGGGCAGGCTCAGCGTCGACGTGGTGGTCGACGCCGATGCAGTGGGTGTGAGGACAACGCCGGATACACCCGCCAGCGTCACCGGCGCGCCCACCGCCTGTGCTGCGAGAATGGCGGCTTCTTCGGGGGTCAGAAAGGCGTACCCCTGATCGGTGGCAGAGGTCCCGCCCAGCGTGTTGCGGGAGCTGTAGGCCGTCGCGTCGTAGACCGGTGCCGCGCCCTGCTGCAGCACGCTGCTTGCTGGGGGCGCCAGTAGATCGGAAGCGGGAACCGTGCCGGGTTGAAAGAATTCCTGCGCCAGTGCGGGGCTGCTCAACAGCGTGGACCCCAGGGCAATGCTGAGAATTAGGGCTCTCGGCTGGTTCATTCTGGTCCTCATCCTTCAATCGTTTGACGGCTGGATCCGACTCCCAGAGGGCGACTCGATGGGGTCGCGGGCTTCCAAGGGCGCTACCAAAGCACGTCAATTCGTCGAAAATACGATAATGTTCAGGCCGGTTATGACTAAAATCCAGAGCGTCTTCAACACTTTCGCGGTCTGGTTTCGATCAAATCTGGCGGATTAATGCGGATTGGGGGCGATTTTCGACTCTGGGTCGTTCAAAATCGATTATGCGCGCTATTTTTGGCCGACCAGATCGAACAGCTGGTCGTATATCATTGGCGCAGCAGCGATTATCGATTTATCGGACACGATTCGCGCGCCTCCCGCCATATCGGTGACCCGTCCGCCGGCTTCGCTGACGATCAAGCCGCCCGCGACAACATCCCAGGCCGACAGCCCACGCTCCCAGAAGCCGTCGTAGCGTCCAGCAGCGACGTAAGCGAGATCCAGCGCTGCTGATCCGGCCCGCCGAACCCCGGCGCTGGCCCAGCTCACGCGCTCGACCGAGGCCACCATACCGTCCTGATGATCCCGCCCCTTGAAGGGCAGGCCGGTTGCGAACAGCGCTTCGGACAGATCCTCTCGCCGGGTCACCCGCAGCGGGCGGCTGTTGAGGAACGCGCCCAGTCCGCGTTCGGCCCAGAACAGTTCGTCTTTCACCGGGTCAAAGATCACCCCGGCGACGATACTGCCTGCCTGCTCGAGGGCGATCGAAATCGCCCAGTGCGGCAGGCCGTGCAGAAAGTTGGTGGTGCCGTCCAGCGGGTCACAGATCCAGCGGCCTTCGGGCTCTTCCGGTCCAGTCTGGCCGCTCTCTTCACCAAAGAAAGCGAATTCTGGCCGGGCTTCGGTGAGGGTGTCGCGGATGATGGCTTCCGCCCGGCGGTCGGCCTGGCTGACGAAGTCGGCTGGCCCTTTGCGGGAGACGGTCAGGTGTTCGACATCGCCGAAGTCGCGGAGCAGCTGGCGGCCAGCCTTGTCGGCTGCCTTAACCATAACGTTGATGAGGGCTGAGCGCCGCATGCTTACTTCGCCCGCTCCATGTAGGTGCCTTCGGCCGTGTTTACGACGATCTTGGTACCGGCTTCGATGTGGGGCGGGACCATGACCTTGACGCCGTTCTCAAGCATCGCCGGCTTGTAGGACGAAGACGCGGTCTGCCCCTTCACCACGGCATCGGCTTCGGTGACTTCGAGAACCACGCTTTCCGGCAGGCTGATCGAAATCGGCTCTTCTTCGTAGAGCTCGATGGTCACTTCCATGTTTTCCTGCAGGAAGGGCAGGGGCTCACCGACCAGATCAGCGTTGAGCTCGATCTGCTCGAAGGTCTCCATGTGCATGAACGTCAGCATGTCACCGTCAGCAAACAGGAACTGGTAGTCGACCTGATCGAGGCGAACGCGCTCCACGCTCTCATCGGCACGGAACCGCTCGTTCATCTTGGTGCCGTCGCGAATGTCCTTGAGCTCGATCTGCGCGAAGGCCCCGCCCTTACCGGGCTTGACTTGCTGCAGCTTGACCGCACGCATCAGTCGGCCCTTGTGCTCGATGATATTGCCGGGGCGGATGGCGTTACCGTTGATTTTCATGACTATAACCCGTGCTGAGGGAGATGTTGGGGCTGGAAGTACCAGCGCGGCCGGGGGCAGGCAATGACCGAGTGCGCCTCAGGGAAGCGGGACGGCTATGAACTCCGGGGCGTAGTCGGGGTCATCGGCGGCGCTGGCGACCGGGATGATGCAGGGGACTTCCATGATCTCGACCCACCATTCGGCGAGGTCGTGGTCAGTCCCGGCCTGCATTCCTTCGAGTGTATCCGCGCGGAGATCCCCGAAAAACAGGGCATCGGCACCGAGGTCCCCCGCCTGCATGGCCAAATGCCGTGAGGGCAGGTTGGCGGCGACGATCTGCATGTCCGGGAAATCCTCGCGGAGCGCCCGGTCTGCCTGCATATCAAAGGAGACGAAGCCATCGACGCCGTTGGGCGGCAGGTCTTCGGCGCCTTCGGCAACCGAGGCCGTGATCAGCGCGCAGTCTTCTTTGCTGCACAGCCGGATCCAGTCCGCCATGGCCGCCTGTTCCCCGCCTGCACCCGATGGCATGCGCAGGATCAGCGCGACGCCGTCGAGCCGGTCGGGCAAGGCCGTGACGCCGAGGGTGGCGAGGTGGACCAGCTGCGGGCCCTGATCATCATCATCATCAAGTCGCCATGGTTTTCCATTCCTTTGCCGGACGTGGTCTCGCAAAGGGTTACTCAGTTGGGGTTCTGTGCCGCGGAAGCCAGACCGCGGCGGCGGCTTTGTGGTAGGGCGGGACGCCAGTGCGCTTGCATCGCAGGACGGCGGGTGAAGAGGCTGGCGCCCAGCCGAACGGCTGCGCTGCTCAAGTCCGCACAAGCCGGGTCATCTTCGGGCAGAAACGCAGCCCTCAGCCCCTGCTCCAGCGCCTGCAGCGCGAAGCCCGGCGCCTCGCTCGCATCGATGATCAGCACGCTGTCCGGGTGCAAGTCCGCGACGGCTTGCTGGAGGTCGAGCGCCCAATCGACACCGAGCGCGCGCAGGGCGTCGGGTGGCGTCCAGAACGCAAGGGCAGCTGGGGTCTTTTCAGGCTCCCGCGTCGTCAGCCCAGCCGCAAAGCGCAGCCCGACCGGGCGAAAATCCTCAAGGTCGGGTCGCTGCAGAGCCACCGTCGCTGTAGCCTCAGAGCCGGTCGAGGACAGACTGCACGATGGCGTCTTTGGTGATGCCGAAGTGCTCGTAGAGTTGCTCGGCCGGGGCGGAAGCGCCGAACTGGTCGCCAACGCCGATGAAATGGCCGTCTTCACGCAGCCAGCGGCGCCAGCCAAAATCGCTGCCCGCTTCGACTGGCGACGCGCAGGCTGCCCGGGCTCAGCACTTCCTCGCGGTAGTGCGCGGGCTGCTGCTCGAACAGCTCCCATGAAATCAACGAGACAACGGCGGTCGGGATGCCGTGCTCGCGCTCGAGTTCTTCCTGCGCCTCGACGGCGAGGCTCAGCTCGGTGCCCGAGGAGATCAGGGTGACTTTGCGCTCGTCCATGGCCGGGCGGAAAATGTAGCCCCCGGTGGCCGAGTAGTTCTCGCCGATCAGGCGGCGCAGCGCCGGAACCTTCTGCCGGGACAGGGCGAGGACCGACGGGCCGTCGTGCTCCAGCGCCAGCTCCCATGCCTCGGCCGTTTCGGCGAGGTCGGCAGGGCGGAACACGAGCAGGCCGGGAATGGCCCGCAACGCGGCGAGGTGCTCCACCGGCTGGTGGGTCGGGCCGTCTTCGCCGAGGCCGATTGAGTCGTGGGTCATGACGTAGATCACCCGCTGCTTCATCAGCGCGGACAGGCGGATGGCCGGGCGGGCGTAGTCGGTGAAGACCAGGAACGTGCCTGCGTAGGGAATGACCCCGCCGTGCAGCGCCATGCCGTTCATCGCCGCCGCCATGCCGTGCTCGCGAACGCCGTAGTTGACGTAGTTCGCCGCGAAGTCGTCCGCGGAGATGGCGCTGTGGTGGCTGGTCTTGGTGTTGTTCGAGCCGG
This sequence comes from Rhodospirillaceae bacterium, assembly GCA_038141425.1. Taxonomy (GTDB): domain Bacteria; phylum Pseudomonadota; class Alphaproteobacteria; order UBA7985; family UBA7985; genus UBA7985. The sequence continues at coordinate 548,111 of JAYQIC010000001.1, read as the reverse complement.
TCAGGTCGGCCGAGCCGCCGAGCATGGACGGCATGGTCGGGATCAGCGCTTCGAGCACTTTGCCCGAGCAGGCACGGGTGGCGAGGGCAGGCTGATCGCTGATCGCGACCTCTTTGACCGCTTCCAGCGCCTCGCGGGCGGCATCAGTCAGCGCGCCTGCGTGCATGGCGTTGAACTGGTCGGCCTGCGGGGATGCTGCCAGACGTGATTTCCAGGCGTCGGATGCGCCCTTGCCCCGGGCGCCGGCGGCGCGCCATGCGTCCATGGTCTCGTTTGGCACAACGAAAGGATCGTGAGTCCAGCCAATATTTTCTTTGAAGGCCTGCAAGCCCTCAGCCCCCAGCGGCGCCCCGTGGGCCTTGCTGGTACCGGCGACCGTCGGCGAGCCGTAACCGATCGTGGTGCGGCAGGCGATCATGGACGGCTTGCCGGTCTCGGCCTGCGCCAGTTCAACGGCGGTCAGGATGGCTTCCTGATCATGTCCGTCGACGGCCTGCACGTGCCAACCAGCGGCTTCGAAGCGCTGGCGCTGGTCTTCGCTGGTCGACAGGTCGGTTTTGCCGTCGATGGTGATCTGATTGTCGTCCCAGAGCACGACGAGCTTGCCCAGCTCGAGGTGCCCGGCGAGGGAAATCGCCTCTTGGCTCACGCCCTCCATCAGGCAACCGTCGCCTGCAATCACATAGGTGAAGTGGTTGACCAGCTCGTCACCGCAGCGGGCGGTGAGCCACTTCTCCGCCATCGCAAAGCCGACAGAGTTTGCGATACCCTGACCCAGCGGACCGGTGGTGGTCTCTACGCCTTCGGTGTGGCCGTATTCCGGGTGCCCCGGGGTTTTGGAGCCGAGCTGGCGGAAGTTGCGGATTTCCTCGATCGGAACGTCTTCATAGCCAGCGAGGTAGAGCGCCGAATAGAGCAGCATGGAACCATGCCCGGCGGACAGGATCAGGCGGTCGCGGTCCGGCCATTGCGGCCAGCTGGCATCATAGTTCATGACATCGCGGAATAGCACGGTGGCGACGTCGGCCATGCCCATCGGCATCCCCGGGTGGCCGGAGTTGGCCGCCTGAACGGCTTCGGCCGACAAGACACGCACGGCGTCCGCCATGGCTGGTGCGACTGAGTTCGCGTCCTGAGCAGTGGCGTCAGACATGGCAATTACACTCCTGATAAATGACCTGTGCGAGGCGGTGCGTTGGGCCTTGAACGGCGGGTGAACCGCAACATTTCCGTCCTTATAGCCCCGTTCGTGCAGGCGAATTAACCCCCAGCGCCTTCATGCTGCCATGACGTACCGGGTGGGTTATGAGGGCTTTTGATGCGACTTATCCACCGCTGTTGGACTTTTGTGTGAAGGACTGCGCAGATGTCCTTGAAACACAAGCTGAATTAATCTAGGCCCAACGGATAACGCGAGGAAGAGCACTGACCCGATGGGCCGACTGGCAGACGCGAACACGCGCTTAGCCCCTGTACTGCATCGCCTTGCAGCGATCGGCGACCGATTGGGGCCGGAAACGCAGGAGATCACCCGTCTCCAGCGGCAGATTTCGACCATGGAAGAGGCTCAGCAGGATCTGCGCTCGGCGGCGGCATCCGCAACCGAGCAGGTGGCGCAACTCATGGCCGAGCTTCAGACGGCCGAGAGCTCAGAGGAATAACGACCCATGGGCCAGGTGCGCATCACTCTCAACGGACGGGGCTACGACATTGCCTGTGACGATGGTCAGGAAGAACACGTCATGCGGCTGGCCAACGCCATGTCGGAACGCGTCAATCAACTGGTTGCCGCCAACGGTCAGGTTGGTGAGGCGCGGCTTTTGCTGATGGCCGGGCTGTTGCTCGCCGACGACCCGCACAGCGGACGCGCCAAGGCCGCCGCGCAGAGCGCCACGGAGGGTGCCGCCGAAGCCGGCGAAGGCGACGCGGACAAGGTCGACGCCGTCCAGCAGGCTTACGAATACGTTGCCGATGTTTTCGAACAACTCAGTGAGCGCCTCGAAGCCGTAGCCGACAACCTCGAAGGCGGCGAAGACAGCACCGACGCCTGATCCTGCACAAGGCTTCGGCTGGCGCCGGTTCCAAGGGCTGTCCGCTTAACTCAACCATTCCAGAACGACCGCGAACGAACAAAGGGTAGCAGAGCATGCAGCCGTCGCCGGACTACGACATCGTCCATGGCTTTCAGATCGACGGGATCGACCCTCCGGCCCGCGCGCTCATCCCCAAGACGGGGCCGGTGAAACATCTTCTGGTGTTTCTGCACGGTTACGGCGCCAACGCCGACGACCTGTTTCCGCTGGCCATGCAACTCGCCCCGCCCTACCGGAAACCGCCTTTGTCAGCCTCGATGCGCCTGAAGAAATCCCCGGCGGGATTTTCGGGGGCGGCAATGGTTTCCGCTGATGCGCATCGATGAAGACGAGCTCGACCACGGCGCGGCCCATGGTCGCGGCTATGTCACCACGGCGTTGGAAGCACTGCGACAACGCTTCGATCTGCGCTGGTCGGATATGGCCCTGTTCGGCTTCTCACAGGGCTGCATGATGGCGCTGGAAGCGGCGCTGCGCCTGCCCGGTGAGCTTGCGCAGGTGCTTGGCTACAGCGGCGCGCTGCCTGCGCCGGAGCGTGCGGCGGGGGAGGCAATTGCACGACCGCCGGTGCTGCTGGTCCACGGCGAGGACGATGCTGTGGTGCCGTTTGCATCGATGCAGACCGCCGCTGAAGCGTTGGCCGGGATCGGCGTGGCCGTCGAGACCTTTGCCCGGCCGGGCCTCGCCCACGGCATCGACGGGCCGGGGCTGGAGGCAGCGTTGGTCAAGTTGCGGGCGGTCTTCGGTATGGATCCTGAGCCCGCCAACCAGCCCGGCTGATTTCTGGGCAGTTACCGTCGAATAGAGACGATTGTCTCAAGCCTCTCACAATATGCGCCTCTGGCTTGTCCATTCGTCATTCGCTTGTCATAGTGCCCCCATAACTTCCGGCCTTAACGGAAGGGTAGGAGCGCATGACGACTGGCAGTCTGGAAAACTATCCCGCTTTGGTGCTGAACGCTGACTTTCGGCCGCTGTCCTACCTGCCGCTCTCGCTCTGGGGCTGGCAGGATTCCGTCAAAGCCTGTTTCCAGGGCCGCGTTAACGTCGTCGCCGAGTACGAGCAGGTTATCCGCAGTCCTTCGTTTGAAATGCAACTGCCCAGCGTGATCGCGCTCAAGGACTACGTGCCCATGAACCGGGCGCCGGCCTTCACCCGATTCAACGTGTTCCTGCGCGACCACTTCAACTGCCAGTACTGCAGCACGCGGTTTCCGGTGCAGAGCCTGACCTTCGATCATGTCATTCCGCGCTCGAAGGGCGGCGGCACGAGTTGGGAGAATGTCGTTACAGCCTGCCAGAAGTGTAACCTGCGCAAGGGCAATCGCTACCTGCGCGACAGCGGCATGCGCCTGATCAAGGAGCCGCTGCGGCCGACGGCCTATCAGCTGCAGGATGTCGGGCGGTCGTTCCCGCCGAACTTCCTGCACGAGAGCTGGGAAGACTATCTTTACTGGGATTCCGTGCTCGAACGCGACTGAGGCATGGCCTCGAGCAGGATGGCACGCAGCGCCACCAGCGCCAGCAAGGCCGAAAACAGCATCAACCCGAAATTGGCGAGCAGGTTGTAGGTCGCCATGGAAAAGCCGAACAGGCTCCAGGTGCCTTCCGAGCATGTCATTTCCGGCACGAAGAACAACTGGTTAAAGCCCAGCCGCTGACGTTCTGATTCCTGCACGAAGTCGGCCATGACGCCCTTGCAGAAGACGGCACCATCCCACCACCCTTGCTCCACACCGACGTGCTGGAAAGCCGTGAAGGTGCCGAACAGAAAGGCGAGACTGCAGACCCCAAGCAGCATACAGCGCTCGAGGTTCTGTTCGTCTTCCCGGCCGATATAGGCCGCTGCACCGGCGATCACGGCGGCGACCACGTAGGACGTGCGCTGGGCGATGCAGAGGGTACAGGGGTGGTGGCCGCCGACATACTGCGAGATCAGCGCAATGGCGGAAATGAAGACACAGGCGAGCAGGATCAGCAGTGGAAAAATCCACGGCCAGTCTCGATTCACGCGGGTGGCGAGTGCAAGCATGCCCATGACCTAGTGCAATTGCACGTACAGGACCACCGCGAGGACCAACACAACGCCGGCGGCGAGCGTGAACCAGCCGAAGTGCCGCTCGATCAGCGGCTTTATGCTGGGTCCAAACACCGCGAACAGCCCCGCGACCAGAAAGAACCGCGCACCGCGGGAGATTACGGAGGCGGCGATGAACACCGGCAGTGCGATTTCAAAGAAGCCCGAGGCGAGGGTGAAGACCTTGTAGGGGATCGGCGTAAACCCGGCGAGAAACACGATCTGCCAGTCAAAACTGCGGAAGGTCTGTTCAAAAGCCTGCAGTGCATCCGCCCGGCCGAGCAGGTTGAGCAGCGGCTGGCCAATCTGCTCGAATGCGAGGCGACCAATGATGTAGCCGATGATGCCGCCGATGACCGACCCGGCGGTGCAGACCAGCGCGGCCAACCACCACCACGCGCGACGGGCCAGCACGATGGGGGCAATCAGGACGTCGGGAGGGATCGGGAAGAACGAACTCTCTGCCAGCGATACGAAAAACAGAACGATCAGCGCCCTTGGCCGCTCTGCCTGCTGCAGGGTCCAGTGGTAGAGAGATTTCAGCCAACCCATGCGCTAAAACTCCTTGGCGCTGCAGAGGTCGCCCTTTATACACTGGCAGCCTGCGCTGTGCAGTGCCCCCGTGGCGGAATTGGTAGACGCGCGTGATTCAAAATCACGTTTCTTCGGGAGTGCCCGTTCGAGTCGGGCCGGGGGCACCAGAGTTCGGTTTCGTGCCATACTGCTTGACCCTGTCGCTTAGGCCTTTTGTGAACGCTTTTCCGTCGGTTGGCGTGGCAAACGGGACGAATTCGCGCATATGGTGAAATAAGAGGGCTTACCAATTGCCCTGCCTGTGTCCCCGAACTAGCTTACACCCTGCATCTTTTTTGATCGGGCGGAATTTCGGCGGCGAAAGGTGATTGGTCTGTTTTGCAAACCAATTTACTTGCCGGAATTTGTGTGGTTAATCGAGAGCAGATAGACGCCAAAACGAGGCGTCTATCTCAATATGACACATCGTTTCGGGAGGACAATCAATGAAACGTCGTGAGTTTCTTAAAGGCGCAGGCGTCGCTGGTGTTGCAGCCGGTGCTGCGGCTGCGACCGGTCTTGCCACCCCAGCAATCGCGCAGGGTCGTGAGAAGATCACCATGGTAACCACCTGGGGCCGCGGCTCCTTTGGTGTACACGATGCGGCACAGCGCGTTGCTGACAACGTTGCAGCGATGACCGATGGCACCCTTGAAATCGACCTGAAGGCGAACGGGGAACTGGTCTCCGGTACGCAGGCTGCTTTCGACGCCGTGACCTCGGGCCAGGCTGATGCCTACCACGCTGCGGCTTACTATTACATTGGCCAGCATCCTGCTTTCGCATTCTTCACGGCTGTGCCTTTCGGCATGACCGCGCAGGAAATCAACAACTGGATCTACCACATGGGTGGTAACGAGTTGATGGATGAAACGCACGAAGAGTTCGGCATGAAGGCCTTCCTCGCCGGTAACACCGGTACGCAGGCCGGCGGTTGGTTCCGCAAGGAAATCAACTCCGCAGCTGACTTCGAAGGCCTGAAGTACCGTATGCCAGGTCTGGGCGGCAAAGTGATCTCGAAGATGGGCGCGTCCTCCATTACCATGGCAGGCGGCGAAATCTTCCAGGCGCTGCAGTCCGGCGCTGTCGACGGCGCAGAGTGGATTGGCCCGGCGTCTGACGAATCCCTGGGTCTCCAGGAAGCGGCTCCGATCTACTACACCGCAGGCTTCCACGAGCCAGGTGCAGCCCTGTCCATGAGCATCAACCTCGACAAGTGGGACTCGCTGTCCGAGAACCACCAGAAGGCGGTGGAGATTGCCTGTGCGGAGTCCAACGCATGGACCTACTCGCTCTACCTCGCCAACAACGGTGCGGCCCTTGAGCGCCTCATCGCTGGAGGTACGCGGGCTCTCGAGTTCCCAGACAGCGTTTGGGATGGCTTCGGCGCGGGTGCACTGGAAGTGTTCGAAGAGAACATGGACGACGATCTGTTCAAGCGTTGCTACGACAGCTTCCGTGGTTCCATGGCTGCGACCTCCGGCTGGATGTCGCGTGCAGAGAGCGCCTACACCGCTCAGCGCGACCGCGTACTGGGCGGCTAAGGCCCCCACGCAAACGATTGTGGAGAGGCTGCCTCCGGGCGGCCTCTTTCACACGATGCTGCCCCGATCGGGCAGTGTCTGATGATGCCCGTTTCAACAAAGCATGCCCAAGCTGGCCCCACACAGTTTCGGTGCACTGCAAGCAGGCGCTTTTGCTGAAAGATCCGCGCACCCCGTGCCGGGCCAGAGGCAGATTTGTGGGACTCCGTCGCCCCGCGCAGGTTAAGTTAACCCTCTGACTGTTTTGAGGTGCTGCCATCATGGCCTTCGTGAATGGAATTGTTTTTCTGCTCCAGCAGATTGCCCTTGGTTTTGTAAACCTGGTGCTGGCGCCTTACAAAGCCGGACTCTGGCTTTGGGGGATTTTCAGTGCCGAGGGCAGCGCGGATGCTGCCGCAGCCGCACTGGTACCGCTGGAGGCCAAGCTGGCTGAGACCGGAGAACTGAGCGCCTTCGAGGCTGCCATCGATGGTCAACCCGATATTCTTGCCGCCGCGGCCGCGGCCGTCGACAGTGGCGCCATCGCCGTCAACACGGCGGAATTCTTCGAATTCGCCCGCCTGAAATCACTTGCAGTCGAGTTTCCGGCGGATCCTTTCATCGTCAGCGCGCTGCTCTACGGCAAATCGTCAGAGCTGTTCTTCTCGCTGTTTGCGCTGATGCTTGGCCTGCTGATCGCCGGCCTGATTTACAGTCCGTTCCTTCGCGTTGTCGCCGGCGGCATCAACACCTTCAACGGCACGCTGGGTAAGCTGGCTTCCTGGTTTGCGCTGCTCATGGCGCTGCAGCAGATCATGATCATTTTCCTGCAGCAGGTGTTTCGGGCCAATGGGCTGCCGATATCGTTCTTCGGCCTGGAACTGGTGCCCGGCGATGACGTGCTGACCATGCCGTGGTTCGCAACCGAGCTCATGCTCTACAACGCCATCATCATTGCCTTCGCCTGTGCCTATACTTTCATGGAAGAAGGCCACGTGCGCGTCGACCTGATCTACGGCGCCATGAACCGCCGGGTCCGGCACTGGATCGACGTTGTCGGTACCCTGATTTTCCTGTTCCCGTCCATGATCGGGCTGTGGTGGGTGTCCTGGCATCTGGCCATCAACAAGATTTTCCAGATCACCTCGTTCAATCCATTGACCTCTGAGATCCTGACACGGAACTTCGAAGGCCGGATTACCGGTGTACCGAGCTTCAAGCAGCTGAACTGGAATACGTCGACCGGTGAGAACTTCAGCCACGTGCCGCTTTACTACATTCTACTGCTCGTGCTTGCCGGCCTGATGACGATTCAGGCGGTCGGCTTCCTGTTCTCCAGCCTCGACAAGGCGCTGACCTCCGACGCTGAACACGACCGGAAAACCCGTGAGCAAGAGGATGCCGGCGCGGTGCATGTCGCGGAACAGGCTGCAGCCGCTGCCGCCGTTGCGACCGAGGCCGACAGTGCCGCCGCAGCCCCATCGACGGGCGCCAAGCAGGACAAGACCCCGAGTAATGATGCCAGCCAGCCCGCACTGGGCTCGGCCTGATCTGACCCGGTCATCAAGGAAAGAACCGTAGTATGCTCTTTGGATTAGATGGCGTCGAACTCAGCCTGATCATCGTCTTCGCGACGCTGTTCATGGCGATTCTGTCGGGATACCCGGTGGCCTTTGCCCTCTCGGGTTCCGCTATCATCAGCTTCATTCTGATCGCTATCGGTTCAGAACTGGGTTGGCTGCTGGTGGAGTACGAGGGGGAGGTCTATCCGCTCCTTGCCGTGCATCATCAGATATTTGACGGTCCGGCGTGGGTGAAGGGTCTGGATACCCTTGCGCTATGGGGGAATAACAACTTCTCACGGGCCTTTGGTGAGAACCAGAACGATACCCTGCTGGCGGTGCCACTATTCGTCCTGATGGGTATTGCGCTCGAGCGTTCGAAGATTGCGGAAGAGCTGCTGACCTCCATGGGGCGCCTGTTCGGTGGTATGCCCGGTGGTCTCGCGGTGTCAGTCGTTCTGGTTGGCGCTTTGCTTGCCGCCTCGACCGGGATTGTCGGCGCGACGGTTGTAACCATGGGGCTGATCTCCCTGCCGACCATGCTGCGCGCGGGATATTCCAAGGAGCTTTCCACCGGGGTGATTGCAACGTCGGGGACGCTGGGCCAGATCATTCCACCGTCGATCGTACTGGTTTTGCTGGGGTCGATGGTCGGTGACATCTACTCTGTTGCCCAGAAAAAGCGCTCGCAGGAGCTCGGGATTCCGCTGCCCGAGCTGCTGGGCGACAACATTGCGATCTCCACGGGCACGCTGTTCAAGGCCGCCTTCATTCCGGGGATCGTGCTGGCGCTGCTGTACGCGGCCTATGCGCTGGGCTTTGCGCTGCTGCGGCCGAAGTCCGCGCCACCGATCAACCAGAATACCGACGAAAACACCTACGACCTGCTCGCTGACTACGGCCGCTCGGTCGGTCGTGCTGCCGGCGCCATTGCTATCCCGACACTGGCGTTCATCGGCATCTGGGTTTCCGCAGCCTTTATGGGCCTCTCGGGAACGCAGCAACCCCCGGAGGATTCGCTCGAGTTCTCCAGCTTTCAGGCCATGCTCGAAGAAATTGAGCGCGCCCGTCCTTCCGGCGCCATGAGCGACGAAGACTTCGCCGCGCTGCAGACCTATACCGCCTTGCTTTCGCGTGGGAAGCCCGTGCCCGAAGACCTGCAGGCGCGGATGGATGACGTGCTGGGAAGCATGACCGGGCAGGCCCTCGTAGAAACCCTACGGGCGACTGAATTTACCGAGCGTAAAGCGGTTCTGGACCGCAGCGTCTCCCGCTTTGCACAGTCGATCGACGCCATGCTGGGTGCCGAGCTCGCCCAGCCGTACAAGGACGTGCAGGGCCGGGTAGAAGCCGCCCAGTCACTGGAAGAGCTGACTGCTGCTGTGCGCGGTGCGCCGCGGGGCAGCCGGTACAGGCGCTGGTCAACCGCGCCGACCGCGAGTTCGATTTCACGCCCTATCAGGTGGCGTCGGAAGACTACACCTCGACCCTGTCCAAACTTCGCCGAAAGTCTGTGCTGCGCAAGTTTAAGGACGACCCGGACGGTGCCCTTGTGGAGATAAGCAGCCGGTCAGAGTCTCTGTCGGCCAAGATCGACGCGCTACTGAGCCTCTTCGGACCTTTCTTCGATGAGGCGACCACGGCTGCCTTCGTCGACAATCTGGCACTTATTATCTTAGCTGAAGACCTTGAGACCCAGCTCAATGCGATCCGCGAACTGCCGGCATCAGGCGACCTTGACCGGGCGATTGGCGACGTCAACAGCCTGCTTGAGCGCGAGGCCTATCTCGCTGCGTCCTTCGCCTACGATCGCGCCGTGCGGGAAGTCGCCCGGGGGCAGGTGCCCTTCGGTGTCGCGCAGCCCGTGTCTTCGGACGCGGCCAACCTGCTGCGCAAGTCCTTCCCTGATCTGGGGGCCGGCGAAGGCCCGCGGCAGCTTTCTGCTTTTTTTCCGCGACAGCCTCGCGACCTACAAGGTACCGCCGGTGTCCATGGGTGTCTCCGCCTTCCTCGTGATTGCGTCGATGGCGCTCGCGCTTGCGGCAGCGCTTCGTCCCAGAGAGACGCAGCTGCCGCTGCTGATCGGTGCCTTGGGCGTCATCGCTTTTCTGGTGGAGGCGGTCTACTGGGTCACGCCTGCGACGGACCCGTGGCTGCGGACGCTGATCTATGCCGTGCCGGTGATCCTGATCATCTACGGCCTGGTCGCGGCGGTGCCGCGCCTGCTTGAGGTCGAAGTCATCCGCGTCGTCGTCCCGCCCGTGGTGCTGATCGTCGCGGTTCTGGGTTCGATTTTCGGTGGCATTACCAACCCGACGCCGGCCGCCGCGCTGGGGGCGGGCGGGGCTATGCTGCTCTCCGCCATCAAGCTGCTGGAGCGCAGCGAACAGGTCGGGCCTTTCGACAACCGTATCGGCCGCAACGTCCTGCTGTGGACGGCGGCTTCGATCGCGGCAATGCTGCTCGTGAAGGCCAACTTCCTCGACGGTGGCCAGTCGCAGGGTCTTGGCCGGGGTGTTGCCTCCGCCTTCGCGGGCCTGCTCTACGTCATCTCAATTCTCGGCATGATCTACGCCGCCATCGTCCTGCTCGGCGCTCGCGTTGATCAGCGCATCGTGCCCAACCCGCGCACGATCCGTGGGGCGGTCGGCTCCTACCTGTTCAGCCGCGACCGGGTTCTGACCTCGATCCTGATGGAAACCGCCAAGGTCTCGGTGATGGTCTTTGCCATCCTGATCGGCTCACAGCTGCTGGCGCTGACCCTGCGGTCGTTCGGCGGGGAAGAGTACATCGAACACTTCCTGCGCTCGTTTGAAGACCCGCGCACCCTGCTGCTGGTGGTGATGATCGTGCTGTTCATCCTCGGCTTCGTGCTCGACTTTATCGAGATCATCTTCATCGTGATCCCGATCGTCGGACCCGTGGTCTACGGGGCTGACCCCAACATCATGCATCCGGCCTGGATCACCATTCTGATCGCGGTGAACCTGCAGACCTCTTTCATCACTCCGCCCTTTGGGTTTGCCTTGTTCTACCTGCGTGGGGTAGCACCACCAGAGATCCAGACCAGCCACATTTACCGGGGTATCGTGCCATTCGTGATCATTCAGGTCGTGGGCCTGACCATCCTTTGGTTCTTCCCACAAATCACCACCTTCCTGCCGGAACTGCTACCGGAGAACTAGCGTGGCTGGGCGGCGACATCGCCGCCGCAGCAGGGCTGGTGTTGGCCTTTGCTGCGCTGTTCGTGGTCGGTGGATGGGTGTCGATCGGGACGCCCCCCAAGCCCTTTGCGCCTGCGGAGGGCTTGTTTGTTTCCGGTGCCTGGCTTCAGGCTGTGATCATGGCGCCAGTGCTGCTGGGGCTGTCCCGCCCCGGCGCAGCACCGGTGGCGGTGATTGTCGACCGGGCGCTGGGGCTGTTCTGGCGGCTTTCAGGACTGTGCCTGATGCTGGTCGCGGCGCTGGTCTTTATCTGGGCTTCTGGCCGGGCCCTGTTCGACCTCGGCGCCTTGCCCCCCAGCGGTGGCTGGTCGGTCCTGCCTGCGGGGCTGAGCCGGTCAGAGGCCTGGTGGCTTGAGACGACCATGGCGCTGTTCGGCCTGGCGCTATCCCTGAGTATTCCCACGCTGCTTCGCGCAGAAGGTCACGTCAGCCTCGACGTGCTCTGGGCCCGGTTTGGCCCTCGAACCCGCCGCTGGGTCCAGCGCTTGGGCAGCCTGCTGCTCGCGCTGCCGGTGGGCTGGGTGCTGCTGGTTCAGGGCACGCGCTTCGCCGCCCGCTCGTGGCGGCAGTTCGAGACCTCGGCCAATTTCGGCATCGAGTACGTGTTCGTGATCAAGACGGCGGTGCCGCTGCTGGGTTTCCTGCTGCTGATCACCGCTGCACTCAACCTGCGCAGCCCGTCGCTACGGCCGGGGCAGGGCTGATGCCGTCGCCGGAGCTGCTCATCATCCTGCTGTTCCTCGGCGTGGCCGTCGCGAGCCTGCTCAGCGGTTTCCCGGTCGCCTTTGGCCTCGGCGGCGCCGGTTTGTTGCTGCTCGCCGTGCTGGTCGGGCTGTCCGCGCTCGGCCTTGGCCCCACCAATGCGCAGGGCGGGGCGCTGGTCGATGCCAGTATATGGCGGGATCTGACGCCGCTCTCCAACGATGTCTATGGCTTCATGCTGCCCTCTGGGCGGATGCTGCTGGCTATCCCGTTGTTCATCCTCATGGGCTGCCTGCTGCAGCATGCGGGGGTGGCGCAGGCGCTGTTACGGGGGCTGAGCGCCTGCTTGCGCGGCGTGCCGGGCGGCCTCGGCGTGGCGGTGGTGCTGGTCGGTGGTGTGCTGGCGGCCTCGACCGGTGTCGTCGGCGCGTCGGTCGCCACGCTGACGGTCATCGCCCTGCCGTCGCTGCTTCGGGCCGGGTACGGCGAGCGCCGGGCCGGGGGCATCGTGGCCGCATCCGGCACGCTGGGACCAGATCATTCCGCCGTCCATCATCCTGCTGCTGCTCGCCGACCAGGTAGGCACCCAGTTTGCCGCCGCCCGGCTCGCGGCAGGCGATTTCGCCCCCATGGCCATCACCAGCGGTGATCTGTTTCGCGGGGCGATGCTGCCCGGCGTCCTGACCCTCCTTGGCTTCATGGGGGCTGGCGCTGTGGCAGGGCAGGGGCATCGGCCCGATGGGTTCCACGGTCACTGGAGGAGATCTCAGCACGGGCCGTTACGGCCCCTGCTGGCATCCTTGCGGACGTGATGCCGCCCATCGCCCTGATCGGGCTTGTGCTCGGTGCGATCCTCACCGGGCTTGCCGATACCACAAGCGCGGCATCCTTCGGCGTTGTCGGGGCTCTGGTCCTCGCAGCAGGCCAGAGATGGCTGACGGCGCTGACTGCCCTGCTGGGCCTGTTGCTGGCGCTCTGTAGCCTGATCCTGCCCCCGCCCGTAAAGGACAGCTTCGAGATCCCTGCGATGGGGGCCTATCTGGTGTTGCTGGCGGTCTTGGCCGTCGCACTGGTGCTGACATTGCGACGGGGCAGTCTCCGCGCATCGGTATCAGACAGCCTGCGCCTGACCGCGATGATTTTCGCCATCCTGATGGGTGCGGCGCTGTTCAGCCTCTGCTTCCGCAGCATAGGGGGCGACCAGTGGCTCTCCGGCTTGCTGGCGGGATGGATAGAGGGGTCGCCCGCCTTGCTGGCGCTGGTTGGCGGATCGGACGTGGACACGGCGCAGGCACGGCTGGCGCTACTGGGGCTGCTGCTGCTGATCATCCTGCTCGGGTTCGTCCTCGAATTCATCGAGATCATCGTGATCGTCTTGCCGTTGACGCTGCCGCTGGTTTTTGCGGTACCACCGGAGCATCTGGACCCTGTCTGGGCGGCGGTGCTGATCGCGCTGGCCTTGCAGACGTCCTTCCTGACCCCGCCCTTTGGCTTCGCCCTGTTTTACTTGCGCGGCGCGGCTGGTGACCGCGTGCAGTCGTGGGCGCTATACGCCGGCGTGGCCCCGTTTGTCGGGGTGCAGCTGGTGGTTCTCGCGCTGGTCTGGCTGCTGCCGGGGATTGTTGTCGGCTAGGCCTCAGGCCTGCCGGCCACCGGATCAGTCAAAATGAACTAATCCGTGGCGATAAAAACGAATCAGTATTTAGGCCTTCATAAAGATAACGCATAATAACCTGCGCAAAAATTTTGGATAGAGGCGTAGTTCGTACTGCAGCAGTACGCATAATAGTAAATCTGTACGTGTTCTGGTCTTTCGTAAATGATTTGCTGCGAAGCCATGATAGTGCGCACTGCAAAAAAAAATAGAAAATTCAGTGGCGTAGAATTGAGAACAAAATGATCCATAAAAGCCACGGTTTACTACCAAAAGACGCATAATATTCAGAGTCCGCATCAGTCATTCAAAGGTATGCGCGGCGCTCAATTTCAAGCTGTTGCAAACTGATCACTTAGTGAGAAAGCATTTTTTCTAAGCTGTTTTCACTCGTTGACGGGTTTCCGGAGACGCATCTACTTCATCGCATGTTTCAGAACCGAAGCGTCCGATCTGGTGGTCCACGACCTCAAGCGGCGTTGACAACAATGAAATCTGAAACTGATCATATGGAGAAGAGAAAATGAAAAAGTTTCTGATTGCGGGCTCCTCGCTCGCAGCAGTAGCTGCAGCCGGTTCTGCTGGTGCAGTGGATGTGACCCTCGGCGGTAGCATCGACATGGGCATCAAGTACGGCGTTGGCAAAGGCGCAGATGCTGCCAACGGTTTTACGCTGACCGACAACTACCAGTCGATCTCGATTTCGGTTGCGGCTGCTGGCACGACCGACGCTGGTCTGAAGTTCGGCGGTTCCTTCGGCATTTCGACTGCCACGAGCTGGTGTTCAACCCATACACCAAAGGTGAGGTTACGATAAGCAAGCGCAATGAAGCTGGTGAACTCCAGTGCTGATGTTGACCTGCGTGGTGTAGGTTACAACGTATCCGGTGGTGCACAGGTCAAAGCCAGGGCCAGATGGTGTCCGTGAAGATCAACTCTGTTTGGCACGATGCTGGCAGCACGATCACCAGCTACGACGTTGGCTTTGAATCGATTGCAAGCACCTCTGCCGTTTGTAAGCTCGCTGGTTCCGTGACCTCCAACACTCCAGCAGGAAGCGTGACCCGCGGCGCTAATGCAGAGTATCCATCCAAGCTGGCTACCAAAGGTCTGGTCTGCTGGTAAGCTGACCGAGGCTTCTGCTAGTATGACCGCGGATCACCGGCTGGTGCCGTTGAGATGCCGGTCAAGTCTGAAGTAAAGACGTTTATGCGGTGCCGAAAATTGACGCTGATAAAGTTACAATGGGTCCATTCATGGAAGTCATGATGACCTCCTCGACCACCAAGATGGTTGTCGGTGGTGTCTGTGTGACCCACGAGGCAAAGACATCCAAGACCAAGATCCACATGGATGTTGCTAGCCGCGTCCTGCACGTTAGCGACGCTTCGATCTACATCGAAGGTGGCTTCGGCAAGCTGTCCGTTAGCACCGGTGCATACGGCGGCTCTGTTGCAGGCGTTGGTACCGCAGGCGATCAGGTTAAGATCGATGGCGACCTGAACGCTACGCTCTCCAGCGTTTCGTTCCTTGGCTTCTCCGGTCACGGTGCTGTTGCTCTGGATTCTGATCAACCTCAATCAGCGCCCGAACTACGCCTTCGGTACCAGCACCAACCTGCTGGGCCTGAGTGTTGCTGTTGAAATGGAAGACGAGCAGGGTGACGGTACAACCAACACCTGGATCGACGCTTGGGATGCCAGCACGTCTTACGACCTGAACGGCATGTCCGTTGCGATCGCGACCGATAGTGCTGGTGACTGGGCGATGAGCCTCGGTTACGAGATGCTCGGCTTCGCTGCTAGCTCTACCATTGAAAACATCTCTTAAAGGCGGCAGTGCAAAAGCTGGTCTCAACATCGATACCACGCCTGTCCACCAGCCTGAATGGCGTTGGCATCTCCGTCGGTCTCGACGAAAGCCTGGCTTGGAGCATCGGTGCTTCCTACTCCATGGGTAGCTCCGGCCTCAACATGTACGTCAACTACTCGCAGGCGGACAACGGCGGTAAGATTGGCGCGACCATGTCCTTCTAATCTGCGGATTGGTTAGATTTGCTGCTTCGGCAGCGAACAATGGCGGGCCTGGCGAGAAATCGTCAGGCCCGTTCTGCTTCCAAAGTGCATTATTGCGGATATGCAAATAGCCGCTACACTAGGTTTCCGTGAACAAAGCCGCGCATGTGTTGCGGTCCTGTAGGAACAGGCAACTAATTCAAAGGATGCGACAATGATTAACGACATGCTGCTGATAGACGATATTTTCGATGCAGATTTGTTGAATCATGTCATTAGCGTCACAGACAAGGTTGAGTTTGAGGATGGCAACAAGACCCTCGCTCCGTTTGCCAAAGGCGCCAAAAAAACAAGCAGCTGCTCGAGCCGCAGGCACCGAAACTGTTCGAAACCCTGAAGGGCCGACTGGCCCAAAATCAGGAGTTCCGGATTTTGTATGGCCCCTGAAATTCGGGCGTCCGACCCTGTCGAAATATGGTGTCGGTTGTTACTATTTGGCTGGCACAACGATGCCGCCTTCATGGGCAATGTTCGCGCTGACTATAGCTTTACCATCGCCATCAATTCATCTGACGAGTACGAAGGTGGCCATTTGCGGCTCAAGACGCCGCAGGGCCTCAAAGAAGTGCGTCTCAAGCAGGGTCAGGGCATCGTCTACAGCACCGGGCTCTTGCACGAGGTGGCAGAAGTCACAGCTGGCGAGCGGTTTGTCATGATCGGCTGCGGAATCGCGCATCCGGGATCCGCGGCACAAGGAAGTGCTCAACACGCTGGCCGACATACGCAATACAGAATTGGCCGAAAACGGGCGATCAGAGACCTTCATCAATGTCTCCAAGGTCTGGGCGGATCTGCAACGGTTGTGGATCGGCTGACTGCCGACGCCATTCATTGCGTGAATAGAGCTTGGTTAAGTCGTTCAAATAAAGAAGAAAATGGTGCCGAGGGGCAGATTCGAACTGCCGACACACGGATTTTCAATCCCGGCTGTCAAGCTAGATGCGTGAACGCCGTCTGTTAGATCAGAAAACTTGTCCGCTTCGGACCGGGCGCGCTACAGGCGTGACCCGTTCCGGCGCTAAAAAGGTAGCCACTCAGATTTGGTTCGACGGCCCTGATGAGGCAGGTCATTATTCTTGAAACCATTTGATTGTTCCACACTTGGAAGCCCATGCGCCAACTTAAGCCGAACCAGTTCAGCCAGCTTGTCGTCGCCAGCCCATACGAAACTGCGCCATCGATCATTTACGAAACAAAGCGGATGATCGAAGCGCCTAATTGGACGCCAGATGGTCGCTGGTTGGTCTTTAATTCGGAAGGCCTACTCTATCGCATTGCGCCCAACGGATCAGAAGGCCCAAGTCTAATCGACACAGGCGGTCTGAATGACCTGAATAACGACCATATTATTTCACCGGATGGCGCATGGATTTATGTTAGCGCAAACGATGGACATATTTATCGAGTGAGCCTCTCGGATGGTCAAACAATGCGTGTTTCCAATGATTATGGACCGGACCGGGATTATCGATACTATCTCCACGGAATCTCGCCTGATGGCGAACAACTCGCCTATGTCGGGCTGGAAGTCATTAACGGCCGGACGATCACGCAAATTTGCACAATTGCCGCCAAGGGTGGCGAGGATGTTGTCTTGACCGATGGGAGCTGTCCTGTCGATGGGCCGGAATACAGTCCGGACGGCCAGTGGATATATTTCAACACAGAAGCAGCAGCCAAACGGTCCGGCCATGCGCAGATTTTCCGTATGACGCCCAATGGGGAGAAGGTGGAACAGATTACCTTTGACGATCGGGTCAACTGGTTTCCACACGTGTCTCCCAACGGGATGCACCTTGTTGTTTACCTGTCTTATCCTCCGGGAACCATCGGTCACCCGGCGGACAAAGACGTTTTCATCCGTCTGATGGCTGTTGATGGTGTCGGCAGTCGCGAAAACATAGATCACTTCAATGGTGGACAAGGTACCATCAACGTTGCCTCATGGGCCCCTGACTCCCAATCTTTCGCCTACATGCGATATCCATTTGGCGTTCGTTAGGGGTAAATCTAACGCCTTAAAACTGTCCGACTTTGAGGTTGGATAGGGTTTATGTGAGCGGTCTGCCCTATCGAAGTCGTTCAACCCGAAGGTTAGGACTGGCTTCGGTTCTGAGCGACGCAATGCCGCCCTTCCTCCAAAACGCAAGATTAACGAAGTGGACAAAACGGTCATGAGGCCTGTGGCTGTTGTAGTGGATCCTCCAGCCGTTGATGAAACAGGCTGCCACCGGCAAATCTCAAGTTACTAATAAAAAGATTTTTAGAATAACAATCTATTCAACAAATTTCCAAAATATAAACGGAGTTAGTACGAAATATATAATTGGTATAATAATAAAAAGATAAAAAAGAGAATACAATTTGATAATGCTGCCCATGATATTTTGGGGTTCGAAACTCATTCCGATCAATTCTAAGAAATATCCAGAAATGAATATTACAGCCATCAAAAAATAGATGCCAAAAAACCGGCACACTATATAGATTGCATAAATCAGCAATAATAAAGTAAAATTCAAAAAATTTGCTGTAATAATGATGTTCAAATTACGCTTCAATTTGAAATCTTTTATAAAACCAGTGTGAAACAATCCATATCTATAAGAAATTAATAAAAGCGTCGGAATTAAGAAGTATACCACCATATTAAATGCAATGTTATTTATCATTATTTTTTTCCATGCGCTACTTGCCACAACAATTGATCTCAGATGTGTCATCATCATCGACGGGTGGGCCAATGATATGGCGTCCCACAGTCCTATATCCATATAATTCTCAGCACCGGTTACTGGCGCTCGTCCATAATCGGTGCATTCGGGGCAGGTGAGATGCCGCACTTGAAGAATAGGATGAGGCAGACATCTCATATGGTAGGAACCCCTTCAGCAGGAAAACACGCTTATGATTTCTCGACGTCATCTTGTGACCACCGGACTGGCCGCGGCGGCCCTCTCGACGTTTTCGTGGCCAGCGCTAGGTCAAGACACGAAGTTTCTGCGCGTTCGATCTCAGTACATTGCCGCACTAGGCGCAGGAGACGCAACCAGCGGAGACAACGCCCACACTTGGGGTCATTGGGCGGAAGATCCGGGCCCAATTGGCGTCTGGTTGCGCGACTTTGAGAAGCTCGAAGCCAATGGCGGTATTGGCCCCAAAGGATGGAAGTTCAATCGAGATGATTGGTGGCTGGATGAAAACGGCTTGCTCATGAAGTCACCAAACTTTCCCATGCCTTCCGGTCGTTTTCTGGTAACAAACGCTGTTGATAACGCTGCAATGCTGACAGTGACTGCGCCAGATGCCGACGGCAAGCAAAGCTGGGAGCTTTCGGACGGACGCACATTGAACGACATTACACACCAAAAGTGCCGCTCTGCTCGCTACCGACCAACCAGTGAGGGCGCAACCTGCACCCCGGCCAATGCTCAGCAAAGCGCCTTCCCCCTGTCACCCGGCGAAGATCCACCACCGGTAAGCGACTGCGACCGGCTGGTCTATGCAGTGCCGATTATCTTTGCCGTCGAAGCAGACGTGTAGTCAGGCATCTTAACTTGCCAAGCTCTTCGTTTGTTTATGACGAGGCAGAGCGAGGTTACCAGAAATCCGTCAAAGCGGTGGAGAGGATGTCCGCGTCTTTTCTATATCATGCCGTCTCATGACCCGACCTATCCAAGTGGTCCATTTCAGGTGTTGGCATGCGCTGAGCAATGAAGCTCACGGGTGCGGCGTTGAAAGCGAGGCGGCAGGGCACATTGCCAAGTTGGAAATTTCAATCAGCAGTTTCCGGCATACATCGTGCAATATTGGCGAGACTCGATTGTTAAATGAGACAACTGCCTGCTTCGGGCTAAGACCGCGATAGGCGTGCCCCTTTCTGACGCAGATAGACACCATTGAATTGGGTGGAACGAACCCCGATCAGGCGGGCTAGCGAGCGAGTAATCTAGGCGGAAACTTCAGGTGGCTCAGAGAACGTGCTGGTGTATCTGTGGGGAGAAGCATCGGGATTGACTTGAATGAACCATCAACTCAAAGGAATTTTGATTACTGCTACGGGGGTACTGTTAGTCGTTCCCGACTCATTGTTTGTCCGCTTGATTTCAGCTGATTCGATTGTCACGGCTTTCTGGCGAGCCGTGTTTGCAGGTGGACTGATCGCAAGTGTCATTTTGCTTGTCCAAGGCCTACAGCCCTTCAGGAAATTGCTGCAGTCTGGCTGGCCAGGATTGGCTTACACGCTTCTGATGGCGACCACGGCACCGGCGTTTGTGCTCGCCGTCAATAATACCAGTGTGGCTAACGTGGTCTTTATCTTTGCGTCCATGCCGATTTTCGCTGCGTTTTTCAGTTGGCTGTTCTTGTCTGAGCGGATTCAGCGGCGAATGGTTCTGACCATGATCCCTGTCCTTATCGGTTTGGGAATCATCGCATACGGCTCTGGCGAGTCGGAAATAGCGTCATGGAAGGGCGACCTTTGGGCCCTTTATATTTCTGGTGCTTATGCTGGCGCACTGACCGCCGTTCGAAAGGCTAAGGGCATATCGATGGTTCCTGCGATCCCGGTGGCATATATCGGTTCAGCCGTCATCATGGGTCTGTTCAGTGCACCAATGTTCGCCTTTACTGACCAATGGTACTTGTTTTTAGGTCACGGGATATTTATCGGCGCGGCGTCCTGCTTACTGGCAATTGGCCCGCGGTTCATTAGCTCAGCGGAGGTCTCTCTGCTGGTTCTGCTTGAATCCGTATTAGCCCCCATACTTGTGTGGATGATCATTGGAGAATATCCGGGAGCCATGACGTTTTTTGGCGGCGCAATTGTCATCAGCGCTTTGGTCGTTTCCAACCTTTATGTCCTGTTCAGACCCGACCAAGGGCATCCACCACCAACATCGTTTGGAACATAGATCAAAGGCCTTGGCCTTCACGTGAGAGGGTTTCAAGCCAGGACCGGTGTTATTAGGCCAATTATCAGGTGGTTGGGCGAAAAGGGCAGTAGTTGAGCCGCAAACAATTTTCTTAAAGCCAGCAAAAGAACAGACTCCAAAACACGAGTTTGTCACCACAGTTTTCAAACACTGTGTTCAACACAGTGTTTTACGAAGCCGAACTGAAAAATGGTGAAAAAACTGTGCGTAAGTTGCGCTTCTGATTTTCGGTGTCAAAGCAAAAGCTGAACAATTTATGCCATTGATTTCATTGAGAAAATGGTGCCGAGGGGCAGATTCGAACTGCCGACACACGGATTTTCAATCCGTTGCTCTACCAACTGAGCTACCTCGGCACACCAGCGTCAGACGACCTCAAGCGGCCACCGCAGACGTGCAAGGTTGTTTAGACCCCTGAGCCGTCTCGAACAAGAACCTATTTCTTCTGCGTTGTGATGCGCCGCATGCGCCCTGAGCATGGAAGAGCATACCCTCGACGACTGACCCACCGGTCAGCCACGTGGCAGGGGTAGGACCTCACCGGCGTCGGCCTCGTCCGGGTCGGGCTCTTCCACCGCCGGAATGGCGTAGGCGCCACTGAGCCAGCGGTTCAGATCCACGTCCCGGCAGCGTTCGGAGCAGAAAGGTCGACTGTCAGCGCTCTCCGCCTTGCCGCAGGTCGGGCACGCCGGAACATCCGGTTTCTTCATCGCCTTGAGGTCAGCCATGGATCATCCCTTCCCGCTCCGGGCAAAGGCACCCGGCACGCGCCCATCGATATCGCCCAGACAGCGCTGCTGTTCAACCAGAGAAAAGCCGCGGCGGGCACGGGTGACCAGGCCGACGCCGAGGTGGTTGACCGGCTCGACATCGGTTTCGCAGACCGCATGGGTCAGCGCTTTGCGCAGGGCGTCGGTGACGGTGGCACGCTCAGCCTTGGTCTCCAGCCCCAGAAAATCGACGACGATAAGGCCGCCGAGGTTGAGGGCGCCGACGATACGGCCGATTTCGGCGCAGGCGATGGCGTTGGTGCGGACCCGGTCTGCGGGGGCACCGCTGGCGTTGACGTCGATCATGGTGCCGGTCAGGCCCGGTTCGATCAGCAGGCCCAGACCGTTGGGCAGGGTCACGCGCTGGCCGTCCAGTACCTGCCACTGCGGCCAGGCGGGGTCGATATCGTCGTTGGCGAAGAAGTCGATCGGCATGTTGGGCGCTGAGGCGCGGATGGCAGCAACGGCGTCTGGCGTGCTGCGGCAGACCACGGCCTCAGCACAGGCGAGCAGCGCGGCGAGGGGGTCCGTCGCCGGGCGCAGCAGGCGCGCCTTGCCCTTGGACTGCGCGACCTCCGGGATCGGGGGGATCAGGCGCCCGCGTGGAGCCTTGTCCTGTCGCGCATCGGTGGTGACCTCGACGCAGGCCCAGGCGCCTTCTCGCAGCCCTGAACGGTCCTTGAGCCGCACCATGATCCGCTGATCGGCGCCCGTGCCGGAGCCCAGGCGCGGGGGCAGGGCGCTCCCGGTATCGAGAAAGGCCATGCCCAGCGGCTTAGAGACCTCGGCCACCCGCGCCCAGAGCTTGGCGCCGTCACCGAACGGCGAGGACCAGGGCCGCATCCATGGCCAGTCGATCACCCGCGCCAGTACCGGGGCGTGCTCGTCGTGCGGCACGCCATCCTTGAGGATCAGGTCGCGCTGACCGGGGCTGTCGATGACATAGAGCGTGCTCACAGCCGCATCCCGGCGCCGGAAAGCAGGCTGTGGCTGTCGGCGAGGTTCAGCCCGACAACGTTGGTGTAGGAGCCGTTGATCCACGGAATGAAGCGGGCGAAGCGTCCCTGAATCGAGTAGCCGCCCGCCTTGCCCTGCCACTCGTCGCTGGCCAGATACCAGTCGATCTCCGCGCGGCTGAGCCGTTTGACCGCGACTTGCGTTTCGCTGACCCGTGTGCGCACGGGGGTTTCGGCGGCGCCAGCGCCATCGGCCCCAGACAAGGCCAGCGCCTGCCCGGTCATGACCCGGTGACGGCGACCGCTGAGGCTTTCAAGGAAGCGGCGGGCCTCGTCGATGTCGCGTGGCTTTTCGAGGATCCGGCGGCCGAGCGCGACCGTGGTGTCGGCGGCGAGGATGAGGGTAGGACCGGCCTTTGCTGCGTCCCGCACGTCTGCATGGTCGAGCAAGGCAGCCGCCTTCTCACCCGCGAGGCGCTGAACATAGTGGCGCGGCAGTTCACCGGCGCGCGGTTGCTCGTCGATATCGGCTGGAATAATCGCGTCGGGGACCACGCCGATCTGTGCCAGCAGGTCCTTGCGACGGGGGCTAGCACTGGCGAGGATCAGACGCATTACTTGTAGCGGAAGGTAATCCGCCCCTTCGACAGGTCGTATGGGGTCATTTCCACCTGGACGCGGTCACCCGCCAGAACCCGGATCTTGTTCTTGCGCATCTTGCCCGATGTGTGCGCGAGGATCTCGTGGTCGTTGTCCAGTTTTACCTTGAACATGGCGTTGGGGAGAATTTCCAGAACCTCACCCGTGAATTCAATCAGATCTTCTTTGGCCATAGGTGGCTTTGCTTAACCTCTTGTGATGGCGCGAGAGGCATGTCCCGCAGCCGTGGTGGCAAATAGGGCCATGCAGCGCCTTTGGTCAAGGTTCGGCCTGATTATTCAGGGATTATCGCCCTAAACCGAAGCGATCGGCGATTTTTGCCCGGATTTGGTCTCTGGTTTCGCGGTAGGCGTCGAGTTTCATCTCCCGCGTGCCGTCGACGAGGCTCGGGTCGAGGACCTCCCAGCTTTCGACCTCGGTCGCCTGCGCGCGCATGGCATCGGCTGCCTCGCCCTCGGCCTGGGTCGAGAGCGCAATGATCAGGTCGTAGCCCCCGTCCATCAGGGTATCGAACGGCCGCGCCTCGTGCCGGTGCATGTCGATGCCAACCTCGCTGAGCACAGAGACGACAAAACCGTCGATGTCGGTGGGATAGAGCCCCGCCGAGGCCACAAAGACCGACGACTGACCAGCTTCCGCCAGCGCCTGCTTCATCAGGCCTTCGGCGAGCGGGCTGCGGATCGCGTTGCGGGTGCAGAGGAACAGGACGGATGAAGGCAGCGTGCTCATTTCAGCGCCTCCCGCCGACCCAGATAGAGCGCAAACAGCAGCGTGATCAGCCGCCGAGCCGTATTCAGGTCGGTGTCGATCTTGCCTTCAAGCCGCTCGATCAGCAGGTTGGCAAGGTCGTTGTGGACCCCGCGCCGCGCCATATCGATGGACTCGATCCGGGCAGCGGAAGCGGTCTGGATCGCGTCGTTGTAGGCCGTACAGATGTCGAAGTAGTCGGACAGCGGCTGGCGGAAGGGCGTCAGCGACAGCAGCACGAAGTAGGGCTCGGCCGTCCCGCTCTCCGGCGCGACGTCGAAAACCAGCTTGCCGTCGTGTTCATTCAGGTTGAGCCTGAACGGCCCTTTGTCGACCATGCCGGTGGGCTTGAACACGTTGTCTTCCACGAGGTCGAAGACGGCGATCTGCTGCTCCTGCTGCGCTTCTGGGGAAAGATGCGCGTTGAAGGCCTCGGCGAGTTCAACCTTGGTGAGCTTATCGGCCATGGTCAGCGATTGCCCCGGATGGCGATGGCGCGGGCGTGGGCGGACAAGCCCTCGGCCTCTGCCAGACGGCGCGCCGGCCCGCCCAGCTGGGCCAAAGCGTCGGCGTCGAGCCCGAGGAAGGTCGTGCGCTTCATGAAGTCGAGGACGCCGAGGCCGGACGAGTAGCGCGCGGCGCGGGCGGTCGGTAGCACGTGGTTGGGGCCGGCGATGTAGTCGCCCATGGGCTCTGGCGTGTAGCGGCCCAGAAAGGCCGAACCGGCATTGCGGATCTTCGAAAACAGCGCCTTCGGGTCTTCGGTCGCGATCTCGAGGTGCTCGGGCGCGAGCCGGTCGACCAGTGCCGCACAGTCGTCGACGTCTGAAACCAAGATGATCCCGCCGTTGTTGCGCCACGAGGCGCCCGCGATCTCTGCCCGGGGCAGGGTCTGCAGCTGGGCTTCGACGGCGGCCTCGACCGCCTTGGCAAAGCCGGCGTCGTCCGTGATCAGGATCGACTGCGCGTCGGCGTCGTGCTCGGCCTGGGACAGCAGGTCGGCAGCGATCCATGTCGGGTCGTTGGCGCTGTCCGCGACCACGAGGATTTCCGAGGGGCCGGCGATTATGTCGATGCCGACCTGCCCGAAGACCCGACGCTTTGCCGCTGCGACGTAGGCATTGCCCGGCCCGACGATCTTGTCGACCGGCTGGATGTCTTCGGTGCCATAGGCCAGCGCGGCGATCGCCTGTGCTCCGCCGATGCGATAGATTTCATCGACACCACACAAGTGCGCGGCCGTCAGGACCAGATCGTTGACCGCCCCGCCGGGGGTTGGCACGCACATGGCGATGCGTGGGACACCGGCGACGGCGGCCGGGATGGCGTTCATGTACACCGATGAGGGGTAGGCTGCCTGCCCACCGGGGACATAGATCCCCGCTGCGGAAACCGAGGTCCAGCGCCAGCCCAGCTCGACCCCGGCATCATCGCGGTAGGCCTCATCGGCGGGCTTCTGCCGGCTGTGGAAGGCGCGGACGCGGTCGATGGCCAGCTCCAGCGCAGCGCGGTCTTCGGCGTCCGTGCGGGCGACAGCAGCCTCGATCTCTGCAGCGCTGAACCGCGCGGTTTCGCCGATGCTCAGGTGGTCGAAACGCTCGGTGTAGGCCGCAACGGCCGCGTGCCCCTCGGCGCGCACGGCGTCGATGATCTCTGCGACCGCGGTATCGACGTCGACCGACGCTTCGCGCTTGAGCGACAGGAAGGCCTGAAATTCCGCCTCAAACCCCGCGTCTGACTGATTGAGCCAGTGGACCATCTAGGCGCCTCCGTCTTCGGCAGCGACCGGCGTGACGTCGGCCTGCGCGGCATCGCGGAAAGCGTTGATCCACTTGAGGATCCGGTGTGAGTCGGTCTTCAGCGCAGTGCTATTGACGACCAGCCTCGCGGTTGAATGCAGGATCACCTCTTCTTCAACCAGGCCGTTGCTGGCCAGCGTGGCGCCGGTGGAAACCAGATCGACGATGCGCGAGGCCATACCCAGCAGCGGTCCCAGCTCAATCGCGCCATTGAGTTTGATGCACTCGGCGTGGATGCCCTTGGCGGCGAAGTGCTTGCGCGTGACGTTGGGGTATTTGGTGGCAACACGCAGGTGCGAGCGCCCGGCCAGCGGCACCGCCTTCAGGCTGGCGTCCAGCCCGGCAACAGAGAGGCGGCAGGCGCCGAAGCGCAGGTCAACGGGTACGTAAAGCTCGGAGTAGTCAAACTCTGCGAGAACGTCGGCACCGACCACGCCCAGCTGCGCCCCGCCAAAACCGACAAAGGTCGCCACGTCAAAGGGTTTGACCGGGATCAGGTCGATCTCCGGCGAATGCGTCTTGAACCGCAGACGTCGGTCCTTGCTGTCGCTGAACGCCGCTTCCGGACGGGCGCCGATGGCGTCCAGCACCGGGTGACAGTCGCTGGCCAGCCGCCCCTTGGGCAGCGCGAGAACCAGGGGTTCCGTCATGCTGTTTCCTTTCCGTTTGCGCGCAAAGCGGGGGCCTGAGCGGCCACCAGCGCGAGATCGTCGTCGTGCGCAGGCTTGCGCTGGGTCGGCCACGGCTCGCCGAGGTCTTCGAGGTAGACCCGCAGGTTGCCGCCAGAGAGCCGGATTGCCGCCTCACCGGCACAGACCAGCGTCAGCCCCCTGTCGTCCGGCACCAGCGCCATGACCGACAGGAACTGATCCCGCGCCCCCATCTTCACCGACCGGGTCCGGGCACCGGTGATGCCTTCGACCGTTAGCGCCGTAAAGCTGCGGGTGTAGCCGCTTTCGAGGTCGTCCTCGAAGCGGGCGTCGGCCGAAGCCTCGGCCACCGCATCCCCGGACGCTGCGGCATCGACCGCCGCCGCGCGCTCCCACTGGAAGCGGTTGAGCACGGCAACAAAGCGCTTACGCTCGGTGTCCAGCGTCATGTCTGCGGGTACAAAGATAGCGTCCTGCACCAGCCCGGACAGGGTCACGATGTCCCGGTTTTCCCGGCCCAGCAGTTTCAATCTCGCTTGGCTTGCCATGCTGCTTTCGTCCATCCGTCCTGATCAGGTTGCGCCGTCGATGCGCTCAATGCTGGCGCCGACGCCGCGCAGCTTGTCCTCGATGCGCTCGTAACCACGGTCGAGGTGGTGAATGTCGCTCAGCCGGGTTTCGCCCTGTGCGACCAGCCCGGCGAGAATGAGCGAGGCCGAGGCCCGCAGGTCCGAAGCCTTGACCGGCGCGCCGTTGAGGCGTTCCACCCCGCGCACCACGGCGACGCGGCCGTTGATATCGATGTTGGCGCCCATGCGGATCAGCTCGGGCACGTGCATATAGCGGTTTTCGAAGATGGTTTCGGTCAGCACGGCTGAACCTTCGGCCATCACCATCAGCGACATGGTCTGCGCCTGCAGGTCGGTGGGGAAGCCGGGGTAGGGCTGTGTCGTGACGCTGACCGCGCGCGGCCGGTCGACGGTCGAAACCACGTGGATGCCGCCGCTGATCTCTGAACAGACGATACCGGCCTCGTCCAGCACGCCGACGAGGCTGCCGAGCTGGTCGAGCCGACCGTTTTTCAGGATCAGCTCGCCGCCGGTCATGCCGGCCGCGACGGCGAAGGTACCGGCTTCGATCCGGTCGGCGACAACCTGGTGCGTAACCCCGCCGAGGCGCTCGACCCCATCGATGATCAGGTGGCTGGTGCCGATGCCGCTGATCTGCGCGCCCATGGCGGCGAGGCAGTGGCACAGGTCCACGACCTCTGGCTCCTGCGCGGCGTTGAGCAGCTCAGTGCGGCCTTCGGCCAGCGTGGCGGCCATCACCAAATTTTCAGTGGCGCCGACGGAGACCTTGGGAAAGGTGATCTTGGCCCCGCGCAGGCGGTCCTTGCCGCCCCGGGCCGTTTCGGCAAAGACGTAGCCGTCTCGCAGTTCGATCCGGGCGCCGAGCGCTTCCAGCCCCATGAGGTGCAGGTCGACCGGGCGCGAACCGATGGCGCAACCGCCCGGCAGGCTGACTTCCGCCCGGCCCATGCGCGCCATCAGTGGGCCAAGAACGAGGATCGACGCCCGCATCTGGCTGACCAGCTCATAGGGCGCGCGGATCGAGGCGATGCCCGGGGTGTGAAGGCGCAGGGTCGGCAGGCTGTCGCGCGCGGTCCCGCTGCCCGTCTCCCCGGCGACGGGTAGCCCCAGCCCGCTGGTATCCACGCTGGTGCCGTGGCCACGCAGCACGTTGGACAAGGTGGCGATATCGTCGAGGTCGGGGCAGTTGCGCAGCGTCACCGGCTCGTCGGTCAGCAGCGTCACGGCCATCAGCGGCAGCGCAGCATTCTTGGCGCCCGAAACCGGGATCTCGCCTTGCAGGCGATTGCCACCGTTCACCAGAATTTCAGCCATGGGTCCGCTTTGCACCTGTGCCGGAGGAAGGGTCAGCCTGCCCTAGCTGGCAAACCGCCCGTGTTTCAGGTCTTTAGATGCAAAGATTGAGCAGAATGTGCAACCACCACCTGCGCCGGTTAGAGGCGCGGCAGCGTCACGCCGGTCTGGCCCATGTATTTGCCCGCGCGGTCGGCGTAGGAGACTTCGCAGGGCTCGTCGCCCTGGAAGAACAGGAACTGGCAGGCGCCTTCGTTGGCGTAGATCTTCGCGGGCAGCGGGGTGGTGTTGGAGAATTCCAGCGTGACGTGGCCTTCCCACTCCGGCTCCAGCGGGGTGACGTTGACGATGATGCCGCAGCGCGCGTAGGTCGACTTGCCCACGCACACAACCAGCACGTCGCGGGGGATGCGGAAGTATTCCACAGTCCGGGCGAGGGCAAAGGAGTTCGGCGGAATGGTGCAGACATCCGTCTGCCGCTCAACGAAGCTGGCGTTGCTGAATTCCTTGGGGTCGACCACGGCTGAGTCGACGTTGGTGAAGATGCGGAAGTCCTCAGCCACCCGGGCGTCGTAGCCGTAGGAACTCAGACCGTAGGAAATCATACCCTCGCGCTTCTGTGCTTCGACGAAGGGTTCGATCATGCCCTTGTTGGCGAGGTCTCGGATGCTGTGGTCTGGTAGGATGCCCAAGGCTCTACTCCGGCTGCTGCTGGGTGTCGGGATTGGTGGGAGCGGCGATCGTCGCGCTGTCGGAACCGGTCTCATCAGCGGCGCGTTCCCGCCCTTGTGCCTTGCGCCGCCGCAGGTTGGCACGCAGGGCCTGGGCGAGGCGTTCGGCCTTCTGGTCCGACTTGGCTTTCTCGCTACTCATAATGTTCCATCGATTGCGGCAGGGAGGGGCGGAGGTCAAGCGCTTTGGGCTGTGGAAACCCTGTTTCTGACCGCAAACCATGGTCCCTGCAGCCCGCAGGCTGAATGGCCGAGCTTCGGTGGGCGCATGGTTTAGGCCTTGCGCGCGTGCGGGGAAGGTGGCAAGAGGCGGGCACCCTGTGTGTGCTGCTGTAGCTCAGGGGTAGAGCACGTCATTGGTAATGACGAGGCCGAGAGTTCAAATCTCTCCAGCAGCACCATTTTTTCTGCTTCAAAGACACAGCAATACGCCTGCAGGCGAGCGCCCGCGCATCGTGTGGCGTTCCGTGCATCAACGTGCATGCAGGGTCGACGATTGCGCGAGAAATTTGGATTTTTTCGCTCAAAAAGACGATGCGCGGGGATGCAGATGCTTCAGCCCGCCGTATTGGCTTCAGGAACCCCAGAGAACCACACTGCACCGGAGCCTGAAGCCCCATGAAAGTATCCACCACCCTGATCCGCCACACCGCCCGTTTTCTCACTGCCAGCCTTTTCGGTCTGATCCCCGCTCTTGCCGCGTCAACGCAGGCGCAGGCGCAGTCGAAGTCCATGGCTGACCTCAACGTCCGTCTGGGCGTTCCCTATACACAGGCCGCGACCGAAAACGGCCCGATGACGCTGGCGCTGGACTTCTACGCGCCCAAGGGGGCCTGCACCGCTCCACGCCCCACGATGGTGATGATCCACGGAGGCGGCTTTAAGACTGGCGACCGCAACTCGCGCCGCTGGAAGGAGTTTGCCGTCAGCTTCAGTGAGCAGGGCTGGAACAGCATTTCGCTCAGCTACCGTCTGGTTAAAGACGAGCCGGTCATTCACCCGGTGCTGATGCAGGCGATCCCCGATGGATTGCGGGGCGAAGACCGGGATCAGGCCATCGCTGGCGCCGGGGCGATCGAAACCACGCTGCAGGCAATTCAGTTCATCAATCAGCGCGCCGGACAGGCCTGCATCGACCCGGACAACGTCTTCCTGATCGGCTCTTCGGCTGGTGGGGTGACGGCGCTCAACACCACCTTCATGGTCGATGAGCTGGGGCAGGGAACGCCGCCGGTGGCGGGCGTGGTCAATTTCTGGGGCTCTCTCACCGACGTCGACGCCATGGGTCA
Source organism: Rhodospirillaceae bacterium (assembly GCA_038141425.1). Taxonomy (GTDB): domain Bacteria; phylum Pseudomonadota; class Alphaproteobacteria; order UBA7985; family UBA7985; genus UBA7985. The sequence goes on along the minus strand of JAYQIC010000001.1, from coordinate 518,209 downwards.
GAATGACACCCCGGTGTTCATCATCCACGGCACTGCCGACCGCACCGTGCTCTATTCGAAGAGCGAAGACCTCTACGCCCGGGGGCAGGCAACCAACACGTCGGTCCAGCTGCACGGATTTCAGGGGCGGGGCCACAGCTGGTCAGCCATCGACGCCTATGAGGACAGCATCAACGGCCGCCCGATCGTAGACGTGATGATCGATTGGATCGGCGACGTGATCGACGACCACCGCCCGGCAACGCTCAAGACGATGAATTAGCCGGGTGTCTGGAAAGCCAAGCCAAGCCATGATCAGACCACAGGATGCGCTGGCTGAAACGCCGCTGGAAGGGAACCGTCAGATCAGGCCATTTCCAGCGGCTCAACCTCATCCAGATCCACGGTCCGGGCTGCTGTGGCGACGTCAAAGTTACCCTGCATGTTCAGCCAGTAAGCCGGGGTCGTATCGAAGGCCTTTGCGAGGCGTAGCGCGGTATCCGGGGTCAGCCGGGTCTCACCCTTGACCAGCCGCTCGATCCGGGTCCGTGGCACTGGAAGGTGTCCGGCCAGTGCCATCGCGCTCAGCCCCAGCGGATCGAGGTACAGCTCCTTGAGCACGGCTCCGGGGTGAAGTGGGTCTTTGATCAGGCTCATGGTCTTAACCTCAGTGATAATCCACAATTTCAACGTCCGCCGGTCCTTGGGCCGTCCAGACAAAACAGATGCGCCATTGGTCATTGATGCGCACAGAATGCTGGCCGCTGCGATCACCGCGCAAACGCTCCAGACGATTTCCCGGCGGGAACCGGAGATCTTCCAGCGCTGCAGCTGCATCCATGGCAGTCAGCATGGCATTCGTCCGGCGGATCAGATCACTGGGGAAGCCTTTGCCATAAATGCCGCGGACAGCATTTTCAGCGCGCTTTCCTCGTGTGCTCCTGATCATGCAGTACATGTATCATTTCATGATACATGTATCAAGGCGTGATACGAATTTTATCAGGGAATGCTGCCGAGGATGCGCGACATAGCCCTTGTCGCTGCCGGTGCCAGTGGGCAAACAGGAGGAAATCCGGGTCAGGTCACGATCTGAACCAAAACCTATGCCAACGTTGATGAGGCCTGCGATTGCCATGGATCTGAACCTGAACCGTTCTGCCGTCGACATTCTTGCCGACCTCCATGACCGCAGCCTCAGCGCTGAAGCGCTGCTGCGGGCGACCTTGGAGCGCATCGACGCGCTCAACCCGACCGTCAACGCCATCGTCGGTTTTGCCGACCGCGACGAACTGCTGTCCCATGCGCGGGCGCTGGACGCCGGTCCTGTGCGCGGGCCGTTGCACGGCCTGCCGCTTGCGCCCAAGGATCTGGTCAACGTCGCCGGGCTGCGCTCGACTCAGGGGTCTCCCATTTTTGCCGATCTGGTCCCCGACAGCGACGAGGTGCTGGCCGCCAATCTGCGCGCGTCCGGGGCGATTCTGATCAGTAAGACCAACGTGCCCGAATTCGGGCTGGGTTCGCACACCTTCAACCCTGTCTACGGCCGCACCACCAACCCCTATGACCCCGCGCGCACCTGCGGCGGATCATCGGGCGGGGCGGGCGTCGCGCTGGCGCTGGGCATGCTCGCGCTCGCGGATGGTTCGGACATGATGGGGTCGCTGCGCAATCCCGCGGCCTGGAACAATGTCTATGGCTTCCGCCCGACCTGGGGGCGGGTGGCGCCGGAGCCGAACGAGGACGGCGCCCTGCACCAGATGTCGACGCGGGGACCGATGGCGCGGACGCCGCAGGATCTGGCGCTGCTGCTCGACGTGCTCTCCGGGCCTGACCCCATGCGTGCGGAGGTGGCTGCGCCCGCCCCTTTGCTGCCGGGGCTGCAGGCCTTTGCCGCTGCCGGGTCGGACCTGAGCGGGATGCGCCTTGGCTGGCTGGGGGACTGGGGCGGGGCCTTCCCCTGCGAGCCCGGGATCCTCGAGGTCAGTGCCGAGGCGCTGGCGGTCCTGCGCGGGCTGGGGGCTGAGGTCGACGACCTGCCCCCGCCGCACGATTTTTGACGACCTCTGGGCCAGCTGGACCGCGCTGCGATCCTGGCAGGTCGGGGCGGGGCTGCGCGCCCTGCGCCAGCACGCCGACCAGATGAAGGACAGCGCGCAGTGGGAGATGGCGCGCGCCGAGCAGATGAGCGCCATCGACGTGCACGAGGCCAGCGGGGCGCGGGCGCGCTGGGCGCGGTCGGCCCATGCCCTGTTCGAGCGGTACCACGCGCTGGTGCTGCCGACGACGCAGGTCTGGCCCTTCCCGATCGATCTGGCCTGGCCCACAGAGATCAACGGCGTGGAGATGGATACCTATCACCGCTGGATGGCCGCGATGGTGCCGGTCAGCCTACTCGGACTGCCGGCGCTCAGCGTACCAGCCGGTTTCGGCGAGGCCGGGCTTCCCGCCGGGGTGCAGATTTTCGGCCCCGGGGCAGCGATGCCCGCCTGCTGGCCATCGGCGAAGCCTACCACCGCCCCACCCAGTGGCCGCAGCGGCGCCCCCGGCTATAGCGCTGGATTAGGGCGCTGGATTAGGGCGCTGGATCGGGGCGCTGGATTGGGGCTGCCAGACAAAAAGAGCGCCTCAGGCCTTGGCGGCGACGTTCTCCGCCATCATCGAGATCATTTCGAACATGATCGCCCCGGCGGTCAGCGCTGTGATCTGGTTCGGGCTGTCCTTGGTCGGCATCATGCAGACGATGTCGCCGCCGATGATGTTGAGCCCGCGCACGGCGTGCAGCAGGCCGACGGCCTCGTCGATGTCGAAGCCCTTCTCCCCGGGTTCGAGGTTGGAGACCGCGGGCGCGATCGTCGGGTCGAGACAGTCGAGGTCGAACGTGATGTAGACCGGCTGGCCGTCGAGGACCTCGCGGATCTGGGCGACCACGTCCTCGATCCCACGCCGCCGGAATTCCTTCATGGTTACGACGTTGTAGCCGTAGTCGTAGGACGGCTGGAGCCAGTCCAGCGTGCGCGCGTGGCCGCGCAGGCCGACCTGCATCGAGTGGGTCGGGTCGACCTGCCCCTGGTCGGCGAGATAGGCGCCCCAGTGCGCGGCTGATTTCTTCGCACCCAGAAAGTGGTCGACCTTGGTGAAAACGTCGGTGTGGGCATCGAGGTGCAGGAAGCAGACGGGCTTGCCGCCGGTCAGCTTACCGTTGCCGAGGGCCTGCACGATGCCGCCGGTGATCGAGTGGTCGCCGCCGATGGAGACCGGGCGGGCGCCGGCCTCGTCGATTTTGGTGAAGAAGCGGGTGATGTCCTCGATACAGGCTTCGTTGTCGTTGGCGCGCGGGAAGGGGACGTCGCCGACGTCGGCGATCTTCGCGGCTGTCCAGGGGTTGAGGCCAAAGCCGCCGTGCACCCGGCGACCCACCGCCGAGACGTTGCGCAGGGCGCGCGGGCCGAGGTGCTGGTCGCGCTCCGTTGTGCCGTTGCCGGTCGAGTGCGGCACGCCAACCAGGGCGATGTCCTGCCCGCCGCCGGGCCTTCATTGGGGCAGCGGAACAGGGTGGGAATTCCCCACCAGTAGAGGTTTTCCATCATCGAGGCATAGTGTTCGTCAGCCATGGTACGGCGGTCTCCTCTTTCGGGGTCAGATTCAGGGTTGGATCAAACGACAAGGGGGTCGGATCAGTCGGGGTTGGATCAGTCGGGGTTGGATCAGGCGGCGTGGGTTTCGGACGAAGGGGGCCGGATGAAGGGGCTCAGATTTCGGCTTCGAGCGCGCCGATCAGGTGGTCGATATCCTCGCGCCGGGTGTAGTGCACGAAGCTCAGCCGCAGAACGCCGTGTTCAGGGTCGATGCCAAGCCCTTCCAGACAGCGAACGCCGTAGAAGTCTCCGCCCCCGGCCATGATCCCGCGCGGGGCCAGCGCCGTGGCGAGGTCCTCGCCGGTTCGCTGGGAATGGACGGCGACGGTGGGGGCCTTGTCCGCTGCGGTGCGCGGCCCGATCAGGCGGATGGAATTGCGGGTGCCGAGAAAGTCCAGCAGCGGCTGGAGCAGGGCATTTTCATAGTCGCGTGAGAGGTCGTGCACGGCTTCGGCCTTGGCGGTCAGTGAAGCGGTGCTGGCGGCCGCCGGGAAGTGGTGATCGTGCAGGGTCTCGAGGTAGTCGACCATGCCGGCGCAGGCGGCGATCTGCGCGTGGTCCGGTCCGGCGGGGTGAATTTCTTGGTGCGGTACCCGGCGTTGAAATAGTGCGCCTGCGAGGGCAGGGCATCGGCCAGAGCGCGGCGGACGACCATGATCCCCTGGTGCGGGCCAAAGGTCTTGTACGATGAGAACAGGTAGATATCTGCGCCCAGCTTGCCCACGTTGGGCAGGCCGTGGGGGGCGTAGCTGACCCCGTCGACGCAGGTCACGGCCCCGGCAGCACGCGCGATGGCGCACAGCGCGGGGACATCGTTGGGGGCGCCGACGACGTTCGAGCAGTGCGGGAAGCACACCAGCTTGACCCGGTCGTCGAGCAGGGCGCTCAGGCCGGCCGGATCGAGCAGGCCGCTCTCGGGGTCGAGCCGCCATTCGCGCACCTCGATCCCGGCGGCTTCGAGGCGGCGCCAGGGGACCGGTGTTGGCCTCGTGGTCCTGGTTGGTCACGACGATGGCATCGCCGGGGCTGAGCTGTTCGGCAAAGGCGCGGGCGAGGACGTAGGTGTTCTGCGTGGTCGAGGGGCCGAAGGACAGCTCATCGCTTTCCACGCCGAGGGCGGCGGCCAAACGGTCGCGGGCCTCGTCCATCTCTTCCCGCCGAGACGCGAGGCGTCGTAGGGGCCGTAGGGCTGCACCTTGCGCTGGGTGTAGAAGCGGGTCAGGCGCTCGATCACCGGGCGGCAGGTGTAGGAACCGCCCGCGTTCTCGAAGAAGGCCTGGCCGTCGAGCACGGGCTCCTGCAGGGCCGGGAACTGATGGCGGACGAAGTCGATGTCAAAGGACGGCTGGGCTTGGGACGACATGGTTTGAGAACTCCGAAACGCAGGGACTGACTGCGCGCACCTTAGCCGAAGATCCGTGATGCGCCATCTTTCCTTTGTGGTCACTTCGGCTGTTGGGGGATTGTTCTTCGCGCATGCGGTGTGGTTGCGCCGACCTTGACCCCGACCTTCGCTCCTCCCACGCGCATTTTCCCAGAAAATTTGCAAAGATGTCAGGCCGCGCGCTCAAAACGGCCTGCCGTTCAGCGCGCGTGGGAGATTTGAAAGCCGCAAGCGGCTCAAATTCGAGCGCGCCATCTTACCTCTGCGCTCAACACGGCTTCGCCTTTGAGCGCGTTTTTCTCGTTACGCTCAAAACGGCTGCGCTTTGAGCGTGTTTTCGCCGCTCAAAAACGGCTCGTTTGAGCGCTCATTGATGGACCGACACTCAAAGCGCAGCGTGTTGAGTGTCAACGGAAAGAAGTTGCGCCGACCTTGTCTCGGCCGCTTCGCGGCCTTCGCCAAGGCGTCGCGCAACGCCATAGAGAAGCGACGTCGGTCGGCTATCGCCTCCGGGATTGCGCGTGGGAGATTTGAAAGCCGCGAAGCGGCGTCAAATCGAGCGCGCCATCAATCCGACGGTCCACGCACGATCAGGCGCTCTCCGCGTTGCTGCGGTCAGCCCTGGCTTTCGGCCTGATGCAGGCCCAGCGACACAACCAGCGCCTGGCTGAGGCACATGGCCCCTGAGATCAGCCGGAAACCGTGCGTCTCCTGCGCATCGGTCTCGAAGCATAGGTCTGATTTCGCCGCCAGCGGCGACAGCGGCCCATCGGTAATCGCAATGATCGGCCGGCCGGCCGCAGCCACAGCGGTGATCGCATCGGTGACTTCCGGGGCGTAGGGCGGGAACGAAATCGCGATCATCAGATCCTGCGCTGCGATCATCTGCGTCTGCTGCACCGCCATGCCGCCGCTGCCATCGATCAGGTGCGCCCGCACGCCGAATCCGGAGAGGTTGTAGGCCAGATAAGACGCCACCGGAAACGACCGCCGCATCCCCATGACGTGCACCCGCTCCGCCGCCGACAGCAGGTCCACCGCCCGGCGCATGTCGTCTGCCGTGACCTCGGACTCGAGGATCTGCAGCGACTCGCGGGAGCTGGCGATGAAGTCAGACAGCACGCCCACCGGTTCCTTGGGGGCCTTATCGACCGCCTCGTTGATCCGCTCCCGATAGGTCGGGGTCCGGGCGACCAGCCGCGCCCGCAGCACGCGCTGCATATCGGTAAAGCCGGTGAAGCCGAGCGCCTGTGCAAAGCGTACCATCGTCGGCGGCCGCACGCTGGCGGCATGAGACAGCTCGGCCACGGTCTCCAGCGCCGCGCGGTTGGGGTGCTGGACGATGAACTCAGCCACTAGCCGCAACTGCGGCGACAGGCTGTCAAATCGGTCGGACAGGACGCGGCGAAAGTCGTCGTAAGTCGTGGGCGCGTCGTGGGTCAGGGTCATCGGATGGCGCTTCCAGGCAGAAAGAATAACCCGGCGCCCGTCCCCCATTACACAAGGTCACCCCGGTCAAAGGCGAGCTTGCCGGGCTCTAGGTGCCGTCAAAGGCAACAAAGCCGGGTTCGACCCGTTGGTCAAGTTGGTCGCACCCCGGGTCAGGCCCCCATCGGTGACGGTGATCGGGATGAAGCCGCTGTCGATGCTGCCAAAGGCCTGCCGCTGACCCACAATCTGCAGCCGGATCGCCAGCCGGTCGATTGGTGGCAGGTCGACCGTCAGCGGCAGCAGGGCGACCTTGCCGAACAACTCGGTGCGCGACGTGCTCTCACCCGGCTGAAGGGTAACAGGCGCCGCAATCCCCTGCCGGTCGAGGTTATAGGCCACATCCAGCGTCAGGCTCGCCCAGTTTGCCCCGGTCCAGCGGTAGATTTCAAACGGTGGGAACTGGGTCAGGATGTTCTCTGGCTGCAGCGAAACCGGCGTCGGGCCGACATTGCGCAGGCTCAGCGTGATCGCCGGCGCTCCAGCGCCGTAAGCCTGGGTCAGGGCAATGCTGGCCGGGAAGCGGAGGCTGACCTCGAGATCCCCGGTGCGATAGCGGGCCAGCCCGGGGCTGACGTCGCCCGGGGTGGGCTGCACACGCAGGGTTTCGTTGCCGCCATAGACCGGAATAAAGGCCTGCTCGTTGAGGGCTGGCGCGCTGGCGGCGACGGCGAATGGGCCAGCGCTCAGCGGCGCGGCCACGACGCCGGTCTCGACAACAGCAGCTTCAGGGTTCGCACCCAGCAGCGCCGCGACATCCTCCGCCGACAGGGTGGTAAAGGCCGGATCGCCGCCGCTAACCCACCTGCAGACCGCTGCCGCTCTGCGCCGCTCGCTGCCCGCTGTGCGGCCAGAATCAACGCGATCAGCAGAGGCGCGGCTCACCCGAAGTGTCACCGCCGCCGGGGACATCGGTGATGCCGAGCAGGGATACGGCTGAGGTCGCCGTAAAGGTATTGCCGCTCGCGCCATCTGCCACCGAAGCAGAGCCTTCTCCGGTCTCTGCGCCCAGTAGGCCCGACGCCGCGCCCACGGCACCCATTTCACTCGGCGAGACGTCCAGCGCTGCATCGAGCAGGGCGGCATCCGCCAGCCCGACCCCACCGCTGGAGACAGCCTGGTCGAGCAATCCGGTCGACGCCGTCGAAAGCGCAGGTGCCGCAGTGACGGCTGTGGAGGCTGCAGAGGGTGCAGCAGGCGTTGCAGCAGCCGTTGCAGCAGAAAGTGGCGCGGGGGCGCCGGAACCGCGCGCTTCGGTGGCGCGCACGCTCTGGGTGGCGCTGAACTCAAGCCCGGACCGCCGGGGGGAAGAGGCCGCCGTCCCTGAAAGCGCCGAGGGCGTTCCACGATTGGCGACCGGCGCACCGACCGCGCCCGCAGGCGTATACCCGGCCATGGGATTGCCCAGGTCTTCGTCAGAAAAATTTGGGATAATGACATCGCTCAGCGGGGACAGTGTGGCACACGCCGACAGCAGCAGGGCTGTCGCTGCGCCTGCCAACCGCAGGCTGATCGCTCTGATAGCTGTGTTCATGTCCGATCCTTAAACCGAGCCTTGAGCCTCGATACATCATTACGCGACAGCATCATACCGAGTCGCCACCATTTAGACAGGTCGCTTGGACCAGAATTTAGGCAAATGTGCGACATCCGCGCAAATGGAACGCTAACAAAAAAGCCCGGTGCGGATCAGCACCGGGCGTGTTTGCCGTTCTTCAGAGGCTGTCCGCCGCACCCGTCCGCCGCCCCCGCTGGCCAAAAGGCCCGGCTCAGCGCGGTCGGCTCAGGCCAGCGGGTTCAGGCGGCCATTGGATTCAGGAGGCCTGCGGTTTCAGGCCGCCTCCTGCACCATGTTGCGCAGCACGTAGTGCAGGATGCCGCCGTTGCGGTAGTAGTCGACCTCGTTGGCGGTATCGATCCGGGCCATCAGGGTGATGTCCCTGGCGCTGCCATCGGCGAAGGTGATCCGGCAGGCCACGTCCATCCGCGGCGTGATCCCGCCTTCGACACCGGTGATGTCAAAGGTTTCCGCCCCGGTCAGGCCCAGCGATGCGAGGCTGTCGCCGTCCTTGAACTGCAGGGGCAGCACGCCCATGCCGACCAGATTGGACCGGTGGATCCGCTCGAAGCTCTCGACGATCACCGCTTTGACGCCCAGCAGGTTGGTGCCCTTGGCCGCCCAGTCACGGGACGAGCCAGTGCCGTATTCCTGGCCCGCGACGATGACCAGCGGCGTGCCTTCGGCCTCGTACTTCATGGCTGCATCATAAATGTCCATCTTCTCGCCGGACGGTTGGTGCATGGTGTAGCCACCCTCGACCGAACCACCGAGCATGAGGTTCTTGATGCGGATGTTACCGAAGGTGCCGCGCATCATGATGTGGTGGTTGCCGCGACGGGCACCATAGGAGTTGAAGTCGTTCGGCTGGATCTGCCGCTCCATCAGGTAATGCCCCGCCGGCGCATCGCGCTTGATCGCCCCGGCCGGTGAAATGTGGTCGGTGGTGATCGAGTCCCCGAGCATGGCCAGCGGCCGCGCGCCGTGGATGTCGCTGAGGTCGTCGATATCGGTGGTCATACCCGCAAAGAACGGCGGGTACTGGACGTAGGTCGAACCATCGTCCCAGTCGTAGGTCATGCCGCCGGTGACCTTGATCCCCTGCCAGTCCTTGGTGCCGTCGAAGACGTTGCCGTAGCGCTGGGTGAACATTTCTGCTGTCAGGCAGGCGTCCATGGTCTCGGCCACCTCGGCGTTGCTGGGCCAGATGTCGGCGAGGAAGACGTCGTTGCCGTCCTGATCCTGGCCGATGGCGTCCTTGGTGATGTCGATGTTCATCGACCCGGCCAGCGCGTAAGCCACCACCAGCGGCGGGGAGGCGAGGTAGTTGAAGCGGCTCAGCGGGTGCACCCGGCCTTCGAAGTTACGGTTGCCCGACAGCACCGCCGCCACGCGCACGTCACCGTCGGTGATGGCGGACTCGATTTCTGGCTTCAGCGGGCCGGAGTTGCCGATGCAGGTGGTGCAGCCGTAGCCGACCAGATCGAAGCCAATGGCGTCGAGGTGATCCTGCAGGCCCGCCTTCTCGAGGTAGTCGGTCACCACCTGCGAGCCCGGTGCCAGCGAGGTCTTGACCCACGGCTTGGAGGTCAGGCCCCGCTCGTTTGCCTTCTTTGCCACCAGACCGGCGGCGACCAGCACCGATGGGTTCGAGGTGTTGGTGCAGGAGGTGATGGCGGCGATCACCACGTCGCCGTTGTCCATGCTGTAGTCAGCGCCGGCAACCGGGGCGCTGCCCTTGCCGGCGTCCTGCGGCTTGCCGTTGAGGTCGGCTGCGAGATGGCTGGAGAACTCGTCGGTCGCCTCGGACAGCAGCACCCGGTCCTGCGGGCGCTTGGGCCCGGCGAGCGATGGCACCACGGTGCCCATATCCAGCTGCAGCGTGTCGGTGAACACAGGGTCAGGCGTGCTTTCATCGCGCCACATGCCCTGTGCCTTGGCGTAGGCTTCAACCAGCGCAACCGTCTCGGGCTCGCGGCCGGTGAAGGCAAGGTAGCGGCAGGTCTCCGCGTCGATCGGGAAGAAGCCACAGGTCGCGCCGTACTCGGGGGCCATGTTGGCGATGGTGGCGCGGTCAGCGAGGCTCAGGTTCGACAGGCCCGGGCCGTAGAACTCGACAAACTTACCGACAACACCCTTTTCGCGCAGCATCTGAACTATCACCAGCACCAGGTCGGTGGCCGTGGTGCCTTCGACCATTTTGCCGTCGAGCTTGAAGCCGATCACCTCAGGGACGCGCATCGACACCGGCTGGCCGAGCATGGCCGCTTCGGCTTCGATCCCGCCGACACCCCAGCCCAGCACCGCGAGGCCGTTGACCATGGTGGTGTGCGAGTCCGTGCCGACCAGCGTGTCGGGGTAGGCGATGGTGCTGCCGTCGACCTCGGCGGTCCAGACGGTCTTGGCGAGGTATTCGAGGTTGACCTGGTGACAGATGCCGGTCCCGGGTGGCACCACGCGGAAGTTTTCGAAGGCAGACTGGCCCCAGCGCAGGAACTCGTAGCGCTCCTTGTTGCGCTGGAACTCGATTTCGGTGTTCTTGTCGGCCGGAATCCGGATCGCCGAAGTGATCGACCATCACCGAGTGGTCGATGACCAGGTCGACGGGGGAAATCGGGTTGATCTTCTTGGGGTCAGCGCCCAGCTCGACCACCGCTTCGCGCATGGCGGCGAGGTCGACCACCGCAGGCACGCCGGTAAAGTCCTGCAGCAGCACCCGCGCCGGGCGGTAGGCGATTTCCGAGGCCCCGCCCTTGTTGTCCAGCCACTTGGCAATGGCCTTGATATCGTCGGTGGTCACGGTTTTACCGTCTTCGAACCGGAGCAGGTTTTCCAGCAGGACCTTCAGCGAGAACGGCAGCCGTGAAAGGTCGCCGAGCTGCTCGCTTGCCTTGGGCAGCGAGTAGTAGTCGAAAGACTGTCCCGCTGCTGTCAGCGTGGACCGAACCTGCATTGTATCCTGACCTGGAACCATCGAAGAAACCTCCTTGTGATGTACGCCGTGGCGACCGCTGAGAGGTCGCGAACGGTGGGCTGCATGTCGCAACCCGGAAATTCATAGGTCGGTTCTAGCGGCTTTCGCAGCCCTCAACAATTCGCAGTCTGACGCGCCTGCGCCTCGGAAAGCGCATTGCTGGCGCTGGGTGAGAACGCTCGACGAACCGGCCGGAGCCACCGGATGGCAGCCCCGCCGTGACAAACCAGATCGAAGGCCCCATCTGTGGAGCATGTGTACCTATCTGATCCGCTTCGACCCCGACAACGAATGGCCTTTCCTGATCGCCGGGAACCGCGATGAGCTGCGCGGGCGGCCCGCCCTGCCGCCGGGTCGGCACTGGGACGACCGGGCCGACGTGCGCGCAGGTAAGGACGTGCTCGCGGGCGGCACGTGGTGCGGCATAAATGATACCGGCGTCGCGGCGGCCATTCTGAACAAGAAGCAGGCGCTGGGACCGGCGCCGGGCAAGCGTTCGCGCGGGGAAGTGGTGCTCGATGCGCTCGACCACGCCGACGCCATCGACGGCGCGCGCGCCATCGGGGCGCTTGACGGTGACGCCTACCGCCCCTTCAACCTGATCCTCGCCGACAACCGGGACGCGTTCTGGATCGCCCACGATGGCGATGCGACGCTGCAGGTCCGGGCCATCGAGCCGGGGGTGCACCTGATCAGTCACAACGATCTGGACACCGGCCCAAGGGCGCAAACCCACCTCGCGCAGGCCATGGACGCTGTTCCAGCGGGTGATTTCAGCGACCCTGCCGCCTGGCAGGGTTGGATCGAACTGCTCAGCGCCCGCGCCGCACCGGATGCTGCCTATTGGGAGACGGCGTTGAACGTCGACGTGCCGGAAATGGACTTCGGTACCGTGTCGTCTGCGCTGATCGCGCTGCCCTGCGCCGAGTTGGCGCTGGGACGTCAAGACGAGGACGCCCAAGGGGGTTGCAAACTGGTTTGCGACTGGGTTTGCCGACGGGGTTTGCGAATGGTCTTTCGATGAGGGTCGGTTGAAGGATCTGTCGATGATGCGGCCGTTGCGGGGCAGGCTGCGCCGGTCTTCCTCTATGCCGATGGACCGGGGGACCGGGCGCCCTACCAACCGGTCGCAGACTAGATCAGCCTCCTGTTTTCGGGGTGGTTTGTGTTTCCCGCCCTGCTTAGTCCTCGGCCTCAGTCCAGCTTTAAGTCCTCCGCTACCAGTCCCTAGCCTCAGACCCTATGAGCCTTCAACGTCGGTGCCATTTCTGGAAATGGTCTGCGTCATAAACGCGGTGGTCATGATGGCGGCTGGAATAGTGCAGGAGCATCAACAGCCCGCCGCCCAGCAGCACGGAAATCACCAGTGCGCCGCCGATCAGCCACCAGGCAAAGGGGTCCATGGCCGTATCTACGGAGAACCAGATCTGCCAGCCAATGCCCAGGATCGCGACGATCACCCCCCCGAGCAAGGCGATAATGCCGTAGGCCTGCCAGCCCATCGGCTGTGGCGCCTGCGGTGGCTGGGGCGCGCCGGGATCCGCCGCGGTGCTGGCCGTGTCTTCGCCGTCTTGGGCAGACTGTCGGTCGTCCTCTTTGGTCTTCGGCGTCGGTTTCTGATCTTGCTCTGGCATGGCTTTCCTCGCTGCTGATGGATTAACACATAGGTCTAGCAATGCTACAGGCGACAGCGGGGCGCAGGTCAGCTGCCTGCGATGCACTCCATTCCGGAAATTCTGAGGGCGTTACAGCCATGGCGCGCGGCAAGCAGGTCCACGAAACGTCAGCCAAGATCATCTACGAGGGGTCCGAGGCCGACACCCACATCAGCACTTCAAGGATGACCCGGCCAAGGGCCGCCGCGGGGACGATGCCGTCGCGCTGTGGCAGGCCGGGCGCGGGGTGCTGAACAACCGGATCTCGGACGTGCTGATGACGCGTCTGACCGAAATGGGGGTGGCCAATCATCTGATCCGCCGCCTGAATATGCGCGAGCAGGTGGTGCGGGCGACGGAGCCCATGGCCATCGGCGTGAAGATCCGGAACCTCGCGGCGGGTGCCTTCGCCAGCCGTCTGGGCATGCCCGTCGGGGTCAAGCTGCCCCGGCCTATGGTCGAGTTCTTCCTGCGCTCGACCGAGCTGGATGACCCGCTGATCACCGAAGACAACATCGCCGCTTTCAACTGGGCCAGTCCGCAGGATCTGGATGACATTGTGGCTTTGTCCATGCGCACCAACGATATCCTATCTGGTCTGTTCATCGGGGTCGGGCTCAAGCTTGTGGATTTCCGGCTGGAATTCGGACGGGTCTGGGAGCCGCTGGACAACGGGCAGGAAGAAATGCGGATCGTGATCGCGGATGAAATCACGCCGGACAACTGCCGTCTGTGGGACAACAAATCCGGCGACAAGCTGGAGACGCTGCGGGATTCGGCTACGGGGCTTGATGGACACCGGCTGGTTGCTGCCCGGCTGGGGCTGATGCCCGAGGCTGGCCCGCGCGATCTTGCAGGGCCCCAAGACCCTGCAGTAGCGGCATTCTTGCCTTGGCGCGGTGACCTGCGGCTTTGCGGCTGTTCAAACCGGCGCCTCTGACCCTATATTGTACTGACAAGCCTTAGAGTGAGGGATTGCGTCTATGCCCATGTCCGCCGGCGAAATCGAGCAAATGATCCGGAGCGCCCTTCCCGATGCCGATGTGCGCATCGAGGATCTGCGGGGGATGGTGATCACTATGCCGCCCATATCGTTTCCGAAGCGTTCAGGGGTAAGTCACGGGTGGCGCAGCACCAGCTGGTTTATGCCGCGTTGCAGGGTCGGATGGGGACGGAACTGCACGCGCTGTCGTTGCAGACCAAAGCCCCGGACCAAGCCTGAGCTACCAAAATCAAGGACCGATCATCATGGATACTTCCATTCTCACCCGCATTCAGTCTGACGTGCAGACCAATCAGGTCATGCTGTATATGAAGGGTACACCCGTATTCCCGCAGTGCGGCTTTTCCGCAGCTGTCGTGGCTGTGCTGAACAACCTCGGCGTCGACTACCATTCGGAGAACGTGCTGGAAGACCCGGGCATCCGTCAGGGGATCAAGGAATACGCCAATTGGCCAACCATCCCGCAGCTGTACGTCAACGGTGAGTTCGTCGGTGGCTGCGATATCGTGCGCGAGATGTATGAAACCGGCGAGCTGACCCAGGTGCTGACCGAGGCAGGGTCGAAGTCCGCGCCGCAGGCTGATTCCCCTCGGTCAGGGTTTGTCGGAACCGTTCAGGATTGTTTGGTGGCGCGCTCGGGCCTTGGCCGCTTCGCGGCCGTCGGCCCTCCACGCGCAATTTCTGAGATAAAGCGTCACGTTGGGCGAAGCCCGGCGTGTCAATCGTGACTGCGCGCGGGAGATTTGAAAGCCGCGAAGCGGCGTCAAATCGAGCGCGCCACGTCAATCATCGCACCTTGTGTTTGTCTTGGCTGAAGACAGGGTTGCGCCGACCCTGTCTCGACCGCTTCGCGGTCTTCGCCAGGGCGCCGCGCAAACCGAACTCTCGGGGTTTCTGAGTGCGCGTGGGAGATTTGAAAGCCGCGAAGCGGCGTCAAATCGAGCGCGCCACCCATCATCGCACCCTTGGCTGAGCCGTTGCGTCGACCCTGCTCCGTTCCACGCTCAAATTCTTTCAGAGTTGCGATCTCGACACACACGCAACCCTTTGAGCAACCCCAACCCCAACCGCAAAAACCACCCGATAGCGCGTGCTACCGGGTCTTTTCATGCATGCATGCAAATTTTGCCCGATCAGCCTCAGGCTTCCGGATTTACCGACGCAGGCTCGATCTTCACGCCCGGGCCATGGTCGAAGAAATCGCAATCTTCTTGACGTAGGTGCCTTTGGCGCCGGAAGGCTTGGCCTTCTGGATCGCGTCGATAAAGGCCTTCACGTTGGCCAGAATGTCGGCCTCAGAGAATGATGCCTTGCCGATGCCGGCATGTATGATCCCGGCCTTCTCCGCGCGGAACTGCACCTGACCGCCCTTGGCAGCCTCGACAGCCGCAGCGACGTCAGCGGTGACCGTGCCCAGCTTCGGGTTCGGCATCAGGCCGCGCGGGCCCAGTACCTTACCAAGACGGCCGACGATCGGCATCATGTCCGGGGTTGCGATCACGCGCTCGAAGTCGATCGACCCGGCCTGAACCGCTTCCATCAGGTCTTCAGCGCCGACGATGTCGGCACCAGCAGCCTTGGCTTCATCAGCCTTGGCGTCCTTGGCGAACACGGCCACGCGAACCGCCTTACCCGTGCCCGCAGGCAGGGTCACAGCACCGCGCACGTTCTGGTCGGCGTGACGAGGGTCGATACCGAGGTTCATCGAAATCTCGATGGTCTCGTCGAACTTCGCGGTCGCTCGGGATTTCACCAGCGACACCGCTTCTTCGACCGAAACCAGACCGTCGCGGTCGATGCCTTCGTAGGCGTTACGAATACGCTTTCCTGCTGCCATGGTATCAGCCCTCCACCTGCACGCCCATCGACCGGGCAGAGCCTTCGATGATCGCCATAGCGCCCTCGATGTCGACCGCATTCAGGTCCTGCATCTTGGCTTCGGCGATTTCCTTGACCTGATCGCGGGTGATCTTGCCCACGAACTGTGTGCCCGGCGCGTTTGCACCCGACTTCTTACCAGCGGCCTTCAGAATGTAGTAGGACGCCGGCGCGGTCTTGGTTTCAAAGGTGAACGATTTATCGGAGTAAACCGTGATGATGACGGGGATCGGTGTGCCCGGCTGGGTTTGCTGCGTGGCCGCGTTGAAGGCCTTACAGAATTCCATGATATTCACACCGCGCTGACCCAGCGCAGGACCAACCGGTGGCGAAGGGTTCGCCTGGCCGGCTGGGATCTGTAGCTTGAAGCTACTCTCCACTTTTTTTGCCATGATATCCTCGATTGCAAAATGAGGTCCGCGGTCACGTCGGGGCGGCAAAGCCCCCTCCCGCAGATAGCCGGTGGGATAGGACAGCACCCGCGCCTTGACAAGCAGATCACGCGCTCAGGCGCGGAATCAGTCCGCACGGGTGCTATGCAGCCGGGGACTGGTGCGCCGGGCCCCAGCGGCCTGGCCCCTCAGTGTCCCGGCTCCTCAGCGTCCTGGCCTCGCCAAGGTCAGAGGGCGTCGAGCGCCTCCTTGAGGTTGGTATAGGCGTAGCAATCGCCGCACAGGGCGCCCAGCGTGCTCAGGTTTTCCCGGGCCTGCTCGATCCGTCCGGTCTCGATGTACAGATAGCCCTGATAGTTCAGTGCTCCCAGATGCTCGGGATCGAGCCCCAATGCGCGCTTGTAGGCCGCTTCTGACTGCCGGTAGTTCTCAACGTTGCGGTAGGAAAAACCGAGCTCGTTCCAGGCATCAGCGTTGCCTGGCTCCATGTAGGTCACCCGTTGCAGGTTGGAGATCGCACGCCGGAACCAACCGCGTTCGATGAAATCGAGCGCTTCTTCGAACAGGGCCAGCGCGTCGGGTTCCTCGGCCGAGGCCGTGGTCTGTCCGCCGTAAGAAGCCGACGAACTGCTGCTCGATGAGGACGAAGAGCCGGTGCCGACGGCCTGCGCACTGAGCGGCAGCAGCAGGGCTGCACCGAGAAGCATCAGGCCGAGAACCGCTGTCAAACGACGGGCGGCGGGATCGCTGAGACGGCCTGCGACCGCCAGATGGGGAGAGCTTTGGGAAGGCGCGGCGAAGGGATGCATGGTCTGGGTCTCCGAAGTTCAGGTGGCTGGTCCCGGAGCCCGCGCTCAGCGGGGAGGCGGGGAAAGCAGAGGCTAAATCGACAAGAGCGTGGGTCCGGTACCGGCCAATACGCCATCAAATGTCGCGATCATCCCCGTTTACCAGTCACGATGCCGTTAGGTCGCAGCCAAGGCCGGTCGCACCGGCTCAGACCCGCAGCATCATCAGCGCCGCCGCCGCTGCCGCCGATACGTTCAGGTGTGGAAACGCCGGGTCGGTCGGCAACCGAATGAGCACGTCGACCGTCTCCCGGTTCTTTTCCCGCAACCCCTTGCCCTCAGCGCCCAGCACCAGCACCCGGCGCTGCTTGGGCGGCACAAAGATATCCTCGGCCGCATCTGAACCATCCAGCCCCATCAGCACGGCGCCGGTCTCCCCGAGCGCGTTCAGCGCCTCGGCGAGATTGGTCACCCGCGCCCAGGGCAGGCGGTCGACACCGCCCACGGCCGCCCGGGCAAGCGCGCCGGTTTCAAAGGGTGCGTTGCGGTCGGTGGTCACCAGCGCCTGCGCGCCGAAGGCGACGGCCGAACGGATGATCGCCCCAACGTTCTGCGGGTCGGTCACCTGGTCGAGCACCACCACCAGTCCCGTCTGCTCGCTCAGCCGGCCGCAAACTGCCTTGAAGTCGGCATTGTCCAGCGGCCGGGTCTTGAGCACCACGCCCTGATGCGGGGCACCATCGGGGACGAGGGTGCCCATATGCTGGGCCGACGTCGCCTGCAGCGGCGGTGGGTTTTGGTGGCGCTCGAGGATGGGTTTGAGGATCGGGCGCAGCGCCTCTTCCTTTTTCTGATCAAAGAACAGCGACCCCGGTCGACGATCCGGGTTCTCCAGCGCCGCGCAGACTGCGTGCAGGCCATAGAGGTGCACCCACGCCGGGGCTTGGGGCGTTCGTTCCCCGGCTTGAACGGGGCTTTGAACGGGGCCTTGGAGGACGCGGCATCCTGCCGACGGGGTCTCTGGTTTTTCATAGCCCTATGACTGGGGCGCATTGGACCCAAGTACAAGTGTTGGAGTGGAAGGGCAGGTTTTGCCGTGACAGATGGCACGGGTTGTTCTAAATCGACGGCCTGCCCCTGTGGAGAGATGGCAGAGCGGCTAAATGCGTCGGATTGTAAATCCGATCCTTCGGGTACGGTGGTTCAATCCACCTCTCTCCACCACTCTTTCTTCACCGTCCCCCGCGTCGTGCTGCGGCCCCCGGTTTCCGGGCTGGTGTCGTGTCATGCGACCGGGTGCAGAGGTCCGACATGAGCGCTGCTGATACCGACTTTGAAATCTTCCTCGTCGGTCTGCCCGGGCTTGAGTCGGTGCTGCGGCGCGAAGCGATGGCGCTGGGCTTTCCCGACCCGCAGATGGTCCCCGGCGGGGTAACCTTTACCGGCGACTGGCGCGATGTCTGGCAGGCTAATCTGCACAGCCGCTGCGCCAGCCGGGTGCTGGTGCGCATCGCGAGCTTTCGCGCCCCGCATCTGGCCACGCTCGACAAGCGTGCGCGCAAGCTGCCGTGGGAGCAGTTTCTCCGCCCCGACGTTCCGCTGCGGATCGAGGCCTCGTCCAAGCGCTCTGCGGTCTACCACACCGGCGCCATCGCGCAGCGGGTCGGCAACGCCATCGAGGCCGCGCTGGGCCTGCAGGCCACCGACGGCGCCGATCTGTGCCTGCGCGTGCGCTTTGATGACGATCTCTGCACCCTGTCGATCGACACCTCCGGTGATCCCCTTGCACAAGCGCGGGTTCAAGCAGGCGGTCAATAAGGCCCCATTGCGCGAAACCATGGCGGCACAGCTCCTGCGCGCCTGCGGCTACGACGGCGGCGAGGCTGTGCTCGACCCCATGTGCGGATCGGGCACTTTCGCCATCGAGGCCGCTGAAATCGCTGCCGGGCTGGCCCCGGGACGCGCGCGCAGTTTCAGTTTCGAGGCTCTGCCGGGCTTCGACGCTGGGGTTTTCGCCACGATGAGGGCGGACCTCCCGACAGCCAACCTCGACATCGCCCACCGTTTTTACGGCAGCGATCGGGACGCAGGCGCCATCGACATGAGCCGCGCCAACGCCCAGCGCGCCGGGATCGACGCACTGACCCGGTTTGAGGCGCGGGCGATCAGTGGCGTCACGCGCCCCGACGACCTCGACAGCGGTCTGGTGATCGTCAACCCGCCCTACGGTGACCGCATCGGCGACCCGCGGGCGCTGACCGGGCTCTACGCCAGCTTCGGGCGGGTCATGCGCGCGCAGTTCAGCGGCTGGCGGGTGGGTATGATCACCGACAAGCCCCGCTGGCGCAGGCGACGGGCCTGCCCTTCAAGGGGCCATCAGCGCCAATCCCGCACGGCGGGCTCAAGGTGCGGCTGTACCAGACACCCGCGCTGGACTAGAGCGCGGGGAGTGGGGCCCAGCCGGGCTGCGCTTCGGTTTTGTGACCCCGGTCTGGCTTGCAGCCGCGCGCCGCGCGCACTATGGATAGAACCAGCGTTGAGCGGGCGTAGTTCAACGGTAGAACGACAGCCTTCCAAGCTGTATATGCCGGTTCGATTCCGGTCGCCCGCTCCATTCGCTCCATGTGGTCCAGCCGCGTCTGCGGCACCGCTCCGCCTTCGCGGTCACGAATTCCAAAATCTCTGAAATCGACCCCAAGAGCAGTCGAATATTGTCATTGCGACGTCACCGGCGCAGTGTTTGCGCTGCCTATGCAATACAAACCGGGAGAACGACATGAAGAAGTGGGCTGTATACACAAAGTGGCACCATAGTGACGGCATCAATGATCATCAGGCCATGCGCGATCACATGAGCACGCTCAAAGGTAAGACCGCCGCTGAAGAAATCCTGTGGTGGCAAGTCGACGAGAGCCATCATCAGTCGGTTCTGGTCTATCCGGACGAAGCAACCGCGAAAGAAGAGCGGGCGCAGCTCGAGGCCAACCGGAAGCGTGACGTCGAAAACGTCAAGGTTTCCATGGTTGAGGAAGTTCAGGGTCCCGTGATTTCTCAGTTTTCTGAACTCTGACGATTGCGTCTTGAGTGTCCGGGCCCTGCACCGCCCGGGCAATCTCCTGGGCTGGTCCGCGATCGCCGACCCTCCGTCGTCGAGACTCATGGGTGTGGTGAAATCCATGCAATGTCGATAAACCACCCCCTTAAACCCGCACACTCACTATTTTCACCCTCTCTCCACCACGAATTGCTCAAAATATGGGCATTTGTGGTGAAATTTCGAACTCTGCCACTTTTTTGAGCGCAAAGGCATTGTTTACCCCTTCTGGAGTGCCATTCCTCATCGCCGTTGTGTCGGCGAACCACGTCGGCAGCGTCTAATTTAGTCAAAGTGACGGGAAACCCATTCGATGGAAGAACAAATCACAACCCTGACCGAGAGCGTCGCTGCGCTTGAGGCATCCGCGGTGGGCATGGGCCCCTGGCTCCTGACCGCAACGGCACTCGTCTTGTTTATGACGATCCCCGGCCTTGCGCTGTTCTACGGCGGTCTGGTCCGCGCCAAAAACTACCTCTCCGTGCTCATGCAGTGCATGGCGATCACCGGTGTTGTCACCATCACCTGGATGGTAGCCGGTTACGCCCTGTCGTCCACGGATGGTAACGCCCTTTTCGGAACCGACTTCAGCCAACTGCTGTTCTGGGCGACCCCGCAGGCTGACCTCGCCGGTGCCGCCTTCGGCCTGACCTTCGCCGTCATCACCCCGGCGCTGATCCTCGGTGCCTACGCCGAGCGCGTGAAGTTCAGCTTCGTGCTGGCGTTCTCCGTGCTGTGGTCGCTGCTGGTTTACTGCCCGCTGGCTTACTGGGTCTGGATGACTCCTGAGGGCTCCCCACTCACCCTGATTACCAACGGCCTGCACCCGATCGACTACGCTGGTGGTCTGGTCGTGCACCAATCCGCCGGTGTTGCGGCGCTGGTCCTCGCGATCCTGCTCGGCAAGCGTGCCGGTTTCCCCGGCGCCATGCAGCCCCCGGCTCAGCCCGGCATGGTCATGATCGGCGCTTCGATGCTGTGGGTCGGCTGGTACGGCTTTAACTCCGGCCTCGCCGGTGACATGACCGAAGGTGGCTACATCATCTTCAACACGCAGGTTTGTACGGCAACGGCCGTCATCGCCTGGGTTGCCTTCGAGACCATCCGCGGCGGTAAGCCGACGCTGGTCGGTGCAGCAACTGGTGCGGTTGCCGGTCTGGTCGCCATCACCCCGGCCTGTGCCACCGTATCCGTACCGGGCGCACTGATCCTCGGCGTTGTCGCCGGTGTGGTGCCACAGCTGGTCATTCCGCTGGTTAAGACGACCTTCAAGATTGACGATGCGCTGGATGTCTTCGCGGTCCACGGTGTCGCGGGTATCTCCGGCACGCTGCTGCTGCCTTTCCTTGCCCTGATCGGCACCAACGGCATGCCAGCAGACGACACCGGTGCGCAGTTCATCGCCCAGCTGTGGTCGGTGGTTGCATCCGGCGTCTACGTGGTCATTGCCACACTGATTATCGCCTTCGTCGTCCGTGCCATCTTCGGCATGCGGGCTGAAGACGAGGCGGTTGCCGATGGTCTGGACCTCTCCTCCCACGGGGAGCGGGCCTACGACCTTTCCTAAGCAAAGCGGTCTCTAACCGCCTTCCGGGCGGGGTCCTGACACGGGGCCCCGTCCGATAATCCTTCCCACGATCTGCGGCCGGTGCATCAAACGCACCGGCCGTATGTCGTTTTGAGGGAGCGGATCAGGGCTTTAAGCCTTGTTTCCAAAGTCCGAATTGGCCTAATAAGCGGTCTGTGGTTGGCCCGTAGGGGTATAGCTCAGTTGGTAGAGCATCGGTCTCCAAAACCGAGGGTCGAGGGTTCGAGTCCTTCTGCCCCTGCCATTTCCACAGCCGGATCGCGGGGCGGACACTCACCCGTGCCCTCGGATTGTCACTTGCCGACAGTCATGGCGGCACCCAGATGTCCCCAGTCCCCAAGAGCAGAAACGTAAGAGAGGCAGTTTGCATGGCATTGTTTCGGTTTTTTGGCCAAGTGCGAAAAGAGATCGCACGGATTACCTGGCCAACCCGCAATGAGACGACGGTCACGACCATTCTGGTCCTGATCCTCGCGACCCTGGCTGCGTTGCTCTTCATCGCTGTCGATTTCGTATTCCGGAACCTCATGGGTTTCCTGCTCGGCATCAGCCTGGGCTAAGGCTGCGTATCGCGCCGACCCGTTGTGAAACAGAAGTGTTGACCTGATTTATGTCCGATAACCACAAATGGTACGTGATCCACGTCTACTCCGGCTTTGAGTCCAAGATCGTTGAATCGATCGTGGAGCAGGCGGAGAAGAAGGGCATCGAGGAACAGTTCTCCGAGCTGATGGTCCCGGCCGAAGAGGTCGTGGAGGTTCGCCGCGGGAAAAAGTACAACACCGAGCGCAAGTTCTTCCCGGGCTACATCCTCGCCAAGATGGAGCTGTCTGACGAGGCCTGGAACCTCGTCAAGAACACCCAGCGGGTGACAGGCTTCCTCGGCGGGCAGGGACGCCCTGTGCCGATCTCCGAGCGCGAAGCCAAGCAGATCATGCAGTCGATGCAGGAAGGCGCGGAAAAGCCGCGTCCGTCCATCACCTACGAAGTCGGCGAGAACGTCCGCGTCACCGACGGTGCCTTCACCTCCTTCGCTGGTGTGGTCGAGGAAGTCGATCTCGAAAAGGCGCGCCTGAAGGTTGCCGTGTCGATCTTTGGCCGTGCGACCCCGGTCGAGCTCGACTACAGCCAGGTCGAGAAGGCCTAGCCACCCCGTCCAGCCTTCAAAGACAGTCTTTTTGCACCGGTCTCGTTCAGGGCTGACCGTGAATCGCGGCTATGACCCTTCCGTAGGCTGACCGGCTCCCCATATCAAAATTTAGAGTTAATGTTTCTTCTTCTTTGCAGGAGGTCACCACTGTGACGAGCCCTAAACATCTGCTGCTGCTCGCAGCCGCCGCTGTTTCCACCCTTTTCGGGATGTCCGCCCATGGCCAGATTTGGGACGAGGACGACGCGTCAGTGTTCAGGGTCGGTGAAGAGGTTTTCGCTGCGGGCGATACCCTCAGTCTGAGTGGCAACAGCGGCCTGACCTGGGCTGCGGGTAACACGGTGGTGATCGAGAAGCCGTCAGGCGGTGTCGTCGCGGCAGGCAACGCCGTCAAAGTTCTTGAAGGCGCAAACGGCCCCATTATCGCCGCTGGTTCTGACGTGAGTGTCGAGGGGGCGGTATCCGGATCGATTTATGCCGCTGGTCAGGACGTCGAGCTGGATGTTGATCACCGGGGCGGCACGGTCCTCGCCGCCGGTAACAATATCGGCTTCATGGGACAGACCACAGGCAGCGCGTACTTTGCCGGTGACAGCGTCCGGGTTGAGGGTCGCATCGATGGCGACCTCTATGTCTCGGCCGGATCGGTCAGTCTCGCCGACGACTTAGTGGTGGGCGGCTAAATCGTCTACGATTTTGGCGAGCGCGACCGATTGGAGCTACCCGAGGGGCTGAGAGGGCGGCAAGCCGAACCCGGGGAAGTCATGGGCGAAATTCAGGACGCCATGATCAACGATGGCGGGACCGGGGGCGATATCGGGTTCTTCATCTTCAGCCTGATTGTGGGTGCGGCAGTGATCCTGCTGATGAGTCGGCAGGCGGACCATGGCGCCCTGTGGCTCCGCCGTCGGCCTTGGTTGACGATCGGGACGGGTTTTGCCGGGCTGAGCTTCTGGATCGGGCTGACGCTGACCAGCCTGCTTGTTGTTCTGCTGCTGAGCTACGGGCTCACGTGGTTCCTGCTGGTGCTGCTGGTGCTGGTTCCCCTTTCGATGCTCGCCGGCTTTGTGGCGGCCATCTTCGGCTACTTCCACGGCCTGCACGCGGTAGCCGCACTTGGTACCCGGCTGCTGCCGGAGAGCCTGAACCCGACGCTCAGACGCCTGCTGGCGGTCTCGGCGGCGGTGGTGGTGCTGTTCCTTGTCGGGATTGTGCTGCCGGGGCTGTCCCTGCTGCTGTCATTCCTCGCCCTTGGGCTGGGCTTCGGCATGCTCGGGCTGCGGTTGTGGAAGGGCCTGCCACCGGTAGCGGCAGCACCGGATGTCGAAGCGGACGCGGGTGCGGCCTGACGCTCACCCTCAGCCGCGCCTGCCGCCTCTGTGCCGCGCATGAAAAAAGCCCCGCTGCAGCGATGCAGGCGGGGCTTTTTGCTGGTCTTGGCTCGCGCGGAGATTAACGCGAGTAGAATTCGACCACGAGGTTGGGTTCCATGGAAACCGGGTAAGGCACGTCTTCGAGCTTCGGGCCGCGCAGCATCTGTGCGGTCATCTTCTTGACGTCGACTTCGACGTAGTCCGGCACGTCGCGCTCGGGCGATGCCAGCGCTTCCAGCACCAGCGCCATTTCGCGGGACTTGCCCTTGACTTCAACGACATCGCCATCGCGGACCATGATCGAGGCAATGTTGGACTTCTTACCGTTGACGGTGACGTGGCCGTGGTTCACGAACTGGCGCGCGGCAAACACGGTCGGTACGAACTTGGCGCGGTACACGACCGCGTCCAGACGGCGCTCGAGCAGCTCGATCAGGTTCTCGCCGGTGTCGCCTTTGCGGCGGACGGCTTCGGCGTAGTACTTGCGGAACTGCTTCTCGGTGATGTTGCCGTAGTAGCCCTTGAGCTTCTGCTTGGCCTTGAGCTGCAGACCGAAGTCGGAATCTTTCTTCTTGCGACCCTGGCCATGCTGGCCGGGACCGTAGGAACGCTTGTTGATCGGGGACTTGGGGCGGCCCCACAGGTTGACGCCCAGACGGCGGTCAATCTTGTACTTCGCAGAAATGCGCTTTGACATGTCATACCCTTCGTAAACGAGGTGTTATTTTTCATCTGTGTGCCGGTAGTCCCGCACGGCTGCGCCTGAGCCCAGACCCTGCGAGCGTGGGGCCGCTTACATCAGAGGCGACACCAGCTTTCCCGGCTTATCTCATTGAGACAGAGGGGAATTAGCCCCGCCCGGCCACAGAGTCAAAGGCAGGGCGCGATTATGGGGCGGGGGGCTGGCCTGCGCACACGCGGGGGCAGGCGCCCGCCCGCTGATCCGGCGGCGGATCAGTGTCCGCCAGCGAGCCGGTCGGCGATGGTGCTGCCACCGTCGGCGATGATCGTCTGGCCGTTGACGAAGGCCCCGGCCCGGGACGCCAGAAAGACCGCAATCCCGGCAATATCGTCGGGGTCACCCAGCCGCCGCAACGGTGTTCCGGCGATCGTTGCTTCGGCGATAGCGGGATTGTTCCACAACGCCTCGGCGAAGTCGGTCTTGATCAGCCCCGGCGCGATGGCGTTGGAGCGGATGCCCTTGGGCCCCCACTCAACAGCCATATTCTTGGCGAGGTGGGCATTCGCAGACTTGGTCAGGCCATAGGTGCCGATGGCGCCATTGCCCATGACCCCGGCGATCGACGCCAGAAAGGTCATGGTGCCGTGTCCGCGTTCGGCCATATCCCCCGCGCACTGCTGGATGAACCAGTAGGCGGATTTAAGGTTGGTGGTGAAGGTCTTGTCGAACATCTCATCGCTGATGGTGTGCGCCGGTCCCATGTGCGGGTTGGTCGCGGCGTTGAGCACCAGATGATCGATCTTGCCAAAGTGCTGCTTCACCGCCGCGCACATAGCCTGAACCTGATCCTTACGACCGATGTGGCAGGGGTGGGCCAGCGCCTGCCCACCAGCATCGGTGATGACCTGTGCTACCTCCTCGCAGGCTTCGGCGCCGCGCCCGGAGACAACCACGCTGGCGCCCGCTTCGGCCATGCGTTCGGCAATCGCGCGCCCGATCCCCCGGCTTGATCCCGTGATCAGCGCAACTTCACCATCCAATCGAAACATGGGCTTCCTGTCCTCCGGCCTCAGTCAGTCGTTCGTTCGTGCGCCGGAGACTTGCACAGCACGCGGGGGCCGTGAAGGCCGATCAGCGCGGGCCACCCTGTCCTTTGAGAAAGGAAACGATGCCGTGCAGCGTGTTGACCTCGTTCTCGGTCAGGTCGCCGCGTTGGAAGATATTGCGGATGTTGCGGATCATCCGGTCGCGCTTCTCCGGCACCGCCAGAAAACCGCGCTCATCGAGGTCTTCGATCAGGCGCCCCAGAAAGTTGTCGAGCATGAGCTGGGAGGCGGGCAGGGCCTCGTTCGTCTCCAGCCGCTGGTCGGCGGTCTGATCCTGCGCGGTCCACCACTCATAGCCGACCAGCAGCACGGCCTGCCCGATGTTCAGCGAGGTGTTGCCGGGGTTCAGCGGCACGGTGATCATCGCCGACGACAGGCTGATTTCACTGTTCCACAGCCCTTCGCGTTCGCGGCCGAACAGCAGGCCGATTTTCTGCCCTCGATCGCGCGCGTGCGGGCGTCGGCGGCAAAGCCCCGCGCGGTGAATACCGGCTTGACCTGATCCCGAGCACGAGCGGTGGTGGCGTAGGTGTAGCTGAGGTCGGCAATGGCAGCTTCGAGCGTGTCGAAGACCTGCGCGGCCTCGACAATGTCCTCGGCGTGGGCAGCCATGGCGTTGGCGGCCGGGTTGGGCCAGCCGTCGCGCGGGTCCACGAGGCGAAGATCATCCAGCCCGCAATTTTTCATCGCCCGGGCGCAAGCACCGATGTTCTCACCCATCTGCGGGCCGCAGAGGATGACGCAGGGCGGCAGCGGAGACGGAGACGGCGCAGCGCTATCGGGCACGCATGCCTTCCTTCAGCAGCTTCCACGAGATCGCGTCGATCAGGGCGTCGAACGAGGCGTCGATGATGTTGGCGCTGACCCCCACTGTGGTCCATGTCCGACCGCTGGCATCCGCGCTCTCGATCATCACGCGGGTGATCGCGGCCGTGCCGCTGCGCCCGTCGAGGATGCGCACGCGGTAGTCGGTCAGCTGCATGTCTTCGAGCACCGGATAGACCGGCAGCAGGGCTTTGCGCAGCGCCGCGTTGATGGCGTCGACGGGGCCGTTGCCCGGGGCGGCTTCGATGTACGCCTGATCGGCGACTTCGAGCTGCACCATGGCCATGGATTCAGTGACTTCGTCGCCCTTGGCGTTGTGGCGGCGCTCGTCGATCACCCGGAACCGGTCGAGGCTGAAGAACGACGTGCTCTGCCCGAACTGTTGGCGGGTGTAGAGCTCGAACGAGGCGTCTGCGCCGTCGAAAGTCAGGCCTTTCTCCGCTTCCAGCGTTTTGATCCCGGCGGTGAGTTCGCCCACGCGCGGGTCCTTGGGATCCACCTCGAGGCCCATGGCCTTGAGCTGGGAAAGGACGTTGGAACGCCCGGCCTGGTTCGAGACCAGTACCTGCCGCTCGTTTCCGACACTTTCGGGCGGGATGTGTTCGTAGGTGCGCGGATCCTTGGCGACGGCCGAAGCGTGCAGCCCGCCCTTGTGCGCGAAGGCGTTGGCGCCGACGTAGGGCGCGTGCCGGTTGGGCGCCCGGCCGAGGATCTCGTCGACCAGCCGTGAAACCTTGGTCAGGCTCTGCAAGCCATCCTCGTCCACGCCGATTTCAAAGTCGGTCTTCAGCTTCAGCGAAGGGATCAGCGAGGTGAGATTGGCGTTGCCGCAGCGCTCACCCAGCCCGTTGAGCGTTCCCTGCACCTGCCGCACACCGCGCCGGACGGCGAGCAGGCTGTTGGCGACGGCGTGGCCGGTGTCATCGTGGAAGTGCACACCGACATGGCCGCCGGGAATACGGCTGAGCACGTCATCGACGATGGCTTCGACTTCGTGGGGCAGGGTGCCGCCGTTGGTGTCGCAGAGCACGACCCAGCGGGCACCGCGGTCGTAGGCGGCCTGCACACAGGCGAGCGCGTAGTCGCGGTCTGCCTTGTAGCCGTCGAAGAAGTGCTCGGCGTCGTACATCGCCTCTTTACCGGCGTTGACGGCGGCCTCGATGGTATCACCGATCATGGCGAGGTTTTCGTCGTAGGAAACCTTGAGCGCGACATCGACCTGGTAGGTCCAGGACTTGCCGACGAAGCAGGCGCCTTGAGTTGGTGCATTCAGGATCGGCGCGACGACCGGATCGTTGGCGGCCGAGCGGCCCGCGCCTCGGGTCATGCCGAAGGCAACGAAGCGCGCGCGCTTGAACCCCGGATCGGCGGCGAAGAACTCGGTATCGGTCGGGTTGGCGCCCGGCCAGCCGCCCTCGATGTAATCGATGCCCAGCTCATCCAGCGCGGCGGAAATCCGGCGCTTATCGGCAACGGAAAAGTCCACGCCCTGTGTCTGCGCACCATCCCGCAGGGTGGTATCGAACAGGAAGACGCGCTTTGAGTCAGAAGCAGCCGAAGCGGCGGTCGCGGTCATGGGGTACCGTTTCCGGTCTGTGGATAAAATTGCAGACCCAGATGTACCGGGCGTGCAGGGGCTTGTCACCAATTAGGGACAAGACCCCTGTTATACGCCAGTCAAGGCCATCAGGACGGGCCTCGGCATAACAAGAGGCAGGGGGACGAGCGGCTTAGCGCGCTGCCATCCGCATCGCACCATCAAGACGAATGGTCTCGCCGTTGATGTAGGCGTTTTCGACCATGTGGATCGCCAGCCGGGCGTATTCGTCCGGGGTGCCGAGACGGACCGGGAACGGCACCTGCTTGCCCAGTGATTCCTGCACTTCTGCGGGCATATTGGTCAGCATGGGGGTCTCAAACACGCCCGGGTTGATGGTGTTGACCCGAATGCCGAAGCGGGTGAATTCGCGCGCTGCGGGGAGCATCATGCCCATCAGCCCCATTTTCGACGCCGAGTACGACGCCTGACCAACTTGGCCTTCCTGCGTTGCGATCGAACCGGTGGAGATAACCACGCCACGCTCGTTATCGTCGTTCACGGGGTCAGCCTTGGACATTTCCGCCGCTGCCTTAGACATGACGTTGTAGGCGCCGACCAGGTTGATCTCGATGCCCTTGCGGAAATAGTCGAGAGAGGTCGCGTTGCCTTCGCGGTCGATGATCCGCTTCGCCGGCGCAATACCGGCGGCGTTGATCAGGATGCGGGCGACGCCGTGCGCTGCCTGCGCCTGCGCGATGGCGGAGGCCACGCCTTCATCGGAGGTCACGTCACAGCCGATGGCCAGACCACCGATCTCGGCGGCAACAGCCTGTGCGCCTTCCATGTTGACGTCGAACAGCGCGACTTTGGCGCCCTTTGCGGCCAGTTGGCGGGCGGTTTCCGCACCCAGACCCGAACCGCCACCGGTCACGATTGCTGCGAGGCCGTTGATTTCCATCAGTTCCATTCCCTTTGGCTGAGGTGTTTTGTTTCCGGGTTGTTGAAGACGGGGCGGGGCGAGGTGTCAAGCGTCACGCCCTGAAACCTGCTGCAACGCGGCTGACCCTTTTTGGCCGCATTTGCCCCGCAGCGTCGCCTCCACACCAACGCCATCCAGCCCTTTTTGGGAGACCGAACATGTTCCGTTTTTTTGCTGCTTCCGCCTTTGCCCTGCTGTCTACGCTGACGTTCGCCCTGCCGGCGCAGGCGCTCTCCTGCATGCCGCCAACGCCCGAAGACAGCTTCGCGCGCTACCACGCTGCGCGTGAACTCTATCAGATCTGGTCCGGCCGCTGGATCAAGGTCAACCCGGCGCCTGAAGTCACAGGCTACGTCGACCCCATGACCGGGACAGCGCCCTATCCAGTCACATACCTGTTTCAGGGGCGGATGGTCGGCCCGCACGGCATGCAGGGACCGATCCGCCGGATGACGGTCAAGGTCGACCCGCAGTGCGCCGGACCGTGGTGCGCCAGCTACCCTGAGAATGGGGAGCAAATGGTCGGCTTCATCGAACGCAAGCCGAGCGGCCAGCGGGTCTATTCCCCGGTGCCTGCGGCGGTGCATCCTTCGCGCGCACTTATCAGAATATCCAGCGTCTGGCGTCCTGCTTCCGCTCGGGTGCCTGCATCTGAGCCAGTCACCGCGGCAGCTGCCGCAGCCCCTCGAACCGGCAACCGGCCGCTTGATCTCTGTCGGGGCCGGTCCTACCCTCTCCGCTCATCCTGAAGGAGGGGGCCGTTGATGGCGAAAAATCCGGGCATCGACGCTGACGCCAGCTTTGATTTCGTCATCGTCGGCGGCGGCACGGCGGGCTGCCTGCTCGCCAACCGGCTCTCGGCCGACCCCGACGTGTCGGTGTTGCTGATCGAAGCGGGCGGCAGCGACCGACGCTTCTGGATCAACGTGCCTGTGGGTTACCTCTACAACATGGGCAACCCGGCCGTGGACTGGTGCTACCGCACAGAAAGCGACCCGGGTCTCAACGGCCGGTCGCTGGCCTATCCGCGCGGCAAAGTGCTCGGCGGCTGTTCCTCGATCAACGGCATGATCTACATGCGCGGGCAGGCCGCGGACTACGACGGCTGGCTCCAGATGGGTAACCGGGGCTGGGGCTGGGATGATGTCCTGCCTTATTTCCGCAAAAGCGAGAACCACTTCGACGGCGAAACCGAGCACCACGGCGGTGACGGCGAATGGAACGTCTCACAGCAGCGCTTGCAGTGGGAAATCCTCGAAGCCTTCGCCGACGCCTGCGAGCAGGCCGGGATTCCCAAGATCTCCGACTTCAACACCGGCGATAACGAGGGCGTTTCCTACTTTCAGGTAAACCAAAAGGACGGCCTGCGCTGGAACACGGCCAAGGCCTTTCTGCGCCCGGCGATGAACCGCCCTAATCTGACCCTCTGGACCCACACCCAGACTGAAAAACTGCTGTTTGACGGCGGCCGGGCCAGCGCCCTGCGCGTGCACCGCCGCGATGGTGCGGCGCAGACCGTGACGGCGAGGCGCGAGATTATCCTCTCTGCCGGGTCGATCGGCTCACCGCAGATCCTCGAGCTCTCCGGTGTGGGGCAGGGAGAATTGCTGGCAGCGCGGGGGATCGAAACCCTGCATGCTTTGCCCGGTGTCGGGGAAAACCTCAGCGATCATCTGCAGGTGCGCGCGGCCTTCCGGGTCTCAGGCGTCTCTACGCTGAACACCCGGATCAAGAGCCTCGGTGGGCGGGCCGCCATGGCGCTGGACTTCGCCCTGCGCCGCCGTGGGCCGCTGACCATGTCCCCAGCCAACTGGGCGTGTTCTGCAAGTCCGACCCCAGCCGAGAGACGGCAAATCTGCAATACCACGTCCAACCGCTGTCGCTGGATGCCTTTGGCGAGCCGCTGCACGCCTTCGATGCCTTTACCGCGTCGGTCAGCAACCTGCGCCCCGAAAGCCGGGGCAGCGTCCACGTCCGCACCGGCTCGTTCCGCGATGCGCCCTCGATCGCGCCGAACTACCTCTCTGCCCCCGCCGACCGGCAGGTTGCGGCCGACGCCCTGCGCCTGACCCGGCGGATCGTGGCGCAGCAGGCGCTGGAACGCTACCAGCCCGAGGAATTCCGCCCCGGTCCTGATATCGATCTGGATGAAGACCTCGCGACCGCCGCTGGCGACATTTCGACCACTATTTTCCACCCGGTCGGCACCTGCAAAATGGGCAGCGATGACCGGGCGGTTGTTGATGATCAGCTGCGCGTTCACGGGCTGGAGGGCTTGCGCGTCGTCGACGCGTCGGTCATGCCTTCGATCACATCCGGAAACACCAACTCACCAACGCTGATGATCGCTGAAAAGGCGGCTGACCTGATCAAGCAGGCTTGGGCCAGTTGAGCCGATGAGAGCGCAGCAACTGCGTTGAGTAAAAAAAGAAGAGAAATGAAGAGGACGGACCATGTCCGACGTCGTGCTGTTTGAAGAGCGCCCTGCCGAGAACGGCTTTATCGGCCACGCCACCCTGAACCGGCCGGAAAAGCTCAACACGCTGACAACCGAGATGATCGCGCTGCTGCACCAGCAGTTCACTCTCTGGGCGGATGACCCGGCCTGCAAGGCGGTTTTCCTCGACGGCGCCGGGGAGAAGGCCTTTTGCGCGGGCGGGGACGTGGTTGCCGTGACAACCGACCCCAGCCCGGACATGGCGGTTGGGCGTGAGTTCTTCAAAACCGAGTACGACCTGAATTACTTCATGCACACTTTTCCCAAGCCCATGCTGGTCTGGGGCGGTGGGATCTGCATGGGCGGCGGCTTCGGGCTGCTGCAGGGCTCGAGCACGCGCATCGTCTCCGACACCTCGCGGCTGGCCATGCCGGAGCTCGCCATCGGCTTCCACCCCGACGTCGGGGGCTCGTGGTTTCTGCAGCGGGTTTCCGCGCCGCTGGGCGAGGTCATTGCCCTGACCGGCGTGCATTTCTCCGGCCCGGATGCGGTCGAGTTTGGGCTGGCCGACGTGCTGGTCGCCAATGACGCCAAGGGTGCCATTCTGGAAGCTCTTAGCGCCACGGATTGGAGCGACCATGCCCGCGCCAACCGGGCCTTTGCCGAGGCTGCTGTGCGCGTTGTTGCCGCCGCGCAGCCGCCTGCGGTCTCCTACAAGATTATGCCCCACCGCGACCGCCTCGCGGCCTGCATGCACACGCCTTACTTTCAGGAGCGGTGGGACAATCTGGTCGCACTGGCGCAGGACGAGGATCCCTTCCCAAGCGCGTGGGCGAAGGCACGTCACACGGCTCTCCGGCGTCGGCCTTTTTGGTGCAATCATTCTTCCAGCGCATGCGTCACGCCGGTCTGCGCGACTGCCTCGACGCCGAGCTGGAGCTTTCAATGAATTTGCTCGAGCACGGTGATTTCCGTGAAGGCGTGCGGGCGCTGCTGGTCGACAAGGACCGGTCGCCGAAATGGGCCTTCAAGGCCATCCGCGAGGTCGATATCGACTGGATGGGCAAAGTACTGCCCGTTGAGGGGCAGTGCAGCGGACCGTCGCCCGAGAGCCCGGCCCCGGCGCTAGTCTGCTGCGCCGGCCAGGGCGTCCCTGAATTCCTCGCGAAGCTCGGCCTTGAGGATCTTCCCTGTCGCGCCGTGCGGGATTTCATCCTTGAACACGATCAGGTCCGGCATCCACCATTTGGCAATGCGGGTGCTGAGAAAGTCGCGCACGCTGTCCTCGCTGGGCGGATTGTCGCTGTCCTGCGGCACCAGAATCAGCACCGGGCGCTCGCCCCACTTGTCATGGGCCACGCCGATCACGGCAGCCTCGACGACCCCGGGAACGCCCACGGCCTCGTTTTCCAGATCGATTGATGAAATCCACTCACCACCGGACTTGATCACGTCCTTGGAGCGGTCGACCAGCTGCAGGATGTTGTTTTCGTCCAGCGTGGCGATGTCGCCCGTGTAGAACCAGCCTTCCTTGGTGAAGGCCTTATCGTTGGCGTCGTGGTTGTTGTAGTAGCTGGAGATGATCCACGGCCCGCGTACGACGAGGTGCCCGCGGGTCTTGCCGTCGTGGGGCTGTGGCTCCTCGTCGTCGTTGACGATCCGCATGTCGACGCCGAAAACCCGATGCCCCTGCTTCTGTTTCATCTCGAACTGCTCTTCCGCGCTGGTCGAGCGCGTCAGGTGCGGCGCCAGCACGCCCGCCGAGCCCAGCGGGCTCATCTCGGTCATGCCCCAGGCGTGGATGACGTTGGTCTGGTAGTCGTCTTCGAACTCGCGGATCATGGCGCCGGGCGCGGCGGAACCGCCGATGATGATATTGCGCAGGCTGTCGAGGTTCCCGCCGACCTCGCGCGTGTGCTTGAGCAGGTTGAGCCAGATTGTCGGCACCCCGGCGGTGTTGCTCACGCCCTCGGCCTGAATGAGGTTATAGAGGCTCTCGCCATCGAGTTTCGGCCCGGGCAGGACCAGCTTCGCCCCGACCAGCGGCGCGTAGTAGGGCTGCCCCCAGGCGTTGACGTGGAACATGGGAACGACCGGCATCATGGTCTCGCCGGTGAGGGTGCCGGTAACAGCCGGGGTCCCCGCCATCAGCGCGTGCAGCACGGTCGACCGGTGCGAATAAAGCGCGCCCTTGGGGCTGCCCGTGGTCCCGGAGGTGTAGCACAGCGAAGAGGCTGCGTTTTCGTCGAACTCCGGCCACTCCATCTCGCCGTCGAAGCCGCCGATAAAGTCCTCGTAAACCACGGCGTCCAGCGCGGTATCGGGCAGGTTCTCTGCCGTACACAGAACGACAATCTTTTCCAGCTCTGGACAGTTGTCGATGATCTTCTCGATCAGCGGCACGAACATCGGATCCACCATGATGATCCGGTCTTCGGCGTGGTTGATGATGTAGATCAGTTGCTCGGGGAACAGGCGCGGGTTGATGGTGTGGCAGACCGCACCAATCCCCGAAACGCCGTAGTAAATCTCCAGATGGCGGTGGTCATTCCACGCCAGCGTTGCCACGCGGTCGGTCATGCCGATCCCGGCGTCGCCGAGTGCCTGCGCCAGCTGCTTGGCCCGCTGGTTGATATCACGGTAGGTGTGGCGGACCACGCCTTCGCCCGCGATCACGGACACAACTTCTGAGCCGCCGAAAACATCCGCGCCGGTTTGCAGCAGCGACGAAATCATCAGCGGTGCATTTTGCATCAAGCCTTTCATGACGGTTTTCCTCCACTCATCCACCCGGGTCTACGCAGCAGAACGGTTCCGCCCTCGACACGCTGGAGCCGAAAAGCAGACCCGAACCCCCTGAAACCGGGGATACCCTTGTTGTCAGGCAGGCCGGAACCCACCCCTATGCGGTCGAGTTTGGCCCGGTTAGCAGAGCAGGGCAAGCCAAGATCAAGGCCCGCCGCTTTTATATGAGCAGTTTATCCAGCGCCTGCCGCAGGTCTTCTGGCAGGGGCCGGGGACGATGATCCTGTGCACCGACGTAAACGTGGATAAAATGTCCCTGCGCCGCCGCCGTATCGCTGTCGTTTGCGAACAGGCCGACCTCGTAGCGGACCGAGGACGTGCCGATCCGGGCGACCCGGACCCCCGCCGTCACCCGGTCGGGAAAGGCCAACGGGCTGAAAAACTGGCACCCGGTTTCCACGACCAGACCCACGGTTTCACCGGCTCGAAAGTCGAGCACCCCCTGATCAACCAAAAACCCGTTAACGGCGGTGTCGAAGTACGAATAGTAGACCACGTTGTTCACGTGGCCGTAGACGTCGTTGTCCATCCAGCGGGGGGTGATTTCGGAAAAGGCGCGGTAGTCCGCGCGCCGGTGGGGCTGCTGCTTGCTCACGGCTCAGGGTTCCTGCGTTGTCAGCACGATTTTACCGATCAGATCGCCGGATTCCATCATGCGATGGGCCTCGGCAGCCTGCTCCAGCGGGAAGGTCGCCGCGATCACCGGTGCGATGCTGCCGTTGTTAAGCAGCGGCCAGATTTCCTGCCGCAGCCCTTCGGCGAGCTGGTTCTTGGCCTCGATCGACTGCGGGCGCAGGGTCGAGCCGGTGATCACCTGCCGCCGCACCATCGCTACGGTAGCGTCAAAGCGGGCGTCTGAACCGCCCTGCGAGGCGATCAGCACCAGCCTTCCGTCCGTCGCCAGACAGCGCTGATCCCGTGCAACATAGGGCCCGGCAACCATGTCGAGGATGACGTCGACACCGGCACCGTCGGTCAGCGCCAGCACCTCGTCCTCCCATGCCGTTTCGGGGTAGAGCAGCGCGTGGTCAGCGCCGAGCGCAAGGCAGGCGTCGGCCTTTTCCGGCGTGCGCACAGTCACAATCACCTGCGCGGCGCCCAATGCTTTGGCCATCTGGATCGCCGTGGTGCCGATCCCGGACGAGCCGCCGTGGATCAGCACACGTTCGCCCGCCTTAAACCGGCCTCGGAAAACCATGTTGCCGTATACGGTGAAGAAGGTTTCGGGCAGGGCCGCCGCCTGAACCGCCGTGTAGCCCTCGGGCCAGGGCAGGGCGTGCTCGCCACGGAACCGTGACGTGGCTGGCGTAGCCGCCCCGGGGCAGAGTGCGGTCAGTTTTCGCCCGAGTCAGCGTCGCCGGTACGCCGTCGCCCACCGCCAGCACTTCACCGGCGGCTTCCAGACCGGGGATGTCACTGGCGCCCGGGGGCGGACGGTAGCGACCCTGCCGCTGCATCACGTCGGGTCGGTTGACGCCGCAGGCCTCGACCGACAGCAGCAACTCACCGGGACCCGGACGAGGCACAGGCCGCCGCCCTGGCGACCAACACCTCCGGTCCGCCGGGTTCGCTGATTTCAATGATCCGCGCCTCAGTCACCCGTGCTCACCCCAATTTCGCCACAGCATTTGTTTCAAATTCGCGTAAACGGCACTGCGATTGCAGGTTCGAACACGCATTTCAGAAAAGACCATGGACTTTGGCATAATGAAACGGATTTTGATTGGTACGGCGCTGCTGGCGACGACATTTCTCGCGGCTTGCGGCTATTCCGACTTCTTTGCCAGCGACGATTACCCGGCTTCGTCGACAGTGGAGCCTGCGTCGTTCTCCCATATTCCGCATGCGGAAAAGGTTCTGTTCATCGATCCCGACAACGATCATCAACTCGGCGAGCGCGACCTGCTGCGCCTGCTTTACGGCCGAACGCTGGTGTCTCGGTCGGTCGATGAAACCTCGGCGGTGCAGTATTCCTATTTCTCCCGCGACGGTCTGCTCGCCATCAACCCGCGCCCCGGTCGGCTGGTACTGGGGCAATGGCGCATTGAAGATTCCAAGCCTGCTAAGACCTGAGCGACGACGAATTCTGCTCGTCGCTGTACCGCACGGCGGCAAAAATCGACCGGACACACCTGCTCTATTTCGCCCGGGACGAAAGCCCGATCCGGCCGACGGTCTTCCTCGAAGACACGCAGGTCGGCGACACCATTCCCGTCGAACGGCTGCCCCAGACACTGTGAGTGCTGGACTCTGGGATGATCGCCTGAGCCCTGCGACCGGGCGGAAACGGCCGGAAATGTCCGAAACTGCACGGCTTTTGGCGGTTAATTTCCAACGCGACACGTTTTTTGTGCTGCTTTGTCCATGCGCCTTTGACCATGCGCCCATGATTTGCGACGCTGTCACCTATCGGCTATGAAATAGCCTTGTAACAAACGTTTCATTCTTGGGAGTGCCACTGATGGCTGGTGTCCGCCTCGTAAAGGCCGTGAAGGATTATGGATCAACCCGCGTGATCCACGATGTCGATCTCGATATCGAAGACGGTGAGTTCGCTGTGTTTGTCGGGCCATCGGGCTGCGGTAAGTCCACCCTGCTGCGGATGGTGGCCGGTCTGGAAGACATCACGGCCGGCGACCTCTACATCGGTGACGAGATGATGAACGACGTGCCGCCGGCCAAGCGCGGCATCGCCATGGTGTTCCAGTCCTACGCCCTGTACCCGCACCTGACGACCTTTGAGAACATGGCCTTCGGCCTGCGGCTGGCCAAGCGCCCCAAGGCCGAGATCGAAGAGCGCGTAATGCGGGCTGCCGGGATCCTGCAGATCGAAGAACTGCTCAACCGCAAGCCCAAGGACATGTCGGGCGGTCAGCGCCAGCGCGTCGCGATCGGCCGTGCCATCGTCCGCAACCCGGAAGTCTTCCTGTTCGACGAGCCGCTGTCCAACCTCGATGCCAAGCTGCGGGTGCAGATGCGTCAGGAGCTGGCCGAACTCCACGCCCAGCTGAAGACCACCATGATCTACGTGACCCACGATCAGGTCGAAGCCATGACCATGGCCGACAAGATTGTGGTGCTGCGCGACGGTAACGTGGAGCAGGTCGGCCAGCCGCTGGACCTCTACCACCGCCCGGCGAACAAGTTTGTCGCTGGCTTCATCGGCTCTCCGGCCATGAACTTCGTCTCCGGCGTTGTTGCGGAAGGCGGTGACAAGAAGGCCAAGGTCAAGCTCGACAACGGACAGAGCGACATCGTCGTGCCGCTGGCGCGCCCGGTGCAGTCCGGCGAAGCCATTTCGCTGGGCATCCGGCCCGAGCACACCGCTCTGGTGGATAAGAGCCCGCTGCAGGGCACCGTCACCGTGGTCGAGCGTCTGGGTTCCGTGTCCTTTGCCTACGTCAAGGTTGGTGATCAGACGCTGACGGTTCAGGCCGAAGGCTCCGAAGTCATCAAGGCCGGCTCCAAAGTCGGCATCGACCTGCCCGCCCCGCGCCTGCACATGTTCGGCGCGGATCACACCGCGCTGACGGCAGGCACTCAGTAACGCCTGCCCGCTCCGGCGCAGGCAACGTCATAGCCGGAGCCCGTCCCGGATTGCGCTTGCGCGGTCCGGCGACAGCGCGGCATTTCAGTACGCAGTACCGACCAACTTGAACACCGAAGTTAGGGTCATCGCACATGTCGAAGATCATCGTTGTTGACCCCTTTGACTACGTCGTCGTTGGTGGCACCGGCGACTTGGCCAAACGCAAGCTGTTTCCCGCCCTGTTCCACCGGGAGCTCGACGGCCAGCTTCCCGATCAGGCGCGGATTATCGGCGTCGCACGCTCCGAGCTCAGCGACGCGGAATTCGTCGTGCAGGTCGAAGCCGCGCTGCGCGAGTTTATCCCGGAAAAGGACCTCGACAGCGACACGCTGAAACGCTTTCTGGGCCGATTTGCCTACATGCCGAACAACGCCTTCACCGTTGATGGCTACCGCGCGCTCAAGGAAAAGCTCGACGAACACCCCGACCGGGTCCGCGTCATCTATCTGGCGACCCCGCCTTCGCTGTTCGGGCCGATATCGGCCTTCCTCGCCGAGGTCGGTCTCAACGGCCCCAAGGACCGGCTGGTTCTGGAAAAGCCGCTGGGTCACGACCTGCCGTCCAGTCAGGAAATCAATGCCGCCGTGGCTGAGGCCTTCGACGAATCACAGGTCTACCGGATCGACCATTATCTGGGCAAAGAGTCGGTGCAGAACCTGATGGCCCTGCGCTTCGGCAACGTGCTGTTCGAGAGCATCTGGTCCAAGGCCGTGGTCGACCACGTGCAGATTACCGTGGCCGAGGACATCGGTGCCGGCGACCGCGCCACCTACTATTCCAAGTCCGGCGCCCTGCGAGACATGGTGCAGAACCACCTCGCCCAGCTGCTGTGCCTGACAGCGATGGAAGCCCCGGCGAGCATGGACGCCGACAGTGTACGCGATGAGAAGCTCAAGGTGCTGCGTGCCCTGCGGCCGTTCTCGGATGAAGACTTCCGTCTGAACGTCATCCGCGGTCAGTATCAGGTGGGATCCGTGGACGGTGAAGCGGTCCCCGGTTACGCTGACGAGCTGGGCGAGCCAACGCGCACCGAGACCTACGTTGCGCTCAAGACCTTTGTCGATAACTGGCGCTGGGCGGGGGTGCCGTTCTACCTGCGCACCGGTAAGCGGTTGCCGATCCGCTCTTCGGAAATCGTGATCCACTTCAAGGCGATCCCGCATTCGATTTTCCGCCCAGTGACCACCGACGAAGTGGTGCCCAACCGGCTGGTGATCCGGTTGCAGCCCGACGAGGGCGTCAGCCTGCGTCTGATGACCAAGGACCCCGGCCCGGGCGGCATGCGCCTGCGCGCCGCGAGCCTCGATCTGTCGTTCAAGGACGAGTTCGAGCTGGAACGCTTCCCCGATGCCTACGAGCGCCTACTGCTCGACGTGGTGCGGGGCAACCGCACGCTGTTCATGCGCCGGGATGAGTTGGAGGCCGCGTGGGCGTGGATGACGCCGGTGCTCGATCACTGGTCCGCAAACGAGCAAGATGCCGAGCCCTATGCCGCAGGGAGCTGGGGGCCGGATGCAGCCGCTGACATGATGCGCCGCGACGGCCGCAGCTGGCACGAGGATATGAAGTAGGGCAGGGCCATGATCATCGCAGAACACCTCTATGCATCCTCCGACGTGCTGGCCCAGCGGCTGGCCTGGATCACCGGCAAGTCGCTGGTCGACGCCATCGCTGAGAACGGGCAGGCGCGGCTGCTGGTCTCCGGCGGTTCAACGCCCAAGGCCTTCTTCGCCGCGCTGTCCAAGGAAGCCCTGGCGTGGGAGCGGGTGACCATTGGTCTGGTCGATGACCGCTGCGTGGAGAGCTTTGATCCCAATTCCAACGCCAAGCTGGTCGGCGAGCACCTGCTGCTCGGCGAGGCATTCGGCGCGACTTTCCAGCCGCTGTTCGACCCGGAACTGGGGGTTGAGAAGTCGGCGCAGTGGGCCGCCGGCGCGGCGCTGCGCCCCGACGTGGTGGTGCTGGGACTGGGCGGCGACGGCCATACCGCCAGCCTGTTCCCCGGCTCACCGCAGCTGGAGCAGGGTCTTTCGGCCGATGCACCGCCGGTTCTGGCCGCCGAGCCGACCATGGAGCCCATGGTCACGCGCCTGACCCACTCTGGACCGTTTCTGGCGCAGGCAACGCACGTGTTCCTGCATTTCGAAGGCGCGGGAAAGCGTGAGGTCTACGAAGACGCCCGCCTACGTGATCAGCCCTCGACAACCCCGATTTCCTGGTTTCTCCACCATCCTCACTGCCCGGTAGAAACGTTCTGGGCGCCCTAGTTGGTCGATACATAAACGGGGACCGCACCCTTCGCGCGCGCCGTCGCGGTTGGCTGGCGGTCCCGATGAAAGAAAAAGAGCCATGACCACGATGAACCCCGCCATCCGGGCGGTCACTGACCGGATTATCGAACGCTCCGCCCCGACGCGGCAGGCCTATCTGGCCTGGATTGAGGCCGCACGGCGCAACAAGCCCCTGCGCAGCGAGCTGTCTTGCGGCAACCTCGCCCACGGGTTTGCGGGCCTGCGGCATGGATGAGAAGAAGGCGCTGGCCAAGACCGACCAGCCCAACATTGGCATCGTCACCGCCTACAACGACATGCTGTCGGCCCATCAGCCGCTCAAGGACTATCCCGACATCATCAAGCAGACCGCGCTGGACTGGGGCGGGGTCGCGCAGGTTGCGGGCGGTGTTCCGGCCATGTGTGATGGCGTGACGCAAGGGCAGCCGGGCATGGAGCTGTCGCTGTTCTCCCGCGACGTGATCGCGATGGCGACGGCGGTTGCGCTGTCCCACAACATGTTCGACGCGGCCATGTTTCTGGGCACCTGTGACAAGATCGTGCCGGGGCTGGTGATCGGCGCGCTCGCCTTCGGTCACCTGCCTGCGGTGTTCCTGCCCGCCGGGCCCATGGGCACCGGCCAGACCAACGATGAGAAAGCCCGGGTCCGCGAGGCCTTTGCCAAGGGCGAAGTCGGCCGCGATGCACTGCTGGAGAGCGAGAGCAAGTCTTACCACGGCGCCGGGACCTGCACCTTCTATGGGACCGCAAACTCCAACCAGATGCTGATGGAATTCATGGGCCTGCACGTGCCCGGCACCACCTTCTTCGCGCCCGGCACCATGGCGCGCGATGCGGCGGTGCGGGAGAGCGCCCGCGCGGTGCTGGAGGCGATTGACCGGGGCCGCGCTACCGCCCCATCGGCCACGTGCTGGACGAGCGTGCCTTCGTCAACGGCCTCGTCGGCCTGATGGCGACCGGGGGTTCGACCAACCTGACCCTGCACCTGATCGCCATGGCGGCTGCGGGCGGGATCAAGCTGACCTGGGACGACATGAACGACATCTCCGAGGCGACGCCGCTGCTCGCGCGGGTCTATCCTAACGGCTCGGCAGACGTGAACGCGATGGAGGCAGCGGGCGGCCTGCCGTTCCTGATCGACCAGCTGCGCGGCGCGGGCTTCCTGCACGCCGAGGTGCAGACCCTGACCGAGAACGGCTTGGACGACTACGGCCGCGTGGCCAAGGTCGCGGTCGACGGCACCCTGAGCTACGAGCCTGCCCCGGCTGTCTCCGGGCTGCCCGACGTGCTGACCACCGTCGACAAGCCTTTCCAGAGCAACGGCGGCCTCCGGGTGCTCAACGGCAATCTGGGCCGTGCGGTGATCAAGGTTTCAGCCGTCGCACCGGAAAACCGCATCGTCGAAGCCCCCGCACGGGTTTTCACTGACCAGAACCAGATTCAGGCCGCTTTCAAGGCCGGTGTACTCCACGGTGATTTCGTCGCCGTGCTGCGCGCCCAAGGGCCCAAGGCCAACGGCATGCCCGAACTGCACAAGCTGACCACGCCGCTGAGCGTGCTGCAGAAGCTTGGCTTCAAGGTTGCACTGGTCACCGATGGGCGCATGTCCGGGGCCTCGGGCAAGGTCCCCGCCGCCATCCACCTGACCCCCGAGGCCAGTGATGGTGGCCCGATTGCGCGGGTTCAGGACGGTGATATCGTCCGTCTGGATGCCGAGGCTGGCACGCTGGAAGTGTTGGTCGAAGCAGCCGAATTTGCTGGGCGCCCGACGGCCGTCGATGATATGAGCCAGAGCCATATTCTGATGGGCCGCGAGCTGTTCGGCGCCTTCCGCGGCGCGGTGGGGGATCGGAAACCGGCGCCGGTGTCTTTGGCGACCCGGGGCTGACCTTGCCCGTTCCGGCTGACACCGAAAAAGTTGTCGTAGGCTGAGTTGATCATGCGCGATCCCGTCCTCGTTGCCGATATCGGCGGTACCAACGTTCGCTTCGGTCTGGGCACCAAGCCCGACCAGCCGGTCGAGCGCATCCGCAAGTACAAGATCAGCGACTTTCCCAACCCGGAAACCGCGGTCCGGCGCTACTTCGACGAGCTGGGCCTGTCGACGGAGGATCTGGAGGCCATTGGGCGCGCATGCTTCTGCGCAGCCGGGCCGGTCGAGGACGACGTTGTCGCGCTCACCAATGGTTCATGGCTGATCGATAAGGAACAGATCGCGCGCAGCTTTGAGCTGGAATTCACCCTGATCAACGATTTCAGCGGGCTGGCCTACGCCATTCCGTACCTGCCCGAAAACGAGCTGCTCAAACTGGGCGGCGGCAAGCCAGAGGCGATGTCGCCCAAGGCAATCCCTTTTGGCCCTGGCACCGGGCTTGGGGTTTCCGGCGCTGTCCCGGATCGCCACGGGGGCTGGATCACGCTGTCGGGTGAGGGTGGTCACGTGGCCTTCGCCCCTCGCCGCGAGTTGGAAGACCGGATCCTCGCCATCCTGCGCCGCCGCATCACCGGTGGCCGGGTGTCGGCTGAGCGCATTCTCAGTGGTGCGGGGCTGGAAATGCTGTTCGAATCCCTCGCGGAGATCGAGCAGGTGCCGGTTCTGCCGCAGTCAGCAAAGGAGATCGTCGAGACCGGCATGGCCGAGGAAACCTCGCTCCAGCGCCAGACCATTTCGCTGTTCTGCGGACTGCGGGCAAGTTCGGTGGCGACCTTGCGCTGACGCTGGGCGCGCGTGGCGGGGTCTACGTGGCCGGGGGCGTGGCGCAGGCACTGCGGGGATTTTCTGCCGCAGTCGCCGTTCCGGACCCGGTTCGAGGACAAGGGCCGGATGCAGAAATTTAATCAGGATATTCCGACTTATCTGCTGATCGGGGAAACCCCCGCGCTCACTGGCTGCGTCGCTGCGGCACAGCGCTGAAACCCAGCCTTCCGGCTGGGTTGCCCGCCGC
This sequence comes from Rhodospirillaceae bacterium, assembly GCA_038141425.1. Classification (GTDB taxonomy): domain Bacteria; phylum Pseudomonadota; class Alphaproteobacteria; order UBA7985; family UBA7985; genus UBA7985. Next base: position 475,068 of record JAYQIC010000001.1, on the reverse strand, counting down.
AGGTCAGGCGTCAGAGGAAGTCGAGACCGCTGTCGCCATCTTCGTCGTCCTCACCGCCGTCAAAGCTGCCGTCGTCGTTCAGCTGGCCCTCGTCGTTGAGGGTCTCGGTGAACTGCTCCAACCGCTGCCGCCAGAGCTCATAGGCCTCGGTGATGACTTCGTCGTCCTCATCGGTGGCCAGCACCGTCGCAACTTCTTCGTTGGTGAAGCCCATGCGCAGCTTTTCCTGCAGCACGGCCAGCGTAATCCCGGCTTTGGCCAGCGCCAGACGCTGCTTCCGGAGTTGCCTGCTCCACCATCTCACGCAGGTGTGCGGCATCGGTCGGCATAAGATTTTGGTCCGTCACAGCGGCAGCCTCAGCGGTTGATCGACGTCGCCTTTGAAATGGCGGTTCGGGCCAGCTCGGTCAACTGATCCCAGTCGCCGGCCTCAACCGCTGCTGCCGGAACGACCCAGGAGCCGCCGACCACGTCGCAGTTCGGCAGGCTGAGATAATCGGCCATATTCGCCGGTGAAACGCCGCCGGTGGGGCATAAGCGCAGGCCCTTGAACACGCCTGCGAAGTTCTTCAGGTACGCGGCCCCGCCCGATGCTTCGGCCGGGAAGAATTTCAGATTGCGGTATCCCCGCTCCATCAGTGCCTGCATCTCAGCTGGCGTGGCCGCGCCGGGCAGGTAGGGCAGGCCCAGCGCGTCAGCGGTATCGAGCAGCGTGGCGGTATGCCCGGGCGAGACAGCGAACCGCGCGCCGCGGGCTTTGGCCGCTTCCATCTGCGCTGGGGTCGTGACGGTGCCGACGCCGGGGATGGCGCCCTCGACGCCCGCGACAGCCGCAAGCGCATCCATGGCTGCGGGGGTGCGGAGGGTGATTTCGATGCAGGGGAGGCCGCCTGCGACCAGTGCGGTGGCCAGATCGTGCGCCTTACTCGCGTCCTCGAGGACCACCACCGGGATGACCGGGGCTGCGTCGATGACAAAATCCGTCTCTGTGGCGCTGCTCATGGTTGATCAGCCAACTCCAAAAGGGCGCATGCCTGCGCGCATCAATCCGTGGCGCATGGGACGGAGCCAACCAAGGCTCTTGAGCGCGCCGCGCCGGGCGTGATCCAACCCGAAACGATGGCTTTGTATCGCCTGGTTCAAAAAGTGGGTCGCCGTTAAACGTGTTATTACATCGCCCCGGCGCCGGGCACTATAGCTTCGCAGCATATCGGGGTCTTGCAGGCGGGATGGATGGTCGAGCAGGGACAGCAGCACGGCAACGTCGGCCAGCGATGTATTGAGACCCTGCGCCCCGATCGGCGGCATGACGTGGGCGGTTTCACCAACCAGCGCCAGCTGTGGCCCGTCGAAGCGTTCGGCGACCTGCGTGCCAACCTCGAACCCGCCCCGGGCGCGCAGGCCGGTGACCTCCCCCAGAACGCCGCGCAGTGCGCTTTGCAGCGTGCGGGCAAAGGCCTCGTCGTCGAGTGCGCGCAGTTCTTCTGCGCGGGCGGGGCGGTGGACCCAGACGATGGCTGACTGCGGCTGCCCCTTGGCAGCGACCGGCATGGGCACGGTGGTCAGCGGTCCTTCGCGGCGGTGGAATTCGGTGGAAATGCCCGCGTGGTCGATGCTGTGCTCGATCTGGCAGACCAGCGCGATCTGGTCGGGCCGGTAGTCCTGCATCGCGATACCGGCCAACGCAGGAACGGGCGAACGCCGCCCGGCTGCATCGAGGATCAAGTCTGCCTCCAGCACCACGCCATCGCCGAGTGTGACCTGTCCCGGCGCCCAGCCGGTCACGGGCGCGTCGAACAGCAGTTCCAGCGCGGCCTCGCCCCATTCGGCCGCACGCTCAAGCAGTGCGTCGACGAGGTCGGCGTTGACGACGTTGTGGCCAAAGGTGTATTGGTGATTTCTTCGGCGCTGAACACCTCGATCACCGGGTTGCTCCAACGGTCGGCCTGATCGTCGATCAGCCGCAGCTGGTGCAGCGGTGCACCCTTGTCGGCGACCCGCTCCCAAACGCCTAGCTGCGCCAGCGTTTCCTGACTGACTGGCATCAGCGCCGTCGACCGGGCGGGTCGGGGCCCTTTCTGGCTGCGGGGTCCGGTCCTGCCTCGACCAGCTGCACGCGGAAGCCATTCTGGACGAGGCCCAGCCCCAGGCTTAGGCCGACCGGTCCTGCCCCGATGACGATAATTTTCGGCGTCTGACTTTCCATGACAGGCATGTGCGTTAACTCCCAGCAATAGGCAAGGTTCAGCCTGTCGCGGCGGCCCCTCGTTGCGGGCGGGCTGGCCATTGTCTGGTGTTCAGAGACTACGGGAGTTCAAGTGTGTTCGAAGCCCTGTTTGCGCTGATTTTTCCGGATACCGCGATCAGGCCGCTCGAACTCGATGTCTTGCGCCGATCGAGAAGCCCGAATGATTTCCTGCTCGCGGACGCGGATCTGACCCCTGCGCCCAGCGACGGCGAGTCGGTCGAGATTGTCGGGCTGGATCTGGACGCCATCCACGCGGCTGTCCGCCGCTATGCTCTTGATGAGAAGGGGGGCAGCCTGCGCGACCAGCAAGCGCTGTCAGGGGTTTACGTAATCCGCACCCCGATCCTCAAATACCCCAATGGCCTATACTACTGGATCGAGCCGAGCGAACAGGGGGTCCGGGTCAGCCTCTACAGCAAGTCGATCTACGGCCACATCGACTACGGCAAGAACCACGATTATGTCATGGCTCTCGCCGGCGATCTGTTGGCGCTCTAGAGCCCGAAGCGGCTGGCAGGCGCGAGGTAGAGTTTTTCGTCCGGTCCGCGTAACACCACGAAGCCATCGGGCACTGACGTCAACACCTACGCTCGCCGGATGCACGACTTTGGAGCCCTCCGGGCACCTCGCCGAAGGTCAGCTTCGAGCCCTTGGAACCGGGCGCAGCCGGGTCTTCGATATAGTAGTATTTGCCGCTTGGCGCACGATACAGCCGGATACCGGGATTGACCCGAAACTTGGCCAACTGCCGCCCCTACCACTTCGACCGAACCTGCGGGCAGACCGCTGGGCACCAGCTCAAGGCCGAGGATTTCACCAGATGCCAGAACCGGTGGCTTTGGCTTGGGCTGTGGCTTCCGGGGCAGGTTCCGGCTGGGGTAACCCTTTGGCCAGACGCCAGCCTGAGCGCCGGTGCTGGTAGTCCAGCTGCCGGGTGTCGATCGAGGGGAGGCCATACTGAGACTGAAAGTCCAGCGTCGTCGTCGCCAGCACCGGCTCCCGATAGACCACGGTGCGAACCACGTCGGTGGTAGAAGCCGTCGGCGAGCTCACGGCTGAGATAATTCGAGTATCCGCTCAGGTCGGTATCATTGGTCGCCGGGTCAACGAGGTTCTGCGCCGCCGCCACGCTGGCAAGACCGATGATCGATGCCGCCAAGCCTGCTGCAAAATATTTTTTCTTCATGATGGGCTCGTCCTGCTCAAATTTGATCATGAGATATTGAGATAATTCGTCTAAAAACATGATTAAATGGCAGCAAGAGGCATGCCAAGGTGCCCGCTGACCTTTGCGGGAGCGGATTAAGCGCTTGACATGGTGGCGAGGACCGCAGCTTTCAGGAGTGCGTGTGGTGGCCTCAGTCGCCTTCGACGACGGGCAGCCCGGAGGCCTCGCGGCCCCATTCGGACCACGAGCCGTCGTAAACGCGGCTCTCCACCCCGAGTTCGTGCAGCCCGAGGCTGAGACCGGCGGCGGTCACGCCGGAGCCGCAGGTGGTAATCACCGGGGTGCTGGTATCGACCACGGCGAGGGCGTCCGCCAGCTGTTCAGGGGGCAGCAGTTGCCCGTTCTGATCGAGCAGGCTCGACAGTGGCGCGCTGACCGCGCCGGGCATATGGTCGCTGCGCATGCCGGCGCGGGGTTCCTTGTCGGCGCCGGTAAAACGACCCCGGGGACGGGCGTCAGCCACGCTGTGCCCGGCGGCCAGAGGGCCGCGCTGACGTCGTCCTTGTCGGCAAGCTGCTGATCGCGCATGTCGGCGCGGACCTCGTAGACCACAGGCTCCGGCCGGCTCGGCTTATCGGCAGTGTCGTAACCTGCGGCCTGCCACGCCGGCAGGCCGCCGTTGAGCACCAGCACCCGTTCGTGACCGAACAGGCGGAAGGTCCACCAGCCGCGCGGCGCGCTGAACATGTTCTTCTGGTCATAGACCACCACAGTGTCGTCTGCGGCGATCCCCATAGCTCCCAAGGCTGCGGCGAAGATTTCCGGCGTTGGCGCCGTGTGCGGCAGGTCGGATGGCGTGCTGACCGCGTCGATGTCGAAGAACTGCGCGCCCGGAATATGTACCTGTTCAAACAGCGCGCGGGCGTCCTTGTTCTCGTTGGGCAGGTAAAAGGTTGCATCGACCAGTCGGATCGGTTCCCCGGCCTGCAGGCGTGCTTGCAGATCGGCGGCTGAAATCAGAGCGGAGCGGCGTTCGTCATCGGTTGGTTTTCCTCAACACAAGGGATCAGTTGTCCAGCCAGGGCGGAACCGGCAGGCCTTTGGATTTCAGGAAATCGGGGTTGTACATCTTCGAGGCATAGCGCCCGGCACCGTCACAGAGGATGGTGACGATGGTCGACCCCTTGGGCATGTCAGCGGCCATTTTCATGGCGCCTTCGACGTTGAGTGCCGCCGAACCACCGAGGAACAGGCCCTCTTCGGCCATCAGTTGGTAGGCGCGGTTGAGCGCTTCCTCATCAGAAACGCGGTAGGCCAGATCGGGCGTGAAGCCTTCGAGGTTCGCCGTGACCCGGCCTTGCCCGATGCCTTCGGTGATCGAGTTGCCTTCGGACTTGAACTCGCCCTCGGTGTAGTAGGCATAGAGCGCGGCGCCGTAGGGGTCTGCAATCCCGATTTTGACGGTCTCAGACGCTTCGCGCAGGGCGAGGGCGACACCGGCCAGGGTGCCGCCGGAGCCGACTGCACAAATGAAGCCGTCTACCTTGCCGTCGAGGTCGCGCAGAATTTCTGCGCCGGTGCTGTCCCGATGCGCATCGCGGTTGGCGACATTATCGAACTGGTTGGCCCAGATTGCCATGCCGGGGTTCGCGGCCGCCCGCTCCTCGGCCAGCCGGGCGGAGTACTTCACGTAGTTGTTTTCATCGCGGTAGGGCACGGCCGGAACGAGGATCAGCTCGACGCCCAATTGGCGCAGCGCGTCCTTCTTCTCCTGGCTCTGGGTCTCGGGCATGACGATGGTCGCCTTATAACCGCGCGCGGCAGCGACATGGGCGATGCCAATGCCGGTGTTGCCCGCCGTACCTTCGACGATGGTCGCACCCGGCTTTAGCGCTCCGGAGGCCTCGGCTGCCCGGATGATACCCAGTGCAGCGCGGTCCTTGACCGACCCACCCGGGTTCATGAACTCGGCCTTGCCAAGAATGGTGCAGCCGGTTTCTTCGGACGCGCGACGCAGGTGGATCAGGGGCGTGTTGCCAATGGCGTCAACAAAGCCGTTGCTGAGCGGGACTTGGGGGTGAGCGGACATTCGATTGCCTTGGTCGATCTGAGGGCTGAGAGAGAGCGGATTACGGTACGCCATGAAATATGCGGATCCGCCAGAGGGGGTGCAAGGCGACATTGAGAGACTGGCAGGGGCTATGCATCAGCCGGAGGGGGCAGGGCTGATCGGACGGCTCAGACCTCTTATTTTCCGTGCTGTGGCCGGTCTTTGGTCACAATGATGCGATAAAAAGGGAAAAAATCCGGGGAATATCAACTTTATGATAGAAAAATCTGAGATATGACATTATGTGTCTGAGCTATAAATGACGTCGTCGATTATTTTTAAGTTTTTTCATGTTGGGGCGGCAGACGCTGTCCAAGGGCTCGAACCGGGCCCCGGAATTAATCCGGAAGGAAGTCTACCATGGGATCGTTGATCGTTGGGAAAGCCATCAGGCGGGTCTTGCTGCTGGTTGCCTCCGGCCTTGTCCTGGCCGGGTGCATGCGCGGACCGCAGGTAGCCTACTACGGGTCCCGTGAGGCCGTGCCGTTGCCGCTGCGCGATCTGAACAGGTGTTGATCGCCCGGGTTGAAACCGCCGCCGAGACCACGACGCGCAACGCGGCCTGGCACCAGCGCCGGTGCCGGCGCCGACGGCCTCAAACGGCTTGTTCGCGCTGCCCCGATCCGGTCCCGAAAGCATCGAAGCCTATCTGAGCGGCAAGGCGGCCATGCCGCTGCGCACCGCCGGGGTCGATCCAGCGGATTTGCGCCGCGTCTATCGTCAGAATGAGTTCGAGCCGATCTGGTTCGGCTCACGCGGCTGGCTGCCCGCCGCCAAAATCCTGATTACGGCGTTCAATGGCGCCAAGCTTGATGGTCTGGTGCCGACCGAGTACCTCCCCGCCGACCGGGGGCTGCCCGGTGGACGCCTTCACCGGGGCGCAGGTTTCCCAGATTGATATGGAGCTGACCGCCGGGTTGCTGCGCTACATCCGTGATGTGAAGGAGGGGCGCTACAACCCCGCACCCCGGATGGATGCCTCAGCCGAGCTGATGCGTGGCCTGAAGTCCAAGGATTTCGGTGGTTGGATCAGCGGGCTGGCCCCGAATACCCTTACTACAGTCGGATGAAGGCCGCCGCCCGCCGCGATATTGCCTATCTCTCACCGGCTGAATTTGTGACCTACCGGGTCAATATGGAACGCCTGCGCTGGCAGGAACCCCGGCTGCCGACCTCGGGCCGCTGGGTGCTGCTCAACGTTGGTGCCGCCGAACTGATGGCCATGGAAGGCGACGACCCGGTCTTCGGCGTCAACGTCGTTGTCGGTCGTCCATCGCGGCGGACCCCGCTGACCAATGACAAAATCACCGGCCTGAAGTTCAGCCCCGACTGGACCGCGCCCTATTCCATCGTGGAGAAGGATCTTGTCCCGCTCGCGCTGGAGAAGGGGCCGGACTTCCTCAACAAAATGGGCCTGTCGATCTTTGACGGTGGCCGCCGGGTCAGCCCCTTTGACCTCGACTTCAAGACTATCAACGTCCGCGATTATGTCTGGAAGCAGGAATCGGGGCCGCAAAACGTCCTCGGCGGTGTGCGCTTCAACCTTGCCAATTCCTCGTCGATCTACATGCACGACAGCCCCGATGATTCATTGTTCGAATTGCCCGAGCGCGCGCATTCGTCCGGCTGTATCCGGGTCGGCGCCTCCGAGCATTTCGCCCATTGGCTGCTCAGCGGTGACCAGCCCGGCGAATTCACGCTGCAAGACGTGGTCGCCCGGATGACGGCGGGGAATATCACCCACGTCAGCCTGAACCGCGACGTGCCGGTGCACACGGTCTACTTCAACGCCTGGCCCAGCCACGACGACGAGCTGGTGATCATGCCCGATATCTACGAGCAGAACGCCGCGCTCCCGCGCCCGCATGGCTATCGAGCGGGTCGTCTTCGCTAAATTCCGGACGCCTCCAGGGGTGTTACCAATATCGGCGATATATTCTGATCGCATTTACGAAAGGGCGTTTTCAGGAGCGATTCCTTGAGCCTGAAACTACGCCCCTTCGACTCCATTCAATTTTTTGACATATTTTGTAGAAATTTTGCAATTACTGTCTGATTTGACTGGACTTTCTATACAGTTTCGCTATCACCAACTTCATTATTCTATTATGCGCAGGCTTCTGGGTCTGAACCGCCAGATCACCGTTCGGTCGCATTCGTTTTTAAAAGTGATTTTGTCCGTTATCCGGGAGATATTTCAAATGAAGCGTTTTGCTTTTCTCGCCGTAGCCGCCCTGACCCTTGGCGCCTGCGTTCCCTCTGAAGAAGTTGTACTGACCACCGGCGGCGTCGGCATGGGCACCACGGGTACCGTGATCACCACCGGTGCAACCCAGGGCACGATCATGACCGGCACCACGGTCGTGGGCAGCACCCTGTCGACTTGTACCACCATCGCCTACTCCAAGACCGGCGAATACTGCGCGGACTAGTCCCCGTCGTTTCCGCGAATGGCGTCTGACCCCTTGGCTGCGTAAGGGGTCAGATGTAGCGGTCGCCGAGCTCGTCCCTGCGACGGGCGACAAAGGCTTCCAGCGCCTCCAGCCGGTCCTGTTCCAGGGTCGGCTCCTCGTAGCTTTCCAGCCGTGACTGCCAAAGCGCCGTGCACCGCTCTGTCGCGGTCTTGCCGCCGGCATCGAGCCAGTTTTCATAGTTGGTCCAGTCCGAGACCAGCGGCTTGTAAAACGCGTCCTCGAACTTCGCCAGCGTATGGCTCTCCCCGAAATAGTGCCCGCCGGGTGCCACCCCGCCGACCGCTTCCAGTGCCAGCGTTTCTGCGTTAACGGCGACCGGGGAGCAGGTCTGGACCATCTCCTGCGCCAGTTCGGCGTCGAGCACGACTTTCTCGAATGAGGCCTGCAGCCCCCCTTCCAGCCATCCCATGCCGTGATAGACCAGATGCGCCCCGCCGAGCGCGCAGGCCCAGAGTGCATTCATGGACTCGTAGGCTGCCTGCGCATCGCAGGTGTTGGAGGCACAGGCGTTGGACGCCCGGTAGGGCAGGGCGTAGCGCCGGGCGAGCTGCCCCGAGATCATCGTTGCCTGCACGTGCTCGGGCGTACCGAAGGCCGGAGCGCCGGATTGCAGGTCCACGTTGGAGATGTAGGAGCCATAGAGAACCGGCGCGCCGGGGTTGATCAGCTGGGTCAGCACAATACAGGCCAGCGCCTCGGCGTTGGACTGCGCGACCGCGGCCGGAACCGAAATCGGCGCCATCGCGCCCATCAGGCAGAATGGGGTAATCGAGACGGCCTGTCCCCATTGGGCCATGGCGCGCAGACCGTCGGTCATGGCGCTGTCGACCTTGCGCGGTGAGTTGACCGAAATCACCGTTGCCAGTCCGGGGTCGTCGCGCAGTTGCTCGCGCGTCAGGCCACGGGCGATGGCCATCATGTCGATGGCATCCAGTGCCCGGTCTGCCCCGATCGCCGAGGCGTGGAAGGTCCGGTCGGTGTAACGCAGGTTGGCCAGATAGGTATCGAGGTGCCGGGTGTTGGCCGCCAGCTCCTGTGGCGCGGTCGGCTGGTTGCCTAGCGCGTGCACAATGTCGAAGGTCTGGGCGAGCTTGATCAGCTCGATGTAGTCGTCCATCCCGCCCGAGCGTCGGCCCCGGATCTCGTCGTGGACCGACGGCGGACCAGCGACGAGGGTAAAGTTCATGAAGTCCTCTCCCAGCCGCAGCTTGTGCGCCGGGTTCCGGGGGTCAGCTCGAAAATACGGTGGGCAGGTCGCCAGCGCAGCCTCGACCAGGTCGCGGCCGATGCGCACCCGGCCGGTCTCTTCATCGGACAGGGCGCCGGCACGGACAAACTCAGCCCGGGCGTCGGCGGCCATGAATTCGATGCCAAAATTTTCGAGAATGTGCAGGGAGGCTTCGTGGATCTGCTCCAGTGCCTCGGCGTTGATCAGCTCGACCCCGCCAAGCCGGTTGCGGCGGGGGCGGGTAAAGCCTGGCCGGCGCTGACCTCGGCCTGGCGGGCTTGGGCGGCACGGGCTGAACGACCGCCGCCGGCACGGCCACGCTTTGTTTTGGCGGGGGACGGAGGCTCGTCTGAGGCTTTTTTCGCACGCCTCGGTGCGTTGGGGGACGGCATGGGATGACCTTTGGGGCTCTCTGCGCTCTGTAAACGGGCACAAGCAAGCCTAGGCCGCTCAGGGTGGCTCGTATACCTCTTTGCGACAAAAGCTGCGGCAGCGCGCCGCAGCCTCTCCGTCTGGGTCGATTAATCGCGGTTAATCGTCGTCGAAGGACCCACCCTCGGCGATCCGCCGGTCGACGAAGGCGTTGAGCGCATCCCGCGTGGCTTCGTCGATCGCCGGCTCCTGATACTCGGCGAGCAGCTGCTTGTAGAGCGTGTTGGCACGCTGGTAGGCGGTCTTGCTGCCGTCCTCCGCCCAGGTCTCGAAGTTGCGCCAGTCCGAGAGCATGGGCGCGTAGAAGGCGGTCTCGAACCGCTCCATGGTCTGCGGGGTGCCGAAGAAGTGCCCGCCCGGGCCGACCTCGGCAATGGCATCCAAACCCAGCGTCGCCTCGCTGACCTCGATGGGCTGCATGTAGGCCTGCAGCATCTGGATCATATCCGCGTCCATGACCATCTTCTCGAACGAGGCTGACAGCCCGCCCTCCATCCAGCCCGCCGCGTGCATGACCATATCGGCCCCGCCGGTCATGGTCCCCCACAGCGACATCTGCGTCTCCAGCGCCGCCTGCGCGTCCGGCATATTGGCCGCGCACACCCCGAGGAGCGGTAGGGCACGCCGTAGCGCCGGGTCAGCTGCCCGCCCGCCTGCACCGCCTTGACGTACTCGGGCGTGCCGAAGGCAGGCGCCCCGGACTTCATATCGACGTTGGAGGTGAAGCCGCCGTAGATGACCGGCGCGCCTGGCTTGGCGCACTGGGCCAAGGTCAGCCCGGCGAGGAACTCCGCGTTCTGCTGCGCCAGCGCACCGGCCAGCGTTACCGGCGCCATCGCCCCGGCGAGCGTGAAAGGCGTGATCACCGAGATCTGGCCGTGCAGGGCGTGCTGGATGATGCCGTGGCCCATGGGGCTGTCGAGCTTGAGCGGGGAGTTGGTGTTGACGATGGTCAGCAGCGACGGTTCGGCCGCCAGCTGCGCGTCGGAGATGCCGCCGCGGACGATCTTGGCGATCTCCAGCCCGTCAGCGGTGCGTTGCGGGCCGAGCGAGTAGTTGTGGAAGGCCATGTCGGTCAGCAGGGCGAAGTCGCGCATGGCTTCCAGATGCCGGGTGCGGCGGTCGATGTCGGTCGGCTCGACCGGGTAGCCGGGGATGAACGACAGACAGTGCAGGCTCTGGATCAGGCGGGTGAGGTTGCGGAAGTCCTCGCGGTTGCCCTGCCGCCGCCCGCCGTCGGCGTCGCTGGCGTTGGGGGCAGAGGCGACGGGCACGAAGTGAATATCGCCTTCGCCGAGGGTTACGGTCCGCGCCGGGTTGCGGGCGTGGAGCTGGAAGGACGAGGGCGCGGTCTTGATGCGCTCTTCGACCATGGCCGGGTCGAAGCGGACCAGATCGCTGTCGGCGCTGACGTCGGCGCCGGCCTCGCGCAGGATGGCCTTGGCGTCTTCGCCGAGGAACTCCATGCCGATCTCGCTGAGGATCTTCAGCGAGGCGTGGTGGATGGTCTCGACCTGATCGGCGGACAGGGGTTCGATCGGGGTGACCGGGTTGCGCACCGCGCCCAGGGGCAGCTGCTTGACCGCAGAGGTGGCGGCGGCCGCAGCGCTCTTCGCACCCCGGCCACCCGCGCGGCGGCGGCCTGAGTTTCGGCTTTCAGTTTCGACCACGGGAAGCCAGTCCTTTTCCACTGTCTTTTTGTTTGTGTTTCAGATGCTGCCATGTATGGCTTCGGCGCTAAGGTCAATGGGCAAATTGCTGCCCTCACTCACGGCTCGGAGTAATGGTGCCATGTCACAGGTAATTGGTCGTTCAGAGTTGGCATCGGCTGCCTTTGTTGCGGGTTTGGCGACGGGCGAGGGCGCCCCGACCCTGATCTGGGTGGTTGACCCTGCCCTGACCCCGCCCGGTGCCGGGCCGGGACCGCTGAGTACGCTCGCTGCGGAGTTGGCCGCAGCCGGGCTGCGGTCGCTGGTCGCCGCGACCACCTTTCCGCGCGAACCCAAGGTCGGGCAGGTCGACGCGCTGGCCGCTGAAATCCGTGCCGTTGCCAACCCGATCGTCATTGCTGTCGGCGGTGGCTCGACCATGGACGGTGCCAAGCTCGCCGCTGCCGTCGCCATCGCGCCGGACGAGACCCTGACCTACGCCCTTTCGGCGGTTGAGTACCGCGGCGCTCCGGTGCCGACCGTGCTGGTCCCGACGACCTCTGGCACCGGGTCCGAAGCCTCCCGCACCGCCATCGCGTCCACCGCCGAGGGCGCTAAGCTGTGGTTCTGGGGGGAGGAGCTGAAGACGACGGCGGCCTGTCTGTGGCCCGAGCTGACCGAGACCGTGCCAGCGCACTTCAAGGCCGTATGCGGCTTCGATGCCTTCGCCCACGCCCACGAAAGTGCGACCGGCAACAATCGCTCGCCCGAGGGTGTGGCCTTCGCCGCCACCGCGATTGCGCACCTCTGTGACCACCTGCCCGCCTACGTTCGCGGGGAGGGCGGAGACGCCGCGCGCCTGACCCAGTGGGGGTCGTTTCAGGCCGGTGAGGCCCTGAACCTCGGCGGCACCACCATCGGCCATTCGATCGGTCACGCGCTGGGCTCGGTGCTGCCGGTTGCCCACGGGCATGCGGTCGCGGTGGTGACCGACGCCACCATTACCCTGACCCGCGAAGGCGCGCCCGAGGCCTACGCCGATCTTGAGCGTGCGCTGGACCGGGGGCCGCTCGATGCCGTCTGGCGGCAGCTGCGGGCTGACTGCGAAGTCAGCCTCGATTTTGACGGCAGCGCCAGCAGTGCTGCGGCGCTGACCGAGGCCGCCTGCGCCGAAGAAAATCTCGCCATGCGGGTCAACACGCCCATGACCTTTTCCGAGGCGCAATGGGCCGGGATCTGCGCCGATATCATGCACACCTACGGCGGTAGCACCTGACCAAGGCCGGTCGGCCCTCACCGCAGACCCATGAGTGGGCGCCCCCGTTAGTGGCACCCCTGCGACCCCAGACAAGGCAAAGCCCATGAAAATCACCGACATTCAGGTCAGCACCCACATCGTCCCCTGCGACCCGCCCTATCCGGCGGCCTGGGATTCGATCCCTCGGGCGACCCTGCCCACCACCATCATCCGGGTGCGGACCGACACCGGGCTGGAGGGCTTTGCTTCGGGTGATCCCTGCTATGGGATCGAGGACTACAAGAAATACTTCATCGGGCAAGATCCGCGCGACATGGATCGCCATACCGCTATCATCGACAACATCGGCGCGCACCACTGCCGCATGTGGCCGCTCGATAACGCGCTCTGGGACCTCAATGGTAAGATCGAGGGGGAGCCGGTGTGGAAGCTGCTCGGCGGGACCAGTCCCGACGTGCCGCTCTATGCCTCAACCGGGTCGTTGCGCGATCCTCGGTGCTCGCGGAGATGGCGCAGGCCTATCAGGCGCAGGGCTACGAGGCGCTGAAGCTGCGCTTCGGGCGGGCCTCTGAAGACGCGGACATCGAGGCACTGGCGCGGGTGCGCGAGGCGGTCGGCCCGGACATGGCGATCATGGTCGACGTCAACCATGGCTGGCGCATGCCCTGGGACACCCACCCCGGTCCGAGCCTCGAAGAGATCATGGCGCTGGAAGAACGGACTCGTGAGCACGACCTGTTCTGGCTCGAGGAGCCGCTGCACCGGGGTGACTACGTGGGCATGAAGACGCTACGCGAGACCGCCCGCTGCTGGATCGCCGGGGGTGAGATTACCCGTGAGATGCACGAGTGGGACCAGATCATGCGCGACGACTGCCTCGACGTGTATCAGCCCGACGTGGTCTTCGTCGGCGGTCTGAAGCAACTCCTGAAACTGGGCCTGCAGGCCTTTGAAATGGGCCGCTGGTTCACCCCGCACACCTGGGGCAACGGACTGGGGATTATCGTCAACGCTCATCTGGTTGCGGCGATTGCCGGCCACCGGGGGGAGCCGCCGGTGTGGCTTGAATTTGCCCACGATCCGCCTGAGTTCACCGAGAGCCCGCGGGACATGCTGCTCAAAGAGCATCTGCGCGCCGAGGACGGTTGGCTGCGGCTCAGCGACGGCCCGGGCTGGGGCGTAGAGTTGAACGAGGACTACCTCGCCTCGGTGCGGGTCTGAAGGTCTGGGGGTTTGAAGGTCTGGGGACGTGAATCTCTGGGGGTTTGAAGCTCTGGGGGCTTTTCGCGCCCGCGCTGGGAGGCGGCTGGACCGGCACCATCGAAGATTCTGATTGCCAAAGCCGCCGGATTGAGCAAGCCTGTGGTGCACTATGATAGAGACAGTGCCAGCCCCCCGCTTCACCTTTGATCCCGTCCACGGCGCGCCTGCCGCTGCGAAGGCCGCGTGGGAGGCCGCCGGTTGCCTCATCCTCGAGGATTTCGTCGCGCCGGAGGCCTGCGACGCCCTGATTGCCGCTGCCGACCGCCTGTCCGACCAGCTGGTTGAAGAAGCCGAAGGGCACGCTTTCGACGCCGTTGATAACCAGCACGCGGGCGAGGACTACTTCCTGAGTTCCGGCGATGTCATGCGCGCCTTCATGGAAGAGAACACGGCCGGGGTCGACCGCAAGCGTGCGGTGAACAAGCTCGGCCACGCCATGCACGACCTCAACCCGGACTTCGAGGCTTTTTCCCACCAGCAGCAGCTGGGGCGGCTGACCCGGCAGCTCGGGCTGGGAACGCCGCAGCTGCTGCAGTCGATGCTGATCTTCAAGCACGCGCGGGTGGGGGGCGAGGTGACCATGCACCAGGACAGCACCTTCATTTTTTCCAAGCCCGAGACCTGCATCGGCTTCTGGTTTGCGCTGCAGGACGCGACGCTGGAAAACGGCGCCATGTACGCCTTGCCCGGCTGGCACAAGGGCCCGCTGGAGCGTCGTTTTTCCGCACCGGGGACGGTGCCGGGACCGATTTCGAAGACCTGTCAGCCGTCGATTGGCCGCTGGACGAGGCCGTGCCGCTCGAAGCGCCGAAAGGGTCGCTGATCCTGCTCCACGGACGCCTGCCGCACCGCTCGTCGGCCAACACGTCGGACAAGTCGCGCTACGCCTACACTCTGCATACCGTAGACGCATCGGCGCACTATCCCGCCGACAACTGGTTGCAGCGGCGGGATGATCTGCCGTTGCGGACCTTTGGCGAAGGCATGAATTCCGCCTGAGCCAGGGCCAGACGCCCCCGCAAGGGCGAGACCAACCGGGCGCCGCTGCGACCACCACCGCAGCTCCTCGACGCCCGGAACTAGAACAGAGGAGAGCCCCGATGCTCACAGATTTTGGCACGCACCCGGCGGACCGGGTGCCGAAGGCCGAGCTGCACGCTCATCTTGAAGGTACGATCCACCCGCCGGTGCTGCGTATGCTCGCCGAGCGCAACGGCATCGCCCTGCCCGACGGGGTACTCGACGCCGACGACAACTACCTTTGGACCGATTTCAACGATTTTCTGAAGATTTACGATATGGCGGCCTCGGTCATCCGGACGCCGCGCGACTACTACGATTTGACCCTCGATTATCTGGGGCGGGTCACGGCCGAGGGCGGGCTTTACGTCGAGATCCTGACCAGCCCCGATCATGTCTTCGATCTGGGCATGGGCCTGCAGGACCAGCTCGACGCCGTGGTCGAGGCCATCGACCATGCCCGGGCGCAGTTCGGGGTCGAGACCCGGATCAGCCAGACCATCGTCCGCCACTACGGCCTCGAGCGCAGCCTCGCCGCCGCTGAGGCGATCGCGGCCCACCCGCACCCCTACGTCACGGGCTTCCAGATGGCCGGGGCCGAGGATGCACACCGGCCCGCGGACTTCCGCCCAGGCCTACGACATCGCCGTGCAGGCGGGCTTACGCTGTACGGCGCATACCGGCGAATGGCTCGGCCCGGCGTCGATCCGCGAGACCCTTGAGGCGCTGCCCATGGTCGAGCGGTTGGGGCACGGGGTCCGGGCGATCCACGACCCAGCGCTGGTCGCCGAGCTGGCTGAGCGACGGATCCCGTTCGAGGTCTGCCCGGGTTCGAACGTCGCGCTGAGCGTGTTCGAGAGCCCCGAGCAGCACGCTTTGCGCGGGCTGTGGGAAGCCGGCTGCGTGATCACGCTGGCCAGCGATGATCCCCCTTATTTCCACACCTCTTTGGGGGCGGAGTACCGATTTGCCATGGATGTTGCGGGGCTTTCTGTGGCAGACCTCTTTGACATTACGCGCAATGCGCTCAACGCCGGGTTCATGGACGCGGGCACACGCGACAGCCTGCTGCAGCGGGTGGAGGACGCGGCCAGCGCCACTGAATGAATACGCCCGGCATTGAAGGCCGACTTAGAAGAAGGGAGAAAGTCCATGTCCAACACACTCCACGTCGTCGATCACCCATTGGTGACCGACAAGCTCAGCCAGCTGCGCAGCGTCGGGACGGATATGGCGCGCTTTCGCTCGCTCATGCACGATGTCAGCTTCATGCTGGGGTATGAGGCGCTGCGTGACTGGCCCATGATCCGCCAGCCGGTGGAGACGCCGCTGACGACCTTCGACGCGCCGGTGCGGGAGCCGCAGTCGCTGAGCGTGATTTCAATCCTGCGGGCGGGCAACGGCTTTCTCGACGGGCTGCTGGCGCTGGAGCGGACGGCCAAGGTCGGCTTTGTCGGCCTCAAGCGCAACGAGGCAACGCTGCAGCCCGAGCAGTACTATCTTAACCTGCCCGACGTCAGCACCGGTACCGTGCTGATCTGTGATCCCATGCTGGCGACCGGGGGCTCGTCGTCGCACGCCGTGCGGCTTGTGAAGGAGCAGGGGGCGAAAGCGCTCAAGTTCATCTGCCTGCTGGCTGCGCCCGAGGGAGTGGAGAAATTCAGCGCTGATCACCCGGACGTGCCGATCTACACGGCGTCGCTGGATGAGCGCCTGAACGAGAAGGGCTACATCGTGCCCGGACTGGGCGATGCCGGGGATCGCCTCTACGGCACGTGAGCCGCCGAGCTGAGCCGAGCCGAGGCGAGTTGAGGTCGGATAGAAGAGGTGGCGCCGACTTGCCCCCGACCGCGCTTCGCGCGGCGGGGCCAAGCGTCGCGTACCATTCTTAGCGACACTCAAAGTCCTTCGATAGGCTCAGGATCAACTCCGCGTGGTGAGCGTGAACTGACGGAACACTCAAAGCGTAGCGTTTGACTGCGCGGGGAGATTTGAAAGCCGCGAAGCGGCGTCAAATCGAGCACGCAATTGCGCTCAAAACGCGGAGTCTTTGTCCTGAGCGCTCAAAGCGGCGGCGTTGTTTTCCTTGCGCTCAAAACGGCTGCGCCTTTGAGCGATGCACCTTGCGCTAAAACAGCGCGGTGCCGTGGGGCAGATCCCGGCTCAGACCAAGGTGCTTCGCCAGCGTCGCCCCCATATCGGCAAAGGTTGCCGACGTCCCCAGCCGCCGACCCGCTGGCGCCGCTGGTCCGAAGAACAGCATTGGGACCTGTTCGCGCGTGTGGTCGGTTCCCGGCCATGTTGGATCGTTGCCGTGGTCTGCTGTCCACAGCACCAGATCATCCGACCGCAGGACCCCCAACAGCTCCGGCAGTCGACTGTCCCAGTATTCCAGCGCTTCAGCATAGCCCTCGGGTAGGCGCCGGTGGCCAAATTTGCTGTCGAAATCGACGAAGTTGGTGAAAATCAGCGCGCCGTCTTCCGGCCGCCTGCGCGGCCTCCAGCGTGCCATCCCACAGCGCTGCCAGCCCATCGCGCTTACTGCGGTGGCTGATCGAGCGGTGAGCGAAGATGTCGTCGATCTTGCCAACCGACCACACCCCGCCGCCGGCTTCCACGACGGCGTCGAGCAGGTTGCCCGGCGGGGGCGGTACCGCAAAATCCCGCCGGTTGCCCGTGCGCTGGTAGCCGCCCTCGCGCCCACCACGCCCGCCTTCCCCGCTTCCGGTAAACGGCCGGGCGATGACGCGGCCGATGTTCAGCGGGTCGCAGAGACCGCGCGCCACGTCACAGACTTCGTACAATCGGTCGAGCCCAAAGGCTTCCTCATGGGCCGCAATCTGGAACACCGAATCCGCGCTGGTGTAGACGATCGGCTTGCCACTGCGACAGTGTTCGTCGCCCAGTTCGGCGATGATGGCGGTACCGCTGGCGTGCTCGTTGCCCAGCACGCCGGGCAGGTCGCAGGCTTCGACCAGCGCCTCGATCAGCGCAACCGGAAAGCACGGCCGGGTCCGGGGAAAGTAGCCCCAGTCAAAGTCCACCGGCGTGCCGCAAATCTCATAGTGCCCGCTGGGCGTATCCTTGCCGCGCGAGGTCTCGATGGCCGAACCCACTGCCGCCTGCGGCCCCTCCGCGCCCTCGGGCAGCTCCAGCCCCGGCGGGATCTCGCCGGTCGCCTCCGCGCAGGCCAGCCCCAGCCCCATGCGAGCCAGATGCGGCAGGCGCAGCGGCGGCTTGCCCTGCGCAGCCCGCCAGCGGGCCAGATTGCCCAGCGTGTCTGAACCGGTATCGGGCAGGCTTTCGCCCGTTGCCGCATCGATGTTGAAGAAGTCCGCCGCATCGGGCGCGCCGCCGCAGCCAACGCTGTCGCAGAGCAGAATGAAGGCCCGCGCCACCTCAGCGCACCACGTCGAGTTCGAGCGGTCGCGGGCTGGGCTGTTCGGCGCTGACCGCGATGGCCGCGCGCACGGCCGCGGCGGCGGCCTCGTAATCAGCCTCGCTGGCGGCGTGGATCAGGGCGAGGGGGCGATCGTCGCGCCCGGGCCCGACGGCTACACCCGGACCGGCGACGGTACTCAGGCCGACGGCGTGGTCGATGGGCGCGCCCGGCTGGGTCCGTCCGCCGCCCAGCCCGATGATCGCCACCCCCAGATCACGGGTCGCATGGGCGCTGACAAAGCCGGTCTCGGCCGCCTTCACCGGCCGGACCACGGCGGCGGCGGCGAGGTGCTTTTCAGGGTTCTCGGCAAAGTCTGCCGGTCCGCCGAGGCCGGCCACCATCTGCCCAAAGCGCTCCAGCGCCGCGCCGCTGTCCAGCGACGCCCGCGCCTGCTCGCGCGCGGTCACGGGGCTGTCGACCAGCCCGCTGTTGACCAGCATTTCACCCACCAGCGCCACGCAGACCGAGATCAGGCGCTCGTCGGCGTCAGCCGGGTCCGCCATCGCCTGCACGGACTCGAGCACTTCAACAGCATTGCCGGCGCTGGCACCCAGCACCCAGTTCATATTGGTCAGCAGCGCCGAGGTTCTGCATCCGGCAGCGTTGGCGACGTCGACGATCGACCGCGCCAGCGCCCGCGCATCGTCGAGCGTCGCCATGAAAGCGCCGTTGCCGACCTTCACGTCCATCACAAGTGACTGCAGCCCGGCCGCGAGTTTCTTGGACAGGATCGAGCCGGTGATCAGGTCGATGCTCTCCACCGTGCCGGTAATATCGCGCACGCCGTAGATGATGCGGTCGGCGGGGGCGAGGTTCGCGGTCTGGCCAATGATGGCCACCCCGACATCGCGGACCAGCGCGCGGAACGTGGCGTTGTCGGGCGTGACCGAATAGCCGGGAATGGCCTCGAACTTGTCGACCGTGCCGCCGGTGTGACCCAGCCCGCGCCCGGCGATCATCGGCACGAACAGCCCGCAGGCAGCCGCCATGGGTCCGAGCAGGAAGCTGACCTTGTCGCCAACCCCGCCGGTGGAGTGCTTGTCGGCGATCGGGCCGGGCAGATCGAGATCGTCCCACTGCAGCCGCTCGCCGCTGTCGCGCATGGCGAGCGTGAGCGCCCGGCGCTCTTCGACCGACATTTTCTGGAACAGCGTTGCCATGGCGAAGGCCGCGACCTGCTCGCGGGCCACGGTTTCGTTGGTCACGCCTTCGATGAAGGTGCGGATTTCCTGCTCGGACAGCTCTTCGCCGTTCCGTTTGCGGATGATGGTTTCCTGCGGGAGATAGGCCACGGGTCAGCTCTTGAGTTCTTTGGCCCCGAATACGTGCGGATAGAGGTCCGCAAAGGTCAGGGTCTTGATGATGCCGCGTTCGGGGTGGGCGAGGTGCACGGTCACCGCCTGCGTGTCTTCGATGAATTCCAGCAGGCGCTGGCGGCACAGGCCGCAGGGCATGCAGGGCACCTCCGAGTTGCCGATCACCAGCAGCTCGCGCACGTGAATACCTCCCCCGACGAACATAAGCGAGATCGCCGAGGGCTCCGCGCACCAGCCCGAGGGATAGGCAGCGTTTTCGATGTTGCAGCCCGCGTGGACGGCGCCGGTATCGTCGCGGATGGCGGCGCCAACCTGAAAGTTGGAGTAGGGCGCGTGCGCCCGTGCTTGCGCGGCCTTGGCAGCCTCGAACAGATCCTGCGCCATCACTCACGTTCCTTGACGTAGGGCCGCCCGATGGCCTTGGGCGCCCGGGCCGAGCCGACAAAGCCGGCAAGCACCACCACCACCAGCACGTAGGGCAAGGCTTCGAACAGCTGTCCGGGGACTTGAACCAGGAAGCCTTCGTTGACGGAGTTGAGGCGGTTTTTGAGCGCAAACAGCAGCCCGAACAGCAGACACCCGAGCATGGCGTAGAAGGGGCGCCATTTGCCGAAGACCACGGCGGCCAGTGCCAGATAGCCCATGTCGGCGGACATCTTCGGGGTAAAGCTGGCAATGTTGGAGGTCGACAGATAGGCCCCGCCGATGCCACAGAGCGCGCCGGCAATGGTGACGGCGGCAAAGCGGTAGGCGACCACGCTGGCCCCGGCGGTGTCGACCGCCTGCGGTTCCTCGCCCACGAAGCGCAGGCGCAGGCCGAAGCGGGTCTGATTGAGCACAAACCACGTCAGCCCGACAGCGATGAAGGCCAGCGCGATCAGCCAACCGTGCAGCGACAGGATATTGAGCAGCGCCTTGCTGCTCTCCAGCCCCGGGAAGGCGTCGATCAGGACCTGTTTGGGGATCAGGCTCTGCAGCCGCTCCCAGCCCGTCGAGTCCGGCCCGGCGAGGTTGGGCGTGTCGCCACCCTTGGCGAACAGCGAATGGCCGATGGTCTTGGTCAGGCCCACGGCAAGGAAGTTGATCGCAAGCCCGGAAATCACATGATCACCGCGGAAGGTGATCGTGGCCAGACCGTGCAGCCAGCCGAAGACCATGCACACCGCCATGGCGGCAAACAGCCCGACAAGGCCGAAACCGGCGTAGTGGGCGACGGTCGCGCTGACGAAGGCGCCGATCAGCAGCTTGCCTTCAAGGCCGATGTCGATGATCCCGGCGCGCTCGGAGAACACCCCGGCCATGGCCGCGAAAATCAGGATGGGCGTGAAGCGCAGCGTCGACTGCAGGAGCGAAAAGATCAGCTCGAAGATTTCCATCACGCGCGCTCCTCTGTCTCGATCTCCTTGGCGAGGCCGACCCCGCCGAGCAGATTTTCAGCCACCCAACGCACGGCCCAGACGACCATCAGCGACAGCGCGCCGGTGAACAGCACCACCAGACCCTGCAGCGCGACGACGATTTCCTTGTCGATGTTGAGCTTGGGCCGCAGGAACTGTCCCTTGAGCTGGATCACCTCGCCCCACTGGAACAGTGATCCGAACAACAGCGCGGCGATGACGATGCCGAAGGGGTGATTGCGCCCCATCAGCGCCACCGCGATGCCTACAACGCCGAGGCCGACAAGCCCGGTCTCCCGCAGCACGTGCTCGGAATCCGAACCATTGCCGAGGATGATGTTGGTCGATGCGAGGCCAGCAAGAGCGCCGGAGAGACACACGGTCATGAACATGGTCCGCGGGACGTTAACGCCGCCATAGCGGGCGGCGGTCTGGTTGAAGCCGATCGAGCGGATGGCGTAGCCCCACTTGGTCCGCCAGACGAAGAACCAGAAGCCGACAGCAACCAGCATGGCGAACAGGAACGAGACGTTCGCCGCGCTGTTCTTCATGTTGCGCGCCTGGGCGCGGGCTTCCCAGAACGCGGGGTTCTGGTCCCGGATTTCGGGGACAGACAGGCCGGAGTCCTTGAACGCCTGATACTGAGCTTCGAGGTCGATCAGGCGGTACTGGTAGTAGTCGCCGACCTTCCACAACCACCACTGTTCGGGCAGCAGCGGCGACTTCGGGTCGCCGGGGTTGTCAGGGTTCTGGAACCAGCCGGTGAGCAGGAACAGGATGATCGAGAACGCGATGGCGTTGAACATGATCGTGGTGATCACCAGATGCGAGCCGCGATAGGCCTGCAGGTAGCCGGGGATCGCCGCCCACGCCGCCCCGCCGATCGCCGCGGCAATGAACAGCAGCGGCACCATGATGAACCCGGGCAGGTCGAAGCCGACACCGCCGGTGAAGTGTCCCATGAAGATCAGGGCGACAAAGGTCAGCCCGATGCCCCCGAACATGCCCTGGCCCTCGCCGCCGATGTTGAACAGCCCGGCATGGAAGGCCAGCGCCACCGCCATCCCGGTAAAGATCAGGGTGGTTGCGTAGAAGATCGACTGCCCGATCCCGACCTGGCTCATGAGAACGTCAGTAACGTAGAGCTGGACGGCCTGCACCGGGTTTTCCCGATCAGGACGATCAGCAGCCCGACGACCAGAAAGGCGAGTATCAGCTGCAGCAGCGGCACAAGGCCGAAGTTGATGACGGGGTGGAGTTCGCGCGACTTACTCATGCGGCCATGCCTCCGGTCTGGGTGCGGTCGAATTCACCGGCCATGAGCAGGCCGAGGCTACGCTCGTCCATATCGGCGGTAACGTGGGCGTCGGAACAGTAGCCGTCGAGCATGGCCACCACCCGGTCGGAGAGGCTGAGCACTTCTTCGAGTTCGACACTGACCAGCAGGATCGCGGTGCCGGCATCGCGCATGGCAATGATCTGGCGGTGGATGAACTCGATGGCGCCGATATCGACCCCGCGCGTGGGCTGGCCGACCAGCAGCACGTCGGGTGCCTTGTCGATCTCGCGGGCCAGAACTATCTTTTGCTGATTGCCGCCGCTGAACTTGGCCGTGCCAAGCAAGGGGTTGGGCGGCCGGACGTCAAATTTCTCCATCAACCGACCCATCTCTTCCTTGATAAATCCGGTCTTCATCGCGCCGCGATCGCAATACAGCGCCGACGCCTGAAAGCCGAGTATGCCGGACTCCCAGGCCGGGAAGGCGGTTACCAGCCCCATGTGCTGGCGGTCTTCGGGGACGTGCCCCATGGACTGCAGGCGGACTTCGTTTGGCGTGCGGCCCAGCGGTTCTCCACCGATGGTGATGGTGCCGCTGGTGGGCGCTTCCATGCCGCTGAGCACCTCGAGCAGCTGCGCCTGACCGTTGCCCGAAACCCCGGCCACGCCGAAGATTTCACCGGCTTTAACGTCAAACGAAACGTTGGTCAGCCGCTGCACCCCGCGGTCGTCAACCAGGTTCAGGCCGGAAACGGACAGCGCGGTTTCAAGCGGCTGGGCAGGGGCCTTGTCGACTTCGAGCAGGACTTTGCGGCCCACCATCATTTCGGCCAGTTCCTCGGGCGATGTCTGGGCGGTTTCACGATGGCCGACCATCTCGCCGCGGCGGATCACGGAAACGCGGTCGGTGACGTCCATGATCTCGTGCAGCTTGTGGGTGATCAGCAGAATGGTGGTGCCCTGTTCCTTGAGCGAGCGCAGGATATCGAACAGCGCGTCGGCTTCCTGTGGGGTCAATACCCCGGTGGGTTCGTCGAGGATCAGTACCTTCGCGCCGCGGTACAGCGCCTTGAGGATTTCCACCCGCTGCTGCACGCCGACCGGTAGGGAGCTGATCACGGCATCCGGGTTCACCGTCAGGCCGTAGCGCTGCGACAGGTCGAGCAGGGTTTCGCGGGCGCTGCGCATGGCGCCGGAGAGCATGAAGCCGCCCTCTGCGCCGAGAATGATATTTTCCAGAACGGTAAAGGGTTCGCCGAGCATGAAGTGCTGGTGGACCATGCCGATGCCGGCTTCGATCGCCTTTTCCGAGGAGTTGAAGTCGAGTGGCTCGCCGAAGACCCGCATGGCGCCCTCGTCGGGCATGTAGAAGCCGTAGAGGATCGACATCAGCGTAGATTTGCCCGCGCCGTTCTCACCGACAATGCCGTGAATGGTGCCGCTTTCAACTGAAAGATTGATGTCTTTATTGGCCTGAACCGGCCCGAAGGATTTGGAAATCCCGGACAGCTCGATCGCGATTTCACGCATGGGCTCGAACGCTCCAACTCAAAGCCAGGCAGCGAAGCGATGACCCTGCCTCGCGGGCTGGCTGGAAATTCAGGGACGGGGGGAAGTTTCCGCCACGGGGCGGCTTACCCTTGAATTAAGCCGCCGCCCCGGAAGGACCGGAGCGGCGGTAAGAACTCCCTCAGGCAGAGGGAGGTTTCAATGACAGGGTGATCCGGACCTTAGAGGTTCGGGCAAGCACCTTCGTCCATCATCTGGTCGCCAACGGCGATGCTGCCGCCGATGATCGCTGCTTCGAAGTCAGCAACCGACGCCATCATGTCTGCAGAAACCAGATCAGCGTTGTACTCGTCCATCGCTGCGCCAACGCCTTCTTCGGCCAGACCAAGGCTGAATACGCCGCCAACAAACTCGTCGTTCATGGACGCCATGAAGGTGTCGTAAACAGCGTTGTCAACGCGCTTCACCATGGAGGACAGCATCGTGCCCGGGTGCAGGTAGTTCTGGTTGGAGTCGACGCCGATGGCCAGCTTGCCGGAGTCAGCAGCGGCCTGGTAGACGCCTACGCCCGTACCGCCAGCAGCAGCAAAGACAACGTCCGCACCGCGGTCGAACTGGCTACGGGTGATTTCCGCGCCCTTGGTCGGGTCGTTCCACGCAGCCGGGGTGGTGCCGGTGTACTGGACGATAACCTCGATGTCAGGGTTCACAGCGTGTACGCCCTGCTTGTAACCACAAGCGAAGCGGGCGATCAGTGGAATTTCCATACCGCCAACGAAGGATACAACGCCGGACTCAGACGCCATGGCAGCGAGTGCGCCAACGAGGAAGGAACCTTCATGCTCCTTGTAGACGTACTGGCGGATGTTGTCGCCGCCGAGCCAGCCCACGTCCACGATGCCGAAGTTGGTGTCTGGGAATTCGGCAGACACAACAGCCATTGCGTCAGCCTGAGCGAAGCCCATGACCACGATCGGGTTTGCACCCAGTTCAGCCATCTGACGCAGAGCGCCTTCACGCTGGGAAGGGTCGGTCACTTCGAATTCCAGGTATTCGATACCGGTTTCAGCCTTGAAACGCTCGGCGCCGTTGTAGGCGCTTTCGTTAAAGGACTTGTCGAACTTACCGCCCATGTCGAAGATTACAGCAGGCTGGAATTGCGCTGCTGCGGTGCCTGCAACAGAGAGTGCTGCTACGGCAAACGCTAGAATACGTTTCACGGTTTTATCCCTCGAGAGTTTGAGACAATTGTTTCTGCTCGGCCGGGCCATGAGTGGCCAGCCGATCTGATATGTGTAACACGATTGACACGATTGCATAGGCTCAACAGCGCCCTTTGCAGCGGTCAGATGCAGAATATCTGAAAAAGTTATCCCCCGTTGGAAGCCCAGAGGTTGAAACTCCATGACTGACCGTCCCGCCATCAGTGATCTTCAGGAAGAGCTGATCGACGATTTTGCCCTCTTCGACGACTGGATGGACCGTTATCGCTACATCATCCAGATGGGTGACGCCCTACCGGCACTGACGGCAGAGGAGATGGTCGAAGGCAATCTGCTCAAGGGCTGCCAGAGTCAGGTCTGGCTGCTGCGGGGCGCAGCGACGAGGGTCGTGTGCAACTGCGCGGCACCTCTGATGCCGCCATCGTGCGCGGTCTTGTGGCCCTGATGCTACGCGTGTACGACGACCAGCCCGCGCCAGGATATTCTCGATCACCCACCACGTTTCATCGTGGAAATCGGGTTGATGAGCACCTCAGCCCGACCCGCAAGAACGGTCTTGCATCCATGGTTTCCGCGATCATGGACGAAGCCCGCAGCGCGCTCTGAACGCGGGGCGGTCACCGACACGCCTTCGCCTGATCAGAGGTCAGTCAAAATTTGAGAAGCGGTGGGCGTTTTTCGCGCTTCTGTGTCGGGCCAAGTCGGTCTAGAAGGCGGGGCAGACAACAGCACTGAGACAGGAATTCGGATGTCTTCGATCAGCAAAGCCTCGGACAACGGCTACGACGCGCGCCGCGCATCGATGGTGGACTCGCAGATCCGCACCAACAAGGTTACCAGCGAAGCGGTGATCGAGGCGATCGAGTCCGTCGCACGCGAAGACTTTGTCCCCGAAGCTCTGCGCAGTGTTGCCTATGTCGATGACGATATCGTTCTCGACGGTGGTCGCTGCGTGATCGAGCCACGGGTACTGGCTCGCATGCTGCAGGCGGTGAAACCGGACGCCGGCAGCCACGCTCTGGTGGTGGGCGTCAGCACCGGCTATGCCGCCGCCGTCCTGTCCCGGCTGGCCCGGACAGTGGTTGCAGAAGAGAGTGTCGCCAGCCACGCAGAGACGGCGACGGCAGTCCTCGAAGAGCAGGGCGTCACCAACGTCGTGATCGAGCAGGGGCCCTTGCTGCAAGCGGCGGCTGAGCACGGTCCGTTCGATATCATCCTGTTCGCCGGCTCGATTGCACAGGTGCCGGCCAACCTCGTCGACTTTCTCGAGCAAGGTGGCCGCGCCGTCGCCGTGGTGGCCAAAACCGGGGAAGGTTTTGGCAATACGGTCGTCTGGACCCGGTTCGGTGACCACCTCGGACAGCAGTCGGTTTTCGACGCGTCCGTTCCGGCTTTGCCAGAATTTGATCCGCCTAAATCATTCAGTTTCTGAGGCCAGATTGCGCTGATTTTGAGGCTTTCCCGCCGTTTAGCGCTTTTTTTGCTCGTCGTTCTTCTCAATCCCCCGCAGCCCGCTATATTGGTCGCATAATAATAAAGCATAAAATCGGGGATCGAGTTCATGGTGCTTCGGGCGCTGGTCATGCGTCGGCTTGCTGCGGCAGGTCTGACAGCCGTGTTTTCGGCCTTTGCCACCACTTCGGTGCACGCTGAGTCTCTCCATCAGGCCCTCGCGACGCTGTACAACAACAGCCACGATCTGATGGCCGCGCGCTACGCTGCAGAGAACAGCAACGAGATATTCAATCAGGTTGCGGCCAATGCCCTGCCGCAGGTTTCGTCGTCGTGGCAGACCACCTACGCCCGATCTTACAACGAGATCCTCGAAGATGCCGGTGACTTCAACGCGACCGGCAGCCTGCAGGGCGGGGTCTCGCTCAGCCAGACCTTCTCGCCGGTCATCTCCGGTGGCGTCGTCCAGACCCGGAAGTCCATCGAAGCCGGATGGGTTCTCTACGACCAGACGGAGCAGCAGCTCCTGCTTGCCGGAATCCAGACATACCTGTCGGTGATCCGGTCGCAGTCAGGAACGTCCCTGCAGTCCGGCAACGTGACCCTGCTCGAAAATCAGCTGCAGGCGGCGCAGGCACGCTACGACGCCGGAATCGGTACCACCACGCAGATCGCGGAAGTCGCAGCCTCGCTCGCTGAAGCACGCGCCGGCATCCAGCAGGCCTCGGGCGACCTGATCGTTTCCAACGCCGTTTACCGGCAGGTCTTTGGCGTTGATCCGACCGGGGTTATGCTGCCGCCGCTGCCCGCCAACATGCCCGCGAGCCTCGCCGAAGCACGGGCCATCGCGATGAAGAATAACCCGTCGGTCCAGCTTGCCATGGTGCAGCTCCAGGAGGCAGAGGCCAAGCGCAAGGTGACGGCCGCTGAACTCCAGCCCAGCTACCAGCTGGGTCTGAACGCACAGCGCTCGACCGATATTCTCAACGGCGGGGGCACGACCAACTTCTCCACCACCTTCGGGCTGTCGGTACCGCTCTACGGCAACCGGCAGGTTTCCAACTCGAAGCTGCGGCAGGACGAGATTGCCATCCGCCGCCTGCGGGAGCAGCTGTCTGCCGCGCAGGCCTCTGTCGAGCAACAGGTGATCGCCGCTTGGCACCAGTTCCAGACCGCACAGGCGGTGGGGCAGGCCCGGTCCTCGCAGATCACCGCCTCCGAGCTGTCGCTCCGCGGCGCCGTGGCAGAGAGTGATGCGGGCACCAAGACCGGCACGGACGTGAGCTCGGCCCAGCAGTCGCTGACGGCGGCACAGGTCGCGGCATCCAACGCCCGAGTCGATGTTGTGCAGGGCGCATATAATTTGGTGGCGGCCATGGGGCTGCTCTCAGCCCGCGATTTGCAGCTTCCGGTGCGGTATTATGTGCCGGAGCGCGAGTTCGAGAACCGAAAACTCAATAATCTCGCGACTCTGCTCTACGACCGCTAAGAAACTCTTCCCTGATTTCAGACCGTTGGCTAGTGTGCGCCCCTTCGCAATAGTGGCGTCGCAACGGGTATTTCTACGGTGAATTCGGCCAATCAGGACAGGGGACCAAGCATCGAGCAGGTGCTGATGTCGGTGAAGAAATCCTTCGCTGACACTGAGCCTGCGCGCGCGGCGCCTGCGCGGGGTCATCCCGGCACCAGATCCGGCATCCGAAGCGCTTCCAGCCTTTGCCGTCCCCGCCGAGTGCAATGCCGCTGGCCACCCCTCACGCCGCCCCAAGCTGCCGCCCGTTCCGGCGGTGCTGAAGGCGCGCGAACAGGCGACGTTCAGATCCGCGGCAGTGCCGGACCCCGCGCTGGCAACAGCACCGGAACCAGCACCAGAACCATCACCGGAACCCGCGTCGAAACCGGAGCCTCTGCACGCCGATGTTCCGGCCAGTGTGGCCGTCGACATGGCGCCGGTTCCTGGTGCAGCCCCTGAACAAGTGGCTACGGAGCACCGCTGGCGCGACCGAGCCGCCGCCGCCGCAGCCGTTCAGCCATCGGGGCGCGAACTGGAAATCCAGCTGCGCAAGTCCAACCGGCACACGGTCCGCTCGGTGCGCCGCAACGTCAGTGAAAACCCGGTGCCGACGCGCGCGAACCGGCTTCGGCCAACGCTGGGCCGACGGCGACGGACTGGGATCAGTTGAAGTCGACCCTGCACAGCGTCATCGACGATTTGGTCGAGCGCCAGAAAGCGGATGCCGGCCCGGCCCGTTAAGTGCAGTGCTCCTTCCATCTATAGGCGGTTGAATCCGACGGTGCTTCGTGGTGCCTTTCGGTGAATTGTGACCCTGTTTTCAAAGCTGAAAATCATGCTCGAAAAGACCTTTGACGCTGCTGCAGCCGAAGCCAAATACCGCGATGAGTGGGAACAGTCGGGCGCCTTTGCCTGTGACCCCGCCTCGGACCGGGAGCCCTATGCGGTGATGATGCCGCCGCCGAACGTCACCGGTACGCTGCACATGGGGCATGGGCTGACGTTCACGCTGCAGGACGTGTTGATCCGGTACTACCGCATGCGACAGCGCGACGTGCTGCATCAGCCTGGCACCGACCACGCCGGCATCGCCGTGCAGGCGATCATCGATCGCAAGCTCGACGCCGAAGGCCTGACCAAGCAGGACGTGGGCCGGGATGAGTTTCTGCGCCGCGCGTGGGAGTGGCGCGAGGAATCGGGCAGCACCATCACCAAGCAGCTGCGCTACCTCGGCGCGTCGCCGGATTGGTCGCGCGAGCGCTTCACCATGGATGAGGGGCTGAGTCAGGCGGTTAAAACCACCTTTGTCCAGCTCTACCGCGAGGGCCTGATCTATAAAGACAAGCGGCTGGTGAACTGGGACACCAAGCTCAAGACCGCGATTTCCGACCTTGAGGTCGAACAGAAGGAGATCGACGGCCACCTCTGGCACTTCCGCTACCCCATCGACGGCGAAGGCGGTCGCCACATCACCGTCGCCACCACCCGTCCGGAAACCATGCTCGGCGATACCGGCGTCGTGGTCCACCCGGAAGACCCGCGCTATCAGGCGTTGATCGGCAAGACCGTCAACCTGCCGCTGGTCGGTCGTCTCATTCCCATCGCCGGCGATGACTATGCCGATCCGGAGACCGGTTCGGGCGCGGTAAAGATCACCCCTGCGCACGACTTCAACGACTTCGAGGTCGGCAAGCGCAACGGCTTTGAGATGATCAACATCTTCAACGCCGACGGCACCCTTAATGACGCGGTGCCAGCGGCTTACCAGGGCCTGGATCGGTTCGAAGCACGCAAGCGGGTTGTCGCCGACCTTGACGCGCTGGGCCTGCTGGAAAAGGTCGATGACCACCGCCATATGGTCCCGCACGGCGACCGTTCCGGCACGGTGATCGAGCCGTGGCTGACCGACCAGTGGTACGCCAACGCGCAAAAGCTCGCCGAGCCCGCCATTGCCGCGGTCGAGGACGGTCGGACCAAGTTCGTGCCGGAGAACTTCGCCGACAACTACTTCCACTGGATGCGCAATATCCAGCCGTGGTGCATTTCACGGCAGCTGTGGTGGGGCCACCAGATCCCGGCGTGGTATGGCCCGGACGGCACCGTATTTGTCGCTGAATCGGTCGAAGAAGCACAGGCCGAGGCCGATGCCCACTACGGCAGCGCGACGACGCTGACGCAGGACGATGACGTTCTCGACACGTGGTTCAGCTCGGCGCTGTGGCCGTTTTCAACACTGGGCTGGCCTGAGAAGACCCTGAACTGGCCAAGTACTACCCCGGCAACGTGCTGGTCACCGGCTGGGATATCATCTTTTTCTGGGTCGCCCGGATGATGATGATGGGCCTGCACTTCATGGGCGATGTGCCCTTCCGCACGGTCTACATCCACACGCTGGTCCGCGATCAGTACGGGCAGAAAATGTCCAAATCCAAGGGCAACGTCATCGACCCGCTCGACCTGATCGAGAAGTACGGTGCAGACGCCCTGCGCTTTACCATGACCGCGCTGGCGGCACCCGGGCGAGACATCAAGCTCGCCGAGAGCCGGGTGGAGGGTTACCGCAACTTCACCACCAAGCTCTGGAACGCGGTCCGCTTTGCCGAGATGAACGAAGCCAGCGTGCCGGCTGATTTCGATCCGGCAGGCGTCAAACTGGCACTCAATGCGTGGATTGTCACCCGGGTCAACGAGACGGTGTCGGCCATGGATCAGGCACTGGAGGGCTACCGCTACGACGGTGCAGCCTCGGCGCTGTACCAGTTCATCTGGCACGAGTTCTGTGACTGGTACATCGAGCTGTCCAAGCCGCTGCTCTACGATACCGAAAACACCGCTGCGCTGGCCGAGACCCGCGCGACCATGGCCTGGGCGCTGGACCGACTGGTGCATCTGGCGCATCCGATCATGCCCTTCGTCACCGAAGCGCTGTTCGAGCAATTCGTCGCCGATGCCGCCGGGAAGGGTGGGCAGCGGCTGATCACGGCGCCCTGGCCAGAGGCGATCGACCTGCCCGGCGAGACCGGCGCGGCTGTGGCGGAGATCGACTGGCTGATCGGCGCAATTTCGGCGGTGCGCACGGCGCGGGCCGAGCTGAACATTCCGGCCGGGGCCAAGGTCGCTGTGCACGTCAGCGGCGCCAGCGAAGAAACCCTGTCACGGGTCGCGACCAACCGCGAGCAGCTGCTTAAGCTGGCGCGGCTGGAGAGCATCGAGCCGATGTCCGGGATATGCCCAAGGGCGCGGCGCAGGTGGTGTTCGAAGAAGCAACCTTCGTCATCCCGCTCGAAGGCCTGCTGGATATTTCCGCCGAGATCGACCGGCTGAACAAGGAAATGGGCAAGCAGGACGCGACCATCGGCAAGCTCAACGGCATGCTTAACAACGCGAATTTCGTCGCCCGGGCGCCGGAGGATGTGATCGCCAAGAACCGCGCCCAACTGGCCGAGGCCGAGCAGGCGAAGGTCGGCATTCAGGCCGCGCTCGACCGGCTCAGCGCGCTGGGCTAGGCGCGGCGCGGCGGCTTTTCTGCCGCTGTCGGGGAGGGCAGGCGCGGCCCGGCGGGGTTTACTTGTGATCGCCGGTCCAGATTTCGATATCGCGGGCTTCCAGCCGCGCGGTGACATCGGCCAGCGCGCGCTCCAGCTCTTCAACGTCTGCCCCGCGCAGGACGATCGACGTCCCCGACGCACCCGGCTTGAAGTAGGGGTAGGAGCCGACATCGATCCCCGGATGCGCGTTTTCGACCGCCGCCATTTCCGGCGCGATCAGCGACTCACCGACCAGCACCGTGATGGTTCGGCTTTCAACCACCGCCCCGCCGGTCAGGCCGGGCAGCAGCATATCGACCATGGCCTGCATGATCTTCGGCACCCCCGCGAGCACGTGCACGTTACCGATGCGGAAGCCCGGCGCGGTTGAAACCGGGTTGGCCAGCAGGGTCGAACCCGCGGGCACGCGCGCCATCTTGCGCCGCGCTGCGTTGAACTCACCCGCCGCGTAGTGGGCTTCGAGCAGGGCCACGGCCTCGGGGTCTTCAAAGGTCTCGGTGCCGAAGGCCTTGGCGACGGCGTCGGCGGTGATGTCGTCGTGGGTCGGGCCAATCCCGCCGGAGGTAAAGACGTAGTCAACCTGCGCGGACAGGGTCTGCACCGTGTCGATAATGGTCTGCTCGATGTCGGGAATGACGCGGGCCTCGACCACCTGAATGCCGATTTCACCCAGCCGACCGGCGAGGAAGGACAGGTTGGCGTCCTGTGTCCGACCGCTGAGAATTTCGTTGCCGATGATGATGAAGGCGGCGGTCACCCGTTGGTCAGAAGTCACCCTGAAAGCTCCGTGAATTGGCGTTAACACTGACCTAGCGCGCAGCCCGCATCCGCACAGTGGCTCCGGCGCTGGAGGTCGAAAGAATTCAAGCCATCGCCGCACGGCTGTGCCGCAATCGGCGTTTGAGGTGTTTTAAACCGTCGGGATTGGCGATAAACCGAGTCTATGGACCTCTCAGACGCCAAAATCGCCTTCACCGCATCGGATGCGCCGGCAGCCCAGCAATCGCTGGAGCAGCTGCGCTCACGCTACCCCTACGTCAACCCACGCGAGGCGGACGTGATTGTGGCGCTGGGCGGAGATGGGCACATGCTCGAGGTGATGCGGGAGTTCGGCCCGGTGGCGCCTGTCTACGGCATGAACCGGGGCACGGTCGGCTTCCTGATGAACAACTACGAGGAAGACCGCCTGCACGAGCGGCTCGAACAGGCCCGCAGGGTCAAGGTCTGGCCAATCAACATGATCGGGGAGGACCAGACCGGTCGGAGCTTCCGGGCGCAGGCCTTCAACGAGGTCGCGCTGCTGCGTCAGACCCGGCAGGCCGCGCGCATCCGGGTCGAGATCGACGGCATCGAGCGGCTCGATGAGCTGGTTTGCGACGGCCTGCTGGTGGCAACCCCGGCGGGGTCGACCGCCTATAACCTGTCTGCCCACGGCCCGATCATTCCGCTGCGCTCGCGGCTGCTGGCGTTGACCCCGATTTCCGCCTTTCCGCCCCCGTCGCTGGCGCGGCGCGCTGCTGCCCGATGAGACTGTCGTGCGGATGGAGGTCGCCGATGGCGACCGCCGGCCGGTCTCCGCCACCGCCGACAGCACCGAATTCCGCGACATCGCCTGGGTGCAGGTCACCACAGACAAGGGCCACGGCGTGACCCTGCTGTTCGACGAAGGCCAGCACCTCGAAGAGCGAATTATCCGCGAACAGTTCCTTGCCTGAGGCCAAACAGTCAGTCGCGATTAAGCCCCGTTACTACGTCGAGTGGCTGGTGTTCCTCGGCTTCAGCCTGCTGGTCCGGCTGCTGCCCATGCCGCTCGCTCGGGGATTGCTCGCCGGTTTCTTCTATCTGGTCGGGCAACTGATCAGCTCGCAAACCGGCGGATGGAGCGCTCGCTGCAGATCGCCTTTCCTGAGCACAGCGCCGACTGGCGGCGGACGCGGCGTCGGCAGGCCTGGCGCAACCTCGGCCGCAGCATTGCCGAAGTGATGAAGCCACGGGCCAACCGGAATTCATCCGCCGGCGCGCTGGGGCTGCAGGCTGCGCCCGAGTTGAGCGCGATCCGGCAGGACCCGCGCGGCACCCTGCTGCTCTCCGGTCATTTCGGCGCGTGGGAGGCGATGGCAGGCTTTGCGGGCCTGCTTCAGCGCCCGTTTCTGATCTTCTACCGCCCGCTGGAGAACCCGCTGATCGACGCGGCGCTGCGCCGGTCGAGGCTTCGGGCTGGCATCAATCTGGTCTCGATCCACGAACCCGACGCGGTTCGTATCGCAATCCGTCACCCTGAGTGCTGGGGTGTGCTGTGCCTGTTCGCCGACCAGCGCTGGGCGAGGAGAGCACTTGCCACTGTTCGGCCAGCCTGCCTTGACGACACTGGCCGCCGGCCTGCTCCAGCGCGCCACCGACGCCCGGGTCGCCATGCTGGTGCACAGGTGGACGGGCGAAGCGAAGCAGCCTTACGAAGCGGTGCTGGAGGCGCTGCCCTTTGACATGCAGCCCGAGGACGGGTGGCGGGATCGGGGGCGGGCGATCATGACGGCGTTCAACGCCCGGCTCGAAGACTGGGTGCGGGCGCATCCGGATTCATGGTTCTGGATGCAGGATCGCTGGAAGCCCTGAACGGCCTTCAGGCTCTGTTGTCGGAAAAGGGCGCAACTCAATCCCGGAAGTCCGAACCCTCATCGTCGAGGATGGCCTTGAGCTGCTCAAGATGCGCGCCGCGTAGGTCAAAGGCATAGCTTTCCCACTGCTGCGCCGTCGTCTCCGCCAGTTCCGGGGCAGCACGCGGAGCTTCTGTCCCGAGGCATAGGCGGTCATCAGCGTCTCTGCCGCGCGCTCAAGGTAGTAGAAATCATCGAAGGCATCGGCCACGCGCGGGCCCACTGTCATGGCGCCGTGCGCGCCCATCAGCATGATCGAGCGGTTGCCCAGTTGCCCGCTCAGCCGCTCGGCCTCGTCCCCAGACCCATGCCGCCGAAGTCGAGGTCGTAGGCAATGCGGTTGTAGAAGCGGGCCGTGTTCTGATCCAGCGGCAGCATGGTCGGGTCTTCCAGCGTCGCCAGCGCGGTCGTGTATTTGGGGTGCAGGTGGATGATGCAGCGCGCCTGCGGGTTGTTGCGGTGCATGGCGCCGTGGATGGCGATGGCCGACGGGTCCGGCCCGCCGTCCTGAGGACTGGGGTTCTCACCGTTGAGATCAACGATGATCAGGTCGGAGGCCCGCACCCGCCCAAAGTGGATCCCTGCCGGGTTGACCAGAAACCGGGTGCCATCCTCGTTGATCGCGAAGCTGAAATGGTTGGCGACGGCCTCGTGCATGCCCATGCGCGCCGACCAGCGGAACGCAGCGGCGAGGTCTTCGCGCGCGGTTTGGATTTCGGTATCGGTCAGCATGCTGCCTGCGTCCTCCCTCTTGCCCGGTATCTGGCCGCCTGCTCAGGCCAGATTGACAGATCCAGCCTGCCGCAGCGCAGCGGCGGCGGCTGTTATCTGTGCGTCATTGTTGTTCAACCATGCCACAGAACCTGCCCGGAGCTGGTCGAGGTTTTCAGGGCGGTCGTCGTCCAGCTCCTCGGTCGGGCGCTCGTCCTCGGGCAGGCTGTCCCAGTCCACGGCCAGTCGGTGCAGGCGGATACCCGGCATCTGGCTGTCGATGAAGGCGTGGGTCTGCTCGTTCAGGGCCTGCACCTGAATGTCAAAGACCGGCTTGAGCCACGAGATGCCGCCCCATTGCTGCGCCTGCTCAACCGTGATGTGCGGGGGCTGGCCACCCGGGCCGACGCTGACCAGCTCGATCGGGCGCTCAAAGCCAAACCGGCGGCGGGCCTCGGTCACCGCCTGCAGCACGGGGGCGTTGGCGTAGATGCCGCCGTCCACGCACCAGTATTCGCGCCCGGTGGTCGAGACAACGCAGGCGGGGGGAAGAACGACGGCGCGGCGGTGGTCGCCCGGGCGAGGTCGACGAGGCGGAAGTCCTCCGGCGCGCCTCATTGTCATCCCCGGCAGCCGAGCCGAACAGCTTCAGCCGGCCCTCTTCGATCAGATAGCTTGCGACCACGCAGGGCAGTTTGCACCCGCTCAGCCAGCCATCCCCGAGCACGTCATGGGCGACGGTATCGAAGCCCTCGGCGAGGTAGCGTGATCCCCGGAACAGGGACGGTAGGCGCACCGGGTTGGGCGCACGGCGGAACACGTCCTTGGCGCGGTCGTGGAAGATGGCGGACAGCTCATAGGCGCTGCTGAGGCTGTCGCTGGCCAGCGCCATCACAGAGATCCCGCCCGATGATGTCCCCGCCAGCAGGTCAAAGTGCGACCGCAGCAGCCCGCCGATGCGTTCTTCGAGACGGCCCAGAATTTGGCCGGTGACGATCCCGCGCACGCCGCCGCCCTCGACCACCAGCACGCGGATCGGTGGCAATGGGGCAGGGCGGACGGGCTTGCGCCCAAGCAGGCGGGAGAAAAGGTCTGTCATTGACCTTATGTAGGGATCAGCGGCGGTCTTTGAAGACGGCTTTCAGCGATCCTGCCGCCTCCAGTTCCGCAGGGGAGACCGGCGTGCTGCCGAATTCCAGCAGGCGGCGTGCGGACAGGTGTTCGGCGCCGTTGCCAAGCGTCTCGCAGGCAACCAGCGCGTCGGCGGCAAAGTGGTAGATGGCCATGCCGTCGAGGCCCTCACCCATCTGCACCTGCGTGGTGCCAGGTGGGATCAGCCCGGCGAGCTGGTATTTGACCTCGTACTGGTCTGACCAGAACCATGGAACAGCCTGATAGGCGGCAACGTCACTGCTGTCCCCGGCAATCTGCCCGGCAATTTGTTCGGCGATCAGGTTGGCCTGATCGATGGCGTTCTGCACGCTCTCCAGCCGGATGCTGCCGTCCCAGAACGGTGTCGGACTGCGGGCGCAGTCTCCAGCGGCGAAGACATCCGGCGCGCTGGTGCGCATGTGGCCGTCGATCAGGATACCGCCATCGCAGGCGATGCCAGCGGCTTCCGCGAGGCCCTGCACCGGCACGCCGCCGATCCCCAGCAGGACGACGTCGGCTTCGAGGCTGTCGAAGTCGACCCCTTCATTGAGGCGCAGGTCGACCCCGGCCTCCCGGTGTCGGGCATCCAGCGCCGCGGAGACGGCGGGGAGGCCACCCGCGCGAGGATCCGGTCCTGCATTTCAAAAACGGTGACAGCCTTCCCCGCCTTGGCGGCCGTTGCTGCCACTTCGAGGCCGATGAAGCCCGCACCGACGATGGCGATGGTCTCGGCCTTGGCAAGCGCCTCGCCAAGGGCGTCAGCGTCGTCGCGGGTCTTGAGGGTGAAGCAGCGGTTTTCGAGGTGCTCGGGCACGGGAATGCGACGGGGCGTACCACCGGTGGCGATGATCAGGTGCTGATAGGGCAGCGTGCCCGCCGCTGTGGTGACCGTTCGCGCGTTAGTATCGATGGCTGTCACAGCCTCGCCCAGCCGCAGTTCGATGTCTTTATCCGGGTAGAACGCCTCGGGCCGGAAGGGCAGGCGGTCGCCGTCAAGGTCGCCCTGCAGGTAAGCCTTGGACAGCGGTGGCTGCTGGTAGGGCAGGTGGTCTTCATCGCCGATGAGGGTGATCGGCGCCGTGTAGCCCTTGAGCCGGAGTTGGGCGGCGGCCTGATAGCCTGCCTGACCCGCGCCGACGATAACCGTGCCGCTGTCTGCCACGGGCAAGATCCTTCCGAACGGGGGAGCTGAGAATAGGGGAAAAGGTAGGTCAGGAGACCGGGGCCGGTGCATGACCGGCCCCGCCCTGATGGGCTGGTTCTAGTGCGCGAGATCGAAGCGATCGGCGTTCATCACTTTGGTCCAGGCCGCAACGAAGTCGCGGACAAACTTCTCGGCGTTGTCGTCCTGTGCGTAGACCTCAGCGAGGCCGCGCAGGATCGAGTTCGAGCCGAATACCAGATCGGCGCTGGTGGCGGTGAAGCGGACCTTGCCGCTCGTCCCGGTCACGCAGCTCGTAGGTGCCACCATCGACCGGATGCCAGCTCATCGACATGTCGGTGAGGTTGGTGAAGAAGTCGGTGGTCAGCTGCCCGACGCGGTCGGTGAAGACCCCGTGGCCGGTGCCGCCGTGGTTGGTCCCCAGAACGCGCATGCCGCCGACCAGCACGGTCATTTCAGCAGCCGTCAGGCCCAGCAGCTGCGCCCGGTCCAGCATCATTGCTTCCGGGGAGACAGCGTAGGCCTTCATCTCCCAGTTGCGGAAGCCATCGGCCAGCGGTTCGAGCACGGAGAAGCTATCGGCGTCGGTCTGCGCGTCGGTTGCATCGCCCCGGCCCGGGGTGAAGGGAACCTCCATGCTGTGACCCGCTGCGGCAATCGACTGCTCGAGACCAACATTGCCGGCGAGGACGATCACGTCAGCAACCGATGCACCCGCGTCAGCGGCGATC
This sequence comes from Rhodospirillaceae bacterium, assembly GCA_038141425.1. Lineage (GTDB taxonomy): Bacteria > Pseudomonadota > Alphaproteobacteria > UBA7985 > UBA7985 > UBA7985. The sequence continues at coordinate 437,130 of JAYQIC010000001.1, read as the reverse complement.
GGCTCCAGCACCGCCAGCACGGCTGCTAGGCGGTCTGGCTCGTTACCGGCCCAGTCCTTCTGCGGGGCAAGCCGGATGCGGGCGCCGTTGGCCCCGCCGCGCTTGTCCGAGTTGCGGAAGGTCCGAGCGCTGTCCCATGCGGTGGCGATCATGTCAGCAGCGGACAGGCCGCTGGCTGCGATCTTGGCCTTCACGGCAGCGACGTCGTAGCTGCTGCTGCCTGCCGGGATCGGATCCTGCCAGATCAGGTCTTCGGCCGGGACGTCCGGGCCGTAGTAGTTGGCGCGCGGGCCCATGTCGCGGTGGGTCAGCTTGAACCACGCACGGCCGAAGGTGTCGGCGAAGTAGTCTGGATCGGCGCGGAACTTCTGGCAGATTTCGTTGTAGATCGGGTCTGCCTTCATCGCCATGTCGGCGTCGGTCATCAGCGGCATGGCGCGCTTGGCCGGGTCGGTCGGGTCGACCGGCATCTCGCTCTCCGGCATATCCACCGGCTTCCACTGGTTGGCACCAGCCGGAGACTTGGTCAGCTCCCACTCGTAGCCGAAGAGGTAGTCAAAGTAGCCCATGTCCCACTGGGTCGGGTTCTTGCTCCACGCGCCTTCGATGCCAGAGGTGAAGGCGTTGGCCGCTTTGCCGTCGTGACCGGGGTTGGACCAGCCGAAGCCTTGCCCGTGTACGGGGCAGCCCTCAGGCTCGGCACCGATGTTGGCGTGATCGCCGCCACCGTGGGCCTTGCCGACGGTGTGACCGCCACAGGTCAGCGCCGCGGTTTCTTCGTCGTTCATCGCCATACGGCCGAAGGTTTCCCGCACGTGCAGCGCGGTCAGAACCGGGTCAGGGTTGCCGTTGACGCCTTCGGGGTTGACGTAGATCAGGCCCATGTGGACCGCCGCCAGCGGGTTCTCCATGGTTTCTGGCACTTCGAGGTCGCCGTAGCGATTCTCGGACGGCGCCAGCCACTCGTTCTCAGAGCCCCAGTAGACGTCCTTTTCAGGACCCCAGATGTCTTCCCGGCCGAAGCCGAAGCCAAAGGTCTTCAGACCCATGGATTCGTAAGCCATGTTACCGGCAAGGATCATCAGATCGGCCCAGGACAGGGCGTTGCCGTACTTCTTCTTCACCGGCCAGAGCAGGCGGCGGGCCTTGTCGAGGCTGGCGTTGTCGGGCCACGAGTTCAGCGGGGCAAAGCGGATGTTGCCCGAACCGGCCCCGCCGCGTCCATCACCCATGCGGTAGGAGCCCGCAGAGAGCCATGCCAGACGGATCATCAGGCCGCCGTAGTGGCCCCAGTCGGCGGGCCACCAGGACTGGCTGTCGGTCAGCAGTGCCTTCACGTCCGCCTTGACGCCCTCGTAGTCCAGCGCCTTCACCGCTTCCCGGTGATCGTAGTCCGCATCCATCGGGTTGGTGCGGGCATCGTGCTGGTGCAGGATGTCGAGGTTCAGGGACTCCGGCCACCATTTGGTGACCGAGTTGTTCAGGGCCGTATTGCCGCCGTGCATTACCGGGCAGCCGCCACCCATCTTTGCGTTACTTCCGTCCATTTTTGTCTCTCCTGAAGGCTAGGGCCAGAGGGTTTGACGGTGGTGGCCGCCCCTCGTTCGCCACGAACTCTACGAACTCATATAGCTAAGGTCTAATGCGATTTCTGGTGATTCGCGACAAGAATTGTTGATGACCGGAGTCCATCCTGAATTGCTGTTTTGGGGAAGCATGCAAAGTGTCTCACTCCGCCCACTGCCTGCCTTGTTGTGCGCGGTTGAACCGGTTCCAACTAATGCCAATGCAGTCGTAAGGTCGGCCGGGAAAAATACGTGCACGGGATGGTAGCAGATGTGATCCTTTGCCTCTTGCCGAAGAAAGGGCGTCTCTGTAGCACGTGGGCGAAAGCGGTGGTGTCGGTCAGCAGACCGTCGACCGCGACCAGTAGCGTAATTTCGGGCCGTGATCCCGCAATGGAGGAATTCTGCAATGAAAATGACGACCGAAGAGGCCTTTGTAAAAGTCCTCCAGATGCACGGCATCGAGCATGCCTTTGGGATCATTGGCTCGGCCATGATGCCGATTTCGGATCTCTTCCCGCAGGCCGGGATCAAATTCTGGGACTGTGCGCACGAGTGTAACGCCGGGATGTCGGCAGACGGCTACAGCCGCGCCACGGGCAAGATGTCCATGGCAATTGCGCAGAACGGCCCGGGTATCACCAACTTCGTGACCCCGATCAAGACCGCTTACTGGAACCACACCCCACTGCTGCTGGTGACCCCGCAGGCTGCGAACAAGACCATCGGTCAGGGTGGCTTCCAGGAAGTCGAGCAAATGGCGCTGTTCAAGGACATGGTCTGCTACCAGGAAGAAGTGCGTGACCCTTCGCGGATCGCCGAAGTGCTGAACCGGGTCATCGAGAAGGCCTTCCGCGGGTCAGCACCGGCCCAGATCAACGTGCCGCGTGACTTCTGGACCCAGGTGGTCGACATCGACCTGCCGCAGATCGTGCGAATCGGTCGGTCGGCGGGTGATGCTGACGCCATCGACCGCGCTGCCACGCTGCTGTCTGAGGCCAAGTTCCCGGTCATTCTGAATGGCGCGGGTGTCGTGCTGGGTGGGGCCATTCCGGCTTCGGTCGAGCTGGCTGAGCGCCTCGATGCGCCGGTGTGCTGCAACTACCAGCATAACGACGCCTTCCCTGGCTCCCACCCGCTGGCCTGCGGTCCGCTGGGTTACAACGGATCCAAGGCTGCCATGGAGCTGATCGCCAAGGCCGACGTGGTGCTGGCGCTGGGGACGCGCCTGAACCCGTTCTCGACCCTGCCGGGCTACGGCATCGACTACTGGCCCAAGGACGCCAAGCTGATCCAGGTCGACATCAACGCTGATCGCATCGGCCTGACCAAGCGGGTCGAAGTTGGGATCCAGGGCGACGCCAAGCTGGTCGCTGAGCAGTTGCTCGCGCGCCTGACCCCGGCGGCGGGCGATGCCGGCCGCGCGGACCGTAAGGCGCTGGTCGCGGACACCAAGTCCCGCTGGTCGCAGCAGCTGACCTCCATGGATCACGAGGACGACGATCCGGGCACCAACTGGAACGAGCGCGCCCGCAGCCGCGAGCCCGAGCGCATGTCCCCGCGCATGGCCTGGCGTGCGATCATGTCGGCGCTGCCAAAGGAAGCCATCATCTCTTCGGACATCGGCAACAACTGCGCCATCGGCAACGCTTACCCGAGCTTTGAAGAGGGGCGGAAGTATCTCGCACCGGGCCTGTTCGGGCCCTGCGGTTACGGCCTGCCGTCGATCCTCGGCGCGAAAATCGGTCAGCCCGACGTGCCGGTCGTCGGCTTTGCCGGCGATGGTGCCTTCGGTATTTCGATGAACGAGATGACCGCCTGTGGCCGCAACGACTGGCCGCCGATCACCATGATTATCTTCCGCAACTATCAGTGGGGCGCGGAGAAGCGAAACACCACGCTGTGGTTCGACGATAACTTCGTCGGCACCGAGCTGAACCTCGGCGTCGAATACGCGAAGATTGCCGATGCCTGTGGCCTCAAGGGCGTGCAGGTCAGCAGCATGGACGACCTGACAGCCGCCCTGAACACGGCGGTGCAGGAACAGATGAATGATGGCGTCACCACCTTCATCGAAGTCGTGCTGAACCAGGAGCTGGGCGAGCCTTTCCGTCGCGACGCGATGAAGAAGCCCGTTTCGGTCGCCGGGATCGATCCTGCGGACATGCGCCCGCAGCAGGTGGCCTGACGACTGCTACCGTCGATTCGACTGACAGTTTAAGGGGCGCCTTCGGGCGCCCTTTTTCGTTTTGTCTCAGTGAGATGACGCCGAGTTAACCCTTCGTCCGTCAGTTTTCTCACGCATAATCGAGAAGGCGCCGGATTCCTCGATCAGGCCCGAGGCCGCGAAAAGCCTTTGCCTAAAAAGTAACCAGAGCGGCCATGTCTGTCTGATTTGTGACATTACGGGGAGAGGATCGGTCAGTTTTGTTGCAATCACCTCAGACGGGTGCGACAACGGCGCTTAGATAAGACGAATTCTTCTTATCTACGGGAGGATTCGTGTCGACCTGAGCCTGACGGGTTCAGGGTCCTGACGCGAACCAAAACGCGAGAGAGAATTAGGAGCTCCTTACCATGAAAAAGCTACTTCTTGGCGCCGCAGCCGGTGTTGCTGCACTGTCCGCCACTACCGCTGTTGCTGAAGACGTAAACGTTGCGTTCTTCCTCGAGTGGGCAACTCCAAACCAGATTGCCAAGGTTGAGAAGGCTTACGACGATGCCATGGGTGTTGACGTAAACTGGACCGACTTCGCAACCGGCGTTGGCATGTCCGAAGCCATGCTGGCTGGCGACATCGACATTTCCTACTCCCAGGGCCTGGCGCCGTTCGTAACCGCCATTCAGCAGGGTGCACCGCTGAAGATGGTTGCCATCGCGGTCGCTTACGAAGCCAACGACTGTTTCGTTGCTGACAGCCTCGGCATCAACTCCGACAACGCGTCCGAGCTGGAAGGCACCACCGTTGCTGTTCCTCTGAACACCATGGCTGACTACTCCTTCCGTCTGCAGATGGCTGCGCTGGGTGTTGACACCGACGCGCTGACCATCGTTGACCAGGCGCCGGCTGACGGTGCTGTATCCCTGGCTGACGGTTCGGTTTCCATGGCTTGTATCTTTGGTGGCGCGTCCGCCAAGGCTGCTGGCGAAGTGGGTACCCCGATCATGTCCACCGACCAGAAGTCTGCGGCTGGCATCACGTCCTTCGACGTTGTGTCCGTGACCGAGTCCTTCGCGACCGAGCACCCTGAGCTGCTGAAGGCCTTCCTGGAAGTAACCGCTGAATCCAACGCTGCTTGGGCTGCAAGCCCTGGCGAAGGCATCGAGATCATCGCTGCTGACGCTGGCATGGACGTCGACACCACCTCTAGCCAGATGGCTGGTTTCGTATTCCCAACCGTTGCTGAGCAGATTGCCAACTACTTCAACGAAGGTGGCATCGCGACCCAGGCTGCGGCTTCCCTCGGCCTCGTATTCTCCTCTGAATCCGATGCTGCGAAGCTGGCTGCGACCATCGACGGTTCCTTCCTTCAGTAAGGACCAGTCCGGCTAATACCCGGAGCAAGGCGGGTCGGCGCAAACCGGCCCGCCTTTTTCTTGACCAACCGTTTTTCGACGCCCGAGCGCCAGTGCCGCCCGGTGCGTGACGTTCCAACATTCTGACGTTCCGGTGCCCTATGAGCGATCTTGTCGCCGATCAGTTGAACATGACCTTTGAGACCCCGAGCGGGGTTCAGGTCCACGCGCTCAAAGACGTGAGCTTTACCCTGAAGAAGGGGGAGTTGCTGTCCGTGCTCGGCCCCTCGGGCTGTGGCAAGACCACGCTGCTCAATATCATCGCCGGGTTTCTCAACCCGACCGGTGGTTTGATTTCCCTCGCGGGGGACGAGATCACTGGCCCCGGCGTCGAGCGCGGGATGGTGTTCCAGCAAGGCGCGCTGTTCGAATGGCTCACCGTGTCCAAGAACGTCGATTTCGGCCTGCGCATGAAGAAAGTGCCCAAGGAAGAGCGCGCGGCGCTGGTCGAAAAGTGGCTTGATATCGTCGGCCTGCAGGGCTTTGGCGATACCCCGACCTATCAGCTTTCCGGGGGCATGCAGCAGCGCGTGGCGCTGGCCCGCTGCCTGATCAACGACCCCGACCTGATCCTCATGGATGAACCGCTGGGCGCGCTGGATGCGCTGACCCGCGAGAAGATGCAGTCGCTGGTGCTCGATATCTGGAACGAGACCGGCAAGACCATCATGATCATCACCCACTCGGTCGAAGAAGCCCTGCTGCTCGGCGAGCGCCTATTCGTCATGGCACCGCGCCCGGGGCGGCTGTTCAAGGAATACGAGCTGCCCTTCGCCAAGCAGGGCATCGGTGCCGACCTGCGCGAGATCAAGCAGCTCAAGCAATTCGGCGAAGTCCGCGAAGAAATCCTCACCTTGATCTGGAACATGGAAGAGGAAATCATGGGGAAGGGGGCCTAGATCATGTTCGAGTTTCTCTCCCTCAACCGTGCGGTCATTTCCGCCTTCATCATCATCGTTCTGGCGCTGGCGCTGGTCGGATCGATCGTCTTTGGCCTGCGCGATTCGGCCCGGCGACGCAGCGACGAGGTCTTCGGCGACCCGCTGCGCACGTCCAACGGCTGGTATTGGGCGGTCGCGGGCGTCTGTTCGCTGTTGCTGGTCTGGTACTAATTCAGCTGGGGCGCAGCGCGCGCCTACTTCCCGCAGTCGGCCAACGAAATCTGTCAGGTTGCCCGGGTCGATGAGGCGCTGTCGCCGATTAACGCGTCACTGCCTGCCGGCGCCCGGTTCTATAAGTCAACGACGCTGCTCAGCCGCAACACGGCACAGCTCGACAGTATCGCTGCAGACCTCGATCAGCAGGGCTTTAACGCCGCCGAAGAGGCCGAGCTGCGCGATATCATTGCCGACATCCGGCTGCTGATGGTCATTTCATCCGACCCGGCGAGCCAGTCGGTCGAGAGTGTCGCCGGTTTCGACGACATCGAAGCCCGCCTGCGCGGGCTGGCCGACAAGCTGGGTGACCCGGCTTTCCCGAGCGCCGAGCAGGTTGCGACCGTGACCGCAGGGGCCGAGGGACAGACCAAATGGGGCCTGTCGACAGTCGAAGTGCCGCTGTTCCCCGAGACGGCCAAGGGCGTGAAATTCAAGCTGCTCGCCGATGATCTGGCGGCCGTGGCGTCGGACTTTTCCAAGATCCGCAACACCAGCCCGGCTTTGCTGGCACAGACTGAAGCGATCAAGGTCCGTCTGGATGACTTCAAGGATCGCGTCCAGCGCCGTCACCGGGCTGAGCGAAGAAGACGAAGACGCTCGCGCCAAGGCAATCAAGAACATCGACCGGCTCTACAATCGCTTCGACGATGGTACGATCTTCCCGCCTGACGCGCTGGACGGGGTCGAGAGCGCTATTGAGGCGGTCAATGCGCAGAAGCAGGCCCAACAGGGCTCCCTGCGGCTGGTGCGCGCGACCATGTTCGGCGGCGGTACCATCGTGAAGGCCAAGACCCAGTGCTCGGAGCAGGGTTCAGGCCGCTGGCTGCCCAAGCCAACCGACGTGCTGGCAACCTTTGGCCGGATCGCCAACCCGGAGATCGGCTTCAAGGACGTGCCGCTGATCTGGGTGCGCTGGGTACCGGTCGCGGATATCATCGCTTTCTTCATTCCGGACTGGATCGCCGACGTGCTGCCCGGGTCCTATCCCAAGCACGGGGACGATGGTTCGGTGACGCCGAACTTCAAGATGACGGTGCTGATCATCGCACAAGGGAACTACGCCTCACCTTCGATCCCAATGCTGACCGGGCATATGTGGGACTCGATCTTCCGCGTGCTCATGGGGCTGGCCTTCGGCATCATTCTCGGCGTGCCGCTGGGCATTGCCATGGGTGTATCGCGGTTCTTCAAGAACTACTTTGATCCGCTGATCGAGCTGTACCGACCGGTGCCGCCGCTGGCCTGGGCGCCGCTGATCCTAACCATTTTCGGCATTCAGGACGACGGTAAGATCTTCCTGCTGTTCATCGTTGCCTTCGCCATCATGGTGATTTCAGCGAGGACCGGGGCGACGGGGACGCAGCTGTCGAAAATCCGGGCCTCACACTCGCTGGGTGCGACGACGGGGCAGATCATGCGCCGTGTGATCCTGCCCAACGCGATGCCGGAAATCCTCACCGGCATCCGCATTGCCATCGGTGTTTGCTGGGGAACGCTGGTCGCCGCAGAGATGCTGGCCGGGACTACCGGTATCGGCTTCGTCGAGAACGTGGCGCGGAAGACCTCGGACTACGAGGTCATCTGGGTGACGATCCTGATTCTCGGCTTGCTGGGGCTGCTGTTCGATCTGGTGATGCGCTTCATCATCGCGCGGACGATCCCATGGCGGGGTAAGGGCTAAGCTGTCTCCGCGCTTGCTGACTTTGCGGGCCGGGCCGTTCGGAAATCAGCGCAGCGTGCCCAGCTGAAAGTCGTGCTCGCTGTTCAGTCCCGCCCGGCGCAGTCGCTCGGCCGCGATCGACGCCAGATGCGCCGGTAGCCCGAGCCGCTGGCACAGCTTGCGTGCCGCTGTCCCCGTGGCGGTATCGGGCAGGGGGCGGTGTCCTGCACCAGCGTGAATTCGCGCCCGTCCCCGGCTTGGGCAACGGCCTGTCCCGTGCTCGCGGTACCGGCGAAGAAGTCCAGCACAGCGTCGCCGGGGTCGGTCGCCGCCTCGATCAGGTACTGCAGCACGCCCACCGGCTTGGGGTAGTCGAAGACGGCCTCACCCTCGAATAGCGCCGTGACCTCCGCCAGGCCGTCTTCGTTGGTTGGAATGTCGGGGTTGGTGCGGAAGCTCAGCAAATTGTTGATCTTCTTCTCCGACGGTACCGCCTTTACGAGGTTGGGTCGGAAGGGCAGGCGGCTGATGTTGATCACTTGCCCGGTGGCGGCGAACTCATCGACGCTGGCTTGGCTGTAGCGCCATTCACCTTGCATCCGGAACGGGTTGGCATTCCGCCCGCCTTTGATCACCACGCGGTCGAGCAGGTGGCAGGGAACCCCGGCGTGCTCATGTCCTGCTTGGGAACGGATTGGTCGTCGAGATCGAATTCCACCGACCCCGCCGGAAAGCTCAGCTCGGCGCTCGGATTACCGCGATTGTTGAAGGGGTAGCGCTTGCCCGCCATTCCCGTGCCCATGGTCAGCGCCGGCGCCTGCCGCCGGTCCTTGGCGAAGACGGCGATAAAGTCGGTGACACTGCCCATCTGTGCCTGCAGGAAGGAAGGTTTGCGCTTCTTCTCCCAAACCAGCACGCCGCAGTCGTTGGCAGCGCCAAATACCTCCCGCCCAGCAGGCGCAGGATCGGCAGGTTGGCCTCGTCCATGAAGATCATCATCAGGCCGTCGTCGGCGAGCAGGTCGCGGGCGACCAGCAGGCGGGGCAGCATGAACGACAGCCAGGCCGCTTCTGAGCGGTCATCTTCGTAAACGAAGCCGCCTCCGGTGTTGTAGGGAGGATCAATCAGGGCGAGGCGGTAGCGACGGTGACCGACCCGACGCAGTTCCTTCAGTGCATCGAGATTGTCGCCCTGAATCAGCGCGTTGCCGCTCAGGCTCTCAAACTCACGCGCCGTGGTGCGGGCGAGGGTATCTGCCTGCTTGGCTGCTGCTGCCTTGTTGGGCCAGCCGATTTCCACACCGCCAGACCGCACGCCCACTATTCCTTTCTGTGCCTCGGCGCCCCACCAGCTGCGATGCAGACCGCGTGGTGGCGCTGCAGAGACTGGATTGGCAGGGCTAACCCACCGGAATAAGACGCATAATAGACGGCAGGATCAGGCCGGTCTACGCCCTAATCGGGCATGTACATCTGGCCAATAGGGAGATGATCTGCGTCGACTCAACAATTGCACCGGCGTCAGCCCGCGCCTTTGCAATGTCCGCACGCTCTCCGAATGTCTTCATCTGGGCCGGATCCTGCATTTCGGTCAGCACGAAGACCGACGTTTCATCGGGGTTGGCGGCGGCCCAGATCATCTTGATCCCGTTTTTTGCCGCTTCCTCGGTCATGCTCTTGCTCATGGCGACCCAGGTGTCGAAGCCTTTGGTGATGTTTACCGTAACCAATACTTTCACGATCATTTTCTCCTTTTTTGACAGGGACTGACTATGTCCACCGTCAATACTGGCAGATTCAGGGAATCAGACCATCGGTGCCAAGCGCTGACTTCAAGTGTTTCGTCTCAAAACCAAATAGACGGCTCAGAAAAACACGGAAAATTTGCAAAACCTGCCGCTTCGATATCACCAACACTTGCTTGCGATCTCCCGGCGAGGAAGCTTGTTCTTGCCGCCCCGTGCCCGAAGGCGGTCTATAATGGAGAACCGATCATGAGCTACGCCCGTATCAACACGATGACCTTTGTTTCACCCGAAGCCGCCGACACCCTGGAAGCGCAGTATGTCGAGACAGCGCCGGGTTCGTTCACCGAAGCCACTCTGCTGACCTTTGTTCGCACCGGGCCGACCACGGCGTCGCTGACATCGGTTTATCCGGACAAAGAAGCCTTTGATCACTCCGCGCCGATCCGGGCTGAGCGGATGAAGGCCAATGAGGGGCTGATCGCGTCGGTTGAGATGACCGAAGGCGATGTTCGCCTTTGTCACACCAAGTGATAGCGAGGAGACTGCACCATGAAAAAGCTGTCCATCATTCGTTTCAAGCCCAAGCCCGAGTGCTTCGACGAGTTTCTTGCCAACATGCGCGAGTTTTCGCGGGATCGGGGCACCTCAACCCCGCCAAGCCAGTACTTGATGATCAAGGATGGTGAAATTTACGCCATTATCATCCGGGATGGGGCTTCCCTGGCTGAAAGCGCGCAGTCTGGCGTCGGCTGGCTCGATACCCAGCGCCACTTGCTGCAGGAATACAACGAAGTCGATCGCCACACCCTGCCTACGACCGGTGATTTGGTCGAATACTGACGGACGATATCGCTTCCCGGGGGCTGCCACGGCGCGGCTCCCGACGCGGTCTTCAAAGAGACTACAGAGACAGTCAGAGCCGCCAAGGCCGTCCTGAATTATGCGGTTTTCGATCTCAGAAAATATAAAATTTTAACGAAAATGGACTGGAACACCCTCAAGCACGCCACTAGGCGCCCTCGGTAAATTAGTGGAAAATCATTATGCAACTTAGTTGATCGAATGAAACGTCGGATGAATGAAGCAAGGGGGCATGACGCGACAAGCGACTCAAAGAAGCATTAAAATTCAATGCCTTAAGCGAAGACAATAGAGTGGAGCAACTCTGTAGTTGCGCTAGGTTCAACCCTGCAGCGCCGATAAACAGACCCTGAACCTGGTCGAGACGGTGACGGTTATCCAGTCAATCGGAAGCGCAAGCCGTTGCAATACTACAACGTAGGCGCTTTGAATTACTCATATAATGAAAAAAATTGACGCATAACGCGGCCAACGCATAATGCGGCTGTCTCGTAATGTAGCGGCATATCCGGAGGCTGGTTCAGCCGAAAGAGCTGCAAGAACGAAGCTATTTTGAGACTGATCATATGGAGATAAGAAAATGAAAAAGTTTCTGATTGCGGGCTCCTCGCTCGCAGCAGTAGCTGCAGCCGGTTCTGCTGGTGCAGTAGATGTAACCCTCGGTGGTAGCATCGACATGGGCATCGAGTATGGTGTTGGTAAAGAAGCAGATGCTGCCAACGGTTTTACGCTGACCGACAACTACCAGTCGATCTCGATCTCGGTTGCTGCTGCTGGCACGACCGATGCTGGCCTGAAGTTTGGCGGTTCCTTCGGCATTTCGACTGCCACTGAACTAGTGTTCAACCCATACACCAAAGGTGCAGGTTACGATAAGCACGCAATGAAGCTGGTGAACTCCAGTGCTGATGTAAAGCTGCGTGGCGTAGGTTACAACGTATCCGGTGGTGCATTGGTAAAGCCATCTGAGATGGTGTCCGTAAAGATCAACTCTGTTTGGCATGATGCTGGCAGCACAATCACCAGCTACGACGTTGGCTTTGAATCAATTGCAAGCACTTCCGCCGTTTGTAAGCTCGCTGGCCGCGTGACACCCAACACTCCAGCAGGAAGCGTGACCCGCGGCGCTAATAGCAAAGTATCCATCCAAGCTGGCTACGCAAAGGCTGGTCTGGCTACTGCCGCTGCTTCTGCTAACATGACCATGGATACCGTAGCTGGTGCCGTTGACGTTGCGGTCAAGTCTGGTAAAGACGTTTACGTCGACGCCACTAAAATTGACGCTGATAAAGTTGCAATGGGTCCATTCATGGAAGTCATGATGACCTCCTCGACCACCAAAATGATTATCGGTGGTGTGTGTGACCCACAAGGCCAAGACATCAAAGACGAAGATCCACATGGATGTAGCTAGCCGCGTAATGCGTCAGCGACGCTTCGATCTACATCGAAGGTGGCTTCGGTAAGCTGTCCGTTAGCACCGGTGCCTACGGCGGCTCTGTTGCTGGTATCGGCAACGCTGGTGACGAAGTTAAGATCGATGGCGACCTGAACGCTACGCTCTCCAGCGTGTCCTTCATGGGTATGAACGGTCATGGTGCCGTTGCTCTCGATTCCATTAACCTCAATAACCGCCCGAACTACGCATTCGGTACCAGTATCGATCTTCTCGGCCTGACTATGGCAGTTGAAATGGAAGATGAAGCTGCGTCCGGTGGCTGGATCGACCTCTGGGATGCCGCGACGTCATATGACTTGAACGGCATGTCCGTTGGTATCGCTACTGACAGTGATGGTGACTGGGCGATGAGCCTCGGTTATGAGTTGCTTGGTTTCTCCATGAGCTCCGTTGTTGAGAACGTTGCTAAGGGCAATAGTGAAAAAGCCGGTCTCAGCATCGATACCAGCTTCTCTACCAGCCTGAACGGTGTCGGCATTTCGGTAAGCCTGAACGAAGACCTGGCCATGACCCTCGGTGCTTCTTACACCATGGGTAACTCTGGCCTGACGATGTACGTCAACTACTCACAGGCTGATAATGGCGGCAAGATTGGCGCAACCATGTCCTTCTAAAGATTTGGATGCACTTGCGGTGTCTTCGGACAACGCAGGTAACAAACCAGAGGAGCCGGGCTTTCAACAGCCCGGCTCTTTGTGCAAAAAGGGATATTTGGCGACCTGATGCATTTTGCCCGGCTTCCCAATTCGGTAGCTTGGGACGACAACGCTCATTCGTGGTTCGACGAATGCAAACAGAATACCACCATGTCACTCTAGGCCTTCTTTAATGCACTTAGGCGATGCCCATGGTGTCGTTTTCCGCGCCTTCTTTTTCCGAAGAATTAATGGACGGCCTCAAAGGGCCACGGGTGACCTTCTCCCTTCAGGGTTCATCGCAGAGAATTCTCAATCCTAGAGCCGCTGCCATCATTAATTAGGTTTTTGGTGCTGAGTGGACGCAACCGAGCTTGATGGTGCGCCGCTGCCACCAGAAGGATCGGCCGGTGCATCAGCTCTTGGGCTGGGTCAATCGGGGCTTTAAGCAGGCGGAGTCGCCGGTCTTTCAGCCCGGTGTTTTTGAGGCTTCGGGGAACCAGTGTTTAGACGGTCAATACCACCTGCCGAGCCGGATCAGTGCTCACATGCTTCCCTTCGGGTTGTTTCGATTGCTGTTTGAGAATGCGTAGTTGGAAACGCCAAACAACTGGTCGGAGCACGCGCTTAAAACGGCATTGGATCAGATGCGCGACCGCATGCGTCTAACGGGTTTGACGGGATCGAACCAGCGATGGGTCTTACTGGAGCTCCTTCGCCGGGATCAGCGACTGACTGAAATTGGTTCCGGCATTTTTCAGATTGGCGATGGCGATGATACGCGTTTTATCAGAGGCACGGTCAATGACGAGGTGAGCTTTTTGCTGTAGCAAATGCAGAACGATAAGGTCGCGACGGCGCACCTCATTCAGCTCCACGGGATTCCCACGACCGAGCAAAGGCGGGTGCGTGACAGCCAGCAGGCCTTTGCAGCGGCAGCTCAGCTCGGTTATCTGGTGGTCCTTAAGCCGTTCAACGGGACACGGGCCGAAGGGGTTCAGTTTGATATCCGGGATCGGCCTGAGCTGCATCGCGCGCTTGCAGCAAATATGTTCGACATTGAGAGAGGGATCATCGAACGATACGTGCCGAGCGACATAGCACGCATTGGAGTTTCGAATGATAAAATTATCGAAGTCAGGGTCAGGAGCATACCGACTGTGATTGGTGATGGATACTCGACGTTTCTGATACTTCTGCAGCGCCTCGCTGAACGAGAGGTCGATGAGCCCGGCAAAGCTGTAAAGCCGGTCGTAGACCTCGATAAAATCAAAGAGCGCGTCATAGTCCGAGAGACCCGTGAAAAGAATGCCATTGACTTTGACTCCATCATTGAAAGCGGCAGAAAAATTCAAGTTCTTTACTTCTCCAGTCGTAGGCGCGGCTCTTCTCCTCAATGGAACAAAATCGAGGATCTGTCCGAGGTTTATCGGGAGTTGATCAGAAAACTGCAACGGCTGTTCGGTGAGGGTCTGCTGGGCATCGATGTTCTAAACTTCGACAACAGCCGCCCCGAAGATTCCGTCATCAATGAAGTCAACTACGGTCCGGCCATGACCTTCGCACACCTGCACAGGCCCTTTTTGGATTCCTTTAATCTCTAGCCACCAGATTGCCGGACGGCCCCATCCCGTCCCGTTTCGAGTGATTGTGTCGAGCACGCGCAATCGCGCGAGACGGCGCCGACTTGGGGTCGCTGTCTGTGTCTACTTTGAAAGGAAAATGGTAGCGAGGGAGGGATTCGAACCCCCGACACGAGGATTATGATTCCGCTGCTCTAACCAACTGAGCTACCCCGCCACGGTGCAGCGTATCTACGGGGCCAATCGGCAGGGGTCAAGCCCGAAGGCCCTCGCGCGCCTTGCCCCGTACTCAAGCCTCGGTCGCATGGAGCGCAGATCATGGCCAGCGGTGCCGAGGATCATAGCGGCATCTTTGCTGCGAACCTGCAATCATGAGCCGTCAAAGTCAGCCCAGACGGCGCTCGGCCCCCGCAATCCAACCCCGCCAAGCAGTCGGTCTCCGTCATAGAAAACGGCAGCCTGTCCGGGCGCGACCCCGGCGTGGGCTTCCATCAGGGTCACTTCAGCACGGTTATCGGGCACCAGGGTCAGCGCCGCATCCAGCGGCTCCATGGCTGACCGAAGCTTGACCCGGATGGGCTGTGGGTCATCGGAGGCATCGATCGCGCCCAGCCAGTTCACCTCCCGCACGTGCACGATATTTCGATCCAGCGCCTCACGCGGGCCGACAATCACCTGCCGTGCTGCCGGGTCCAGCCGGACGACGTACAGCGGTTCGGCCAGTCCGCCGATCCCCAGTCCTTTGCGCTGACCGATGGTGTAGCCGATGATGCCCTGATGCTCGCCGAGGACACGCCCGTCGAGGTGGACGATTTCGCCCGGTTGGTCTGCCTGCGGACGGACCTTTCGCACCACGCGGGCGTAGTCGCCATCGGGAACAAAGCAAATGTCCTGGCTCTCTGGCTTGTCGGCCACGGCGAGGCCGAGCTTTTGCGCCAGTTCGCGGGTGCGGGATTTGGGCCAGGCGCCCAGAGGGAAGCGCAAGAAGTCCAGCTGGTCTCGCGTGGTTGCGAACAGGAAGTAGGACTGGTCCTTACCGCCGTCGAAGGCCCGGTAGAGGGCAGGGGTGCCATCGGCTTCGACCCGACGGTCGATGTAGTGCCCGGTGGCGAGCACGTCGCCCTCCAGATCCTGCGCGGTTTCCAGCAGATCCCGGAATTTGACGGTCTGGTTACAGCGCACGCAGGGGATGGGCGTCTCGCCCATGAGGTAGGAATCGGCGAAATCGTCGATGACGCTGTCGCGGAACCGGCTTTCGTAGTCCAGCACGTAGTGAGGGAAGTCCATCATTTCGGCGACGCGGCGGGCATCATAGATGTCCTGCCCGGCACAGCAGGCCCCGCGCTTCTCGATGGCGGTGCCGTGGTCGTAGAGTTGCAGCGTGATGCCGACGACGTCGTAGCCTTCGTCGGCTAGCATGGCGGCGGTTACGGACGAGTCCACGCCGCCGGACATGGCGACCACAACCCGTGTGTCGCCGGGGGCTTTATCAAGGCCGAGTGAATTCATGGGTTCAAGGTCCAAGGTTCATTCGTATGGTAGGCCTAAGGTAAGCCGCTGCGGAGTGCTTTGCCAGCCACAAGCGGGCATGGCTGCATGATGGCCGATAATGTCGGGCCATGCGCAGGCTCATGTCGGCCATGCGCTTGATAGCAGGGCAAAAATGGCTTCGGCTGTTGACGCTGCGGGTGCCCGTCTGTACACCCCGGCCATCGCTTGCGCGCCACCGTTGGTTTTAGGTGGTGTGCGTTTGTCGGCTTGTAGTCGGTAGCGCCAAGGACGAGAGCAGGGGCCTCCCCCTCAAATGTCTGGATAAGCGAAGAGTTTCTGCCCCTCCGGCGCTCCCTCATCAGGTCGCAGCGCAACGGTCGGGGCTAAAGCTCTTTGTGCCGCTACAGCCTTCGAATTCTGCGATGCAGATACGCAGTCGAATAGGAAGGCTTTCATGCCCACAGTAAACCAGCTGATCCGCAATGGTCGTCAGAACAAGCCTACGCGCAACAAGGTGCCAGCCCTCGAGTCCTGCCCACAGCGGCGCGGCGTGTGCACCCGTGTTTACACCACCACCCCGAAGAAGCCGAACTCGGCGCTGCGGAAAGTGGCGCGTGTTCGCCTGACCAACGGCTTCGAGGTGACCTCCTACATTCCGGGCGAAGGCCATAACCTGCAGGAGCACTCGGTCGTCATGATCCGCGGTGGTCGTGTAAAGGACCTGCCGGGTGTGCGTTACCACACCATCCGCGGCGTGCTCGACACGCAGGGTGTGAAGGATCGCCGCCAGCGTCGCTCCAAGTACGGCGCCAAGCGTCCGAAGTAAGCCCTCAACCGAATAGCAACCCCTTTGGCCCGAACGGAAGCGCGGCAATCGCTCGCAGCATCCGGGGCCAGTCACGAGACCAAACTGAAGGAACATCGCCATGTCCCGTCGTCACCGCGCCGAGAAACGTGAAGTTCTCCCTGATCCGAAGTTCGGGGATATCATTGTGACCAAGTTCATGAACGTCCTGATGATCGACGGTAAGAAGTCTGCCGCCGAGAAGATCGTCTACGGCGCGTTCGACCGTATCTCCGGCCGCACCGGTCAGGAAGGCGTGCAGGTCTTCCACGAGGCGCTGGAAAACGTCCGTCCACAGGTCGAAGTGCGCTCCCGCCGCGTTGGTGGTGCCACCTATCAGGTGCCGGTCGAAGTCCGCAGTGAGCGCGCGCAGGCGCTGGCCATCCGCTGGTTGATCAGCGCGTCCCGGAACCGGTCGGAAAACACTATGACCGACCGTCTGGCAAACGAACTGCTGGACGCCGCAAGCTCTCGCGGGGCCGCGATCAAGAAGCGCGAAGACACGCACCGTATGGCCGAAGCCAACAAGGCGTTCTCGCACTACCGCTGGTAAATTTCTCGGCCGGTATAGACCGGCTGGCCTTAGACAAAGGTAAAAGGAACAGAAATCATGGCACGCAGCACTCCTCTCGAGCTGTACCGCAACGTGGGTATCATGGCCCACATCGACGCCGGTAAGACCACCACGACCGAGCGCGTCCTGTACTACACCGGTAAGTCCCACAAGATCGGTGAAGTGCACGATGGTGCCGCCACCATGGACTGGATGGAGCAAGAGCAGGAGCGTGGCATCACCATCACCTCCGCTGCGACCACCGCATTCTGGGGCGACCACCGCGTCAACATCATTGATACCCCGGGCCACGTGGACTTCACCATTGAGGTAGAGCGATCGCTGAAGGTCCTCGACGGCGCCGTTGCTGTGTTCGAAGGCGTTGCCGGCGTGCAGCCACAGTCCGAGACCGTATGGCGTCAGGCCGACCGCTACGGCGTGCCGCGCATCTGTTTCATGAACAAGCTCGACCGTCTGGGCGCAGACTTCCTGCGCGCCACGCAGACCATCGAAGACCGCCTCGGCGCGACGCCTCTGATTTGCCAACTGCAGATCGGCTACGAAGGCGAGCTGAAGGGCATGGTCGACCTCGTCAAGATGAACGCCGTGGTTTGGAACGACGAAACCATGGGCGCCGACTACGATGTCATCGACATTCCGGACGACTTGAAGGACCAGGCTGCCGAGTACCGCGAAAAGCTGCTCGAGACCATCGTCGAACAGGACGAAGAGGTCATGGAATCCTACCTCGAAGGCGAAGAGCCGGATGAAGCGACCATCAAGCGCCTGATCCGCAAGGGCACCATTGCCCGCGACTTCTTCCCGGTCTTCGGTGGTTCTGCGTTCAAGAACAAGGGCGTACAGACCCTGCTCGACGCAATCGTCGACTACCTGCCGTTGCCCATCGACGTTCCGGCCGTGAAGGGCCAGGGCGTGCGCGATGCAGACGAAGAGATCATGCGCGCGCCGTCCGATGACGAGCCGTTCGCAGCGCTGGCCTTCAAGCTGATGGCAACCCAGCACGGCACCTACACCTTTGCCCGCGTCTATTCTGGCCGCGTCAACAAGGGCGATACCGTGATGAACTCCAACAAGGAGCGGAAAGAGCGCCTTGGCCGGATCGTAGAGATGCACGCACGGGACTCGCAGGACGTTGATTCCTGCGGCACCGGCGACATTGTGGCCTTCGTCGGCCTGAAGGACGTGATCACCGGCGAGACGCTGTGTGACCAGTTCAAGCCTGTGGTCCTCGACCCCATGCAGTTCCCGGAGCCTGTCATCGAACTCGCCATCGAGCCGAAGACCAAGGGAGACCAGGAAAAGCTGGGCATCGCGCTGGGCAAGCTGGCGGCTGAAGATCCATCGTTCCGTGTCACCACGGACGAGGAAAGCGGCCAGACCATCATCGCCGGCATGGGCGAACTTCACCTCGACATTCTGGTCGACCGGATGAAGCGTGAATTCAAGGTGGAAGCAAACGTCGGCGCGCCGCAGGTGGCCTACCGTGAATCCATCACCAAGCGGATCGAGCACACCTACACCCACAAGAAGCAGTCGGGTGGTTCGGGTCAGTTCGCTCAGATCTCTGTTGTCATCGAGCCAAACGATCCGGGTGAAGGCTTCGGCTTTGAATCCAAGATCGTCGGTGGTTCGGTGCCGAAGGAATACATCCCCGGGGTCGAGAAAGGCTTCAAGGATCAGTCCAACGCCGGCACGCTCGCTGGCTTCCCGCTGATCGACTGGCGCGTGCAGCTGGTCGACGGCAAGACCCACGACGTTGACTCCTCGGTTGGCGCCTTCGAAATCGCAGCGCGGGCCTGTTTCCGTGAAGCGATCCCGATGGCGGGTGTCCAGCTGCTGGAGCCAATGATGAAGGTCGAGGTTGTCACCCCTGAAGACTACATGGGCGACATCATTGGCGACCTGAACTCGCGGCGCGGCATGGTTCTGGGCTCTGAAGCACAGACCGGCGGTGTCACTCAGATTAATGCGTTGGTGCCGCTGGCGAACATGTTCGGCTACATCAACACACTGCGTTCCATGTCTTCGGGACGCGCCCAATTCACCATGCAGTTCGAACGCTACGAGCCTGTGCCAAAGGCCGTTGCGGAAGAAGTCGTGGCGAAGCTGGCCTGATTTCGGGCTACCCCAATCAAGAAGGGTGGGGTCGCATCAGCGGCCCGGCCCGGACTTAGGACAGAAACCACGGGAACAAAGGGATAAGGACCCATGGCTAAGGAAAAATTTGAGCGTAATAAACCTCACGTGAACGTTGGCACCATTGGCCACGTTGACCACGGCAAGACCACTTTGACCGCAGCGATCACCAAGGTGATGGCTGAGGCCTACGGTTCTGCTGCTGTTGCCTTCGACGAGATCGACAAGGCACCAGAGGAAAAGGCACGCGGGATCACGATTTCCACCGCACACGTGGAATATGAGACCAACAACCGTCACTACGCGCACGTCGACTGCCCAGGCCACGCCGACTACGTGAAGAACATGATCACCGGTGCAGCCCAGATGGACGGCGGCATTCTGGTTGTGAACGCAGCTGATGGCCCGATGCCACAGACCCGCGAGCACATCCTGCTGGCGCGCCAGGTTGGCGTTCCTGCTCTGGTTGTCTTCCTGAACAAGGTTGACCAGGTCGACGACGAAGAGCTGCTCGAGCTGGTCGAGATGGAAGTTCGTGAACTCCTCTCCGAGTACGAATTCCCGGGCGACGACATTCCAATCGTCAAGGGCTCTGCTCTGGCGGCTCTGGAAGGCCGTGACGACGAGATCGGCAAGAACCAGATCATCGAGCTGATGAAGGCCGTTGACGAGTACGTTCCTGAGCCAGATCGTCCGAAGGACATGCCGTTCCTGATGCCAGTGGAAGACGTATTCTCCATCTCCGGCCGTGGTACGGTTGTAACCGGCCGTGTTGAGCGCGGTGTGGTCAAGGTTGGCGAAGAAATCGAAATCGTCGGCATCAAGGAAACCCAGAAGACGACCTGTACCGGCGTGGAAATGTTCCGCAAGCTGCTTGACCAGGGTCAGGCCGGGGACAACATCGGCGCGCTGCTGCGTGGTGTCGGCCGTGAAGAAGTACAGCGTGGCCAGGTTCTGGCTGCTCCTGGCTCGATCACGCCACACACCAAGTTCAAGGGTGAAGCCTACATCCTGACCAAGGATGAAGGCGGCCGTCACACGCCATTCTTCACCAACTACCGTCCACAGTTCTACTTCCGGACCACCGACGTTACCGGCGTCGTGACCCTTCCGATGCAGGCACCGAGATGGTTATGCCGGGTGATAACATCACCATGAACGTTGAGCTGATCGCACCGATCGCCATGGATGAAGGCCTCCGCTTCGCAATCCGCGAAGGTGGCCGCACCGTTGGCGCAGGCGTGGTCGCGACCATCGTCGAATAAGGCTTAGGCCTTCCCAGCCGGGGCGGCTCCCCGTGAGCCGCCCTGCGCTGTTTTTGGGACGCATTTGATTATGCGACCCCGCCGGAGAGACACCGGCACCGAAGATTGTTTGGAAGTGTCACGCCCGGTCTGGGTGTGGCGAGTTTGAGCATCGCCCTGAACAGGGGCGGGCGAAGAGGACACTGATGGAAAGTCAGAACATCCGGATCCGGCTTAAGGCCTACGATCACCGCATTCTGGATAACTCCACGCGGGAGATCGTGAACACCGCCAAGCGCACCGGCGCGCAGGTACGCGGCCCTATTCCGCTGCCAACACGGATCGAGCGGTTCACCGTCCTTCGGGGCCCGCACGTGGACAAGAAAAGCCGCGATCAGTTCGAAATCCGCACCCACAAGCGCGTGCTGGATATCGTTGATCCGACCCCGCAGACCGTGGACGCGCTGATGAAGCTCGACCTGGCCAGCGGCGTAGACGTTGAGATTAAGCTGCAGGCCTGAGGCGCGGCTGAGTAGTAGAGAACGCACGGAGAAAGAACCATGCGCACCGGATTGATCGCACAGAAAATGGGCATGATGCGCCTCTTCACCGAAGACGGCACGCACCAGCCTGTAACCGTGCTGAAAATGGACGGCTGTCAGGTCGTCGCCCAGAAGACCACGGAACGCGACGGCTACAGCGCCGTGCAGGTGGGCTTCAGCGACGCCAAGCCCAAGAACACCTCGAAGCCGATGCGCGGCCACTTCGCCAAGGCACGGGTGACCCCGCGCAAGAAGCTGGTGGAATTCCGCGTGGCCGAAGGCAACCTCGTCGACGTGGGCGCAGAGCTGTCTGCCAACCACTTTGTCAGCGGCCAGAAGGTCGACGTTTGCGGCACGAGCATTGGTAAGGGCTTTGCCGGTGCCATGAAGCGCTGGAACTTCGGCGGTCTGCGCGCCTCGCACGGCGTCTCGGTTTCCCACCGCTCACACGGTTCGACCGGCCAGTGTCAGGATCCGGGCCGCGTGTTCAAGGGCAAGAAGATGGCCGGTCACATGGGCGCACGCCGGGTGACCACGCTGAACCTGGATCTGGTCGACATCGACGTTGCCCGTGGCCTGCTGTTCGTCAAGGGTGCGGTACCGGGCTCCGAAGGCGGCTACGTCATGATCCGCGATGCGGTGAAGAAGGCCGCACCAGAGGGTGTTCCGATGCCTGCGGGTATCCGCGACCGCGCGGCAGAAGCCGCTGAAGCCGCCGCTCCGGCCGCTGAAGAAGCACCGGCAGAAGAGGCCGTGCTCGAAGAAGCAGCAGCAGAAGAAGCAGTAGCAGATGAGGCCGCTGTCGAAGCAGCCCCGGCTGAAGAGGCGCCTGCCGCCGCAGAAGAAGCACCGGCTGAACAAGCGGCCGCAGAAGAGACCCCCGCCGAAGACGGCGAGGACGACTAAGGATTGAGAGCGCCGTTCGCGGCGCCTTCACTAACGGCTTTCGCGGCGCGCTGCGCGGCAAGGCTACAGACCGAGGAGAGGCAGTTCCATGAAAGTGGATATGCTGACATTGCAGGGTGACAAAGCTGGCAAAGCGACCCTGCACGACGACATCTTTATGCTGCCGGTGCGCGCCGATCTGCTGCACCGCGCTGTGCGCTGGCAACAGGCTAAGCGCCGCGCAGGCACGCACAAGGTTCTGTCCCGTTCAGAAATCGCCAGGACCAACAAGAAGTTCGTCCGGCAGAAGGGTTCCGGCGGCGCCCGTCATGGCTCCAAGCGCGTGAACATCTTCCGCGGCGGTGGCGTGGTCCACGGCCCGACCCCGCGCGATCACAGCCACGACCTGCCGAAGAAGGTCCGGATGCTGGCGCTGAAGACCGCGTTCTCGGCCAAGCAGGCCTCTGGCGAGCTGATCGTCATCGACAACGCCAAGATGGACGCGCCCAAGACCCGCGCCCTCAAGGACGCGCTGGCGAAATTCGACGGCAAGTCGATCCTGGTCATGGACGTGGCCATCGACGGTAACCTGCAGCTCGCGGCGAACAACATCGCCGGCGTCAACTGCCTGCCCACCGCCGGTGCCAATGTTTACGACCTCCTGGCACACGACCAGGTCCTGATCACCAAAGACGCAGCAGAAGCCCTCGAAGTGCGCTTCGGCCTGCGTGAAGCAAGCGGGAAGTAAGGGCTATGTCACGCGGTTACATGCTATCCAAGCGCAGCAAGCCAAAGCCAAATCTGGCGGTTTCCGGTGAGCGCACTTTCGAAGTTCTGCGTCGGCCGATCATCACGGAAAAGGCCTCTCTGGCTGCCGTGAACGGTCAGTACGTATTTCAGGTCGCACTCGACGCGACCAAGGCCGAGATCAAGGCGGCGGTTGAGCAACTGTTCTCCGTTGACGTGACGGCCGTGAACACCTCGATCATGAAGGGCAAGGCCAAGCGGTTCCGCGGTCGCCTTGGTCAGCGGTCGAACATCAAGAAGGCTTATGTCTCTCTGGCTGAAGGTCAGCAGATTGACACGGGCGTCGGCGCTTAAGGAAAGACAGAACCGATGGCACTGAAGAGCTATAACCCACGGACCCCCTCCCAGCGTCAGCTGGTGCGTGTGGACCGGTCCGAGCTGCACAAGGGCAAGCCGGTCAAGAACCTCACCGAGGGTCTGACCAAGTCCGGTGGCCGCAACAACACCGGGCGGATCACGTCCTGGCACCGTGGCGGTGGTCACAAGCGTCGTTACCGTCTGGTCGATTTCAAGCGTCGCCAGACCGGCGTCGCAGTGGTCGAGCGGCTCGAGTACGACCCGAACCGCACGGCGTTCATCGCCCTGATCAAGTACGAGGGCAGCGGCGAGCTGTCCTACATCCTCGCGCCGCAGCGTCTGGCCGTTGGTGACAAGATCGAGTCCGGCAAGGACGCGGATATCAAGCCGGGCAACGCCCTGCCACTGGGCAGCATTCCGGTCGGTACCATCGTCCACAACGTCGAGCTGCAGCCTGGCCGTGGCGGCCAGATCGCGCGCTCGGCGGGCTCCTACGTGCAGATCGTAGGCCGCGATTCCGGCTACGCGCAGGTGCGCCTGAACTCTGGCGAGGTTCGCCTCGTCCGTCAGGAGTGCATGGCGACCATCGGCGCCGTTTCGAACCCTGACCACTCCAACCAGAACATGGGTAAGGCCGGCCGTATGCGCTGGAAAGGCCGTCGCCCGCACGTTCGCGGTGTGGTCATGAACCCGGTCGACCACCCACACGGTGGTGGTGAGGGTCGGACCTCGGGTGGCCGTCATCCTGTGACGCCTTGGGGCAAGCCGACCAAGGGTAAGCGTACACGGACTAACAAGAAGACCGATCGCCTCATCATGCGTTCGCGTCACAACAAGAAGTAAGGGGCGCTATAGAATGTCACGCTCTGTCTGGAAGGGCCCGTTCATCGACGGTTACTTGCTGAAGAAGGCTGATGCCGTTCGTGCATCCGGCCGTAACGATGTGATCAAGACCTGGTCGCGCCGTTCAACCATCGTTCCACAGTTCGTCGGTCTGACGTTCGGCGTTTACGATGGTCGCAAGCATGTACCCGTTGCCGTGACGGAAGAAATGGTTGGCCACAAGCTGGGTGAGTTCGCACCAACGCGGACCTACTACGGCCACGGCATCGATAAGAAAGCGAAGCGGAAATAATTGTTATGGGAAAGTCTCCGAACCCCCGCCGCTACGAGCGCGATGAAGCGGTTGCTTCGGCCAAGCTGCTGAAGACCAGCCCGCAGAAGCTCAACCTGGTGGCCAAGATGATCCGCGGCATGCCGGTGGGCCGCGCGGACTCCGCGCTGCAGTTCTCCAAGCGTCGCATCGCCAACGATGTACGCAAGGTGCTGCTCTCGGCCATCGCCAACGCTGAAAACAACCATCAGCTCGACGTCGACCAGCTGGTCGTCAAGGAAGCCTACGTGGGCAAGGCGATGACGCTGAAGCGTTACCGTCCTCGTGCACGCGGCCGGATGGGCAAGATTTTCAAGCATTTCTCGCGTCTGACCATCGTGCTGAAGCAGAAGGACTACAGCGGCGATATCTCGCCGATGGAAGCCGCCCGCCTCGCCGGTGACATGGCCGTGGTTTCGCCTGAAGAGCAGGCGGAGATCGACGCAGCGGCCATCGACGCCGCCGCCGATGCGCCCGAAGCAGACAACGACGCAGCGGCCGATACCGCCGCAGAAGGCAAGGAGTAATCCCATGGGTCAGAAGGTTAATCCGATTGGTCTGCGCGTTGGCGTCAACCGCACCTGGGACAGCCGTTGGTACGCCGACGGCGCCGAGTACGTAAAGCTGCTGCACGAAGACTTCGCGATCCGTGAATTCCTCGAGAAGCGCCTCAGCCAGGCCGGCATTTCCAAGATCGTGATCGAGCGTCCCGCCAAGCGTGCGCGCGTCACCATCCACTCTGCCCGTCCCGGTGTGATCATCGGCAAGAAGGGCGCGGACATCGAAAAGCTGCGCGGCGAGCTGGCCAAGCTCACCGGCGGTGAAGTCGCCCTCAACATCCACGAAATCCGCAAGCCCGAGATGGACGCTCAGCTGGTCGCCGACAACGTCGCACAGCAGCTCGAGCGCCGGGGTTCTTTCCGTCGCGCCATGAAGCGTGCGGTGCAGAACACCATGCGTCTGGGCGCCCTCGGCATCCGGATCAACTGCGCGGGCCGTCTGGGCGGCGCAGAGATCGCACGGACCGAATGGTACCGCGAAGGCCGTGTGCCGCTGCACACCCTGCGTGCGGACATCGACTACGCCACCGCAGAAGCCCTGACCACCTACGGCATCATTGGCGTGAAGGTCTGGATCTACAAGGGCGACATCCTCGAGCACGATCCGATGGCCAGCGAACGCCGCGCCACCGGTGGGGCTCAGGCACAGAGCACAGCAGCCGGCGCCGGTAACGCGCCCGCCCGCAACTAAGAGGTTAAGCAGAGACCATGCTACAGCCAAAACGCACCAAATTCCGCAAAGCCCATAAGGGCCGCCTGCGCGGCAAGGCCAAGGGGGCTACACCGTCTCCTTCGGCAAATTCGGCCTGAAGGCACAGACCGCTGAGCGTGTGACGGCGCGCCAGATCGAAGCCGCCCGCCGGACCATCAACCGCCGCATGCGTCGTGCTGGCAAGCTCTGGATCCGCGTGTTCCCGGACCTGCCGGTATCCTCCAAGCCTGCTGAAGTGCGTCAGGGTAAGGGTAAGGGCTCGCCAGACTACTGGGCGATGCGCGTTGCGCCGGGCCGGATTCTCTTCGAAATCGACGGTGTGCCACGGGATGTTGCCGAAGAAGCCTTCGCCCTTGCATCGGCCAAGCTGCCGATCAAGACGAAGTTCGTCGAGCGTATCCCCGGCCTGATGTAAACCCGAACGGATAGAAAGGACGCAAAGCGATGAAAGCCACCGATATGCGCAGCATGTCCGTTGAGGGTCTGCGACAGTACATTCTCGATGGTCGTCAGGAACTGATGAACCTTCGCTTTCAGCAAGCCAACCTGGTGCTTAACGGCACCTCGCGGATGCGCGAGCTGAAGAAGAACATCGCCCGGGCGAAGACCATCATCAACGAAAAGAAGCTCTCTGGGGAGGCCGCATAAATGCCTATCCGTGTCATGCGGGGACCGTGGTCTCCAACAAAGCCGATCAGACCGCAACCGTGCTGGTCGAGCGCCGGGTCATGCACCCGATCTACAAGAAGTTCCTGAAGAAGTCGAAGAAGTACGCGGCCCACGACCCGCAGAACCGGTGTGAAGTCGGCCAGACCGTCTCCATCCGGGAATGCCCACCGGTCTCCAAGTCCAAGCGCTTCGAAGTCGTCTACGAAGACTAGTTTTCGAAGCCGACAGCGGTCGACCGACCGGCGACGCAGCTGCCACAAGGCTGCTCAGGCAAACGAATAAAGGCGCGGGCCGGCTGGCTCAGCGCCTTTTTCATTGCCGACAGCCGGGGCCGTCAGCGCCCTCGGGCTCAGTTGTTGAAGATATCCTGGAACCACTGGCGGTAGACGCCGGGGGTCAGCACCTGGAACGGGTTGACCGTAACCTCTGGCGCATCAAATGTGCCATCGATCCGGTAGCCCGCAGAGAACACGCCGCCGCCATCCGTGCCGGTGAGCACGCCGCCGATGATCGGCAGCGATCCGGCGAACTCGCTGAACAGGTTAAAGGGCGTGACGTTGCCCTCTACGCCGAAGCGCCGCCCGCCAAAGTCGACCGAACCCTCCGCCGTCAGACCCACCGATGGCCCGACCATCCGCAGGTCATCGAGGTAGAGCGCGCTGTTGCCGTAGGTAAAGTTGCTGTCGAGGCTGACGAACTGTAGGCCGCTGCCCGACGCCAGCTCCAGAATCCCGGTGAGCGACGCCACGGACAGAAGCTGCACCATGACCGGTGCCTGCAGGATCGAGAAGTCGCTCAGCTCCATCCGGCCCAGCCAGCCGCCCTTGGGCAGGGGCAGGGCGCTTTCGGCGACCACGGCGATCCGGCCACCGCGGATATCGCTGGTCAGCCCGAGGGTGGAGAACAGCGAGCCGGCATCGTCGGATTGGAAGGCGAGGCGGTAGAAGCCGCTGGCCCGGGGCGTCATTGAGGCCCGCAGATTGCCCAGCCCCGGCGCGCGGCCGGGCAGGTGCGGCGGCGCCGCTGCGGCGAGGTCGAATTGCAGCACGGCGCCCTTATCGATGGTCGCCTGCAGGGTGATGTCATTGAAGGCCTTGCCGCCCGGGACAACGAAGCGGCGGATGCCGGAAACGGTAGATGATCCACGGCTTGTTGTTGAGTCCGTCCGCACGGGCTTCGGTCTCACCGGTGATGATGTTGGCGTTGCGCTTGCCCTGACCCCGCAGGATGGCTTCGATCAGCGGACGTCCGTCCAACTGACCGTCTTCGAGCGTGACGGTCATGAATTCGGGCTGGTTGACCACCGACATGCGGCCAATGCCACTGTCGCCGACGATCAGGTTCTGCAGCTCGGCGCTGGCGAATTCCTGCCCGCCGTTCTTCATGGTGATCTCGCCGGTGAGATTGAGCGCCGGGCCGTCGAGACTGAAGCGCTTGATACTCTCCAGCCCGCGTTCGTTGAGCAGCACCACCGCCTCAGCCGTGGTGGGCTGCCCGGCGGGCTTGAAGTAGGGTAGCGGGGCGAGGTTGATGTCGGCGCGGTTGAGCGTGCTGGAGACCTCCAGAACCCGCTGCCCGGTCCGGGTCTGGGTGTAGGTCAGCTCACCGGTCGCGGCGCCCTGAATGTAATCGGGAATGGGGCCGAGCAGGCTCGCTGCATCATTGATGTTTCCGGCAAAGGTGGCGTTAACCTTGAGCGCTTGCACCCCCCCGTTTTCGAGCAGGAGGTCAGAGGTTGCCTCGGCGGCGATGTTGCCAAGGCGCACCGGGCCGACGGTGGCGATCCGGTTCGGTCCGACCCGCACCGGCAGGAAGTCTGCGGAAAGATCCATGCCGCCCAGAAAGTCGGAAACGGCGGCGTTCTCGACTTCGACCCTGAAATCAAAATCGGGGGTGAAGGCGGCGGGCTGGGCCAGAGAGGCCCGCAGTTCACCCGCAGCGCTGTAGGTCCCGGAAATCCGGTTCAGCGGCAGGGCTTCGCGCAGGGTTTCAAGCCCGACGCCAGCACCACTGAGATAGCTCAGGCTCTCGCGGACGGCCCCGGTGAAGTCGCCCTGAAATGCGATCGTGCCGCGACCCGGCTCACGCAGGTCCAGTTCAACGCGGGTGTCGGTGCCGTCGATCGCGCCGAGCCGGCCGCTGGCCAGCTCCATCTGGTAGAGCCCGTTATCGATCTCCACTCGGCCCGCGACGTTTACGGCCTGTCCCAGCCCGTCGGTCACGGTCACGCGGCCACCGGTGAAGGCTATGGCCGCGCGTAGGTCATCCACGCTCACCCGGCGGTCCTGTGTGGTCAGGGACAGGCTCAACGCCTGCTGCCGGGTCAGGCCATCGGCGATATTCGCGGCAAACCACTGTCTGCCCGCGTCGTCAGCGACGTCAGGCCACAGCGCGAGGACATCGGCGGGGCGCAGTGACCAGTCGTTCTCAAAGCCCAGCCGGATGGCCTGCTGGCCTTCTGGTCCGCGCTGCAGATCGAAGTCGAAGCTGCGCAAGGGCAGGGCGCGGCCGTTGATGACCGGGGCCAGCTCGAACCGGAAGAATGTGAGGCCGTCGGGGTTCAGGCTGCCCTCGAAACGGCCGGCGTCCAGCGCCACGGGCTGGGTGTAGAGATCGGGAATGGTCAGCGCGCCGGGCGCGATCTGCGTTGCAAAGTCAAGGCGCAGCAGGCGGCCGTCTTCGGCTACCTCCAGCTCGATGTTGCCGCCAACATCGCCCTGGTAGCTGAAGGTTTCACTCAGGTACTCACGGAAAATCGGCTCGCTGCCGAAGTCGATGACGGGCGCGCGGACATCGAGCGTCCAGCCGCCAGCCCCGCCGATGCGGCGGCGGCCACTGACGGTCAATTCAGGCTCTGGCTGGAAGGTGGTACGGGCCTCGCCCAGTGCGCCCTGAGGGAATTGCTGCGCCTCAAACCGCGCCAGACGGCCGTTGCTCTGCAGGCTTGCCTCCAGCCGCAGGTCGACGCCCTGCGTTCGTTCGTCGGCGTGCAGGGCCGCGGGAAGATAGGCGGCAGCATCGGCGAGGGCAAAGTCTGTCAGGGCCAGAGCCAGCGCGACATCAGCGTCGGGCTCCAGCGGCGTGGTCAGGGTCAGCGTGCCGTCGGAGAAGCTGCTGCCGGCTTCAAACAGGCCCGCAACCTCGATTTCCACGGCTCTGCGGTCGGTCGCAAAGGCGAGGGTGGCATCGTGCACCACCACGCGCTGGTCGGTCACAGCATCGTCGAAGATCAGTTCGGCTCCGCCAATCCGGACTTCCTGAAACAGGCTGAGCCATCCGTCTCCGTCTGTCAGACTGTCCCGCAGTCGGTTGAGCGCAAGCTGTCCGCTCGCCATCTCGCCACCACCGGTGGGCAGCGCCGAAGATGCCTCGGCCACGTCGCCCCAACCGGGCACTGCGTTGGCCCCGCTAAAGCCCGGCCGGGTCGCCGCTGGCGTGATGGAGTAGCCCAGACGACCGCTGGTTTCCCGGCGGACCGCGAGGCGGAAGCCGTCGATATCCAGCCGGGTGATCCGCAGCCGACCGAGCAGTGCGTCCGGCAGAGAGAGCTGCAGGGCAACTTCGGCCATGTTGAGCGGCTCGCTGACCGCGCCGCCGGTCGCCTGTACATTGCTGAGCAGGAGGAAGGCCCCTGCTGCCCCGGTTGCAGCGCGATCCGCGTGGTGCCGACACTCACGGTGCCGCCAGCAAGCTGCGCTGAGGCGTTACGTTCGATCCAAGGGGTCAGGAACTGGGCATCAAGAGGCCCGCGCGAGGCGCGTTCAAACAGGAATGCAAGACCCACTGCGCCTGAAATCGTCAGGAACAGGACAAAGGTCATCAGTCTTACAAGCCAAATCATTGCCCTTTAAGTACCTGAATTTCCGCAGAAATAGTAGCCCCGATTCGGTATCTTTGGTGATTTTGCCACGCTGCTTAAGGCCATAGCGGGGCAAAGGCTGTTCAAGCAGCGTTGACCGCGTTCCATCCCGCTCCAATTTCAGGGGGGTACACGGCAATTTTTTCGAAAAAATGAGGGACTTCATGACTGTGGATGTCGGCGATATAGCGCCTGATTTTGACCTTCCTACCAACGGCGGCGCTTCGGTAAAGCTGAGTGGCCTGCGCGGCAAGAAGGTTGTGCTGTTCTTTTACCCCAAGGCCATGACCTCGGGTTGCACCAAAGAGGCTTGCGGCTTCCGCGACACCCAGAGCGATTTCAGCGCGGCCGATACCGTGGTCATCGGACTGTCGAAAGACGAGGTCAAACGCCTCGATAAATTCGTGGAGAAGGAAGAGCTGACCTACCAGCTTGCCTCCGACTTTGAACAGGAAACCTGCGAGGCCTACGGCGTCTGGAAAGAGAAATCCATGTACGGCAAAACCTACATGGGCATCGAGCGTTCGAGCTTCCTGATCAATCGTGAAGGCCGGATTGCTAGCGCCTGGCGCAAGGTCAAAGTACCGGGCCACGTCGAAGCCGTGCTTTCGGCTGCGCAAGACCTGGGCTAGGTCTCTTTTCTGCCTGTCCCCCGACCCCTGACCCCTGAACCCGGGCGGATTGGGGTCGGTGCGATGCCGGAGACCACAGATGGACTTGTTTGAGCAGGCGGGGGCGAGCCTCGCCGTCGCTGAACCCATTGAAAAATGTCGAAAACCCCGCGCATGGGTTGCCGCTTGGCGGGCCGAAGGCGCGCCGGTGCCCGCGGTCGCGGACCGGCGTGATCGGGGGTTGAGCGACCGGCCGGGGCGGCTGGACCGACCGGCGCTGGTGCCGCCCAAGGACGTGCCCAAGCGGAAGATCACGGCGGCACCAGAAGGGCGTCGGGCGCTGCTCCACGCCATCGCGCACATTGAGCTGAACGCCGTCAATCTGGCGCTGGACGTGGCCGCCCGTTACTGGGCTGAACCCATGCCCGACGACTTCTACCGGCAGTGGATCGGGGTCGCCGACGACGAGGCCAAGCACTTCCTGTTGCTCAACGACCGGCTGGTAGCCCTCGATGGCGCTTACGGCGATCTGCCCGCCCACAACGGCCTGTGGGAGAGTGCCATCGCGACCAAAGACGACCTGCTGGCCCGGCTGGCTGTGGTGCCGATGGTGCTGGAGGCGCGGGGCTGGATGTCACCCCGATGATGATCGAGAAGTTCACGGCGCTGGGGGATCTTGAGACCGTTGCCGCGCTGGACGTGATCTACGAGGACGAAATTGGGCACGTTGCGGTCGGTCGGCGCTGGTTCGAACACGTTGCGGACGAGCGCGGGCTTGATCGTGAAAGCACGTGGCACGAACTGGTGCGGACCTTCTTTGCGGGGCAGGTCAAACGCCCCTTCAACAAGCCCGCGCGCTCGGAAGCCGGCATGCAGCCAGCCTACTACGAACCACTGGCGGACTGGTACGAGGGCCTGACCTAGGCGAACGTGGCTGCGCGACCAGCTTCAGCGCAAGCGTGGCTGTTGCTGGAGCCAGGGCGCAAGCAGGCTGGCGGCGGTCTGCACCGATGCCTCGTCGTTGCAGTAGCTAAGGCGCATGAAGTGATGGCCCCGCTGGGTGTCAAAATCAGCGCCCGGCGTGATGGCAATCCCGGTTTCATCGAGTATACGGCGGCACAGCTCGACCGCATCGTCGGTCAGTTGATCAACTTTGGCGTAGAAATAGAAAGCGCCATCAGGCGCGGAAATCTCCGAAATCCCGCCCTCGGTCAGGGCATCGCGCAGGACCGTTCGGTTGCGCCGATAACCGGCCTTGAGCGCCTCCAGTTCTTCGGTGGCGCTGAGCGCGCCCAGCGCGGCCACCTGGCTGACAGCAGGGGAGCAGATGGTCATGTTCCCTTGCAGGCGTTCGAGGCTGCGGATCATGTTCTCCGGGAGCACCATCCAGCCCACACGCCACCCGGTCATCGAAAAGTACTTCGAGAACGAGTTGATGACGAAGGCGTCGTCGTTGATCGCGGCGGCCGTGGTCTCCGGCGTGCCGTAGGTCAGGCCGTGATAGATTTCGTCTGAAATCAGCCGGACGCCGTTGCTCTGACACCAATCGTTGATCGCGCCGAAATCCTCGGGCGATAGCATGGAGCCGGTCGGGTTCGAAGGCGAGGCGAGGATCAGGCCGTCGATCGGCCCGTCGAGCGCTTCCAGCGCCGCCACGGTCGGCTGATAGTGGGTATCCGGCCCGGTCAGAATCTCGACGGCTTCCAGGTCGAGCGCCGAAAGAATGTTGCGGTAGCAGGGGTAACCCGGCGTCGCAAGAGCAACCCGGTCCCCCGCGTCAAAGGCGGTGAGAAAGGCGAGGGCAAAGCCGCCTGAAGCGCCTTGCGTCACGGTAATGCGGGCGGCGGGGACATCCACGCCATACCATTTTTGGTAAAGCGCCGAGATGCCGGCCCGAAGCTCGTCCGTCCCCAGCGCCATGGTGTAGCCCAGCGTGTGATTGTCGAGCGCCTGTTTGACCGCGTCGCGGGCGGCGCGGGGGGCCGCCGTGCCCGGCTGCCCCACCTCAAGATGATAGACGGCGCGGCCTGCCTGCCCGCACTCTGGGCGGCGCGCATCACGTCCATGACCCGAAAAGCGTCCACGGCGCTTCGGTCAGCGATCTTGAGGCCCATGGTCGGTGATCCTTCTAAGTCGGACAGTGCCAGCGACTGCCGGAAACTGCGACAGCTTATCCACTCGGTCACAAAAACGCTACTGGACGCCCTGTCTCATAGATGGAACATAAACCCTCTTCGTTCTCTCGCCGGAGCCCAGCCCATGGTTCGCCCGTTTTTCCTCGCCCTCATGACCCTGTTTGCCTTTACGCTGACCGCGACTGGCGCGCAGGCACAGTCGGCGACGAGCGGCGCATCGGCTGATTTTTCCGACGTCGAGTTGCAGCGGATCCGGGCCGAAGCCCTCGCTGCGATCCTGGCCTATCCGGAGATCATTGAAGAGGCAGCAGCCATCCTGCAGGAGCGTCGATCCAACGCCGCACTGGCGTCGGTGCTGCGGGATCCAAACACGCCGGTGCTGGGCAACCCAGAAGGCGAGATCGCACTTGATCGAGTTCTTTGACTACAACTGCGGCTACTGCCGCCGGGCGGCCGGGTCCCTGCGCGGTCTGATCGAAGATGATCCGGACTTGCGTGTGATCATGGTCGAAGCCCCCATCCTGAGCGAAGAGTCGCTGGAGGCCTCACAGGCTTCTGTCGCCGCCTATGCGCTTGGGGCAGATTACGAGGAACTGCACTTCGCCATCATGGGCGGAACGGGGCGTGCGACGGGCGACGCGGTGATCGGATACGCCGGTGAGCAGGATATCGAAAAGGACGCCATTTCCGAGAAGATGGAAACCTACGAGATAATGGGAACGCTTTCCCAAAACTACGGCGCGATGCAGGCGATGGAGATCGGCGGGACGCCGGCTTTCATCGTGGGTCGCTATAATGTCGACGGGTCTCTGAGCGAAATCGAGCTGTTTCCCGGGGCTGTGCCTGTGGAAGACCTGAAACTGGCCATTGAACGACTCCGTCAAGGCTCCTGATTTCTACAGAGAAGGCCAAGTCTTTTCGCGCATGGTGCCACATCGTGGCCGCAATTTAGACGTCGCGAAATATTGCGGTTTTGTGAAACAAGGGTTTTTCGCGGACAATTATGCGACCTGATTTTCTGTCCCAAATTTGATGGCCTCAGGCCGTCTCTATCCACATTTGTCACATCAATACCCAGCGACGCCCCCCGCAATCGGTGTAGGTCTTTAGCTACGGTCTGATCTGAAGATGCCCTGAAGGCACGGAGGTCTGGCCGAGGGCTGCCACCAAACGCCGTTCCTGCCGCCCGCGGGGCTCAGACAAATTACAACCAAGGCGTGTGGTTTATGGGGTGCGAAGCGACGTGACACAGATACTGGTTATCAATGGTCCTAACCTAAACATGCTGGGTTTGAGAGAGCCGCAACTCTACGGAACGGAGACGCTGGCGGATATTGAGACCCTCTGTGTCGAGGCGGGCAAATCGCTCGGCCTCGAAGTCGATTGCTTCCAGTCTAACAGCGAAGGCGCGATGATTGATCGTATTCAGGCGGCCCGCGATGAGGCCTCTGGAATCGTGATCAATGCCGGTGCCTACACGCATACGTCCGTGGCGCTGCTGGATGCGCTGAGGTCAGTGGACTTGCCGACGATTGAGATCCATCTGACCAACGTCTATCAGCGTGAAGAATTTCGCCACACTTCCTTCATTTCAAAGGCGGCCTTGGGGGTCATTGTCGGGCTGGGCAGTCACGGATACGTGCTGGGCCTGCAGGCTCTGAACTACCACCTGTCCCGTTCGAACCAAGATTAGACCGCGCCACGAAAGAATTGAGAAAGTCCCACAATGCCGAGCAAGACCGAAAAGCCCAACGCCAACTTCGATGTTTCCGCCAATCTGCTGAAGAAGCTGGCCGAGACCATGGGCAACGCCGGACTGAGTGAAATCGAATACGTCGACGGTGAGCGCAGCCTGCGCCTTTCCCGTGCGACCCAAGCACCGGTCGTCGCCGCAGCGCCAGCTGCCGCGCCGATGATGGCACCCATGGCGGCGCCAACCGCCGCGCCTATGCCTGCTGCAGCCCCGGCGCCAGCGCCTGCCGCTACGCCGGCGGCCGAGCCCGCCAGCAGCGTGAAGACCATTGATTCGCCCATGGTTGGTACCGTCTACCTCGCCCCCGAACCGGGCGCTGGCAACTTCGTGAATGTCGGCGATGAGATCAAGGAAGGGGACACCCTGATGATCATCGAGGCGATGAAGGTCATGAACCACCTGCCCAGCACCCAGTCGGGCATCGTCCGCCGCGTTCTCGTTGCCGATGGTGAGCCGGTTGAATTCGGCCAACCCCTTATCGAATTGGCGTAGGTGGTCTCCGACTGATGGTAAAGATCAACAAAATCGTCATCGCAAACCGGGGTGAGATCGCGCTGCGCCTGATCCGGGCTGCGCGCGAGATGGGGATTGCGACCGTCGCGGTGCATTCGACTGCTGACGCGGATTCCATGCACGCCCGTCTGGCGGACGAGGCGGTTTGCATCGGCCCGCCACCATCGAAGGATTCCTACCTCGATAAGCGTGCCATCATGTCGGTCGCCGAACTCACCGGTGCTGATGCCATCCACCCCGGTGTCGGCTTTCTGGCCGAAAATCAGGAATTCGCGGAGATGGTCGAAGCCCACGACCTGATCTTCGTCGGGCCCAGCCCCAGGCACCTCGGGCTGATGGGGGACAAGATCGCGGCCAAGCAGGCAGCGATCGAAGCCGGGCTGCCGGTGGTTCCCGGTTCCGATGGTGCCATCTCCGACGTTGACGAAGCGCGCAAACTGGCCCGCGACATTGGTTATCCGGTGCTGATCAAAGCAGCTTCGGGAGGCGGCGGCCGCGGGATGAAGGTCGCGCGCTCGGATGAGGAGCTGGAAAGCGCGCTGTCCACCGCGTCCCGGGAGGCCAAGGCCGCTTTTGGCGACCCCGTGGTTTACATCGAGAAGTACCTCGATAACCCGCGCCACATCGAAATCCAGATCCTCGCCGACGCCCACGGCAACGTCATCCACCTCGGTGAGCGCGACTGCTCGGTGCAGCGCCGCCACCAGAAAGTGGTCGAGGAAGCCCCTTCGCCTGCGCTGTCGGACAAGCTGCGCGCGGAGATCGGGCAGCGCACCGCCGATGCGGTCAAATTCCTCGGATACCGCTCGGTCGGAACGGTCGAATACCTGTATCAGGACGGCGAGTTCTACTTCATCGAAATGAACACCCGGCTGCAGGTTGAGCACCCGGTGACGGAGATGATCACCGGCCTCGACCTCGTGGAGCATCAGATCCGGGTCGCAGCGGGCGAGAAGCTGTCAGTGCGGCAGGAAGACGTCAAGTTCGACGGCCATGCCTTCGAGCTGCGCGTCAACGCCGAGCACCCGTTCAACTTCATGCCCAGCCCCGGGCTGGTCACCGCCTACCACCCGCCGGGCGGGGTCGGTGTCCGGGTCGACAGTCACATGTTCGCCGGTTACCGCATGCCGCCGCACTACGACAGTCTGGCGGGCAAAATCATTGTAAGGGCCCGAGATCGGGAGTCGGCGATCAAGCGCTGTCTCCGCGCCCTGATGGAGACCCACATCGACGGGATCACCACCAATCTCGAACTCCATGACTTCATTCTGCGCCAGGAGGCGTTTCGGAGTGGAGACATCACCATTCACTGGCTGGAACAAGCGCTGGAAGAGCGTGAAGCAGCAGCCGGTGCTGGAAAATAGGTTGGCGCGATAAAGCAGGCCCCGGAACACAAGTGGGCCTGTCTGCAGAGCGCCTTAAGCAAACAAAAAGTGTCCCGCTTAGAGGGCACGAAAAGAACGAAGTTGGGGAAAACATGTTAGCTGCAGATCAATTGCCTGAAGACGTCTTCGGTGCACCGGTCATCCACCCGGAGCTGGCGATCCAAGCCTACACCATCGGTCTGTTCCCGATGTCAGACGACCGCGACGACAGCAACGTGCATTGGGTCGATCCGATCGAGCGCGGGATCCTGCCGCTCGATGATTTCCACATCCCGCGCCGGCTCAAGCGGACGGTGGCCAAGGGCCCTTACGAGGTGCGCTGCAACACGGCCGTCGAAGAGGGGATCCGCCTCTGTGCCGCCGATAAGCTCGGCCGTGAGGACACGTGGATCAGCGAACCCATCGTCGAAATGTACCTCAACCTCTTCGATATGGGCCATCTGCACACGGTTGAGTGCTGGCAGGGCGATCGCCTCGTCGGCGGGTTGTATGGTGTCGCGGTCGAGGGTGCCTTTTTCGGCGAGTCCATGTTCAGCCTTGAGCGCGATGCCTCAAAAATTGCGCTGGTCGAGCTGGTTGCGCGGCTGAAAATTGGTGGATTCCGGCTGCTCGACTGTCAGTTCATGAACCGCCATCTGGAGCAGTTCGGTGCCATTTCTCTGCACCGGGTTGCCTTCCGCAAGCTGCTGGACAAGGCGACGGCCGTGACCGCAGCCTTCCCCGAGACCCTGACCGAACGCGAGCGGTCTCAGTTCTTGCAGTCGAGAAGCCAGACGTCGAACACCGGGTGTTCCATGGCGTTGAGCGCGGGCGACGAGGCAAACATCCAGCCCTGGAACACGGGCTCAGGTTCCTTTTCCGCCGGTACTTCGTAGATCGACAGGAAAGCCGCGCTTTCCGGGGTTTCCGTTGGCGGGTTCTTCAGGCATTTGCGCGGCGTGATCTGCAGACTGCCCAGCGAGATGGTCTCGTCGATTGCCACATCCTGCGTCGACATCCGGGCTGTGATCTTGTCGAGCAGCCGCAGTTCAGCGATCGCGTAGGCGTCGGGATCATCCGCCTGAATCCCGGTCAGAGCGCCAGCATCAAAATCACCTTCAACGTTCGCGGCCTGCGCTCCAATCGATTGCGCCCCAGCACCCGCACGACCCCGATGAAGGAGCCGAAGAGCGGCTCGCCCTCACCGGCAGGGGTGCGTGCGAGGTCCCCAGCGCGTCTTCAGGGTTGATTTCGGTGGCTTCCCCGTCTGCGGTGCCCGGATCAGCGGTTGGCTCAGCATCCTGCGCCAGCGCAGCCGCGCCCACCACGAGCGTCATCAACGCCGAGACCAGCCAGCGGGCCAAGGTTCGTAAGCGCATCAGCTCTCGGTCTCCACCGGGGTCAGCGGCACCCGAGGCAGCGGCGGCAAAGCGGGGCTGCAGCGCCTTGATTCCGCTGACAAAGGCCCGCCGGGTCGCGTCCACGTCCGCACCCATGACGGCGGCGTCTTCGAGCGCGTCGAGCGCGACCTCGAGCAGCTCCTCAAGGTTATCGTCCAGCGTCGCCAGCTTGTCCTTGCAGGACAGCGGCTTGCCTTCCTTGTCTATCCAGCGGGTCGTCTGTGTCATGGTTGCGCAGCAGCTCGGGGTTTGGGTCGGCGCAGGGCCTCTCGCGGGCCAGTGCACCCGTATCTTGGCCGGAAGTTTAGTCTAATCGATGGTTTCGTGATAGCCTGCGGTCTGCATTTAACGAAATACACAAGCTCTGACCCATATTTCACAAAGGGCTGATCCCAACCACATGAGGGTTGGAGCAGCACAGCCCCAAGCTTAAATAGAGCCTAAGGACAAACTAAAGGCGACCAGCATGTTCAAGTCTATCCGCGAGGAAATTCAGGGCATTGTCGAGCGCGATCCCGCCGTGAGGGGTTGGCTCGAAGTCGTGGTTGCCTATCCCTCGTTCTGGGTCATGCGCTACCACCGCGTGGCGCACTGGCTGTGGAAGCGGCGCCTGCGCGTGCTCGCGCGCTGGATCATGCAGATGGCGCGCTGGGGCACGGGTATCGAAATCCACCCGGGGGCGACCATCGGCGAACGCTTTTTCATCGACCACGGCATGGGTGTCGTCATCGGTGAGATGGCCGAAATCGGCGATGACGTCACGCTTTACCACGGGGTGACGCTGGGCGGTGTCTCGCCGTCGATCGACTCAGACGAGCAGCGCAACGTCAAGCGCCATCCGACGCTAAAGGACCGTGTGATTGTCGGTTCCGGGGCGCAGATCCTCGGGCCTGTCATCGTGGGTGAGTGCGCCCGCGTCGGCGCCAACGCTGTCGTCACCCGCGATGTTGAGCCGCGCACCACCATGGTCGGCATCCCCGCCAAGCCAGTGCAGCTCAGCCGCGCCGAGCAAGGGGCGATCGACCGCTTTGTGGCCTACGGTACCCCGCTCGATGTCTCCGACCCGGTCAAGGCCGACAACGAGGCGTTGCGTGACCAGATCGCCATGCTGAAGGCGCGGTTGAACGCCATCGAGTTCAGCCTGCAGTCGACCGAAGAAAGTGCGCCGGCGCCCGTGCCTGCGGGGAGTGACCCGGCGCCAAGGCCCGCTAAGCGCGCCGGTGACTGACCCTGTCGCTCTATTTCGACCACGCGGCCACCTCGGCGATCCGTCCTGACGTTATCGCCCTGATGACCGAGACCATGGCCGGGGTTGGCAATGCCTCCTCCGTGCACGGTCACGGCCGCAGCGCGCGTGCTGTGGTGGAGAAGGCCCGCGAGCGGGTTGCCGGGCTGATCGGTTCCCGCCCGCAGGAAGTGATCTTCACCAGCGGCGGCACCGAGGCGAATAATCAGGTTCTCCGCGCCCATGCTCACCAACCGGTGCTGGTTTCAGCCATCGAGCACGATTCCGTGCTCAATGGCGTCCCCGGGTTGGAGACCTTTGCCGTGACTGCCGAAGGGCTGCCGGATATGGCGGCACTCGAAAAACGGCTGAACACCGGAGAGCCTGGGCTGATTTCGCTCATGCTCGTCAACAACGAGACCGGGGCCGAGCAGCCCGTGCCCGAGGTCGCGCGGATGGCCAAGGCCGCAGGCTGGAGCGTGCACACCGACGCCGTGCAGGCCGCGGGAAAGCTGCCGCTGGCCATGGGGCCGCTGGGCGTGGATTATCTGAGCCTCAGCGGACACAAATTCGGCGGGCCGCAGGGCGTTGGCGCGCTGGTGCTGCGCCCGGGCATGGACCCAGCACCGCTGCTGCAGGGTGGGGGGCAGGAACGCCGCCGCCGCGCAGGCACCGAGAATGTTGCCGGGATCGCCGGGCTGGGGCTCGCCGCCGAGTTGGCGCTGGCCAGCCCTATCGACCACAGCGCGCTGCAACGCCAGCTGGAGCAGGCGCTGCGCGAGGCTGTGCCCGGAGTGGAAATCGTCGCCGATACAACCCGCCGGGTATCGACCATCACCTGCGCGATATGGCCCGATGCAACCGCCGAACGGATGGTGATGAAATTCGACCTCAAGGGCGTGGCGCTGTCCTCCGGCTCGGCTTGCTCCTCGGGCAAGGTCACGGCCAGCCACGTGCTCAGCGCGATGGGCTACGCGCGTGAGCAGGCGCAATCGGCGCTGCGCTTTTCGACCGGGTGGAACACCACGTCGGATGATGTTGCTGCCCTGACCGACGTGCTGAAGGCCCTGTCATGATCGCCGCCTTCGGGGATGCGCTTGGGCTGCTGGCGACCGGTGACCCGGCGCTGTGGGATGTGATTTTCCGCTCACTCTGGGTTTCCACGCTCGCTGCGGTGCTGGCCATGGCGGCAGCGATCCCGCTGGGGGTGGTGCTGGGCACCCGGTCGTTCCGGGGCGCTGGATGATCAACACGGTTATCAGCAGCTTTCAGGCCATTCCGGCCGTGGTTGTCGGTCTGCTGGTCTATCTGCTGCTCTCGCGTCAGGGGCTCCTGGGCGAGCTGCGGTTGCTGTTCACCTCGTGGGCTATTCTGATTGCTCAGTTCATTCTGGTACTGCCGCTGGCGCTGGCGCTGGTCACCTCACGGGTCAGCGACCTGTGGCGCCGCTTCGGCGACCTGTATCAACTCGATGGTGCGAACTTTGCCACCCGCCTGCGGGCACTGGTGCGGATGGCGCCGGGGCCGCTGATCGTGGTTGGGCTGACGGTCTTCGGCCGGGCCATATCGGAAGTTGGCGCGGCCATCATCGTTGGCGGCAATTTGGAATTCGCCACCCGCGTGCTGACCACCGTGATCAAGCTGGAGGTCGAGCAGGGCAAGCTGGCGCAGGCCTTGGCCTTCGGCATGGTGCTGCTGGTGCTCGCCTTCGCGGTCAATCTGGCGGCGCGGCTGGTTGCTGCTGCCGTACCCGCTGAGGATCTTGAGAGGAAATGATGTTGGGGCCTATCCGAACCTGTGCGCTGGGGCTGGTGTCCGCCCTGACGGCGCTGTTGTGCAGTCTGGCGATGGCCGCTGCAGACACCATTCGTATCGGCGGGACCACGGCGGTGCGCGAAAGCGGCCTGCTGGCGGCACTGGAAGCGGGTTTCCGCCGCGATACCGGCGACCAGCTGCAGTTCATCGTCGGTGGCACCGGGCGGGTGCTCAAGCTGCTCGAAGCGCAGGACGTCAGTGGCGCGCTGGTCCACGATACCGACAGCGAGCAGGCGCTGCTCGACGCTGGCGGTGCGGCTGAACGCTTCGACGTCATGCGCAACGACTACATCATCCTCGGCCCGTCGCAGGCAGAGGTGCCCATGGACGTGATCGACCTTTTCCGCGCCATCGCGGCAGGAGAGATGCCCTTCGTCTCGCGCGGCGACAACAGCGGTACCCACCGCGCCGAGCTGCGCATCTGGGCCGCTGCCGGGATCGATGTTGACGCCCCGCAGCGCGCAGGTGGTACCGCAAATCCGGCTCTGGGCAGGGGGCAACCCTGAACATTGCGGCCAGCCTCGACGCATTTGTTTTGGCGGACGCGGCAACATGGATCGCCTTCGACAACAAGGGCAACCTGGTGCCCAAGGGCTGCCGGGGCGAGAGCCTGCGCAACGTTTACGGGGTGTTGCTCGGTTTCGATGGCGATAACGTTGACGGCGGGGGCGAGGGCTTTGCCCGCTGGCTGCTGGGGCCGGGACAGGCGGTGATCGAGGCCTTTGAAGTGCGCGGCCAGCGACCCTTTGTTCCCGTGTCACAAGCGGGTCTGGAGGGCTCCCTGTCCGTGGTCGAGGCCCTGTGCGGGATGGCGCCGCCGAACGGCTGATCAGCCACGGCAGGCGAACCTGCGCGCTGCACGCGGGGCAAGTGCGTTGATTTTCCGGCGGTTTCCACCCCGCGAGCAGGCTATGGTGCGCCCATGACCGACGATACGAGCCAGAATTCACCCGACGTGACCACCCAGTTCGAAGCGCTGGGGCTGGACCTGCGCGCGCTCAATGCCGTCTCCCGGCTGGAGCTGGAGGCGCCGACCGACGTGCAGCAGGAGGCTATCGGCCCCTTTGTCAGCGGCCGGGATGTCTGCGCCACCGCGCCCACGGGCACGGGGAAGACGCTGGCTTTTCTGCTGCCTTTGCTGACCCGCCTGTCCCAGCCGTCCAAGGGCTCTGGCCCCGGCCCACGCGCCATCATTCTTTCACCCACGCGGGAGCTGGGTGAGCAGCTGTGGAACGTCGCGCGCGACGTATTCGCAGGCAAAAAGATGAAGGCCGTGCGCATGCTTGGCGGCGAGCCCTTCCCCGCTCAGGTCAAGGCACTTCGGCAGCCGCTGGATCTGGTCATCGCCACCCCGGGCGGCTGATCGACCACCTCGAGGCCGACCGAATGGCCATGTTCCGGCTGGAAACACTGATCATCGATGAAGCCGACCGCATGCTCGATGTCGGGTTCCGCCCGCAGATCCAGCGCATTGCCCGCGCGTGCGGCACCAAGCGCCAGACCGCGCTCTACACCGCGACGCTGACCAAGGGTCTGCGCGAACTGGCGCAGTCGATCCTGCAGGATCCGGTCAACATCGGTCTGGCCGAGCCCGATACCATCCCGGAAACCATCCAGCACAATCTGGTGTTCTGCGACAGCCACGAGCACAAGCTCGAGGTGCTCGACCTGATGCTGACCAAGAGCAACATGCGCCAGGCGCTGGTGTTCGTGACCACGCAGAAGGCCGTCGAGGAGCTGATCGAGCACGTCACGGTGCAGGGGCACGTCGCCGTGCCCGCCCACGGTGGCATGACCACGGCTGAGCGCTCGGCCTCCGTCAATATCTTCCGCCGGCGCAAGGCGCAGCTGCTGGTCGCCACGGACGTGGCGGCGCGGGGCATGGATATCCCCGGCCTGCGGGATGTGATCATGCTCAACCTGCCGATCCACGCCGAAGACTACGTGCACCGCATTGGCCGGGTCGGACGGGCGGGCAAGCCCGGCTGGGCCTGGGCGCTGGTCAGCGACGCCGACAAGCGGCGGCTGGAAAAGATCGAGAAGCTGCTGGGACGGACCCTCCCGTCACGCGCCATCCCGAGCCTGATCGCCGAAGAGCACCGCGAGCCGCGGCAGGACGACGACGATCTCGTTCGCGCCCGGGCCGGGCGTGGTGCGGGTCAGGATTTGCGGGAACGGCGGCCTGCGCGCCGCAGTGTGGCGGGGCCGACCGGGGGCCTGGCTTCAAAAAACCTCGCGAGGATCGGGGCGAGAGAAAACCCAGGTCCAACGACCGCCCGGGACGCTCAGATCGAGGTCCTCGGGGCTCGAAAGGTCCGGATCGAAGCGATAGCCGTCGAGGGCAAAAGCCTTCAGGTCGTCCGGGCGCTCCACGCGGCCGTCGATCATAAACCGCGCCATCATCCCCCGCGCCAACTTGGCGGAAAAGCTGATCAGCGTCGGCTTGCCGCCACGATATTCCCGGAAACCGATGGTGATCACCGGGGCGGTGAAGGCCTTGCGGTCGGCTGCCTTCCAGTACTCGTTTGATGCGAGGTTGATCAGCACCGGCGCGCCCGGGCTGGCCTCAAGATCCTCAAGCAGGCGCTTGGCGATTTGGTCTTCCCAGAAGGCGTAGAGGCTGGAGCCTGCATCATTTTTCAGCCGCGTGCCCATCTCCAGACGGTAGGGCTCGATCGCGTCCAGCGGCCGCAGCAGGCCGTATAGCCCGGAGAGCACGCGCAGGCGGTCGTTGGCCTCCAGCAGGTCGGCTTCGGTCAGGCTCTGCGCGTCCAGCCCGCGATAGACATCACCCGCGAACAGCAGCAGGGCTGCCTTCGGATCCTGCTTGCCGAACCGCTTGAAGCGGTCGCGGTTGAGGGTCGCCAGGTCATCAGAGAGCTGCATCAGGGACGCCAGACCATCGGCGTCGAGCTTGCGCGCCAGCCCGGCCAGCTTCTTCGCCTGCTTCTGGAAAACAGGCTCCGGTGGTCGCGGGGACCGAGGCGGGGCTGGGGTCAAGATTGAGCGACTTGGCGGGTGAGATGACAGCGAGCATAGATCGATGATTTCGTGCTTTTGGCGATGGCTTACCTTCGCATAAATGAAGTGTAGCGGCAAAAAGACAATGGGTGCTGCGCACGCGCATTATGCGCGTTTATTTGCTGGACTCCTCGGGCGGGTCGAGTCCACTTAAGGGCATGGTTCGCACTTGGGGAAGGGCGCTGGAAGTCGGTGGTGATGTTGCCG
Source organism: Rhodospirillaceae bacterium (assembly GCA_038141425.1). Taxonomy (GTDB): domain Bacteria; phylum Pseudomonadota; class Alphaproteobacteria; order UBA7985; family UBA7985; genus UBA7985. The sequence continues at coordinate 393,070 of JAYQIC010000001.1, read as the reverse complement.
GACGAGATTTGGGACTTTGCCGAGCGACTTCGGGCCGAAGCCGTGCCGGTGGTGGACCGGTACTTCCGCGCTGCCGATCTGGCCGTCGAGCACAAGGCGGACGTTTCTCCGGTGACCCGCGCCGACAAGGCGATTGAACTGCGCTGGCGGGAGATGATCGCTGAGACCTTTCCCGACCACGGGATCGTGGGGGAGGAAGGCGACACCATCGGCGCTGACCGCGATTTTGTCTGGGTGCTCGACCCCATCGACGGCACCCGCGCCTTCATCGGTGGTTTCCCGCTGTTCACCAATCTGTTTGCCCTGATGCACCAAAGCAAGCCGGCTTTTGGCGGTATCTGTGCACCGGCAACCGGCGAGTGGTGGCTGGGGCAGACGCTGGGCGCAACGCGGACGACGTTCCGCGGTCAGCCGCTGGGCGCGCGTGCCGAACCGGTGCTGGAGACCTGTGTGCTGTCCGCCACCGCACCGGACATGTTTTCTCCAGACGAGTTCGAGCGTTTCGACGTGCTGAGAGCCGCCTGCGGTGATCTGCGCTACGGCGCCGATGCCTACGCCTACGGGCTGGTGGCGCTGGGGACCGTGGTCGTGGTCGCCGAGGCGAGCATGAACCCTTGGGACTTCATGGCGCTGATCCCGGTGATCGAAGGCGCCGGCGGCCGGGTCACCGACTGGGCCGGAGAGCCGCTGACCCTTGAAAGCGACGGCACCGTGCTGGCGGCGGCGACGCCCGCGCTGCACCAGGCCGCCCTGAATATTCTGAACGATTGAAACCATGACTGTGACCAAAGACAAGCCCGTTCAATCCGCCCCCGAAGCCGGGCAGCAGCCGACCCAGACCGTTTCACTGGTCGAAGGCGGTGAACGGCAGCCAAAGCCGCCCTACGGCCACCTGTCGGTCGTCTGCGGTCCGATGTTCGCGGGCAAGACCACCGAAACGCTCAAGCGCATTCTCTGGGCCAAGAACGGGCGAGGGCAGTCGATCCGCGTGTTCAAGCCCGCCTTCGACCAACGCTACGCGCGGCTGCAGATCGTCAGCCACGAAGGGCTTGCCGCCGACGCCGAGGCTGTTGTCGACTGGGACGAGCGCACCCAAGAGATGATCGAGGAGAGCATCGACGTGGTGTTCTTCGACGAGGTCCAGTTCTTTGAAAGCCCGAATTTCCGTGGAGACATCCTGCAGATCGTCGAAGACCTGCTCGCCGCTGGGATTGACGTGGTTTGCTCCGGCCTCGATATGGACTGGCAGGGCAAGCCCTTTCCCATCATCGCCCACATGGCGGCCAAGGCCGACGAAGTGCACAAGCTGCGCGGGGTCTGCACGGTCTGCGGACGGCCTTCGACCAAGACCTACAAGAAGACCGGATCGGGCGGTCAGATCGAGATCGGCGGCGCCGAACTCTACGAAAGCCGCTGCACCATCCATTGGGCGGTTCCGGACTTGGAACTGACCCCAGACTTGTTTTACGGCCGCTAAAACCGAGCCTCGCCGTCAACAAATTCGTGATTATTGAAAGTGTTAGCTTACATCTGACGCGATAATCGAGTATTTATCCACATATGGGTGGGGATAATTTTGATGATCCCCGTTAAACCTCGAACCTGTTTTCATGGGGATGAGCATGTTTGCTCGTGGATTTAAGTTGCCGCAGTGGGCCGGCTTAGCCGGTATTCTTGCGTTATTGCTGGTATTGGCGGGCTGTGTGCCCGACCCCGGTTTTCGCCCCGGGATGCACAATCGAAATGCGCGCACGAGCGCCGTGTACATGACCTTCGGGCTCAAGCTGAATCCCAGTTTTATCAGCCAGATGAAGACCCCGGCGGACGTCAGTACCGCCGATTTGCGCGACTTTTACAACGAGCAGCAGTTCTACACGACCTTCTACCGCAACGGTAACTGGACCCGGGCGGGCGAGCTGACCTTCCAGACGCTCAAGAACGCCGAGGCCGAGGGCCTGCGCGCCGAAGACTACCTGCCCGGGGTCATGCTGCGCCGCGCATCGCTGGCGGGCAGCAACCCGCAGCAGAGCGATGTCTGGCTGACCGCCGGGCTGATGGCCTATGCCGCCGATGTCCGTCAGGGACGCTATAACCCCAAGGCCCGCAACATAGGCCCGGATTTGCTGCGTGAAGGCATCGAGCGGGCTGACTTCGGCGTTTTCCTCGCCAGCCTGCCGCCGCAGGGGCGCAGCTATCGCGGCCTGCGCGACGTTCTGGGTGGTGCGGTGGGACCGGTCTCCAACGCCCGTAAGAAGCAGCTGGCGGTGAATATGGAGCGCCTGCGCTGGGACCATGAACCCTTCGGCGCCCCGCGCGACCTGCGCGTCAACATCCCCAGTCAGACCCTCGAAGGTCTTCGAAGACGGTGCGCTGGTGCGCTCCATGTCCGTCGTCGTTGGCCGCTCGAGCCGCAAGACCCCGGTCATGCAGGACCAGATTGTTTCGCTGAAATTCAGCCCCGACTGGACCCCGACGCGCTCGATTGTTCAAGAAGACTACCTCAACCAGGCGCAGGCCGACCCCGCCTACTTCGACCAGAAGGGCTGGCAGGTCTATCTCGACGGCGAACGAACCACCTCGGCCTCGATCGACTGGACGGCGGTGGACCTCGACAAGGTGACGGTACGCCAGCCCTCGGGCGCTGCGAACGCACTGGGCGGGGTGCGTTTCTCGCTGACCAACAACCGCGCGATCTACCTGCATGATACCAACGCCCACAGCCTGTTCGACAAGCCCAAGCGGTTGTTCTCCTCAGGCTGTGTCCGGGTCGAGGATGCCAGCTGGCTGGCGCACTGGATCATGGGTGGCCAGCCTATCGCCATGTCGATGGAACAGGTGAAGGCGAACATGGCGCTGGGGACACCCAAGACCAAGCGCCTCAGCCGCGCCTTACCGGTGTCTATTTCCTACCTTACCGTCTGGGTCGATGGTGCCAACCGTCTGCACTGGGAAGAGGACGTCTATGGCCACGACAAGCGGTTGGCGGCGAAAATGCGGTTTCCGCTGAGCTGGGGCACCTGATAAAAGGGGCAGACTGGTTTCGGACGCGAGGTCTGATCGAAAGCAGATGACAGTACACGGCGGCGCACAGCGGCAGAGAACCCTTGTGTCCTTCGGTCTTGCGGGGCTGGTGGCGCTGATCGCTGGTGGGCTGTGTTTCGTGTTCGTGGTCAACCCGGTCTGGTCGACCAGCGCCCAGATGCAGGCCGAACGCCTCGAAGAGCAGCGCGCGACCGAACCGGTCGAACCCCGCCCACCGCGCGGCGACCGGACGTGGGAAGAAGAAGTCGCCCTGTTCCTCGATGACTACGTGCCTGAATTGATCGTGCAGGATCTGGCGCCCTACGACGGCGTTGCGGCCGCAGACTTCTTCCAGCTCAAGCGCGGACAGATTTCGCTATTCGACGAGCGTGAGCGGCAGGTTGGCACCGCCGAGCTGTACTACATCCCCAACAAGACCTTTTTCGTGCGGCTGACCGACCTCAACCTGCCCGCTGGTCCGGGCTATCTCGTTGGGCTGTCGCACCTGCCGGCACCCAATACAGGGGACGAAATCAGTCAGGCGCCGTTCATGACCCTGTCGACCCTGCACCACTTCTCGGGCAGCCGGAACATCCTGATCGATCCCCGGCGGTTGCAGAACCGCGATATGCTGCCCACCCGCTTTGAATCGCTGGTCGTCTGGAATGCCAAGTTCAACCGGATCATCGCCACGGCAAGACTACAGTAGTGCCGATGGCAGAACCGCAGTTTCAGCCCGCCCGCGAACATCTGAGCCTCGGTGAGGCCTTTTTCGACCCCGTGGAGGCTGCCGATTTTCCACAGACCCGGCTGCGCTACGCCGACCGTGATTGGGCAGCGCGCATCGGGCTGGGTGGGCTGTCTGACGAGCGCTGGCTGGCCCATTTCGGGCGGTTTGAGCCCTTCGAAGGCTCGCTGTCCCAGCCGCTGGCGCTGAAGTACCACGGCCACCAGTTCCAGCACTACAACCCCGATCTGGGCGACGGGCGCGGCTTTCTGTTCGCACAGATGCGGGAGCCGTGCACCGGCAGGCTGCTCGATTTCGGCACCAAGGGTTCGGGACAGACCCCCTACAGTCGCTTCGGCGACGGCCGGCTGACGCTCAAGGGCGGGGTTCGCGAGGTTCTTGCCACCACTCGGCTGGAGGCGCTGGGGGTCAACACATCCAAGACCTTCGCGCTGATCGAGACCGGCGAATCCCTGCACCGCAACGACGAGCCTTCGCCCACGCGGTCCTCGGTCATGACCCGGCTGTCGCACGGTCACGTGCGTATCGGTTCCTTCCAGCGGCCCTATTTCCTGCAGGAGCCTGAACACCTGCGCCAGCTGCTGCGTTACGCCTGCCAGACCTATGCGCCGGCGATTTACGACGTGGCCTACGGCGCCGAAGACGGGCAGGGCGATACCGCTGCCGCGCCGCTGTTCCTGCGCTGGGTCTCGGCGAACTGCGCAGAGACGGTCGCGGACTGGTTTGCAGCCGGTTTCGTGCACGGGGTGCTGAACACCGACAACATCAACATCACCGGCGAGAGCTTCGACTACGGCCCCTATCGCTTCCTGCCCCGGCTGGATCCGAACTTCACCGCCGCCTACTTTGACCAAAGCGGCCTTTACGCCTTTGGCCGCCAGCCCGAGGCCGTATTCTGGAACCTGCAGCAGCTCGCGGGGACGCTGGTCGAGCTGACCGAGCAATCCGCCCTGATCGCCGCCTTGCAGGACTACAGCCGGGTGCTGGCGCAAGCGGTGGAGGACCGGCTGTTCCGGCGGCTGGGGCTGCTGGCCAGCGGCGATCGCGATGCCGATCAACGCTTCCTGCAGGCGTTTCTGGCCGCACTCAAGACCTCGGGGCTGAGCTTTGACGAGACCCTGCACCGGGCCTTTGGCGGCCGCGCCTGGCCACAGGGTGACGACTGGCGCGAGGTCTCGGCCATGGCTGCAGGCTTTGCTGTCGACCGACCCGAGCGGCTCGATCACCCTTATTTCCGCGCAGACCGACCGACATCGCTGGTGATCGAGGAGATCGAGGCGCTGTGGGAACCGATTGAGGAGAAGGACGATTGGTCAGCCTTCGAGCAAAAGCTCGCGGACACCCGGACCATGGCGCAGGCCTATGGCTTCAGTCCGATTGTCGCCGACGAGGGTCAAAAGGCGCTGGCAGCGGCCCAAGGACAGGCCGAGGCCACCGGCGCAGCTGCTCAGCCCTGATCCTGATCCCTAGCGGCGGACCAGCTTGAACTCGATGCGGCGGTTCTGACGCTGGGCGTTCTCGTCTTCACCCTCGACCAGCGGCTTATGCTCCCGAAGGCAGCGACCATCAGCCGGTCAGCCGGAATATCGGTGTTTTCGATCAGGAACTCGACCACGCTCACCGCACGCTGGGATGACAGATCCCAGTTGCCGTAGGGCGAGAACAGATAGGGCTTGATATCGGCGTGGCCATCGACGCGGATCATGAAGTCCTCGTCATCGAGGCTGGCGAGGATGCGTTCCAGCTGCTGCCCGAAAATGCGCAGCTCTTCCTGCCCTTCGCGGGACAGGTCCGGTGAGCCGACCGGGAACAAGCCATTGACTCCAGCAGCAAACGTTCGCCGATCACCCGTGCACGTAGCCAAATTCGGTCTGCGCGGTCTGCAGCAGGCGCTCGTACAGGCGTTCACGGATCGCGGTCATGGCCGCGCTGCGGTCGATCGACAGTTCCAGCGCGGCGGCAACATTTTCCGTGGCCTCGGCCCGGGCTTCGGCGGTGGCTGCAATTTCACCGTTTTCGATCAGCCGCTGGGCCAGTTCAGTTGCCAGCTTACCAGCGCGGTCTTCAAGGTTGGCGTTGAAGGCACGGGTCAGGGCGATGCGCTCCTGCTCGAGCCGCAAATCAGCCTGATTGCGCAGCGTTTCAGTCAGTCGGGTCAGTTCGGCGTCCATCTGTGTCTGCGCGCGCGCATCGGCCTGCGCCAGCAGGGCAGCCTCACCGGCGTTCATCGACGCGGCCAGCGCTTCGGTCACCCGCTCTGATACCGCGTTGGCGATCTCCGCTTCCATGGTCGCTTCGAGTTCGCTCAGCTGGGTCTCGAGCCGGCGTTCCCGTTCCGAGGCGGTTTCCAGCAGCCGGATTTCAAGTGCAGCAACCTGGTCTTCGGCGGTGGCAATGCGGGCGTCGGCCTCGGCTTCAACCACGGCCGAGAGGTCGGCTGCTGCGGCTTCGATACTGGCGTCGATGGCTTCACGTTCGGCGGAAATAGCCTCCAGCTGGGTCTGCAGTTCCACCAGCTGGTCGCGCGCCTGCTGCTCGCGTTCGAGGGTCCGGCGTAGGGTATCCACCGCTGCTTCGGCGGTGATCGGGTCGCCGTTGATCAGCACCTGTCCACTGGCTTCACTGGCGCCGAAGCTGGCGATGGCGTCGAGCACCCGGTCGCGATCGGCGCGGCTGCTGGTCACAGCGTCTTGCAGGGCCTCGGCTTCGATCCGCAGGGCCTCGGTTTCGGTCTGGGCCGCGAACACAGCCTCTTCAGCGGGGCCGAGCGCGGCTTCTGCCTCGCGCTGGCGGGTGGTCAGTCGCTCGCCCTCCAGCCTCAGGGCTTCGAGCAGGCGCTGGCGGGTTTGTTGCTCGGCTTCGATGTCCTCGATGTCGACCTTGGCCGAATCTATCTGGGTGATCAGGTCGAGCAGGGTTTGCTGCAAGGTATCGCGCTCGGCTCGCATATCGGTCAGCGCGGCTTCGATCTGCCGGCGCTCGATGATCAGCAGCACGGTGTCAGAATCGCCGATGGCTTCCAGCCGGTCGAGGCTCGCCTGTGAGAGTTCAGACAGCCGCTGCGTCTCCGCCGTCAGCGCGTTCCGCTCCAGCTGCAGCGCGTTGATCTGGCTCAGCGTGCCGTCGTATTTCTGCTGCGTATCCGCCATTTCCAGCGCCACGGCAGCAAGCTCGGCCTCGCGGGCTTCGACATCGCCCTGCAGGGCAAGGTTCGCCTCCTCCAGCGCGACTTGCGCCGCCTCGTGGGCAGCGGTCAGCTCGGCTGCCTGCGTGGACAGGGCCGCTTCGGCTTCGGCGCGGGCGTTTTCCAGGGCTGCAGCCTGCGCGGCGGCGGTGGCCGCGATCTCATCGCTGCGGTCGCGCAGGGCCGAAAGCGCGGCGCTGAGGTTGACCACTATTTCACCAGAGAGGCCCGCCTGCGGCGTTGCAGGAACCTCGAGGGCGTCCATGATCGAGACCAGCTGCGCCTGATCCGGCGCGGAAACCAGCACAAACCCGGCATCGGTGGCACCGTTTGGGCCAGCCAGTTGCGTGCCGAAATCGCTGCCCCGCCCCAGCCAGCCAACCGCGCCTCCGGCAACGGCGACAACGACAGCAAGCACGGCGATCAGGGGCGGGTTCATGGTCTCAGCGATCCTCAAACAGCAGCAAAGGGGTCACTAAAATGTAACGGCTGGGGCGCCTCAGCCCAAGCGCTCAAATGGATTTTTTCCGAAACGCCGTCCAATTCGATGATCCAGCCATCGGGATCACGATCGATCTGGCGGCTAAAGTACTCAGAACTATCGGCTTTCAGCAGTGCCTGTTCCCGCCAGACGAGGCGGCCGGTATCGAAGTTCCGCTCTTGCACCAGCAGGCATTCATCGTCTTCGAAATACAGGGTTAGAGACCGCGCTCAGAGTCTCCCCGATGGCGGACGTAGAACCCGAGACTGTCCGCCGTATGCAGGCGCTGGGCGGCGCCGATGGCCATTTCCACCGGCAGGCCGCCGAAGTCAGCGCTGCGTGGCTGGCTCACGCCCCGACCTGCTCGATGGTCTTGAGGAACGACACGCCTTTGTAGTCGTCCTGCGCCCGGTCGAGGTGCCAGGCGTTGCGGGCAAGAAATACCGGATCTCGTTGTGGTCCTCGGCGATGTCGCCGCGGTTTTCCTCGACAATTTTCTTGAGCAGGGCCGGGTCTTCGGCCTGCAACCAGCGGGCGGTCATCAGGTTGACCTGCTCGAAGGTCACCGGGATTTCGTATTCTGTCCGGATGCGATCGGCGAGCACTTCGAACTGCAGCGCGCCGACCACGCCGACGATCCAGTCAGAGCCAATCACCCGCTTGAACACCCGGGCCGCGCCTTCTTCGGCGAGCTGGAACAGCGCCTTTCCAAGATGCTTGGCCTTCATCGGATCGGTCGGACGAACCGATTGCAGCAGCTCTGGCGCGAACGATGGGATGCCGGTGAAGGCGATGTTCTCGCCCTCGGTCAGGGCGTCGCCGATGCGCAGGTTGCCGTGGTTGGGGATGCCGATGATATCGCCGGCGTAGGCTTCTTCGGCGGTTGCGCGGTCCTGCGCGAGGAACAGCTGCGGGTTGTGCACGGTCAGCTGCTTGCCTGAGCGCAGGTGGCTTAGCTTCATGCCTTTCTTGAAGTGGCCGCTGGCCAGCCGCATGAAGGCGATCCGGTCGCGGTGCTTGGGGTCCATTTTAGCCTGAATCTTGAACACAAAGCCGCTGACCTTCTTGGCCTCAGGCGCGATTTCCGTTGCATCGTCGCCGATAACCGCTGCCTGCGGCCGGGGAGAGGGGGCCGAGGCCGCCAGCCCGTTGAGCAGTTCCCGCACCCCGAAATTGTTGAGCGCAGAGCCGAAATACACCGGCGTCAGCGTGCCTTCGCGGTAAGCCTGCAGGTCAAAGGGCGGACACAGCTCGGTGGCCATGCTCGCGCCCTCTTCCAGCGCGTCGATCTCCGCGCTGTCGAGCACGTCCTGCAGCGCCGGATCATCGACCCCCGCGACCTTCAGGCCGTCGCGGGGGGGTTCGCCCTTGGCGTCGTTGTGCAGCGGGATGAACTGGTCGTTGATCAGGTCGTAACAGCCCTTGAACTGCCGCCCCATGCCGATGGGCCATGACGCCGGAGACACGTCCAGCGCCAGCGTCTGCTCGATTTCGTCGAGAATCTCGAAGGTCTCGCGGGCTTCGCGGTCCATCTTGTTGACGAAGGTCATGATCGGCACGTCGCGCAGGCGGCAGACTTCGAACAGCTTCAGGGTCTGGGCCTCGATACCCTTGGCGGCGTCGATGACCATGACGGCGGAATCGACGGCTGTCAGCGTGCGGTAGGTGTCTTCGGAAAAGTCCCCGTGACCGGGCGTGTCGAGCAGGTTGAAGGTGCAGCCTGCGTAGTCGTAGGTCATCACCGACGAGGTGACAGAAATCCCGCGCTCGCGCTCCACCTTCATCCAGTCAGAGGTCGCATTCCGGCGCGCGTCGCCCTTGGCCTTGACTGCACCGGCGAGCTGGATCGCGCCGCCGAACAGCAGCAGCTTTTCGGTCAGCGTGGTCTTGCCCGCATCCGGGTGAGAAATGATCGCGAAGGTCCGCCGTCTGGCGACTTCATCCTGCAGCACAGCCATGGTCTGTCCGCTTTAACCTTGAATACGAGGAACCGGGGGAACGAGGGACGGGGTAGGGATTAAACGGGGTGAGCGTGTTGAACGCGTTGCCCGCGTATAGAGCATATCGGCGGCTTGGCCCAAGGCCCTTCACGTGGGGGAGCTGAGCACCGCCGACCGCATGGACGCAGCAGCGGCGATGCGCCGGGTGCTATCCCTCGGCCTTTTCCTCCAACTCCAGCCATTCCATCTCCGCCGCTTCGAGCCGGTCGCGCAGTTCACCGAGTTTGGTCGTGATCCGGTTGAATTTGTCCGGGTCGCGGCTGTAGAGGTCGGGATCGGTCAGCAGGCTTTCGCCCTTGGCGATATCGGCTTCGAGCGCTTCCATCTCCGCAGGCAGCTTTTCCAGCCGGATTTTCTCCGCGTAGGTCAGTTTGCTTTTGGAATTTGCCTTTTTCCTTTCCGGCTCTTTGCGGGCCTTGGGCCGGGCGTCGGGGGTCTGTTGCTTGAGCCGGGTCTGGTGCTGCTGGCGGGCGTCGGTGTAGCCGCCCGGGTACTCGAACACCCCACCCATCCCGTCGAGCAGGATGGTCGACGTCACCAGCCGGTCGATGAAGTCACGGTCGTGGCTGACCAGCAGCACTGTGCCTTCGTAGTCGGCGATCACCTCCTGCAGCAGGTCGAGGGTCTCCAGATCAAGATCGTTGGTCGGTTCGTCGAGCACCAGCAGGTTGCTGGGGTTGGCGAGGCCCTTGGCCAGCGTCAGGCGGTTGCGCTCACCCCCCGACAGCGAGTCAACCGGCGCCCGTGCTACACGCTCGCTGAACAGAAAATCACGCATGTAGGAGACCACGTGCCGGGGATGGCCGCGCACCATGATCTGGTCGCCGCCGACGTCCGCCAGATAATCCCAGACCGTCGTGCCGGGGCGCAGGCTGGTCCGCATCTGGTCGAGCACCAGCGGTTCCAGATTGGTACCCCGGCTGACGCTGCCCTGATCGGGGTCGACGCTGCCCAGCAGCATTTTGATCAGCGTGGATTTGCCAGCGCCATTGGGGCCGATGATGCCGACCCGGTCACCGCGCAGAATGCGGGTCGAGAACGGCGCGATGATCTGCCTCCCCTCGTAGGTCTTGGCGATGCCCTCGGCCTCGATCACACGCTTGCCGGACGTGCCGCTCGACGCGCTGTCCAGCTGTACCTGCCCCGGTCGGGCGACCATGGAACGACGTTCTTGGCGCAGGCTCTCCAACCGTCGCATCCGGCCCATATTGCGGGTACGGCGGGCGGAGATGCCTTCGCGCGACCACTGGGTTTCCTCGGCGATCAGCTTGTCGAGCTTGGCCTGCTCACGGGCTTCGTCTTCCAGCAGCTTTTCTGACCACGCGTCGAAGTGCCGGTAGTTCTTCGCCAGATGCGCGACGCGGCCCCGGTCGAGCCAGGCGACCTGATCGGTCACGGTTTCCAGAAAGCGGCGGTCGTGGCTGATGGTCAGCACCGCCCCTTCGTAGCGGGCGATCTCGCCCTCCAGCCATTCTATGGTGTCGATGTCCAGATGGTTGGTCGGCTCATCCAGCAGCAGCACGTCCGGCTCCTCGGCCAACGCCTTGGCCAGCGCCGCGCGCCGCTGTTCCCCGCCCGAAAGCCCTGCGGTCGCCTGCTCCGCGCTCAGCCCGAGGCTCTCGATGAACATGCGCGCGCGGTGGGGTGGGGCGCCGTTGCTGGCGGCGTAGGCGAGCACGTCGTCATAGGGGCTGAGGTCAGGTTCCTGTGGAAGAATACCGACCCGTGTCCCCGGCTGCTGAAATCGCTCGCCGCTGTCGAAATCAACCTCGCCGCCCAGAATCCGCAGCAGCGTCGACTTGCCGGTCCCGTTGCGCCCGACCAGACAGATCCGGTCGCGGGCGAACAGGCTCAGCGTCACCCCGGCGAACAGGGTCTTGTCCGAGTGGCGCAGAACAATATCGGAGAGGCAGCAGCGGCGTGGGTGTGGACATGGGGGCTCTGGGTGAAGGGTAGGGTCTCAGGTGGGCATAATTCTGCCCCGGATTAGCCGGAATCGCCGGTTTTGTTACAAGCTGAAACAAAACTTTACCGGTTCTTACCGTTTGCCGCTGAAGTCGTACAGACTTGAAGCGGTATAGAGACCAAATTGGGGGCTGATAACCACGGCGTTCGTAGGAACAGCAGGGGGCTGCTGAACCGGCTAGCAGAGCGGGCGCCAAACTTGAGCTGGAGATTCCGAGCATGAAAAAGATTCTACTGAGCACCGCAGGCCTGGCCTTCCTCCTGACCGGCTGTGTTGCGACCGACCCCTCCACGGGTCAGACAACGCTGACCAACGCCGGTGGCGGCGGTGCCATTGGTGCGGCCGTCGGTGGGCTGGTCGGCGCCGTGACCGCTGAAGAGGGCAACCGGGGTCGCAACGCTCCGCGGCGCGCTGGCGGGCGGTGTTGTTGGTGCCGGCGTTGGTGCCTACATGGACTATCAGGAACGCGAGCTGCGCACCGCGCTCGAGGGCACCGGTGTCGAAATCGAGCGTCAGGGCGACGACCTGCGCCTCGTGATGCCGTCGGAAATCACCTTCGACTTCGACAGCTCCGCGATCAAGCCGTCGTTCTACGGCATCCTGACCAACGTCTCTGACGTGATGATCAACTACCCCGAGACGGTGGTACAAATCGCGGGTCACACCGACAGCGTCGGCAGCGAAGCCTACAATCAGGGGCTTTCGGTGCAGCGCGCCGGGGCGGTCAGAAACTTCCTCGTGGGCAGGGCGTATCCCCGGCCCGGATGTCGGCCATCGGCTTCGGTGAGAACTACCCCATCGCCGCGAACGATACCGAATACGGTCGCGCCCAGAACCGCCGCGTGGAAATCGTGCTGACCCCGCAGAGCGGCGGCTGATCATCGAAAAGGCTGGAAGGGCGCTCGCGCTGGCGAGGCCCCTGAACCAAACCCCAGCGAACCACAACGAAAGAGGGGCAGTGACCTGAACCGGTCGCTGCCCCTTTTTTCATGACACCTGCAGATGCCGATGAAGATGCTGATCAGAACAGCGTCACACCCAGCAGGCTCAGTGTATCCATGGTCACGCCCGGTGCCGACCTGGCCGTTGTCACGCTGGAAACCGTCGATCGCCCGCTGCGACTGCGGGCCGAAGATGCCGTCGATCGGGCCGTTGTAGTACCCTGCCCGCTGCAGCGCGACCTGAATACGGCTGACGATATCGGGCGTGGTGTTGGTTTCACACAGGATCGAGCGCCACTCGGTCCGCGCTGGCTCGACCACCACCTCACGGGTGATGGTGTCGAACACCGGCGGGATTTCGATGATTTCCTCCGCGCCGGGACCACTTCCACCCGGCGGGTGACAAAGGTGGTCTCAGCCGGGATCACGCGCTCTTCGATCCGTGCAGGCTGGTCGACGACCTCGCGCTGCACGATTTCGGTGATTGCCGGAATGATCTCTTCTCGCGTGGATGCGGGCTGGATCATCACGGTGCGCTCAACCTGCTTGGTGACCGCAGGTTCGGTGACCAGACACAGGATCTCGCCCGTGGCTTCGTCGATCTTCTGGATCGGACCGGTGCCCGGCTTCCATACGGTGCGCTCAGGCACGACCACCACTTCCTCGATCACCGTGTCGTAGACCGGATCGATCGGGATCAGGCGGCGCGCAGCCGGGCGAACCACGATTTCTTCCTGCACGGTGATAAAGGTCGCGGGCACCGACACCAGCTCGGTGGTGGCTTCGCGGACGATCACCTCTTCCTGCACATCACCGAACTGCGCGGGGATGATGCGGACTTCCTGCCGCGCTGGTTCGACCATGATCTGTTCTTCGACCGTCTGGCTTACGGCTGCCAGCGCGATCCGGGCGTAACACTCACCGGGCAGCGGGTTGGGCGGGAAGGCCCATCGGCCATCCCCTGCGAGGCAAAGGCCGCGCTGCTGCTCGCCGTGAAGCTCTGCGCGAAGGACGCATTCTGGATCGAGCCACCGGAGAAGCCGCTGCTGCCGAACTCAGACGACGTGGTCGTCACGTCGTGGAAGCATCCAGCGCGCCGCCGCTGCTCGTTGTGGTCATTGTGGTACCGAGATTCTCGTCGGTAACCGCCTGACAGCCGGTTACTGCCAGCGCCACCAAGCCCACCAGAGCGGATTTTCTCATGTAAGGGATCATCACCTGAAAACCTTGCCTGTCTGCGTTTATGTCGAGACCATTTCGGACGCTTGGCCGTCTGCAAAGTGCGCGCTGCACACCCTTGAGATGTCAATTTTCGCCTGATCTCGTTATCTGCAATGGTTAAACCCGCCCGCATGCGGTCGAGTCAATTGCCCCAGTCTTCACATCTCGGAGCACGGGGGTCAGCAAAAGAATTGTTGTTTTCAGGACACGAAGAATAGCAGGCCCTGAAGTGGAACTAAAATAAGGCGAGATTATTAGGTTGAATTAAGGACGGTCCAGGGCGTAACCCACTTCACGAACAGTCCGAATGACATTCGACTCGTCCGAATCATTAAGAGCTTTGCGGAGTCGCCTAATGTGAACGTCGACCGTGCGGGCTTCGATTTCCTTTTCCCGACCCCAGACGGCGTCCAGCAGTTGCTCGCGCGAGAACACCCGTCCGGGGTACTGCAGGAAGTGCCGCAGCAGGCGGAATTCGGTCGGCGCCAGCTCCACCAGTCGGTCGCCGCGGGTCACGCGGTGGCTGCTCTGGTCCATGGTGATGGTGTCAAAGGTCAGCACTTCTTTCAGGCGCGCAGGCTGCGCCCGGCGGATCACAGCCCGCAGCCGTGCCAGCAGTTCCTGCGGGCTGAACGGCTTGGTCAGGTAGTCATCCGCGCCCATGTCCAGCCCGCGCAGCTTGTCCTGCTCCTCGCCGCGCGCGGTCAGCATGATGATCGGCACTTCGCTGGTCTCGGGTGCCCGGCGCAGGTGGCGGCAGACTTCCAGCCCGGAGCGCAGCGGCAGCATCCAGTCGAGCAGGATCGCGTTGGGTTCCAGCGAGCGGGCGAGGTCGACCGCCTCTTCACCATCCCGCGCAATCGCTGTCAGATAGCCCGCGTTGCGTAGATTATAATCCAGCAACGTGATGATCGCCTCCTCGTCTTCGACGATCAGCACCAGCGGTGATTCCTCGGCAGTGGCGTAGGGCATCTGCTGCGCCTCAAAGCTGTCGCTCATGGTTCTGACTTGCATAGCACTGAATGGCCCGGCTTAGCCAAAGGAACCGGCGACGTAGTCCTTCGTGCGCTGGTCCTTGGGCTTGTTGAACAGTTTGTCGGTCGGCTGCACTTCCACCAGATCGCCGAGGTGGAAAAGGCGGTTGTGCCCGCCACCCGCTGGGCTTGCTGCATGTTGTGGGTGACGATGACGATGGCGTAGTCGCGCGCCAGCTCGAGGATCAGCTCCTCGATGATGCTCGTGGCGATCGGGTCGAGCGCGGAGCAGGGCTCGTCCATCAGAATGACCTCGGGCGAGACGGCGATGGCGCGGGCGATGCACAGGCGCTGCTGCTGACCACCCGAGAGACCCAGTGCTTCGGAGTCCAGTCGGTCGTGCACTTCTTCCCACAGGCCGGCTGCGCGCAACGCGTCCTCGACGATTTGGTTCAGCTCCTCGGTGGTGCGTGCCATGCCGTGCAGGCGCGGGCCGTAGGCGACGTTGTCGTAGATCGACTTCGGGAACGGGTTTGGCTTCTGGAACACCATGCCGACGCGCTGGCGCAGCAGGTTGGCGTCGATGCCCTCGCCGTAGATATCCTCGCCCTCGAGCAGGATGGAGCCCTCGACCCGGGCAATGTCGATGGTGTCGTTCATGCGGTTGAGGCAGCGCAGGAAGGTGGACTTGCCACAGCCCGACGGGCCGATCAGCGCGGTGACGTGCCGGTTCGGAACGTCGAGCGAGACGCCCGGAGCGCGTGGTCGTCCCCGTAGAAGACGTTGACGTCCCGGGCCTGCATGCGGAGGTCGGTTTGAGACATGGTGGCGGGTTCCCTCAGTTGGATCGCTCGAAGCGCGCGCGGATAAAGGTCGCCAGCGCATTCATAGAGATGACCAGCGCGAGCAGGCAGACGATGCCCGCGGCGGTCTTGTTCTGGAACAGCGGGTCGTCGTCAGCTGCCCACTGGTAAATCTGTGACGGCATGCCCACGCCCTTGGCCATCAGGCACCCGGCGCCGGCTTCGCAGACGTCTTTGATGAAGGCGTTCATGCCGACCATCAGCAGCGGCGCAGTCTCGCCTGCGGCCTGTGCCAGCCTGATGATGACGCCGGAGGCGATCCCGGGCAGGGCGGCGGGCAGGACGTGCTGGAACACCGCCTGCTGGCGCGAGGCGCCCATACCCAGCGCCGCCTGCTCATAGCTTGGCGGTACCGCGCCGATGGCCGCGCGCGCCGCGATGATCACCGTTGGCAGCGTCATGAACGACAGCACGGTGCCGCCGACGATGGGGAAGCCCCGCGAGCCCGGGAACAGCCACTGGATAATCACCGCTGCGCCGAGAATGCCGAAGATGATCGACGGCACGGCGGCAAGGTTGTTGATGTTGATTTCCATGAAATCGGTGAACTGGTTGCGCGGCGCAAATTTCTCCAGATACACGGCCGCCAGCACCCCTACGGGCACCGGACAGGACCACCACCACCATCAGCATCAGGAACGTGCCCTGTGCCGCGGCTGCGATACCGGCGCGCTCGGGCTGGGTCGAGGATGCCGAGCCAAAGAAGCCGGGCTGGCGTTCGAGGATGGTCCAGCCGAGCAGATCAAGCCGGGGGACACCGAGATAGGGCCGGATGCTGACCCGCCCACTGTCGCGCCCGCTTGTGAGCCCGCTCAGGCCGTTGGTGTCGATGGATTCCTTGAGCAGGATCCAGTTCTCAGAATCGAGGTTCTTGCGGGTCTGCCGCTTCATATCCTTGAACAGCACGTCGGCATCACCGGCCGCCAGCGCCCGAACCGTGACGGTCTCCCCCAACCGATACTCGCCGGAGACGAGGCGGTCGCGGATGGTCAGCAGGGTTTCAGTGCTGATCATACCCGCGGTCTGGGAAATCGCCTTCTTCCGCGCCCGGTCGCCGTCGTAGCCGGTGAAGGCCTCTCCGTGGTTCTGGTCGATCATCGCCTCGACCATCTTCTTGTAGGCGGCGGTCCGCTGGACCTTGCGCGAGGCGGATTTGGCGCCGCGCGTGGTCGGTGTGATCTCGGCGGCCCACAGCTCGGGCGCAATACCGACAGAGGCCTGATACTGGGCGAGGTCTTCGGGGTCGAGGATCTCTGCGTCCAATGGGATTTCAAGGGTGATGAAGGACTGAACGAAGCCGTTGTAGGACTTCTTGAACACCGAATACATGAGCGCGACGAGGAACAGCGCGGCCAGCCCCAGCGCTGCCAGACCGAGGGAGCGGAAAATCAGTTCCCCGCGCTGGCGTGCAGCGCGGCGCCGGGCGGCGGCTTCGGTCAGATGCGGGCTGGTACTGGCTTGGCCTGCGACCATGGCGTCAGTCTCCGTCATCAGCTGTACCTCTGGCGGCATCGGCGCACGACCTGAATCGCGGCGAGGTTGAGCAGGAGGGTCGAGACGAACAGCACCAGCCCCAGCCCGAAGACCGACAGGGTATTGGCGCGATCGAATTCGGCGTCACCGATCAGCAGTTCGGTGATCTGCACCGTCACGGTGGTCATCTGGTCGAGGATGTCGATGGTCAGGTTGGCCTGCCCCCGGCTGCGAGCACCACGATCATGGTCTCACCGATGGCGCGGGAGGTGGCGAGCAGAAAGCCGCCCATGATGTCGGGCAGGGCCGCGGGGATCAGCACCCGCAGGATCGTTTCCGACTTGTTGCCGCCCAGCGCCAGCGAACCATCGCGCAGGGAGCGCGGCACGGCCTTCAGCGCGTCATCGGACAGCGATGAGATGAACGGGATCAGCATGATCCCCATGACCGCACCGGCGACCACGGCTGACTTCGCGCCCACGTCCAGCGCGAGGTATTCGAGGTGGAAGGCCGCGGGCAGAAACCGCAGTTCCAACAGCCATTCCAGCCCGTTGAAGAAGTCCTTGGCGAAGGGGATGCCCGAGCGCAGCGCGAACACGCCGTATACGATGGTCGGGATACCGGCGAGGATTTCGAGGATCGGCTTGAACACACCGCGCACGCGTGGCCCGGCGTATTCGGCCAAGTAGATCGCCGACATCAGGCCGATGGGCAGGGCCACGGTCAGCGCCACCAGCGATACCACCAGCGTGCCGTAGAACACGGGCACCGCACCCAGGTTGAAGCCCCCGGCCTGGTCATCGCGGATCGGTGCGTCCTTGGACCAATGCAGACCGAACAGGAAGTCCTCGATCGGGTACTTGCTAAAAAACAGCTCAGCGTTGGAGAGCAATGCAATCACGATCCCGACGGTGACGAGGATCGCCGCAGCCGAGGTCAGGATCATGCCGACGTTGGCGGCCTGCTCGTGGCGGACCTGCGCCAGCGTGCCCCGGCGGATGAATACCATCGAGCCGAGGATGCCGAAGACAATCCCGCCAGCCAGCGTCACCAAATAGCCGGTGCGCAGCAGGTTCTGCGCGTCCCGGACCCGCTCGGCGGCGGCGGCCAATGCGGGGTCATCCGCGACCTGCCCGGTGCGCAGCGTGGCGGCGGCGTTGTCGAGCAGCTGGATTTGCAGCCCCAGCTCACCGCGAGAAATCTCGAACAGCAGAATGCGGCCCTGCTCGAACAGCCAGCCATAAGCACCCAGCCACGTCAGCACGGTGAGCAGCAGCACAAGCAGCGCCGCGCTGGCGATCAGGACGAACCGGGGGTCGTCCAGACGCGGCCGCACGCCCCGGTTCACCATGACCAGCACCGAAAGCGCGAGCACGATCAGCGAAAGAATGGTGCCGCCCTGTCCCCACTCTGTCTGATCCCGCAGGAACACCAGCACCCACAGGCCGGCGACCATGAAAAGCAAGCGGGTGAAGTTGGCCGGCAGAGTGGTTGAAAGCAGCACGACCGCCATAACCAGCAGTACGAGGATCGAAGCCGCGCCGTACCCGGAAATCAGCGCCACAAAAATCAGCACCAGCGCCAGCGCAAAGGCCAGCACCCGCCCTGACGTGCCCGGGGTTTGCCGAGGCGCGCTCAGCCACAGCGCGATCCCGGCAGCGATCAGCGCGAGCCAGAAGAACCGGCGTGTGGCGTGCTGCTGTTCGAAGTAGGCCTGCAGACCGGGGTGGGCTTCCTGCTGCGCCGCGCTCAGCATTGCTACAGGGCCGTCGCCCAGCGGGCCCAGCGTGGTCAGCATCGACCGGGCGAACTGGTGCAGCTGGTCGTAGTCGATGGTCTTGCCCATGAGCGCGAGGGTCTCGCGCTCCATCATGCCCTCGAGCAGCGGCACGCCAAGGCTACGGTACACCAGCAGCGCCAGAATCGGCGGGGCCAGCCACCAAAGCACGGTCAGAAAGCCGTAAAAGCGGGGCAGGTTGGGCAGGCCAAAGCGGTTGAGCTTGGCTGAACGGGCGTCCTCGAGCGTCAATTCACGCCCGTAAAGACGGCGTCGGCCAAAGGCGACAGCGAGCCAGATGTAGCCCGCTATGGCCGGGATCGCCAAAGCATAGGCGCCGAAGAACAGCGTCAGACCCAGAATCATGATGATGAAGAACGCAATCTGGAGCGACAGGCTTGAAGGTGCGATTCATCGACGCGAATTCCTGAACTTAACTGAAGTGCCGACGCGGGGCTTCGGACAAGGACCTTGGGATGCCGCTGGTCTCTGTCCGGAACTCCGGGTCTTCCGAAGTGAACGTCGGCGTAACAGCGCCGGCGTAGGCGAAAAAGGAGGGACCGGCCTGACGGGCAAGCCAATCCCCTTAGGGGCCAGAAGATCGGGGGAACCTTCTGTCTATGCTGACCGCCCCGGCCCGGGGTTAGGCTGGGGCGGCCGGGTTTGCTCGCAGCGCAAACCTAGAACAGCGAGTCCAGTGCGGCTTCCATGGCATCCTGGTCATCGTCGCCACCCGGGATCAGGCCGATCTCGGTCAGTGGGCCATCCTGAGCGGCCTGCACGACGAATTCTTCAGCGTACTCGGCAATGCCCGGTACGATGCCGACGTGGTTGTTCTTGACGTAGAACCACAGCGAGCGGGAGACCGGGTAGTCGCCCGAGGCGATGGCGTCAAAGGTCGGGGAAACACCGCCGACGGACGCGCCCTTGAGGCGGTCGGCGTTATTCTGCAGGAACGAGAAGCCGAACACGCCGATGGCGTCGCCGTCCTTAACCAGCTGATCGACGATCAGGGTGTCGTTCTCACCGGATTCGACGTAGGCGCCGTCTTCGCGGATTTCAGCGGCCTTGTAGGTTGCTTTGTCACAGCCAACGCTCTTCAGCGCAGAGTGGATCACCAGTTCTTCGAAGGCGTCACGGGTACCGGATGAGGTTGGTGGACCCAGAACCAGAATCGGACGGTTCTGGCAGAGACGCATCGATATCCGACCAGTTGCTGTAAGGGTTGGCGGAGAATTCGGTGCAATCAGCGTTCGGGATTTCAGCCAGCACGCCCATGGCAATCTGCATCTTGGACATGTCGAGTGTGGGGCCACCGTTTTTGGAGTTGGCGAGTACGATGCCGTCGTAACCAATCATGAATTCGGTGAACTCAACGCCGTTGGCTGCGCAGGTTTCTGCTTCGCTGGACTTCTGACGGCGTGAAGCGTTCGTCACGTCTGGGTGGTCGAGGCCGACACCAGCACAGAACAGCTTCATGCCGCCGCCAGAGCCGGTGGATTCGATAACAGGGGTGTTGAAGTCGGTGGTCTCACCGAAGGCTTCAGCGACAGCGGTGGCAAAGGGGTAAACCGTCGACGAACCGACGATCGATACGGTATCTGCGCGGTCTGCAGCAGCAGCACCGGCAGTGATCAGACCAGCAAGGGTCAGAGCAACGAGACGCATGTGGGGATCTCCAAGAGTTTGACGCTTTCTACAGGCCGGTCGAAGCAGCCGAGTTCAGGCATGGACGTCTTCCACAAAATCCCACCAGACTCAGCCGACCCGCGCCGGTGAAACTGGGCTTAGTTACGCGACGCTTCTTGGATGTTACGTCAATGTTACGGTTTCATGACAGCGCGGATGATTGTGTCTGGATCATCCGCGGATGGCAGGTAGAACCACGCTGAAGGTCGATCCCTGATCTGGGACCGAGGTGATGATCAGACGCCCGCGGTGGCGGGCGACGATATGCTTCACAATTGCCAGTCCCAGCCCGGTACCGCCCATTTCCCGGCTGCGGCCCTTGTCCACACGGTAAAAACGCTCGGTCAGCCGTGAGAGGTGCTGCTCGTCGATGCCTTCGCCCTCGTCAATGACATCGACCCGGATTTCGCTGCCTTCGGAAATCGCCGTAGCACGGAGGTTCACGGTCTGCCCGATTCGGCCGTACTTGATCGCGTTCTCGATCAGGTTCCAGAACACCTGCGTCAGTTCATCGGAATCGCCACGAACCAGCAGCGAGCCGTCGATCGCATGATCGATCAACTGTTCGGCGCGCTCTGCACGGTTGGACAGCGACTCAGAAACCGTGAGCAGCAGCTTTTCCAGATCCACCGCCCCGCTGGGGACGACGCTTGCGTTCATCTCGATCGATGACAGCGACAGCAGGTCTTCCACCAGCCGCGACATGCGCGCAGCCTGGTCGGCCATAATGCCGAGGAACTTCACGGCGGCCTCTGCATCCCCGCGGGCCGGGCCTTGCAGGGTCTCGATGAAGCCAACCAGTGTCGACAGCGGCGTGCGCAGTTCGTGACTGACGTTGGCGACAAAGTCGGCGCGCACCTGCTCGGTCTGGCGCTGGGTGGTCAGGTCCTGCAGCGTCATGATCATGCGGCCACCCTGCGCAGAGGTCTGCTGCATCGGGGTGACCGTGGCCAGAATAGACAGCGTGGGCCGTTGGCCCCACTCAAACTCGAAGCGGAATTCCTCGCCTTCGGTGAAGCAGGCTTCCACGGCGTCATAGAGTACGTCGTTGGAGAATACGTCGTCGACCGTCTGGCTGACGGGGTCCATCTGCAGCAGCTCGTTGGCGGCGAGGTTGGCCCAGACCACTTTGTACTTCTTGTTGATCTGCAGAATCGCAAACGGCAGCGTATCGAGAATATGCAGGTGCTGCTCTAGGTGCGCGCGCAGGCGCTTGGGTTTGTTCGGAAGTTTCTTGATCACCGGCCAAGCTCCAGCAGGGTTGCGCACTAACTTAAGGGCTTTCCGCTATCGACGCATTGGCCGTCGCTGTCAAATCGTCTGCGCTGATCTGCGTCCTGCAAAAGGCCGGAGACGGGTTCTTGACTCCTCTTGGGTAAAACGTACATTTTACCATAGAGCTTTTTAACCAGAGGAAACCCGGACCCATGACGCAAATCGTCATCGCGCAGTATGCCCGCACGGCCTTTCAACCCGCCCACAAGGGCCTCCTGACCAAGACCCGCCCCGATGATATGGCGGCGGCGGTCGTTTCTGCTGTCGTTGAGCGCGCCGGGGTCGATCCGGCAACGGTCGAGGACGTGATCCTCGGCAACGCCACGCCCGAGGGCGAGCAGGGGCTGCTGATGGGCCGTCTGGTTGCCCTGCGCGCCGGGTTCCCGAAAGAGGTTGGCGGCGCCACCATCAATCGCTGGTGCGGGTCTTCGATGTCGGCGATCCACTACGCCGCCGGTCAGATTGCTATGGGCGCAGGCGATGCCTTCGTCGCGGCCGGGGTCGAGTCCATGACCCGCGTGCCCATGGGCGGCTTCAACCCTATGCCGAACGCACAGCTGATGGCGGACGTTCACGGCGTCTACATGGGCATGGGTGAGACGGCAGAGGTCGTCGCCGAGCGCTACCAGCTCAGCCGTGAAGCGCAGGAAGCCTTCGCCGTTGAATCGCACCGCAAGGCAGCAGCAGCCCACGAAGCCGGCAAGCTGCGGGACGAAATCGTCACCGTCGACGGCGTCGACGCCGACGGCTGCATTCGCCCTGATACCAACATGGAAGGCCTGTCGGGCCTCAAGCCAGCGTTTTCGGCCACAGGTTCGGTGACCGCAGGCACGTCTTCCCCCCTGACCGACGGCGCGGCGGCAACGCTCGTCTGTTCGGCCGAATACGCCCGCGAACACAACCTGACCCCGCTGGCCGTCATCCGCTCGATGGCGATCAACGGCTGTGACCCCGACGTGATGGGGCTTGGCCCGATTGGCGCAACCCGGAAGGCGCTGAAGCGTGCCGGCCTGGAAATGGGCGATATCGACATCGTAGAGCTCAACGAAGCCTTCGCCTCACAGTCCATCGCCTGCATCAACGATCTCGGGATGGATTTGGAGCGTATCAACCTCGACGGCGGCGCCATCGCCATCGGCCACCCGCTGGGCGCAACCGGTGCACGGATCACCGGCAAGGCCGCAGCCCTGCTCAAGCGTGAAGGCAAGAAGTACGCGCTTGTCCACGCAGTGCATCGGCGGCGGTCAGGGCATCGCCACCATCATGGAAGCCGCCTGAGCACAGGCCCGACAGGAAAGCAGATCGAAATGACTGAGATCAGAAAAATCGCCGTCATCGGGTCCGGCGTTATGGGCATGGGCATTGCAGCGCAGTGCGCCAACGCCGGTTACAAGGTGGACTTGCTGGACATCGTGCCGGAAGGCGCCACCGACCGCGACGTGGTGGCCAAGGGCGCGATCAAGAAAGCGCTGAAGACCGACCCCGCGCCGTTCATGCACAAGTCCCGCGCCCGCTACGTCACCCCCGGCAACCTCGAAGACCACCTCGACCGCCTCGCCGATGTTGACTGGATCATCGAGGTGATCGTGGAGCGTGCAGACATCAAGCAGGGCCTCTACAAGCAGCTCGCCGGGGTTGCCAAGCCCGACGCGATCATCACCTCCAACACCTCGACCATCCCACTGTCGATCCTGACAGACGGCATGGATCCGGCTCGCGCCAAGCGCTTCGCCATCACCCATTTCTTCAACCCGCCGCGCTACATGCAGCTGCTGGAGCTGGTGACGACCGAGGCCACCGACGCGGACGTGGTCGATGAACTCCGCCGGGTCTGCGACGTGGCGCTGGGCAAGAAGGTGATCGATTGTCAGGACACGCCCGGCTTTATCGCCAACCGTCTGGGCTCGCTGTTGCTGCAGGCGGCGTCGAACGCCACCGCTGACCACGGTTTGAGCATCGAGCAGGCGGACGCCCTCGCCGGGCGTCACTTCGGCTTCCCTTCGACCGGCATCTTCAAGCTGATGGATCTGGTCGGGCTGGATCTGGGCCCCTACGTCTCCAAATCGCTCTACGACAACGTCAATCAGGGCGACCTGTTCCGCGAGGAATTCCGCGAGTCCGAGCTGCTCGATAAGATGATCGCCGAGGGTTACACCGGCCGGAAGGGCAAGGGCGGCTGGTACCGGATCAACCGTGAGGGCGGCGGCAAGGTCAAGGAAGTCCGCGACCTTAAAACCGGCGAATACCGCCCGGTCGAGAAGCCGACAGGCGCCGCGCTGGCGGTATCCAAGAAAGGTGCGCGCGCTGTCTTTGAGGCTGGCGACAGCCTCGCCGATGCGGCCTGGTCCTACATGTCCAAGTACTTCGTCTACGCCGCCGAGCACGCGCTCGACATCGCGCATTCGATCTTCGACGTCGATGAGGCGATGAAGACCGGCTACGGCCTTAAATGGGGTCCGTTCGAGCTGATGGACGTTGTCGGCCCCGCGTGGGTCGCGGGCAAGCTGGCCGAAGAAGGCCGTAGCGTGCCGCCCCTGCTCCAGCGGTCGGTGACGGCACCTTCTACAAGGTCGAGGACGGCGAACGCTTCTTCATGGTTGGCGACGGCAGTTATCAGGCTGTCGTGCGGCCAGAGGGCGTGCTCCTGCTCTCCGACATCAAGCGTCGGTCCGAGCCGGTGCTGCGCAGCGGGAGCGGCGTCGGTCTGGGATCTGGGCGACGGCGTTCTGTGTTTCGAGTTCACCACTTACGCCAATTCGCTCGACGATGGTGTGATGGCCATGCTCAACAAGACCATCGCGCTGATCGACAAGGATGAAGCCTGGAAGGCGCTGGTGATCCACAACGAGGGCCGCAACTTTTCCGTCGGGGCCAACCTCGGTATCGCGCTGTTCGCCTCCAACCTCGCCGCCTGGCCGCAGGTGCAGGGTGCAATCAAGGGCGGTCAGGATACCTACATGAACCTGCGCTTCTCGGGCTTCCCGGTGGTCTCCGCACCCTCGGGTGTCGCCGTAGGCGGTGGCTGTGAAATCCTGATGCATTCCGACGCGGTTCAGGCCCACGCCGAGACCTACACCGGTCTGGTCGAGGTCGGGGTCGGGGTTCTGCCCGGCTGGGGCGGGTGCAAGGAGATGATCCGCCGCCATAGTGCCAACAAGCGCAGCGCCCGAGGCCCCCATGCCCGCGCTGGTCAAGGCCTTCGAGCTGATCGGGACGGGGCAGGTCGCCAAGTCCGCCATGGAAGCCCAGCGCGACATGCTGATCATCAACGAGGCCGACAGCATTACCTTCAACAAGGAGCGGGTGCTCTACGACGCCAAGCAGCGCGCGCTGGCCATGGTCGAGGGCTACGAGCCACCGGAAGAGGCGACCTTCCGCCTCCCCGGCGCTACCGGACGTGCGACCATCGACATGGCGCTGCACGACTTCCACCTCAAGGGCATGGCCACCGACCACGACGTGACCGTCGGCCGTGCCGTGGGGCAGGTGCTGACCGGGGAAGACACGGACGTAACCGAGGAGCTGACGGAACGCGACCTGCTCAAGCTCGAGCAGAAGTACTTCGTCAAGATGCTCAAGGAACCCAAGTCGCTGGCCCGGATGGAGCACATGCTCAACACCAACAAGCCGTTGCGGAACTAGACACCATAACTGTGGCGCGACACCAAGCGCCCTCGGCGCCCGCCGGGCTTTGACCTAAGGTGGGAGCCTGCAAACTGAGGAGGCAGAGATGCCAGTCACTGACGCTTACAACGCGCCGCTCAAGGATATGAAGTTCGTCCTGCACGAGCTCTGGGACGCTTCCGAGCTGAGCACCTACGAGGGTTACGAGGATGCCTCGCCCGACCTGATCAACGCCATGCTGGACGAGGCCGCGAAGTTCACCAAGAACGAGCTGCTGCCCCTGAACCAGACTGGTCACCGTGAAGGCTGCACGCTGGAAAACGGCGTGGTCCGGACCCCGACCGGGTTCAAGGAAGCCTACGACAAGTACTGCGAAAACGGCTTTACCTCGCTGTCGACCGACCCGAAATACGGCGGCACCGGCCTGCCGCATACGCTGGAGTTCATGATCCAGGAAATGGTGGGCTCGACCAACATGGCCTTCGGCATGTACCCGGGGCTGAGCCACGGCTGTTACAACGCCATCTACCTGCACGGCACCGAAGAGCAGAAGGATCAGTACCTGCCCAAGCTGAACTCGGGCGAGTGGTCCGGCACCATGTGCCTGACCGAGCCGCATTGCGGCACCGATCTGGGCCTGATCAAGACCAAGGCCGAGCCCAAGGGCGACGGCAGCTTCGCGCTGACCGGGCAGAAAATCTTCATCTCTGCTGGTGAGCACGACCTAACCGAGAACATTGTCCACCTCGTGCTGGCCAAGTTGCCCGACGCGCCCGAGGGCGTGAAAGGGATCTCGCTGTTCCTCGTCCCGAAATTCTTGCCCACGGCAGAGAACACCCCGGGCCAACGCAACGGCGTGCGCTGTAACGCCATCGAGGAGAAGATGGGGATCCACGGCAACGCAACCTGTCAGCTGTTCTTCGACGGCGCTATCGGCTGGATGGTCGGCCAGCCGAACAAGGGCCTCGCGGCCATGTTCACCATGATGAACGCAGCCCGCCTGGGCGTGGGCATGCAGGGGCTGGGCATCGGCGAAATCGCCTTCCAGTCGGCCTTCGACTACGCCCGCAACCGGGATCAGGGCCGTTCGCTGGGCGGTACGCAGAGCCCGGACCGGGCCGCAGACTCCATCCTCGTGCACCCAGACGTGCGCCGCATGCTGCTGCGGATGAAGGCCAACAACGAAGGCGGCCGCGCGCTCGCCGCTTGGATCGCGCTGGAAATCGACAAGGCCGTCAAGCACAGCGACGCGCAAGTCCGGCAGGACGCGGACGATTTCGTCCAGCTCATGACCCCGATCATCAAGTCGTACATGACCGATGCCGGGTCCGAGGCTGCGAACCTCGGCGTTCAGACCATGGGCGGGCACGGCTATATCCAGGAATGGGGCATGGAGCAGCTGATCCGCGATGCCCGCATCGCCCAGATCTATGAAGGCACCAACGGCATTCAGGCGCTCGATCTGGCCGGACGCAAGCTCGGTGCCAACTTCGGGCGTTACCTGCGCAGCTTCTTCCACCCGGTCTCGGCCTTCATCGAGGCCAACGCCAGCAACCCGGAAGCGGCAGAGTTCATACCGGATCTCGCGAAGACCTTCGGCTGGTTGCAGCAGGCTTCGGGTCAGATCGCGCAGAGCGGCATGAAAGACGCCGAAGAAGTCGGTGCAGCGTCTGCGGACTATCTGCGCCTGTTTGCGCTGACCGCACTGGCCTACCTCTGGTGTGAAATGGCGCTCAAGGCCAAGGCTGCGCTGGCCGAGGGCAAGGGCGATGCCGCCTTCTACGAAGCCAAGGTCCAGACCGCACGGTTCTTCTACAAGCGCATGCTTCCCGAAGCCCAGGCCATGTTCAAAATGATCGGCGCGGGCAAGGAAACCATCATGGCGCTGGACGAGGACGCCTTCTCCTTCGCGGCCTGATTGCGTGGAGCCTGTCGCCGTCATCGGGGCCGGCCCGGCCGGGCTGGCTGCCGCTGAAGTTGTCGCCGAAGCCGGACTGCCGGTCGTGGTCTATGAGCAGATGCCCTCACCGGGGCGAAAGCTGCTCATGGCCGGGCTGGGCGGGCTCAACATCACCCATTCCGAACCGCGGGAACCGTTCATCGCGCGCTATGCCGAGCGGGCGCCCGAGCTGACCCCATTATCGAGGACTTCACCCCCGATGACCTGCGCGACTGGTGCGCGCGGCTGGGGAGGGCACGTTCGTCGGCAGCAGCGGTCGCGTCTTCCCGGACAGCTTCAAGGCCTCGCCCTGCTACGCGCCTGGCTGTCGCGGCTGGAGCAGCTGGGGGCGACACTGCAGAACCGCCACCGCTGGACCGGCTGGGACGACAGCGGCGCGTTGCGTTTCGAAGCGGGCGGCGGGCGTGAAGTCACCCAGCGGGCTTCTGCGACCGTGCTGGGGCTGGGCGGCGCCTCGTGGCCGCGCTTGGGCTCGACCGGCGCGTGGAAGACGGCGCTGGCCGAGCGCGGTGTACCCCTGTCTCCCTTCGCCCCCAGCAACTGCGGTTTCGAGGTCGACTGGACCCCGCATCTGCTACAGCTGGTCGAGGGCAAGCCGGTCAAGAATGTCGGCTTCCATTTTGGCGAACATAGCGCAAGGGGCGAGGCGGTCATCACCCGACGCGGGATCGAGGGCGGGGCGGTCTACGCCCTCAGCGCTCCCATCCGCGATGCCCTCGCGCAGGATGGTGGCCCGCAAACCCTGCATCTCGACCTGCTGCCGCAATGGTCCGTGGCTGAGATCGAGGCCCGCCTGTCCCGCGCCGCAGCCAAGGCGCGCAGCAAAGACAGTCTGGGCAATCGCCTGCGCAAAGCCCTGAACCTCGATGCCGTGCAGCGCGCGCTGTTTTTCGAGGGCCAGGCTTCAGGAAAGGGCGAAATGCCGCCTGAGAACCTCGCCGCCGCCCTGAAATCCGTTCCGATCTCGGTTTTGCGCCCCTTTGGCATGGAGCGGGCAATTTCCTCTGACGGCGGCGTTGCGTGGGAGGCGGTCGACTCTGATCTCCAGATTCGCGCGCTGCCAACAGTTTATGCGGCTGGAGAAATGCTCGACTGGGAAGCGCCGACCGGCGGCTATTTGCTGCAGGCCTGCATCGCCACCGGCCGCTGGGCGGGAAAGGCGGTCGTTCGCCAGATTCAGGGCCGATCCCAACGCCTTAGTTGTTGATTTCTCAGGCTGTGAGCGTTTCTATCACCGCCACCTTGAACCACCCCAAACCTTGGAGATGTCCGATGGCACCGTCCTGGACCCCGAATTCCTGGCGCAACGTGCCGATCCTGCAGCTGCCGACCTACGAGGATCAGGCGCTTCTCGCCAGTGTCGAAGCCGACCTGCAACGCCAGCCCCGCTGGTGTTCGCCGGTGAAGTGCGCTCGCTGAAGTCCCGTCTGGCGGAAGCCTCGCGGGGTGAGGCCTTCCTGCTGCAGGGGGGTGACTGCGCCGAGGCTTTTGCCGAGTTTTCCGCTGACCACATCCGCGACACCTTCAAGGTGCTGCTGCAGATGGCGGTGACCCTGACCTTTGCCGCGCAAAAGCCGGTGGTGAAAGTCGGCCGTATGGCCGGTCAGTTCGCCAAACCCGTTCGGCCCCGACCGAGGTCGTCGACGGTGTCGAGCTGCCATCCTACCGCGGTGATATCATCAACGACGGTGACTTTACCGCCGCCAGCCGCGTGCCCGACCCGCGCCGGATGATGTCGGCCTACAATCAGGCGTCCGCAACGCTCAACCTGCTGCGCGCCTTTGCTCAGGGTGGTTTCGCCTCTCTGGAGCAGGTGCACCGCTGGAACCTCGATTTCGTCGCCACCTCACCGGCTGGCGCCGAATATGAAGGCCTTGCCCGCGAGATCGAAGAGCGCTGGGCTTCATGAAGGCGTGTGGCGTCGATGCGCAGATGCCGCAGTTGGCCGAGGTCGACTTCTACACCTCCACGAAGCGCTGCTGCTCTGGTACGAGGAAGCGCTGACGCGAGAAGACAGCCTGACCGGGAAGACCTACGATCTTTCCGCCCATATGCTGTGGATCGGCGACCGGACCCGCCAGCCTGACCACGCTCACGTTGAGTTCTGCGCGGGGTTGAAAACCCGATCGGGATCAAGGTTGGCCCAAGTTCGGAACCCTGACGAGATCGTTCGGCTGACAGAAATCCTCAACCCGAGCAACGAAGCGGGCGCATCACGCTGATCGTGCGTATGGGCGCCGACAAGGTGCTGAGCATATGCCCGGGATCGTGAGCAAGGTGCACGGCGCCGGACGCTCGGTGGTCTGGTCCTGCGACCCCATGCACGGCAACACCCACAAGGCCTCGACGGGCTTCAAGACCCGCTCCTTCGACAACGTCAAGAATGAGATTTCCTGCTTCTTCGACGTGCACGAGGCCGAAGGCACGGTGCCGGGTGGCGTTCACTTCGAGCTGACCGGCAAAGACGTGACCGAGTGCATCGGCGGCGCGACTGCGATCACCGATGAAGACCTCGCCAGCCGTTACCACACGCATTGTGATCCTCGCCTCAACGGCACGCAGTCGCTCGAGCTGGCCTTCCTGGTTGCCGACCGGCTCAAGTCCGACCGGCTCCGGGCTGCAGCGGCGGTTGCAGCCTGATCGGCCGGATCGATCTCGCCGACTGTTCAGACATAAGCAAACGAAGAAGGGGGCCTGCGTCGCCCCCTTTTTTCGTGTCCCGACGACAGCGCCTTGGCCTGTTTGTCGCTAGCTCTGCGCCATCAGGAAGGCCGCGCGCAGGGCGGATTCATCGATATCTTCGAAGATGATGCTGCGATCGAGCATCCGCACCACCTCCAGCACCATGGCCTCGGACATGGGCGCGGTGACTTCCTGCGGGTTCCAGCGCGGCTGGCGGTGGATGCTGTAGACCCGGATGGCAACGTCGTCGATCACGTAGCTCAGTGAAATATCGACCGTGCCGCCGGTATCGGCGTTCATGGCGCCTGGCACCCCGGGGAGCAGCTGGGCGCAAAGGGTCAGCAGCACGCCGCGCCCGCTCTCCTTGCGTTGCTCGAACTGATAGCCATAGCTGTTGGTCTCGCACACGGACTGCAATCCGCTCAGGCTGGCGCGCGCGTCGCCCTCGGCAGTGGTGCCCGCTGGCACCCGCTTGACGCTCAGGCCGTGGACCCGGCTTCGGTTCTCGTCGGTGGACCCGGCCGGCATGATATCGAGCGCACGATGATCCTCGCGGTTGATCTCCGCCAGCACCGGCAGGTCGCGGCTCAGCACGGCGAATTCGGGCATGGGGACGAGGATCACGTGGCCCAGCGCGGGCATGAGCACGAAGGTGCCTCGGTTGGCTTCGCGCACCATCTGGATCAGCAATTCTGGTAGGCGCACCTCGTATTCTGGCCCGTCACCGTCGCGCAGAATGACGGTGATCGCAGGCTCAGCCTGCACTCCGGCCGAAGAATGGACGTTGAAGGTCGTCACCGCGTTTGCCGCGGTCTGGGCCTGCGCTGGGCTCAGCGGGCCAAGGCCTGCCGCCAGCAGCAGCGTCGCCACGCCGTACATCGCCCGGCGCCACCAAGGCCGGACCCGCTGTCGTTTTGCCCCCATAAGTGCCTCGTCTCACGCTACCTGATTTCACTCATAAGGCAGAGTTTAGCCGATTATTGCGGCATTCAAAGGGGACAACCGGTGGACAAATCGGTCGACGCGTCGAGCGCTTTGGTGGCGTCAGGCCCGCGTGGACGCAAGCGGCTTTACGCCGAGGTCGGCATCCGGGCGACGCTCTCGTTCCTTCCAAAGGTCGAAATCGGCCTGCATTCCCAACCACAGTGTCGCACTGATCCCGGTACACAGCTGCAGCCGCCGAGCCATATTCGGCGAGATCGAAGAGGGATTTTCGGCCTTCACCAGATTGTTGAGGGTCTGGCGCTCGACCCCGAGCTTGGCGGCAAGTTCAGCCACGGACAGTTCTTCGGGCCTCATGACTTCTTCGCGCAGGAAATCGCCGGGGTGGGGCACAGGGAAGTCCGGATGTCGCTGCGGCAACTGCGGCTGCTTCTGTCCCGGCGCACCCGGATCAGAGGGCGCGCTCTCGCGGCGCGCTGGATCAATGAATTTCGACATGGGTCCATCCTCAATGATAGTCCTCGTAGTCGAGGACCGAGACGTTGCCTTGCTGCCATTCAAAGGTCAGACGCCAGTTCTTGTTCACGCTTATCGACCAACGTCCTTTGGCCTGCCCGAGCAACCGATGCAGGTTCCAGCTGCGCGGAATGTCGGTCAGCGCCATCATGCGGTCGAGCACGTAGAGCTGCCGGGCGAGGCGTTTCCGGTGTTCTGGCCTGATCCCCGAGGCCCGATTATGGACATAGAAATCTTCCAGCCCCGCGTGACGGAAAGAGATAATTGGCATGTAAAGCGTAAATTTACAAGTTACAAAATGTATAGGAAATGCTTTGCTTAACATTTCAGTTGTAAAAATGAAAAATTAAACGCGCTTAAGTCGCTGTTTAGCGTTGATCAAGGCTGACATAAGGGCGCTGGGCTTCACCGGTGTAAAGCTGGCGCGGACGGAAGATCCCATCGGGGTTTTCCATCATTTCCTTCCACTGGCTGATCCAGCCCACCGTCCGGGCCAGCGCAAACAGCACCGTAAACATCTCGGTCGGGAAGCCCATGGCCTTGAGGATAATGCCCGAATAGAAGTCGACGTTCGGGTACAGCTTACGCTGCACAAAATAGTCATCCTCCAGCGCAATGCGCTCCAGCTCGCGGGCCAGCTCCAGGCGCGGGTCGGACAGGCCGAGCAGGTCCAGAACCTCGTCGGCGGCCTCCTTCATGATCTTCGCGCGTGGGTCGAAGTTCTTGTAGACCCGGTGGCCGAAGCCCATCAGTCGGAAAGGATCGTCCGGATCCTTGGCCTTTTTGACAAATTCCGGGATCCGCGACTTGTCGCCGATCTGGTCGAGCATGGTCAGCACGGCCTCGTTGGCGCCGCCGTGCGCCGGGCCCCAGAGCGAGGCAATACCGGCCGCGATCACGGCGTAGGGGTTAGCGCCGGATGAGCCGGCGATGCGCACGGTCGAGGTCGATGCGTTCTGCTCGTGATCCGCGTGCAGGATGAAAATCTTGTCCATGGCACGGGAAAGCACTGGGTCGGGCTCATAGGTCGCCGCCGGCACGCCGAAGGTCATGTGCAGGAAGTTCGCCGCGTAGCTCAGGTCGTTGCGCGGGAACATGAATGGCTGGCCGATGGAGTACTTGTACGCCATGGCTGCGATGGTCGGGATCTTGGCAATCAGCCGGTGTGCGGAGATCAGCCGGTCTTCGGCCAAATTGACGTCGGTGTGGTCGTGGTAGAAGGCCGAAAGTGCACCGACTACGCCACACATGATCGCCATCGGGTGGGCGTCGCGCCGGAAGCCACGGAAGAAGTTGTGGATCTGGTCATGGACCATGGTGTGGTGGGTGATGGTGTGTTCGAACTCGGCCTTGGCCGCTGCGGACGGAAGACTGCCGTGGAGCAGCAGGTAGCAGACTTCCATGTAGTCGGACTTGTTGGCCAGCTCTTCGATCGCGTAGCCCCGGTGGAGCAGGATGCCCTGCTCACCATCGATGTAGGTCAGGGCCGAGTCACAGGAGCCTGTGGCGCGAAAACCGGGGTCGTAGGTGAAGTGCCCCGTCTGGGCGTAGAGCTTGCGCACGTCGATCACTGACGGGCCGTCCACGCCGTCGAGCACGGGCAGAACCACGCGCTCGCCGGTCTGGTCGTTGGTCAGCGTAAAGGTCTTGTTCGACGCGTCGGTCATGGGCTCGGTTTCCTCGTTTTCGTCCGGGCAGAGTGCCGATCACGCCTGGCGCGGCAGTCCCCTGTTGCACGCCGCACAGGGGCTTGAGCCTGCGGGGCTTCGGCGCGGGGTCAAAGGCGCTCCTGGTCATGAAAATCAGGTCTTCCGGCTCGTCTCATTCTGGTCGCGATCGGGCGCGGCTTCCTGTATTTTTGTCAGACTTGCGCCTCTATTACGGTCAATTACGACAAAAGGCAAACGCGCTGAGCCATTTTTGTGTCACATTTTGCACCACGCATTGTGCACCCTTCAGCGTGGCGGGGAAGCCGTCCAAAACCGCCGCGTTTCAGGGCTTTCCAGACGCAGCTCAAGCGCATTTTGCGGGGTCTTTGCGGGGTCATCTTGGCTCAGGACGCCAAGGGCCTTTGCAGAGGACGCAAGGCTGTCGACGACTTGCGCTGGGGCGCAGGCCCCGCGCGGTGCGACGCCGAGCACCACAATCTGGCTGCCGTCACCGCGTTGGCACAGCAAACCAGCGGATTGCGCTGACGTGCTGCTCCACAAATTCGGGCCCAGTGCGCAGGCGGGGGCGGGGCAGTCTGCGGCGCTGAGGTTGAACAGTCGCTCCAGCTGCTGAACCGCAAACTCGCTGCCCGCAGCCACCACCAGCCCGGGTGGACGCTCGCCGAACTGGAACAAAGGACCGGGCGCGGTGGATCCGGCCAGCAGCCGTTCTTCGACATTGAGCGCGGCACGAGGCTGCTCGTGGTTGGCCGCGAGGGACACCGCCAGCGCCAGCGGTAGCGCAGCGAGCAGGCTCAGCGGCCGGACCAGCAGCGCCATCCCCCATACCCCCAGCCCCGCCAGCACCAGCGAGACCACGGGCCAGGCGCGGGTGGTGATGACCCCGCCTTCGAGGGTGCTGGTCAGCCGGGCAAGGCCGAGCAGGGCCTCCAGCCCGAAGCTGGCGACCCACAATGGTGCCGCCTCCAGCCCCAGACCCAGTGGCGTCAAAAGCGTCGCCAGCAGCAACGTCGGCATGATCCACAGCGCCGTCAGGGGCACGGCGATGACGTTGGCGATCACCCCCAGCAAAGACAGCTGCTGAAAGTGGTAGAGCGCGAACAGCCCCGTCGCGAGGGTGGCGATCAGGCTGCTGACAGCGACCCCCAGCGCATAGCCCAGCAGGCGGCCGGTCAGCGGTCGGGTGCCTGTCGCCCGCATTTCACTGATCTGAAACGCAACGATCAGCCCAAGCACAGCAGCGAAGCTCATCTGGAAGGATGCTGTGATCAGCGCGGCCGGCTGCAGCAGCAGCACCCCCAGCGCGGCAAAGCCCAGCGAGCGCAGCGAAAACGGTCGCCGTGAAATCAGGATCGCGCCCATGGCCAGCAACACCACAATCGTGGCCCGCTGGGTCGGAACCGTCCCCCCGGAGATCAGGAAAGTACCCCAGCGCCCCGAGGATCGCCGCCAGCGCGGCCAAGCGGTGGCTGGGTAGCCGCAGGCTGAAGCCCGGGACCAGCGCCGCCAGCAGCCGCACGAGAAAGAACAGCGCGCCACTGACCATGCCCACGTGCAGCCCGGATATGGCCAGCAGGTGCGCGAGGCCGGCGTCGCGGATCTGCGCCCGGGTCTGCGCGGACAGGTCGCCGCGCAGCCCCACCACTAGCGCGGTCGAGAGGCCTGCTGCATCGCCCTTCAGGTGGCGCCGGAAACGCTCGCGCAGGGTCTGGCGGGAGGCCTCTACCCTCGATGGCCGCCGCTCTCCGATGACGACAGGGTCGCCGAGGCTGTAACCATAGGCCGACAGACCGCGAAAGAAGGCCTGCCGCCGGAAATCAAAGCCGCCGGGGATGACCGGCGGGCGTACCGGCAGGAAGGTCAGCCGCCAGCGTACCTGCTGCCCCAGCAGGGCGGCAGGATCAGTCGCCACCGTTTCGTTTGCATCGCCGTTGCCGTTGCCCCGCCATTTGATCTGCACCCGTCGCAGGCCTGCGAGGGCAGGGTCGTCGCCTTGAATATCTGTGAGCAGGAAGCGGGGACCATCAGGGCGGTAGACAATCTGTTCGATCCGGGCGGTGACGGCGTCCCCGGCGATGGTCTGGTCGAGCAGGTGGTCGCCCAACCGGTTCGCCTGCCAAGCGGTGCAGGCAAACCCGGCGATGGTCAGCATCGGTAACAGCCCAGCCAACGCGCCCATCCCCGCCAGAAAAACAGCCCGACGCTGCCGACCAGTGCCAGACCCAGCACCGCCATGGCTGGCTGCAGGTGCGGCTCTGTCGGGGGCACGAAATAGAGCGCGATGCCGAGAGCGAAGAAGCCCGCAAGCACCAGCGGGCTTGAGTCGGCCAAGTGTCGCTGCTGCCGCTGCCACAGCTGCTGCCACGCCCGCAGCCAGCCCCGCCGCAGTCCGGCGCCCGATGCGCCGGGGAAGCCGGCATCGAATGGCCCCCCTTCGGTCATGGCCGTGGTTGTGCGCGGGTGCCCATGCTAAGGGACCAACCAAAGCGAAAATTCCAGCACCCGGACCCCACCATGAGCGTTGTTACCCGTTTTGCGCCCTCTCCCACTGGCTTCCTCCACATCGGTGGCGTGCGAACCGCCCTGTTCAACTGGCTGTTCGCGCGACATCATGGCGGAAAATATCTACTTAGGATAGAGGATACGGATAAGGAACGCTCAACCAGGAAGCGGTCGATGCCATCCTCGCCGGGCTGGACTGGATGGGGCTGGATGCCGACGGGGAGACGGTGTTCCAGAGCACCCGCGCCGACCGACACCGGGCCGTCGCCGAGGAAATGCTGGCCAACGGCCGGGCCTACAAGTGTTTCGCCACGCCCGAGGAGCTGAGCGCCATGCGCGAGGCGGCGAAGGCCGAGGGGCGCAACCCCGGCTACGATGGACGCTGGCGCGACCGCGATCCCGCCGATGCGCCTGCCGGGGCGCCCTTTGTCATCCGCGTGCGAACCCCGCAGGAGGGCAGCACCGTCATCGACGACGTGGTGCAGGGTCGGGTCGAGGTGCAGAACAGCGAGATCGATGATTTTGTCCTGCTCCGCGCCGATGGCTCACCCACCTACATGCTCGCCGTGTGCGTCGATGACCACGACATGGGCGTGACCCACGTCATCCGCGGTGATGACCACCTCAACAACGCCTTTCGCCAGGCGCAGATTTATCAGGCTGCGGGCTGGGACTTGCCCGCCTTCGGCCATATCCCGCTGATCCACGGGGCAGACGGTGCCAAGCTGTCCAAACGCCACGGCGCGGTCGGGGTCGAGGAATACCGCGATCAGGGTTACCTGCAGGAAGCCGTGTTCAACGCCCTGCTGCGGCTGGGCTGGAGCCACGGGGACGATGAGATCATCTCGCGCGCTCAGGCGGTTGAGTGGTTCGAACTTGCCGACGTTAACCGCGGGGCTTCCCGGCTGGATATGGACAAGGTGGCGGCGCTCAACGCCCATTATCTGAAGGCGATGCCGGCCGGTGAGGCGCTGGCGGCTGCGCTGCCGTTCATCGCTGAAGCGGGCTGGGACGCACCCGGAGACGAAGAGCAGGCGCGGCTGGAGCGGGCCATGCCGTCAATTGCGGACCGCTCCAAGACCCTGCGTGATGTCGCCGAGATGGCGCGTTTCTTTCTGCAGGCGCCCCCCATCGAGATCGAAGATAAGGCCCGGAAGGCACTGGACGAAGACGGTTTGGCGGTGCTGCGCGATATGCAGACAGTGCTGGCAACCGTGGACGCGTGGGACGAAGACAGCATCAAGGCGGCGCTGATGGCCTACGCTGAAGCAAAGAAGCTCAAAGCTGGGCAAGGTGTTCCAGCCCCTGCGCGCCGCGTTGACGGGGGCCATGGCCTCACCGGGGGTCACGGAAGTGGCCTTTGCCTTCGGGCCGGAGAAGACACAGCAGCACATCGCGGCTGTGCTTGACGCCTGAACTCACAACCACGCCTTCGATCAGCAAAGTCTGTCAGCGATACAGGGTGAGCTTGCCCGCAGGCGCGAGCTGCGCAACCGCCGTCAGTAGCGGCGGACCAGCCCGGCAAGCCGCCCCTGCACCTTGACCCGGTCGGGGCCGAAAATGCGGGTTTCGTAGCGGGTGTTGGCGGGCTCGAGCGCGACCGTGCCCGAGCGCTTTCTCAGGCGCTTGAGGGTCACCTCGTAGTTGTCCACCAGTGCGACCACGATATCGCCGTTGTGGGCGGTGTCGCCGCGCTCGATGATAACGTAGTCGCCATCGTGGATGCCGGCTTCGATCATGGAATCGCCCTCGACCTGCAGCGCGTAGTACTGGCCGTTGCCGAGCAGCGTGGTCGGCACGTCGAGATATTCACTTTCGTTGGCCAGCGCCTCGATCGGCATGCCGGCGGCGATTTTGCCATAAAGGGGCAGGGAGACTTCCCGGCCCTGAGCCACGGCCATTTCGCGCGCACGCCCGAAATCGGCGCGCACCACGTTCGGCCCTGCGTTGGCAAGGGCCTGGTCGTCCAGTCCCCTGTTGCCCTCGAAGTCATCTGGTGCGGGCGCCCGCCCTGCGGTCACGCTCTCCAGCCACGGTGGGGCCGGGCGCAGACCATCCGCCGACAGCCCGTCATTCTCCCGGGATAGCGCGGCGAACCTTCGGTTGGCAATGGGTTGCTGGGTCTGCATATCATCGGGCAGGCGGGTTACTTCCAGCGCGCGTGCCCGGTGGGGCAGTCGCTTCAGAAACCCGCGCTCCTCGAGTGCTGTAATCAGGCGATGGATGCCCGATTTCGACTTGAGACTGAGCGCGTCCTTCATTTCATCGAAGGACGGTGAAACCCCACGCTCATTCAGGCAGTCATGGATGAAAACCAGCAGCGTGCGTTGCTTTTCTGTGAGCATGCGCGCCTCCCCCTGTTCAGGCTTTGCAGCCTGTTGCCCTGTACCTGTGGCGCATTTACTGCGAACACCAAGGGTACAATCGGATAAAAACCACAAATGTTCTAAAAAAGTTCCAAGAACAAGTCAAGCACAAAGCCTGATGAGGGTCTTGGCGAGTGGCGTGACTGAATGGGGGGTCAGAACAGGGTGTCGAGCTGTCGGAGATCGATAATCTGCACCGATGAACCGGCCTTGATTATCGGGTCGTGGGCAGGCCGGTCGATGATGACGTCAGCGGCCGCGAGTACGGACAGCATGGACGAGTCCTGCCGTTGCCGGGCGTCGATGGTCCCATCAGGCAGGCGACGGGCGCGGATGAAGTCCCGGCGCAGGTCGTTGGCTGGCAGATCGTGGGCGATGGTGGCGGTCTGGCGGGGCAGATCCGTCGGTTGGCCCAGCATTTTCGCCACCATGGGCCGCAGGATCAGCAGGCTGAGGATCAGCGCCGAGACCGGGTTGCCCGGCAGCCCGAGGAACAGGCCGCCGCCGAAGCGGCCGAAGATCAGCGGTTTGCCCGGTCGCATCGCGATCTTCCAGAATGCCAGATCCAGCCCTTGCGCTTCGAAGGCGCGCGCGACCAGATCGTGCTTTCCCACCGACGCACCGCCGGTGGTCACCACAATGTCGAAGCCCTGCAACCGTTCTGCGGCAGCTTCCAGCGCTGGCAGGCTGTCGCCGACACTGCCGAAGTCTGTGGCCTCCGCCCCGCAGGCCCGGGCCATGGCGGCGACGGCAAGGTTGTTGGAGCTGACGATCTGCGCAGGCCCCAGCGGTTCACCCGGTGCCCGGATTTCGTCGCCCGTGGTCAGCACCGCGACGCGCGGGCGTCGGACGACGGAGACGGCCGGGTTGTTGCCCGGCGCGATCAGGGCCAGCAGACGGGGAGAGACGGCCTCACCGGCGGACGCGAGGCGGTCGCCTTCTGAAAAGTCGAGGCCTGCTGGTCGGACGAAGCGGCCCTCGGTCTCGGCCTGCTCGAAGCGGACCCCGCCGGGGGTGTCGATGGCGTTCTCCTGAATGGCGATGGTGTCAGCCCCGGGCGGCAGGGGGCGCCGGTGAAAATGCGCACGGCCTCGCCCGCCGCCAGCGGGCGCTGATCATGCTGGCCTGCGGCGATCTCGCGTTCGACCCGGAGGTCGCCGGGCAGGTCGCTGGCGCGCACCGCGTAGCCGTCCATGGCCGACATGGCCAGCGGCGGGTGGGTGCGACGGGCGTGAATGTCAGAGGACAGCACGCGGCCGAGGATTTGATCGGCAGCGCTGTTCAGGCCCAGGTCCTCGCTGGGCAGCGGGCCGGGAATTTCGGCGAGGATTTCAGCCAGCGCGGTGTCGAAGTCCTTCATAGCCGGGGGCTCAGGGGTCTGTGGCTGACGCGGGTTCTGCAGCCCTGTATTCACCGGACTTACCGCCGGTCTTTTCAAGCAGCCGGATGCCATCGATCACGGCGTCCTTCTGCACCGCCTTGATCATGTCGTAGACGGTGAGCGCAGCGACGGATACCGCCGTCAGCGCCTCCATCTCGACACCGGTCTTGCCATCGGTGCGGCAGGTCGCGCGGATACGAACGGCGCTGGCTGCTTCGTCGAGGCTGAGATCGAGCGAGACGGCCGAGAGCGGCAGGGGGTGGCACAGCGGGATCAGCGCGGCGGTCTGCTTGGCGCCCATGATGCCCGCGAGCCGGGCCACAGAGCGCACGTCGCCCTTTTTGACCCCGCCCTGTCGGATCAGGCCGAGGGTTTCGGCGTTGCACAGCACGCGGCCTTCGGCCACGGCTTCGCGTCGGGTCTCGGGCGTGTCGCTCACGTCGACCATGACGGCGTTGCCGCTGTCGTCGAAGTGGCTGAAGCCGCTGCTCATTGCGCTGCTGCCCGGTTTGTCGTGTCTGTTGCGTCTGTCGCGACGGAGGCGTCTGGGGTGGCTTCCGGGGTGGCGTCAAGCCCGAGAATGGCCCGCGTGGCGGCGGTCACGTCGTCCTGGCGCATCAGGCTCTCACCGATCAGGAAGGCCCGGGCACCGGCGCGGGCCATGCGCTCGAGGTCAGCGTGGCTGTAGAGCCCGCTCTCCGCGACCAGCAGGCGGTCGGGGTCGACCCGGCTGGCGAGGCCTTCGCCCACGTCGAGCGAGATTTCCAGCGTTTTCAGGTTGCGGTTGTTGATGCCTAGCAGCGGGGAGCGAAGCCGGTGGGCGCGCTCGAGCTCTTCGGCGTCGTGGACCTCGACCAGCACGTCCATGCCCCAATCGAAGGCTGCAGCCTCGAGCTCTGCGGCTCGGCTATCATCGAGGCAGGCCATGATCACCAGAATGCAGTCGGCGCCCAGCGCCCGGGCCTCGGCGACCTGGTGGGGGTCGAGCATGAAGTCCTTGCGCAGGCAGGGCAGGTCCACGGCGGACCTCGCCTGCCCCAGGAAGGCGTCATCGCCTTGGAAATACGGCACGTCGGTCAGCACTGACAGGCAGCTGGCCCCGCCCGCTTGATAGGCGCGGGCCAGCGTGGCCGGGTCGAAGTCGGCGCGGATCAGGCCCTTGGACGGGCTGGCTTTCTTGATTTCCGCGATCAGCGCGTGGCGGCCGTCGCTGTGGGCGGTGCGAAGCGCGTCGGCGAAGCCCCGGGGCGCATCGGCTGCGCGCGCGGCTGCGTCGATGTCGGCTTGGCTGGTCTCGGCCCTGCGGCCGGCGATCCAGTCGCGCTTGTCTGCGCAGATGCGTTCGAGGACGTCGTCAGCCATTGGTGATCTCCACCAGTTGATCCAGCGCGGCGCGGGCCTTACCGCTGTCGATGGCGTCCTGGGCCAGGGCGACGCCGGCGCGGATGTCTTCGGCCTTGCCGGCGACGCAAAGAGCGCCGGCGGCGTTGAGCAGCACGATGTCGCGGTAAGGCCCAGCCGCGCCGTCGAGCACTGCGCGCAGGGCGGCGGCGTTTTCTTCGGCCTCGCCCCCGCGCAGGTCCTGGATCTGCGCGCGCTGCAGGCCCGCGTCTTCGGGCGAAATGATGAAGGTGTTGATCCGGCCGTCGCGGAGTTCCGCCACTCGCGTCTCGCCGCAGGTGGTCATCTCATCCAGGCCCGAGCCGTCGCTGTTGGCGCCGTAGACCACCCAGGCGCGCTCCGAGCCGAGTTCC
Source organism: Rhodospirillaceae bacterium (assembly GCA_038141425.1). Taxonomy (GTDB): domain Bacteria; phylum Pseudomonadota; class Alphaproteobacteria; order UBA7985; family UBA7985; genus UBA7985. Next base: position 352,060 of record JAYQIC010000001.1, on the reverse strand, counting down.
TTGAGCACGCGTGCCAGCGGCTCGACCCACTGCGGCGCAAACACGCCGAGCAGCTGCATTTTCGCCCCGCCGGGGTTGGTCAGTGGTCCGAGCAGGTTGAAGACCGTCGGGATCTGAAGCTCCTTGCGCACGGGCATGACGTGGCGGATCGCGCCGTGGTGTCGCTGGGCAAACAGGAACCCGACCCCGGCCTGCGCAATCGCCCGCTCGATCAGGGCGAAGTCAGCCTCGAGGTTCACGCCAAGGGCTGCGAGCACGTCGGCTGCACCGGATTTGGATGTGGCCGCGCGGTTGCCGTGCTTGGCCACCGGGACGCCGGACCCGGCGAGCACGAAAGAAACGGCGGTTGAAATGTTGTAGGTGCCGGACTTGTCGCCGCCGGTACCGCAGACGTCGATGGCGCCCTCGGGCGCGGCGACATCGGTCATCAGCCCGCGCATGGCCCGGGCAGCGCCTGCGATTTCGCTCACCGCTTCGCCCTTGGTCTTCAGGCCCCAGAGGAAGGCGCCGGCCAGCGCAGGCGAGACGTCGCCGGACATCATGGCACGCACGGCGGTCTCGGCCTGTTCGTCGGAGAGGTCCTGGCCATCGGCGATCTGGTTGAGCAGGCTGGTGAAAGGCAGCACGGCGGGGGTTCCTTGGGGCAAGCGGGTTGGCTGAGGTAACTGGGTGGGTTTTCGGCGTCCGGGGCTCTGTGCGGTCGCAGACGTCAGGCCGCTGCGGCAGGCCAGTTGATCTGGTTGTTGGCCGCCCGCGCGCTGTCGAGGAAGTTGCGCAGCATGGCGTGGCCGTACTGGGTTTCGATTGATTCCGGGTGGAACTGCAGGCCGTGGATCGGCAGATCGCGGTGGTTCATGCCCATGATCAGGCCGTCTTCGGTCTCGGCAGTGACCTCGAAATGCTCGGGCAGGGAGGCGCGCTCGACCACCAGCGAGTGGTAGCGGGTGGCCTGTACGGCCTCGGGCAGGCCCTTGAACAGCCCTTTGCCTGCGTGCCGGATCGCTGAGAGCTTACCGTGTCGCGGGGTCTCGCGCACCACGAGACCGCCCAGCGCTTGCCCGATGGACTGGTGGCCCAGGCACACGCCCAGCAGCGGCAGGCGCGCGCGCGCAGCCGCACCCACCATGTCGAGGCAGATGCCCGCTTCATCCGGCGTGCAGGGGCCGGGTGAGAGGATCACGCCTTCGGGGCGCCGGTCGAGCACGTCCAGCGGGGTGATCTGGTCGTTGCGGACAACATCGACCGCCGCGCCTAACTCACCGAGGAAGTGCACGAGGTTGTAGGTGAAGCTGTCGTAGTTATCGATCAGAATGAACATGGCCCGAGTTTAGGCAAGGCAACAGGCGATGTCACGTGCCGGTAATGCAGGCGGGACAGTCTTTTCCTTTGCGCTCGACGCGCTTCGCTGTGAGCGCGTTTTCCCGCTTTACGCTCAATACGCCTTCGGCTTTGAGCGTGTGGGAGATCTTCGCTGCACGACACTCAAATTGTAGCGTGTTGAGTGCCAACAGAAAGAAGTTGCGCCGACTTGTCCCCGACCGCGCTTCGCGAGGCGGGTCCAAGCGTCGCGCAACTCCATATTTTAGAGACGTCAAAGCGGCCGCGTGGAGCGCGGCCTGTCCGTTTTATTGCGCGGGGAGATTTGTAAGCCGCGAAGCGGCGTCAAATCGAGCCCGCAACTTTGGCTTCAGGCCATCGAGATATCCGGAAACCGCTTCTTCAGCTTGCCCCAGTCATCGTCCGAAATTCTGACCATCGCCCGCGTCCCGTCTTCATCGTGCTCGTGGCTGAGTACATGGCTGAATTCGTGCAACCAAGCCAGCGCAGCGCCGGCGGTGTAGGGGATCAGCAGCTCAACGTCCTGCTCGCCGTCCGACAGCGCGGCATCGACGGTCTCCAGCACGGCATCCAGCCCGGTCCCAGCCACGGCCGAGGTCCGCAGAACGGCAAAAGCGCGGTCGAAGTCCGGGTCGTGCTCGGCTTCGGCCATGATGGCCGCCGCACCCTCGCGGTCGACCTTATTCCAGACCTCGATGATGGGCACCAGATCGACCAATGTGTCGCCGCCCGCCTTCTCCTCCACCGGCTCGTCGAGGTCCGGGTCGCGGGGCGGGTCGGTCACCGGCGGTGGCAGGCGGTCGGGCGCCTCGGGCTGTTCGATCCGCCCCAGCGAGCGCAGCACGTCGAGCACGTCGCGTTTCTGCGCCTCCCATTCCGGGTTAGAGGCGTCGCGCACGTGCAGGATCAGGTCGGCTTCGATCACCTCTTCCAGCGTCGCGCGGAAGGCATCGACCAGCTCGTGCGGCAGGTCGGAGATGAAGCCCACCGTATCCGCCAGCACCAGCTCGCGCCCACTCTCCAGCCGCAACCGCCTGAGTGTCGGGTCGAGGGTCGCGAACAGCATGTCCTTGGCGAGGATATCCGCCCCGGTCAGCGCGTTGAACAGCGTCGACTTGCCCGCGTTGGTATAGCCCACCAGCGCCACCACGTGCGCGCCCTGCCGCGCCCTTGCCGAGCGGTGCAGGCCCCGGGTCCGCCTGACGTCCTGCAGGTCACGCTTGAGCTTATCGATCCGCTCCAGCAGCATCCGGCGGTCGAGTTCGAGCTGGGATTCACCCGGGCCGCCCATGAAGCCCGCCCCGCCGCGCTGTCGCTCGAGGTGGGTCCAGGACCGCACAAGCCGGGAGCGTTGGAAGGTCAGCGCTGCCAGTTCAACCTGCAGCCGACCTTCGCGGGTCTGCGCGCGCTCGCCGAAAATCTCGAGGATCAAGGCTGTCCGGTCCAGCACCTTCGCCTTTAGCTCGCGTTCAAGGTTGCGGTGCTGCACGGGTGTCAGCGTGGCGTTGAAGATGATGACGTCGGGGTGTTCGGCATCGATGCGCTCGCGCCACTGTGCCAGCACCCCGGTACCGATCAGGGTTGAGGGACGAATGCTGGCGAGATTGACCGTAGTCGCCGCCGTCACCTCCAGCCCGATGGCGCCGGTCAGCGACACAGCCTCCTCAAGTTTGTCCTCGGCCGTGCGCCCAATCGCGCGCGCAGCCGAGGCGCCACGCTCGCGGGGGAGCATGACGTTGATGACGAAGGCAGTTTCCTGGTGGCGCTCTGATGCGTGCATCACAGCGACTTAGGCTGGTTCGGGCGTGCTTTCAATCCGGACAGAGGCTTATTCCGCGGGCGGAACAATGTCTTCCATCAGATTGACGGGCTGTGCGGGCATAATGGTCGAAATCGCGTGCTTGTAGACCAGCTGCACGTGCGCATCCCGGCGCAGCAGCACCGAGAAGTTATCGAACCAAGTCACGATCCCGGTCAGCTTCACGCCGTTGACCAGAAAGATCGTCACCGAAATCTTGTGCTTGCGGATGTGGTTCAGGAACACGTCCTGAACGTTCTTGTTTGCGTCGGCCATATTCTTGTTACCTCCCTGCCTCGTCCAAGCCGTGCAATCGCGCCTGGGCCGGGTTCGCTGTTGTTGTTCTTGTTGTTCTTGAGCCGGACGCCGAAGCATCCCGCCAATTCTCACCTGCCACGACCTGAGCTGAACCCGCTGGTGGTGGGGGTCAAACCAGATCAATCGCCACTCTTAGGCGCGGAACGCAGATGCGTTTCCCGCAACAATACTATGCGACAGGGCCAGCCCGAAAATCACGCCAGCACCGTCGTATAAAACTGAATTTTCAGATTGTTAAGCGCTCTGATGCTGTGGAAAACCCGCTAGACACCGCCTTGCGCAGCGACGTGGGCGGCGAAGCCATCGAGGATTTCCTGCGCCACCGGCCCTGGTTCCCCAGTGCCGATCACCCGGCCATCGACGCTGCGCACCGGGCGGATCATGTTGCCCGAGGAGGTCTGGAAGGCTTCATCCGCTGCCAGCAGCTCGTCGAGCGTGAAGGCCCGCTCCTCGATCTGCCACTGGTGCTGCCCGGCCAGCGCGACCAGCGCAGTGCGCACGATGCCATTGAGAACGTGCCGGTCGACGGGGTGGGTGCGGAGCACGACCCGGCCGCTGGCGGCATCGCGGCTGACCATCCAGGCGTTGGCAGACGAGCCCTCGGTGACCTCGCCCTGCGCGTTGATCATCCAGGTTTCGTAGGCCCCGGCTTCGGCTGCGGCCTGCTTGGCCAGTACGTTGGGCAGCAGCGAGATGCTCTTGATGTCCGGCCGTGCCCAGCGCTCGTCAGGCCCGGTGATCACGTCGATCATCCGCGCCTCGCTCAGATCCTTGGGCACGGGCAGGTGCCGGGCCGTGACCACCAGCGCCGGGGGCACCGGCTTGGTGGGAAACTTGTGGTCCCTCGGCGCCTCTCCGCGGGTGACCTGCACGTACACGAGGCCATCGCGCACCCGGTTCAGCCCCGCCACCCGGCGCCCGATCAGGCTCAGCGCCTTGCGGTTCACCGGCCGGTCGATGCGCAGCTCGGCCAGCCCCCGGTCGAGGCGATCCCAGTGCCAGTCCTCATCGATGAAGGCCCCCGCGATTACCGGCACAACCTCGTAGATCCCGTCAGCAAACTGATAGCCACGGTCTTCGATCCGACCTGAGCGTGGGCGTGGGGGACGTAGCGGCCGTTGACGTAGGCGGTTCTGGGCATGGGTGGATTCCGTCTCAATGTCCAAGCGCGTGTGCTTAAGGGGCCGTGGCTGGGGGCCAGTGGGCTCGGACCTGTCTAACAGGCTGCAAACGGGCGGGCTAGGCTTCCTGAACAGCGGCAGACAGGGCAGGGTCAAAATACCTCAGAGGCCGGGTGTCAAAGCCGGGCAGGGTGCACTTTGCCTTGCAAGGCATTCTGGTTTGGACACGGGGGCTTGGGTACTCCGGGCTCGGCACTCGGCGCGGGCCGTGGCTGAAAACGGTCCGGATCAGAAGACCCCGACGCCGACCGAGAACAGCTTTTCGGCCTTTTTCACGTAGTCCGAGTGCGAGAGCAGCACCACGCGGTCACCCTGCCGGATGATTTCTTCCGGCTTGGCGGGGATGAAAGCGTCATCGCGGACGATACCGCCGACCAGCAGCATGCCGGCCTTCTCAATCTTCTGCACGGTCTTGCCGGTGATCTCGGCGCCCTCGGCGGCCTCGATGTCAAAGATTTCGCCAAAGCCTTCCCCGACCGAATGCACCGCCCGGATCCGCCCCTGACGCACGTAGCGCAGGATCGAGGACACGGTAATCAGCCGCGGGGAGACCACCACGTCGATGCCCAGCTGGCCAACCAGCGAGGAAATCGACTGGCGATTGACGATCGCCACCGCGCGCTCCGCCCCCAGCCGCTTGGCCTGCAGGGCGGCAAGGATGTTCAACTCGTCATCGTTCGAGGCTGCGACCAGCGTCTCCGTCTTGTCCACGCCGGCTTCGGCCATCAGCTCGGCTTCGAGCGCGTCGCCCTGCAGTACCACGGTCCGGGTCAGGTGCTGGGCGGCGTATTTGGCCTGATCGGTATCGAGCTCGATCAGCTTGATCCGCAGGCTTGAATTCTGGGCTTCGAGCCGCTGGGCCAGGTTCAGACCGATGTTGCCACCGCCCATGATCACCATACGTCGGCCTTCCTGCTCTTCGTGACCGAACAGCGCGAGCACGCGCTCGACCTGGTCCGCCTGCGCCACGAAGTAGACTTCGTCACCGGCCTGCAGCTTTTCCTCCCCGGTGGGGATCAGCATGTCCGAGCCCCGCGCCAGCACCAGAATGCGCATGCTCAGCTGCGGGAACAGGTCGGCCAGATGGTCCAGTGGGGTTTCAAGGATCGGGGTCTCGTCGAGGCAGCGAACCCCGACAAAGACCGCCTGTCCCTTGCCCATGGGAATGACCTCAAAGGCACCCGGGACGGCCAGCCGCCGCTGGATCGATTCAGCAACCTCGACTTCCGGGGCGATGATATGGTCGATGGGCATGTGGTCGGCCTGGAACAGATCCCGCCACTCAGGGCGCAGATACGTTCCCTGCCGCACGCGTGCGATTTTCTTGGGCACCTGAAAAAGAGTATGGGCGACCTGACAGGCGACCATGTTGATCTCGTCGACCTGGGTCACCGCAATGATCAGGTCGGCATCGGCGGCGCCTGCGCTTTTGAGCACGTCCGGGTGTCCGGCGTGGCCAACGATCCCGCGCACGTCGAGATTGGTCGTCGCCGCTGCGATCAGCGCCGGGTCAATGTCGATCATGGTGACATTGGTATCAAACCGGGACAGATAGCGGGCGATGTTCGACCCAACCTGCCCCGCACCACAGACGATTACGCGCATGATGTTTCCCGCGCTCCGTTAAACGGTCTCAGACGGCCCCGGACGAGGCCTGCGTATCGCTGCCGCCGCCATTGCCACCGGCTGGATCGGTGCCGTCCAATCCGCTTCCCGGGCCGCCTTCAGGACCACCCTCAGGACTGGCGCCAGCGTCGTCTTCCTCGGACTGCGCAAGGGCGCGCAGCTTGCGGTGCAGCGCCGAGCGCTCCATGCCGACGAACTTCGCCGTCCGGGTGATGTTACCGCCAAAGCGCAGCACCTGCGCATCGAGATACTGGCGTTCGAAGGCCTCCCGCGCTGAACGCAGGGGCAGGGACATGAGGTCGGCAACCCCGGCGCCAGACAGAACGGCCGGGCCTTCGCTGGTGATATCGGGCGGCAGCATGTTCGGGCGCACGATCCGGTCACCCTCAAGCGGCGCCATGATCACAATCCACTCCATCACGTTGCGCAGCTGACGCACGTTTCCGGGCCAGGGGTAGGCCTGCAGCACGGCCAGTGCGTCGCCACCCAGTTCCAGCGGCTCCTTGCGCGCCTCGGCCGTCAGTCGGTCGAGGAACGATCGCGCCAGATCAGCGATATCTTCGGGGCGGCTGGCCAGCCCGGGGATTTCGACCTCGACCACGTTCAAGCGGTAGTACAGGTCTTCGCGGAACAGGCTTTCGTTGATCAGCGTCTTCAGATCGCGGTTGGTGGTCGAGATGATCCGGACATCCGCCCGGACCTCAGTGGTGCTGCCCAGCTGGGTCAGCGTGCCCCGGTGCAGGAACCGCGCGAGCCGCGCCTGTGCATCTGGCGAAAGATCGCCGACATCGTCGAGCAGCAGCGTGCCACCATCAGCCTGCTGGATCATGCCCATCATCGGTGGGCGTTGGCCGGTGCCGGCATCGCCGAACAGCATGGCCAGACCTTCTTCACCGTCGAGCTCGAAGCACGGAACCTCGATAAACGGCTGGTCGGCGCGGTGGGACTGGTTGTGCATCATCCGGGCAATCAGGCCCTTGCCCGCGCCCGGCGGTCCGGAAATCATCAGGCGGCTGTTGGTCGGCGCCACCCGGTCGACGGTCTGACGCAGGGTCTGAATGGCGTGGCTGCCGCCGATCAGGTCGGTGTCTTCGCCCGCCTTCTGCCGCAGCACGGCGTTTTCAGCCTTCAGTGCCGAGGTCTCCAGCGCGCGCTGGATCAGGATCAGCAGCCGGTCGGTGTTGAAGGGCTTTTCGACGAAGTCATACGCGCCTTGTTTAATCGCGCGCACGGCGGTCTCGATCGTGCCGTGACCGGACATCATGATCACCAGCGTCGAGGGAATGCTCTGCTGATATTCTTCGAGCAGTGCGATACCATCGGCGGTCGAACCCTGCAGCCAGATGTCCTGAAAAATCAGATCGGGGCGGGCCAGACCCACCTGCCGACGGGCCTCGGCGTCACCATGCGCAGTCCGGACCCGGTAGCCCTCGTCCTCCAGAATGCCGCTGAGCAGCATGCGGATATCGGCTTCATCGTCTACGATCAGTATGTCGGCGGACATCAATCACCCAGTTTGTTGCTCGTGCATCGACGCTAAGCGCAAGTTGTGCCCCCGGCCTGAGATGCTTGAATTAGCTATCAGCCCCAAATGTGGCTGCAATACCACAGTCAATTTGGCGCTGCCAAGATAAACTCCCGTGACAGCCATGCCGTCCGGCCTCATCCGGTCGTCGCCGGAAAGATCATCTGCGCCTTGGCTCCGGGCAGATCGTCGGGGCTGTCGCCGTTGCCCAGCATGAGCTGACCGCCGTGGTCTTCCATAATCTTCTTGACGATCGCCAGCCCCAGCCCGGTACCCTTCTCACGGGTCGTGACGTAGGGCTCGGCCAGCTTGGGCAGCAGATCGGCGGGGTAGCCCGCGCCGTTGTCGTTGACGGTCAGCACCGTGGTCCCCACGTCTGTCTGGTGCAGCGAAACGCGGATCAGACCATCGCTCACGCTGCCGTCGACGATCGAGGGCTGCAGCGCCTCGGCGGCGTTTTTGATCAGGTTGATCAGCGACTGCGAGACCAGCTGCGGGTCACAAACGACCTCGCGTGGCTCCACGCCGGTCAGATCTTCCAGCCGCACGCCCTCGAAGCTATTGCCCTGCAGCGAGATCACACGCCGGGTGATTTCAACCAGATTGTGGTCATCGACCCGTGGTGCCGGCATCCGCGCAAAGGATGAGAATTCATCCACCATGCGGGCGATGTCGCCCACTTGGGTGATGATGGTGTCGGTACAGGTCTGGAACACCTCGGGGCTGTCCTCGATCTGCTTGAGATAACGGCGCTTGAGCCGCTCAGCCGAGAGCTGGATCGGGGTCAGCGGGTTCTTGATTTCATGGGCAATCCGGCGCGCGACGTCCGACCAGGCGGCCTGCCGCTGGGCAGAGAGAAAATCGGTGATGTCATCGAAGGTCAGCACATAACCGAGCACACTGTCGCCCTGCATTTCCGTGACCACGGTAGTCTGCAGCGTCCGCACCTTGCCGTCCGGGCGGGTGTAGAGCACGTCGTCGGCATGCAGCGACGTGGGCTCCATCTTGGCCCGGGCCAGCAAATCGCCGAAGACCGGGAACAATTCCGTCAGGCGGGTGCCGATATACTTTTCGAGCTTGAAATCGACCAGCTTGTTGGCCCGCGGGTTGGGCAGGTTGCTCCGAAGCTCGCTATCGAGGCCGATCACCCCCCGCGAAACACCGGACAGCACAGCCTCGGAGAAGCGACGGCGCAGGTCGGCTTCGTCGGTGGCTCTTAACAGCTCGAACTGCTGCGCTTCGATCTGGTTGGCCATGCCGTTGAAGGTGTGGGACAGGGTCGTCAGCTCGTCACCCGCAGCGTCGTCGGAGACCGAGACCCGCGTCGACAGATCCCCCGAGCCCAGCCGGTCCGCCGCCCGTGTCAGCTCCAGCAGCGGCGTGGTGAGCCACAGTGCGAACCGCAGCCCCGCCATACCGGCGACAATGACCAGCAGCAGCGCGACAACGAGGAACAGCAGGCCGAAAATCAGCCGGTACTGCTCCGCCGCTCGGCCGAGGTTGGAGTAGCTCGACGCGGCTTCCTGTGTCTGTTCCACCCGGGCGACCACTTCCTCGAGCACTGGGATCGTGGCCAGCAGGTAGGTTTCGGCCAGATAGGGCGTATCCAGCGCGATCAGGATCGACAGATCGTCCGAGCCGGGCAGGGAAATATCGATCCCGCGCTGGGCCAGCTGGGTGCCGGTTTCGCCGTCGATGGCTTCAGGGCGGATTTCCTGCGCCAGATCAAAGAAAGACTGCGGGATGCTCCCCAGATCCTGATCGGCAACGAGGCCCGAGGTGATCAGCACCTGACCATTGGCCTGAATGATATTGGCGCTGGAGAGGCTGCGCAGGCCGACGGCCTCGTCGAGCAACTGCTGCAGGTCGTCGGTATCGCTGGCGCTGGGGCCAAGGTCTTCGATCCGCTCTGCGACGCTGGAGGCCTGATAATTGAGGCGCTCGCGGTGTTCTTCGAGGTAGGCCAGCGCCACGTCGCGCGAACTGTTGATCGCGTCGCTCACGGCCCCGCCGAACCATGTCTGAATGCCAAAGCCCAGCACCAGTACCGCCACCAGCGAGATTACCAGCGTGGGCAGGCTCGCCACGACGATCAGGAACAGCACCACCCGCCGGTAGACCTGCGTGCCCGAGAGCCGGGCGCGGATGTCAGTCCACGTGTAGTAACCCTGCACGGCGATGAAGGTCCCGAGCGCGACCAGAATCACCATGTCGAACCACAGCAGCGATACGATCCGGCCCAGCGGTCGGGTCGGGGAGAAGCCGCGCCACAGCTCAAAACCCGTCCACGCCAGAACCAGTAGCGAGACCACGGTCAGTGCGCCGACAAAAAGCGTCAGCGTGCGGTTGCGGCCAACCCCGATAACAGTGCTGTCGGCCGGATCTGTGTCAGACCCGCCGTCGGCGCCAAGGTTTATTTTTGGTAGGGATGCTTCACTCATCGATGGGTCATCCACGCTTCATCGAGGTGTGATCCAGTCAGTCGTCTGGTCGTCGCAGGCCCCGGACCACCTCAATATCCAGATCCCTTATTTTCTTCCGAAGCGTGTTTCGGTTCAAGCCCAGCACTTCAGCAGCGCGGATCTGATTACCTCGGGTCGCATCGAGCGTCTGCTCGATCAGGGTTTTTCCACTTCCCGCAGGATGCGGTTGTAGAGCCCGGCTGAGGGTAAACCATGGGTATGGGCCGAGAAAAAGGCGCGAAGATGTTGATCCACGGCTTGCCGAAGGGAGGCGTGGGCAGTCTCGTTCTGCCCCGTCAGAGAGCCGGCGAGCTCCTTCACCACCACGTCGGCGTCGATTTCGTTTTCAGAATAAAGCGCGCAAATACGGCGGACGTTGTTCTCCAGCTCGCGGACGTTGCCCGGCCAACGATGCTTCTTCAACTCGCCAAAGGCCTCGGCCGTGAACGACTTGTGCGGCAGGCCCTGAGCCGTGTTCTGGTCCACGAAGTGCCGGACCAGATCCGGAATATCATCGAGGCGCTCGCGCAGAGGTGGTACGCGCACGGGAACCACGTTGATGCGGTAGAACAGGTCCTCGCGGAACAGCCCCGCCTTGACCGCTGCCGTCAGATCCCGGTGGGTCGCGGCGACGATGCGGACGTCGGCCTTGATCTTCTGGCTGCCGCCAATCCGGGTGAATTCACCCTCTTGCAGCACCCGAAGCAGCCGCGTCTGGGCTTCCTGCGGCATGTCGCCGATCTCGTCGAGGAACAGGGTGCCGTACTGGGCCTGGCTGAATTTGCCGTCGAACCGCGAGTTGGCGCCGGTGAAGGAGCCCTTTTCGTGGCCGAACAGCTCGCTTTCGATCAGCTCTTTGGGAATCGCAGCCATATTGACGGCGACGAAGGGCGCTTCGCGACGACGGGAAAAGTCGTGCAGGGCGCGGGCAATCAGCTCCTTGCCTGTCCCGCTCTCACCGGTGATCAGTGCGGTCAGGTCGGTCTTCACCAGCCGGGCGATGACCCGGTAGATATCCTGCATCGCCCCGGACCGGCCGATGAGCGGCAGGCGGTCCAGACGACCGGTTTCGCGGTCTTCCTGACGTTCCTTGAATTCTTTGGCTGCCGTCGCGCGCTGGGTCGGCTGGGCAAGGCCACGCTCGACCGCGTTCAGCAATTCGGTCAGGTCGAACGGCTTGGGTAGGTATTCAAAGGCGCCCCGATCGGTCGCTTTGACGGCTGTGACCAGCGTGTTCTGCGCCGACATCACGATTACCGACATATCGGGCCGCACGGCGCGGATGCGCGGCACCAGTTCCAGCCCGTCGCCGTCGGGCATGTGCACGTCGGTGATCACCAGATCTCCGTCACCGGCCTGAACCCACTGCCACAGCGTGGAAGCGTTGCCGGTCGCGCGGACGCGGTGTCCCACCCGTCCGAGGGCGCGGGACAGCACGGCGCGGATCGCGCGGTCATCGTCCGCAATCAGAATTAAGGCGTTTGTTTGCAACATATTTAAGCATTTAGACCGAAACCTCGGAGAGGAAAAGCCAAAATGCTCAATACATAGGCAATTGAAGCCGAAAAACGGTTTTGCCCGGCTCGGACTCGAAGTCGACGAACCCGCCCATGTCGTCGGTCAGCTTGGACACCAGCGCCAATCCCAGGCCCGTTCCACGTGCCTTGTTGCTGGTTACAAACGGGTCGAACACGGTTTCACCCAGCGCAGCCGGGATCCCGGGTCCATTGTCGGTGATCATCACGTGAAGCGGCAATTCGACGCGTTCGCCGGAGCCGCCGGGCGACATCCGCGTTCCCAGCCGGTACCGGGTCGAGAGGGTGATTTCACCGCGTTCTTCCGGGACGGCCTCGCAGCTGTTTTTCACCAGGTTGAGCACAATCTGGATCAGCGAGTCCTTATGTCCGGCGACGAAGGGCAGGGAGGGGTCAAAGTCGCGTTTGAAGGTGACGCTCGCCCCAAAGCTGTTCTCGGCCAGCGTAAGAACGTGGTTCAGCACCTCGTGAATGTTCACGGCTTCAGCGACGCTGCTCTCGAAGTTGCCGAAGACCTCCATGCGCTCGATCAGGGTGGAGATCCGGTCGACTTCTTCCTCGATCAGGGCGGTCAGCTGCCGGTCTTCTTCGTCCTCGATGCTGAGGGAGAGCAGCTGCGCTGCCCCCTTCATACCGGCCAACGGGTTCTTGATCTCGTGGGCGAGCATGGCGCCCAGTGATGACATCGAGCGACCGGCGTTGATGTTGGTCAGCTGCTGGTCGAGCGTGGCGGTCATCCCGCGCGGCAGCAGGCTTATGATCACGGCGCCCTCTTCCTCAGCCTGATGGAGCAGGGGAGAGACGTGGGCGGTGACGCTGTGCTCCCCGATTTTCGGGCTTTCCAGATGGATGTCGAATTCGCTGGCCGAATTCTGTCGGCTCCGCGCGACGTCGATCAGGCTGATCAGCGGGTTGTCGGCGGGCACGTAGTCCGTCAGGGGCGTGCCGTTGAGCACGTCGGCCGAGTGCTGCAGCAAATCCTCCCCCACCGGGTTGGCGGCGCGGACGCAGTTGTCCTGATCCACCACGATCACGGGGTGGGGCAGGCTTTCGAGGATCAGGTTCGAAGACAGGGTCATGGATGACGCCCCTTTTGCCATCAGGCCGCGATGGCCAGCGCCGGGGTGTCCGGCGCGGTGGTTCCGTCACGCCCGACGGCTTCGGCTTCGGTGAAGAAAGCGCGGATGACCGCGATCATCTGCGCCGGATCATCGGTGGTGTTGGCGGCCTTGCGGAAGGCGGCAGCCTTGTCGATGCCGACCAGCGCTGACGAAACATGCTTGCGCACCAGCCGCAGCCCATGGGCCCTGCCGTGGTAAGACAGCATCCGGTCGATCAGGGCGCAGAGCTGGTCGCAGCGCGTCGCAGCGTCCGGCGCGTTCCGTGGGCGGCGGCCGGCGAGGTGGTCCACAGTCTGATCAATGAGCCAGGGCCGATCCTGCGCGCCGCGCCCGATCATCACCCCGGCAGCACCGGACTGGGCCTGCGCCTCATCGGCATCTTCGAGGCTGCAGATATCGCCGTTGACCAGCACCGGCAGCCCGGTGGCCGCAACCACCGCGCCAACGCGGCGCCAGTCCGCCTGTCCTTTATAAAACTGGCAGCGGGTGCGGCCGTGAACCGTAATGCCGTCGAGTCCCGCCCGTTCAGCCAGCGCAGCCAGTTTGGGTGCATTGAAGCTGTCGTCGTCCCAGCCCAGCCGCATCTTCACGGTCAGGGGTATGTCGATCGCCGCGCGGACGGCGTCAAAAATCGCCCCGCACAGGGACTCGTCGCGCATCAGCGCCGAGCCGGATGCCTTGTGCACGACCTTGCGCGACGGGCAACCGAAGTTGAGGTCGACCGTGTTGGCGCCGCGCGCCTCCATCATCCGCGCTGCTTCCGCGATCAGCGCAGGCTCGGTCCCGGCGAGCTGGACAATAATGCCGGGCTCATCGTCGATGGCTTGGTTGAGTTTGCGGCTGTCCTTGATCTCCCGGATTGCCGCTTCGGAGGCAATCATCTCTGTCACCACCTGCCCCTGACCAAGGCTGCGGATGTGGTCGCGGAAGGGGCGGTCGGTCACGCCGGACATGGGTGCAAGCAGCACCCGGTCGCGCCCGCCCCGCCGGGTCAGGCGTGCATCCTGCTGTGACCAATCACGGGCGGTATCGCTTCTCATGTCCGATGAACTAGGCGAGGGGTCGCTTTCCTGCAACGACTGGTTTATGTTATGCGCAACATTTGAGCATTTCCGGGCTGTTTCCCGGCCCTTAACGACCCGATTTCAGAGACTTATTCAGAGACTCATTGCCATGTTTGCCCGTCGGCTGACCCAACTTGCCCGTACATACCTGATCCCGGCCGTGTTCGCGGCGGCCTGCCTGTACTTCATCTTCCACCTGATCACCGGAGAGCGCGGATTCCTCGCCCATCTGGCCATCAGTAAGGAGCTGGATACCGCGCAGGCCATGCTGTCAGAGCTGCGGGAGGAGCAACGCGCGCTCGAACGGGACGTGGCACTGCTCCGCGATACGCCGGTGGACCTGGACATGCTCGAAGAGCGGGCGCGGATCGAGCTGGGTTACGTGCGTCAGGACGAGATGATCATCGTTTACGATGGGGATGAATAACCAATTTATGGTTAATCAATAAATAACTGTTTATTTACAGTTAATTAGGCATGATTGTTTTTCGAAAAAATACCGGTATTTTGGTGGGCAAGATCCCTATTCCCCAAAAGACGGAAACCGGCCATGGCGACCACAGCGCGCAAAACCAGCAAACGCGCTTCGAACAAGCAGTTCGATAACGACCAACTGACCACGTTTTACAAGGACATGCTGCTGATCCGCCGCTTCGAGGAGAAAGCTGGTCAGTTGTACGGCATGGGCCTGATCGGCGGCTTCTGTCACCTCTATATCGGGCAGGAAGCAGTTGTTGTCGGCATCCAGCACGAGCTGGAGACGGGCAAGGACAGCGTGATCACCGGCTACCGCGACCACGGGCACATGCTGGCGACCGGGATGGACCCGGACGGTGTCATGGCGGAGCTGACCGGGCGCGAGGGCGGCTATTCCAAGGGCAAGGGCGGGTCGATGCACATGTTCTCGACCGAAACCCGGTTTTTCGGCGGTCACGGCATTGTGGCAGCGCAGGTCGCGCGGGGGGCCGGTCTGGCTTTCGCCCACAAGTACAACGACGACGGCGGGATTGCAGTCGCTTACTACGGCGATGGCGCGGCCAATCAGGGCCAGGTGGCCGAGACCATGAACATGGCTTCGCTCTGGCAGCTGCCGATCCTGTTTGTCTGCGAAAACAAACGCTACGCGATGGGCACGTCGACCGAACGCGCGGCGGCGGTGACGGACTACGCGGCGCGCGGCAAGCCCTACGGCATTCCCGGCGCTCGGGTCGACGGCATGGATGTCGAGGCCATGGCGACCGAAGCGGGCAAGGCGATCAAGCATGTTCGTTCGGGTAAGGGGCCGTTCGTGCTCGAGGCTATGACCTATCGCTATCGCGGGCATTCGATGTCCGACCCGGCCAAATACCGGACCAAGGAAGAGGTGCAAAAGTACCGCACGGAGCAGGATCCGATCGAGCGCCTGCGTGAAAAGCTGCTCGGCGATGGCATTGCCGACGAAGCCGCGCTGAAGGCCATCGACAAGGATGTCAAAGCCGTGGTCGCCAAGTCCGCTGACTTTGCCCAATCCTCCCCGGAGCCGTCGGCCGACGAGCTCTACACCGACGTTACCATTGCAGCAGCCTGAGACGGGGAGAGCCGACGATGACCGTAGATATCCTGATGCCCGCCCTGTCCCCCACCATGGAAGAGGGGACGCTGGCCAAATGGCTGGTCAAAGAGGGCGATAGCGTTGCCAGCGGTGACGTGATCGCCGAGATCGAGACCGACAAAGCGACCATGGAGGTCGAAGCCGTCGATGAGGGTGTAATCACACAGCTGCTCGTTGCCGAAGGCACCGAGGGCGTGGCGGTGAACGCTGTGATCGCGGTGCTGGCCGAGGACGGAGAAGACCCGGCTGCCGCCCCGGCCGCAGCACCTTCGCCCGCGCCCGCGCCCGCGCCCGTAGCAGCCCCGAAACACCCCCGAAACCGCGCCTGATACCACCCCAGCAGCGGCGCAGGCGCCGGTCGAGGTCGCCCAGCCCGAGCCCGAGTGGGACGGCGCCATGGTTGAAACCACCGTGCGAGAAGCCCTGCGCGACGCCATGGCCGAAGAAATGCGCGCCGATGATCGCGTGTTCCTCATGGGTGAAGAAGTCGCCGAGTATCAGGGCGCCTACAAGGTCAGCCAGGGCCTGCTCGATGAATTCGGTGCGCGCCGGGTGATCGACACCCCGATCACGGAATACGGCTTTGCCGGGTTTGGTACCGGGGCGGCCATGGCCGGTCTACGGCCGATCGTCGAGTTCATGACCTTCAACTTCGCCATGCAGGCGATCGACCACATCGTCAATTCCGCGGCCAAGACGCTCTATATGTCCGGCGGTATGATTTCTTCGCCCATCGTGTTCCGTGGTCCCAACGGGGCAGCGGCTCGGGTCGCCGCCCAGCACTCGCAGTGCTACGCGGCCTGGTACGCCCACGTGCCGGGGCTGACCGTGGTCTCGCCCTACAGCGCGGCTGACGCAAAGGGCCTGCTCAAGTCTGCGATCCGCAGTCCGAACCCGGTCGTCTTCCTCGAAAACGAGTTGCTCTACGGCCAGAAATTCGAGGTGCCGGACAGCGATGACTGGACCGTGCCCATTGGCAAGGCCCGGGTCGTGCGCGAGGGCACCGATGTCACCATCACCGCCTTCTCGATCATGGTCGGCAAGGCGCTGGAAGCGGCAAAGATGCTGGAAGAGCAGGGGATTTCGGCGGAGGTCATCGACCTGCGCACCATCCGCCCGCTGGATACGGAAACCATCCTTGCCTCGGTCCGCAAGACCAACCGGCTGGTAACGGCTGAAGAGGGCTGGGGCCAGCACGGCATCGGCGGCGAGATTGCTGCGCGGGTGATGGAGCAGGCCTTCGACCACCTCGACGCCCCTGTGGGCCGGGTGTTCGCCAAAGACGTGCCGCTGCCCTACGCCGCCAACCTCGAAAAACTGGCACTGCCGGGGCCGGCCGACATCGTCGCCGCCGTGCGCGCCGCCACGTATCAGGAGGCCTGATCCATGTCCGTCGATATTCTGATGCCGGCGCTTTCGCCCACCATGGAAGAAGGCACGCTGGCCAAGTGGCTGGTCAAGGAAGGCGACAGCGTTGCCAGCGGTGATGTCATCGCCGAGATCGAAACCGACAAAGCGACCATGGAGGTCGAGGCCGTCGACGAGGGCGTTGTCGCCAAGCTCGTCGTTGCAGCCGGGACCGAAGGCGTGGCGGTGCATGCCGTCATTGCCGTACTCGCAGAAGAGGGCGAAGACCCAGCAAGCGTTCAGGCCGGTGGCGGCGGTGCGCCTGCACCGGCACCTGCACCAGCGGCTGCGGCGCCGGAAAAGACACCCGACACCGAACTTGCACCTACGCCTGCACCCGTTGCTGCTGCGGCGCCGGCGCCGGCGCCGGTACCGGCTGCGCCTGCTGCCAGCGGAGATCGCGTTCTCGCGTCCCCGATTGCCCGGCGTCTGGCGTCCCAGAACGGGCTGGACCTGTCGGCCATCGGTGGCAGCGGTCCAAACGGCCGCGTCGTCAAGCGTGATATCGAAGCCGCCATCGCTGGCGGCGGCGCCAAGGCTGCCCCACGGGCTGCAACCTCTGCACCCTCTGCCGCCGCAGCCGGGCAGCCTATGCCAGCCGGTGCCGGTCCGGACCCGCGCAAGATCGCGGCACAGTTGGATATGGCCTACGAGGAAATTCCGGCCAACAACATGCGCAAGACCATCGCGCGCCGTCTGGTCGAGGCCAAGCAGACCGTCCCGCACTTCTACCTCACCGTGGATATCGAGCTGGACGCGCTGCTCGCCCTGCGCAGTCAGATCAACAAGGCCGTGCCGGAAGGCGTGAAAATCTCCGTCAACGACATGATCATTCTCGCTTCGGCCAAGGCACTGATGGACGAGCCAGACACCAACGCCAGCTGGGCGGGCGATGCCGTGCTCAAGTACGCGTCGGCCGACGTCGCCGTCGCCGTTGCCACTGACAACGGCCTGATCACCCCGGTGATCCGCGACGTGCAGACCAAGGGCCTGCCGGAGATCAGTGCGGAGATGGTCGACCTCGCCACCCGTGCCCGCGAGGGCCGGCTGAAGCCGCACGAGTATCAGGGCGGTACGTTCACCATTTCCAACCTCGGCATGTTCGGGATCCGCGAATTCGCCGCGGTGATTAATCCGCCCCACGGTGCCATCCTCGCGGTCGGCAAGGGCGAAAAGCGCCCGGTCGTGCGCACCACGGACAAGGGGGATGAGCTTGCCATCGCCACGGTCATGTCGGTGACGCTGTCCTGTGACCACCGCGTGGTCGACGGCGCTGTCGGCGCCCGCTGGCTCAACGCCTTCCAGCAGCGGCTGGAAAACCCGCTTTCGATGCTGCTGTAACCGGAGACCCAAGCATGGCTGACACAAACTTCGACGTCGTTGTCATCGGCGGTGGTCCCGGCGGCTATGTCGCCGCCATCCGCGCAGCACAGCTGGGCCTCAAGGCCTGCGTGGTCGAGCGCGAGCACCTCGGCGGCATCTGCCTGAACTGGGGCTGTATCCCCACCAAGGCGCTGCTGCGTTCAGCGGAAGTCGGGCACCTGATCCAGCACGCTGCCGATTTCGGCTGGTCGGCGGAGAACGTCACCTTCGATCTCGACAAGATCGTGCAGCGCTCGCGCAAGGTTGCTAAGCAGTTGAGCCAGGGCGTGTCGTTCCTGCTCAAGAAGAACAAGGTTCCCGTGGTTTCGGGCAGCGGTAAGCTGGCGGGCAAGGGTAAGGTCGAAGTCACCGACAAGGACGGCAAGACCAGCACCCTGAACGTCAAGAACATCATCCTCGCCACCGGCGCGCGGGCGCGGGTGCTGCCGGGGCTGGAGCCGGACGGCAAGCTGATCTGGACCTACCGCGAAGCCATGGTTCCCGAGAGCCTGCCCAAGTCGATGATTGTCGTGGGTTCAGGAGCGATCGGCATCGAATTTGCAAGCTTTTACAGTGATTTAGGTGTCGAGGTCACAGTCGTCGAAGTCGTCGATCGTATCCTTTCCGCCGAAGACGAAGAAATCAGCGCGCTGGCGCACAAAGCCTTCGAGAAGGCCGGGATCCGGATTATGACCTCGGCCAAGGTCACCGGGGTCAAGAAGGCCAAGGACAGCCTGACCGCCACCATCGAGCTGGCTGATGGCAAGACCGAAACCCTGACTGCAGACAGGCTGATCTCGGCCGTTGGGATCGTCGGCAACGTCGAAGAGCTCGGGCTGGAAGGCACTAAGGTGCGGGTCGAGCGCAGTCATATCGAAGTCGATGGCTTTGGCGCGACCGATGAGCCGGGTGTCTGGGCCATTGGCGACCTGACCGGCGCGCCGTGGTTGGCGCACAAGGCCTCCCACGAGGGCATTCTCGCGGTTGAGACCATCGCCGGGCGTCAGGGGTCTGCACCCGCTCGACCCGGCGTCGATCCCGGGCTGTACCTACGCGCGGCCACAAGTCGCATCTGTGGGTCTGAGTGAGGCCAAAGCCAAGGCTGCCGGGCACAAGGTCCGCGTCGGCCGCTTCCGTTCATGGGCAACGGCAAAGCCATCGCACTGGGCGACCCGGAGGGGCTGGTCAAAACCGTGTTTGACGCCGATACAGGCGAGCTGCTCGGTGCCCACATGATCGGTGCGGAAGTGACGGAGTTGATCCAGGGCTTCGGGATCGCCAAGTCTCTGGAGACAACCGAAGAAGAAGTGATGCACACGGTGTTCCCGCACCCGACCCTGTCCGAGATGATGCACGAGTCCGTGCTTGACGCCTACGACCGCGCGCTGCACTTCTAGCGCGACCCCGCGCTGGACTTCTAGCGCGACCCGCCCAGAGGAGACGACATGAGCGACCCGCTCCGCCACCCGGAGAAAGCCCACCGGCCCGACAGCGCCCCCCAGCCGAAGAAACCGGACTGGATCAGGGTCAAGGCGCCGACTTCGGCCGGGTACAAGGAAACCCGGGAGATCATGCGCTCGCTGTCGCTGTCGACCGTGTGCGAGGAAGCGGGCTGCCCCAATATCGGCGAGTGCTGGTCGAAGAAGCACGCGACCATGATGATCATGGGTGAGGTCTGCACCCGCGCCTGTACCTTCTGCAACGTCGCGACCGGAAAGCCCGGCGCGCTTAATCCCTTCGAGCCGATCAACGTCGCACAGGCGGTCAAGTCGCTGGGACTGAGCCACGTTGTCATCACCTCCGTCGACCGCGATGATCTGGATGACGGCGGGGCGGGCCATTTCGCCGAGACCATTCTGGCGGTGCGGGAAGCCTCTCCCGAAGACGACGATCGAAGTGCTGACCCCGGATTTCCTGCGCAAGCGTGATGCGTGGAAGGTCGTGGCCGACGCCAAGCCAGACGTGTTCAACCACAATCTCGAAACCGTCCCCGGGCTCTACGCCGAAGTCCGCCCCGGCGCGCGTTACTTTGAATCGCTGCGCTTGCTCGCGCGGGTTAAGGAGCGTGACCCGCTGGCCTTCACCAAGTCCGGGATCATGGTCGGTCTGGGTGAGAAGAAAATGGAAGTGGCGCAGGTCATGGACGACCTTCGCGCCGCCGACGTCGACTTCCTGACCATCGGCCAGTACCTGCAGCCCACGCCCAAGCACCATGCGGTCGAGGCCTTTATCACCCCCGATGAGTTCCGCGAATACGAAACCATGGCCTACGGCAAAGGGTTCCTGATGGTCTCCGCTACGCCGCTGACCCGGTCCTCCTACCACGCTGCTGAGGACTTCGAGCGCCTGCGCGCCGCGCGGCAGTCCAAGGCGGCCTGAAGCCCGTGCCAGTCGTCGAACAAACCCGCGTGGTGCCATTCCGGGCCGAGCAGATGTTCGAACTGGTCACGGACGTCAAGCACTACCCCGAATTCCTGCCCTGGTGCGTCGCCGCACGTATCCGCAAGCAGTCAGACGTGCACATGATCGCCGACCTCGTGATCGGGTTTCAGGTGATCCGCGAGCGCTTTACTTCCGATGTCCGCTTTGACCGTGCTGCGCTCACGGTCGATACGGCGCTGGTCGATGGCCCGTTCCGGCATCTGACCAACAAGTGGCGGTTCCGCGACCTGCCTGACGGCAAGGGCTGCGAGATCGAGATTCACGTGGATTTTGCCTTCCGCAGCGCGCTGCTGCAGCGGCTGATCGAGCCTCTGTTCGAAGAGGCACAGAAGCGGATGATCGGCGCCTTTGAGAAGCGGGCGCGGGCGCTCTACGGTTCTGCCGGTGGCGCGGCGGGTGCAGGGTCGAGTGCGTCCAGCACCAGCCCCAAGGCTTCCGCCACGGTCTGAGCGCGCACCGCCTCGCGGTCCCCGGAAAAATCGAATTCGCGCGCCTGCTCCATGCCATTCGGGCCAGAAAGGTGCAGGTAAACCCGCCCCACGGGTTTGTCCGGGGTGCCGCCGCCCGGACCGGCGACGCCCGTAACCCCCAGTCCGATATCGGCGCCCAGCCGTTCCCGAACCGCACCGGCCATCACGGCGGCGACCTCGGAAACCGAGCCATGCTCGATCATCTTCTCCTTCGGCACGGCAAGCAGGCCTTCTTTGGCTTCGTTGGCATAGGCGATGATCCCACCGTCAAAGACGGCTGACGAGCCGCGCTGGGCTGTGATCGCGGCCGCGATCATCCCGCCGGTGCAACTCTCTCCCAGCGCCAGCCGCAGGCCAGCGGCCTGACAGGCTGCAATCACCCGCTGGGCGGCTTCGGTGATGGCTATGGCGTCCTTGTCCGTCATGGCGCTGCCGGCAGCTGCAGTGTCACGGTCGCCTGCGCAGCGATGCCTTCGCCGCGCCCGGTGAAGCCCAGCCCCTCGGTGGTCGTTGCCTTGACCGAAATCCGGCTCGGTTCCAGCCCGGTCAGCACCGACAGGCGCGTGCGCAGGTCGTCCCGCCGGGGCCCGATTTTCGGCTGCTCGCAGATCAGCGTCAGGTCGAGGTGAACCAGCCGTCCCCCGACCGCTCGGATCAGGCCGAGCGCATGTTCGAGGAATACCGTGCTGTCCGCGCCTTTCCACTGCGGGTCCGAGGGCGGAAAGTGGTGGCCGATATCACCATCGGCGAGGCCGCCATAAATGGCGTCGGTCAGGGCGTGCAGGGCAACGTCAGCGTCCGAGTGCCCCTTGAGCGGGCGCTCGCCCAGGAACGTGACCCCCGCGAGGACCAGCTCGCCGTCTTCCCCTGCTTCGCCGAAGGCGTGGACGTCGAAGCCGAAGCCGGTCCGGGTTTCCATAGCGGGTGCCGCTGCGCCGGTACCCAGCAGGCCTTCGAGGCTGTCCGCGTCGGATTGGAAGGTCAGCTTCATCAGCCGTTCAGCTCGTGGCAAGGTGATGAGGTCGACCGTGCCGCCAGCGGCCTGATACAGCGTCGCGTCGCAGGTGAAGGCCGCGTCCTGCTGGCGCTGGTGGGCGTCGAGGATGGCGGGGAAGCCAAAGCCCTGCGGGGTCTGCATCCGATAGAGGCCGCAGCGGTCGACCGGGTCCAGCGGGGCATCGGGGCGGGTATAGCGCACGACGGTATCGGCGGCTGGGATGGCCGCGCTGAGGCCGGGGGGACCTGCCCTTTGCCGTCATCGAGGGCTTCCAGCCGCGCAACCATGGCGTTGATATCGCCGGGCAGCAGCCCGGGCCGGGCGGCATCGTGGATCAGCACCCGCGCCGGTGCTTCGTCACCGCTGAGATGTTCGAGGCCGAGGCGCACCGTATCCTGTCGCTGGGCGCCACCCAGCACGATGTCGAGGATCTTGTCGGTTTCAACGCCTTCTACGAGGTCGACCACGGTGTCCATGGTCTGCTCAGAGACCATGATCACAATGTGGTCCACGGACGCGGCGGCGATCATGGTGTCGAGCGACCACAGCAGCACGGGGCGCCCCTGAAGCGCGGTCAGAACCTTGGGCGCCTCAGGGCCGAAGCGGGTCCCGCTTCCGGCGGCCAGCAGCAGGGTGGCGCAGCCCACAGCGACGGTCTCGCCTGCCTAGGAGCCGGTGCGGAAACAGCCGAAGCCGGGGTATTCGGCAGCGACCCCCAGCTCCTCTTCTATCCGCAGCAGCTGATTGTATTTCGCGACCCGGTCCGAGCGCGACAGCGAGCCGGTCTTGATCTGCCCGCAGCCGGTTGCCACGGCGAGATCGGCGATAGTCGTGTCTTCGGTCTCGCCCGAGCGGTGCGACATGACGGCGGTGAAGCCGTTGCGGTTGGCCATGTCGACGGCTTCAAGGGTCTCGGTCAGGGTGCCGATCTGGTTGACCTTGATCAGGATCGAGTTGCCAACGCCGTCGCGTATGCCGCGTTCCAGCCGCACCGGGTTGGTGACGAACAGGTCATCGCCCACCAGCTGCACCTGCTTGCCGGCCTTGCCGGTCAGGTAGGCCCAGCCCTCCCAATCGTCTTCGGCCAGCCCGTCTTCGATCGAGCGGATCGGGTAGGTGGCGGACAGCTCGGCAAGGTAGTCGGCCATCTCGGTCGATGAAAGGCTGCGGCCTTCGCCGTCGAGCCGGTACTGACCGCCTTCGAAGAATTCAGTCGAGGCGACATCAAGCGCCAGACAGACCTGCTCGCCCGGGTTTGTAGCCGGCGGTCTCGATCGCCTTCATCACAAAATCCAGACCGGCCTTGGTGCTGTCGAGGTTGGGGGCGAAGCCACCTTCGTCGCCGACGTTGGTGGTGTGGCCCGCGTCCTTGAGCAGCTTACGCAGCGCGTGGAAGATTTCCGCGCCCCAGCGCAGCCCCTCGGAGAAGCTCTCCGCCCCGGCGGGCATGACCATGAACTCCTGAAAGTCGACCCGGTTGTCGCCGTGGGCGCCCCCGTTGATGATGTTCATCATCGGCACCGGCAGGCGCTGGGCCATGCGACCGCCGAGGTAGCTGTAGAGCGGCAGGCCGACGGACTCGGCCGAAGCCTTGGCCACGGCCAGCGAAACGCCGAGGATGGCGTTGGCACCCAGGCGGCCCTTGTTCGAGGTGCCGTCCAGATCGATCAGGGCGCGATCGATGAACACCTGCTCGATGGCATCGAGCCCGGCAACGGTCTCGAAGATCTCCGTATTGACCGCATCGACGGCGTCGCTGACGCCCTTGCCGCCCCAGCTGTCTCCGCCGTCGCGCCGCTCAACGGCCTCATGAACGCCGGTGGAGGCGCCGCTGGGGACAGCCGCTCGGCCCATCGAGCCGTCTTCGAGCAGCACGTCGACTTCAACGGTCGGGTTGCCCCGGGAGTCGAGGATCTGGCGCGCGAGAACGTCGAGGATGGCAGTCGATGACATAGGTCTGTTTTCTTTCTGAATTCGGGCGCGGGCCGATGGGGCGGAGCCGGGTCAGCCCCGATACCTGCGGGACAACACCGCGCGTTAAACTGCAATTTGTCTAATCTTTTCAGTCGCCTCTTCCTAGTGCCCTCGGAGCATAGAAGCGCCCGCTGGGAGGCATAACACCCCCCCCAACAGCCCCAAAACCGATGCGCCGGGTGTCGTCAGACTAAACGAGGCGGCTCTGGGTGACGGCGGCGTTGATGAAGGAGACAAACAGCGGGTGCGGCTCGAACGGGCGGGACTTCAGCTCCGGATGGAACTGCACCCCGACAAACCACGGGTGCTCGCTTTCCGGCAGTTCGATGATTTCCGGCAGCCGCTCGTCCGGCGACAGGCCCGAGAACACCACGCCGGCTTTTTCCAGCTCAGCACGGTAAGTCGGGTTGACCTCGTAACGGTGGCGGTGGCGCTCGCTGATCATCTCCGTCCCGTAGATGTCCGCAACGCGGGTCCCGGCGGAGAGTTTGCAGTCGTAGGCGCCCAGACGCATGGTGCCGCCCAGATCGTCATCGTCGCTGCGGCGTTGGATGTCGCCGTCGCGCTCCCACTCGGTCATCAGGCCGACCACCGGCTGGTTGGTCGCACCAAATTCCGAGGAGGCCGCGTTTTCGATGCCGGCGAGGTTCCGCGCCATCTCCAGCACTGCCATCTGCATGCCGAAGCAGATGCCGAAGTAGGGGATCTGCCGCTCGCGCGCATGCCGGACGGCGGCAATCTTGCCGCTTGACCCGCGCTCGCCAAAGCCTCCGGGCACGAGGATGCCGTGGACACCGGAGAGGTGCAGTTCGGGGTCTTCTTCCTCGAAAATCTCCGAATCGATCCAGCGCATCTCGACCTTGGCGTTGTTGGCGATGCCGCCGTGGGTCAGGGCTTCGGCCAGCGACTTATAGGCATCGAGCAGGTTCACGTACTTGCCAACCACGCCGATGGTGACCTTGCCCTCGGGCTCGGTCACGCGCTTGACGATCTCCTGCCACCGGCTCAGGTCGGGCTCCGGGCTGGTCAGGTTGAAGTGGCGCAGGACTTCGCGGTCGAGGCCTTCTTCGTGGTAGCTCAGCGGCACGCGGTAAATGCTGTCCACGTCCAGCGCCTGAATCACGGCGCTCTGATCGAGGTTGCAGAACAGGGCGATCTTGGCGCGCTCGTTTTCTGGGATCTCGCGGTCGGCGCGGCACAGCAGAATATCCGGGTGGATGCCCACGGACTGCAGCTCCTTGACCGAGTGCTGGGTCGGCTTGGTTTTCAGCTCACCGGCTGCCGCGATGTAGGGCACCAGCGTCAGATGCAGGAACAGGGCGCGCTCGCGGCCGAGCTTGTAGCCCAGCTGGCGGATGGCTTCGAGGAAGGGGGCGCCTTCGATATCGCCGACCGTGCCGCCGATCTCGCAGATCACGAAGTCCTCGCCGTTGAGATCGGCAAGGGCAAAATCCTTGATGGCGTTGGTGACGTGCGGGACGACCTGCACGGTCGCGCCGAGGTATTCGCCCTTCCGCTCCTTGGCGAGGATGTCGGAATAAATCCGGCCGGTCGTGACGTTGTCGGACTGCAGCGCCGACACCCCGGTGAAGCGTTCATAGTGTCCCAGATCGAGGTCGGTCTCAGCCCCGTCGTCGGTCACGTAGACCTCGCCGTGCTGGTAGGGGCTCATGGTGCCCGGATCGACGTTGAGATAGGGGTCGAGTTTGCGCAGGCGGACTTTAAATCCGCGCGCCTGCAGCAGGGAGGCAAGCGCCGCACTCGCCAGGCCTTTGCCCAGCGAGGAGACCACGCCACCGGTTATGAAGATATACCGTGTCATGGGCGTTTTTTATGCGCATAACGTTATAGGGACGCAAGAAGAGTCTCGCCCCGTTTGCGACGTGCAGCCGTGCTGTTACTGCGAATCAGTTGTGGCTGTGTCCGTGGCAGCACCATTATCGGAGGCTGCAGCACCATCAGAGCCCGTATCGGCGGGGATTTCTGCCGCTGCCGGGGCCGACTCGTCGACGGAAATGGTCGGATCAAACAGCAGGTTTGATGTATCCGTGCCGGTATTTTCCTCGCCCGCCGCAGCGCCATCGTCGAAGACAATCGGGTTAAACGCCGCGGAATTGTCGATTTCGGCTGCCGGAGTCGTCAGACCCAGGGTGTTGGAAATGAAACCACCAGAGGAGCCGTAACCACCTGCGAGGATGCCCTGAGCGAGGCTGACCAGCATGAAGGCCGCCGCCAGCCCGGAGGTTGCCCGGGTCAGGAAGCTGGCCGAGGCACGCGTCTGCAGCAGGGAGCTGGCGTCACCGCCGCCCGCGCCCGCGAGGCCGAGGCCGGAATTGTCGGTCTGCTGGATCAGCACAATCGCGATCAATGCGAAGGCAACCAGAACCTGGATGGACAAAAGCAAGCCGATAATCATGCTGCAAACTCATCTGTCTTGTCGTTTCAAGGGCGTAGGTAGGACAACCGGCGCCAGAATGGAAGGGCAGAGCGCATTCAGGCGTTCATGGCAGCCGTGATAATCCCCAGAAAATCGTCGGATTTCAGGCTCGCGCCACCCACCAGCGCGCCGCCAACCTCCTCGGCGGCAAAAACGTCGTCGGCGTTGGTGGCTTTGACCGATCCACCGTAGAGGATGAAGGTCTCGGCCAGCGTAGGGCGGTGTTCGCGCAGCCAGGCCCGGATCATGCTGTGCATGGCGGAGATATCGTCGCGGGTGGCAACCTTGCCGGTGCCGATGGCCCAGACCGGCTCGTAAGCGATGGTGATGGCATCTCTGGAGAGGGTCTCCGGCAGGCCTGCGGCAAGTTGCCCACGGACCACGGCTTCCGCCTGTCCGGCGTCGCGTTGTTCGAGGGTTTCAC
The DNA here is from genome assembly GCA_038141425.1 of Rhodospirillaceae bacterium. GTDB lineage: Bacteria > Pseudomonadota > Alphaproteobacteria > UBA7985 > UBA7985 > UBA7985. Next base: position 324,988 of record JAYQIC010000001.1, on the reverse strand, counting down.
CAACGCACAGGATCACGCCGATCCCCGCCTGCATGCCGGCGGTCACCTTGGCCAGCACCTGCGCGTCGGTCTCGCCGTGGTTGGTGCGACGTTCCGAGTGACCGACGATAACCCCGCGCGCACCGAGATCGACCAGCATGGCCGCCGAAATGTCGCCGGTATGGGCGCCGTTGGGGTGGGGCGAGCAGTCCTGTCCCCCGACAAAAATCGGGCTGTCGGCGACTTCTTCGAGCACAGCCGTCAGGTGCGGGGCCGGGGGGAACAGCGCGGTTCTGGCGCGCCAGCGGGCAGCTGTTCGACCAGCGCGCGAGCCAGCGCACGCGCCTCATCCAGCGTTCCGTTCATCTTCCAGTTGCCGGCAATAAACATGGGTCCTGCCTTCCTTCGTTCAGGGAATTGCTGCTGCGCCTTGTTTAGGACCTGAAATTGTGGTCTGTCACGCGAAAGCTTTGCACTCGCGACTCCGTTATTTGCGGGGGCGCGGTTGAATGACTAAATCATTCTGGTGCCGGCGCGTTTCTGCGCGGATCCCGGCAACGGTAAAACGAAAGACGTTAGGCAGATTTTATCATGATGGGTGGTCTTCGCGCCTTTGCGCAGTCGATAGCGGGTAAAGCCGTTCTGGTCCTCCTCGCGGTGCTCCTGCTCGGGTCCGGTATTGTGGGTTCGATCAGCCTGTTCACTTCCTCACGGGTGAGCACGGGCATTAACGCCGGGGGTGAGCGGATCAACGAGCTGGAAATCGCCACGGAAGCGCGCAATGCCTTCTTCCAGATTGCCCAGCGGTTCGAGACACAGCTTGGTCTGCCGCTGACCACCGCGGAGCAGTTCGAGGACTTCGGCCTGATCGCTTCGGTCAAAGGCACCACCGAAGACCGGCTGGTGAATCAGGTCGCGTTTCAGGCGCAGGCCGCCCAGCTGGGACTGACCGCCTCAGAAGCCGAGCTCTCCGATTACGTTCAGGGCGTGTTCACCGACCCGGTGACCGGACAGTTCAGCGAACGCCGCATGTCCAACTCGCTGGCCTACCAGGGCCTGACCGAGCGTGCCTTCCTGCGCGAAACGGCGGCCGAGCTGGCTTCCACCCGCCTGTTCACGGTCGCCGACGATCTGGTGTTCGATAACGAGACCAACACCGCGATTGCACCGGTGCCGAGTGCTGTGGCGCTGGCTGAGTTCAACGCCCGCTGGTGGCGCTACGATATCGACTACGTGGCCATTTCCCCGGATACGGTCGAAGTGCCTGAGCCGACCACCGAGCAGCTGCAGGCGATCCTCGACGAGACCCTGTCGCGTACCAGCGCCCTGAATTCCGCAGCTTCACCGGTATTTTCCTGACCCCGGCTGATCTGATCGACAGCATCGAGGTCACCGAAGAAGACCTGCAGGCGACCTACGACGAATATGTCGCCCGTGCTGAGGTTGGCACCCAGTGGGCCTACAAGCAGCTGTCGCTGGACGACCGAGACCTTGCCCAGAGCATCGTCGACGCCGTTCGCGGCGGTCAGAGCTTCGAGGACGCCGCAGCCGCAGCTGGTGTTGCGACCCCGAACGATGTGGGTCTGCGCCCGATCTCCTACGGCCGCGAAGCGATTAACGCTGCCTTCACCGCCGCAACCGAAGTCGGCATGCTGGACGTGGTCGAGGACGGCGGCCGCTTCTCGCTGATCGAAGTCTACGACATTCAGGCGCCGGAGATTCAGTCGTTTGAAGACTACCGCCCGACCGCACGGCTGGCCGTTGCAGGTCCACAGGCATCCACCATCCTCGGCGCCCGGTTTGACGAGCTCGACGGGCTCGTTGGCACCATGTCGCTCGAAGAGGCCGCGGCGCAGGTCGACCTGCCTGTCATCTCTGGCGAAATGGCCCAGAGCGGCCCCGACGCCCGGGTCGAGGGCGTGCCCTTCAACGCTAAGATCATCGGCGAAGTGTTCTCAGCGCCCGTTGGCCAGACCGGCTTCCGCAACTCATTCGGCGATGATGGCCTGTTCATCCTCCGCGTGGACGGGGTTGAAGAAACCCGCCCGCTGACCTTCGAGGAAGCCGAGCCGCGCCTGCGCATCGCCTACACCGAAGCCACCCGCCGCGATCTGCTGACGGCGCTGGGTGAAGAGGCTATGGCCACGGCCAGTGATGCAGAGGGCTTTGCCGCCTACGCGGCCGAAGCCGGGCTGACAATCGAAACGCGCGAAGGCCTGACGCTGGCCGACCTGCTGCGCTTCTCCGTGCCGACCGACGCCATCGATGGTGCCGCGGCGGGTGACGTGGTCAGCGGTGTCACCAACACCGGCTTCAACATCGTGCTGGTGCGCGACGCCCGCGCCGCCGATGCAGAGGCTGACGCTGATGCACTGGCCGGGATCGAAGCGCAGTTCGCCTTCCAGTACGACGACGAGCTACAGCGCGCCTTTCGCGAGGCGGTGCGCGAGACCGTGCGCATCAACATCAACGACCTGATCATGGACCGTGCCGTGACCTCCGGGCTCAACGCCTACCTCGACCTTCGCTCCGGCGGGGACGGGCAGGTGCGTCTGGAAGGCCGGACCTACGCCGATCAGGGCGGCCATAACAGCGCAGGCATGTAAGTCTCCGGCCCCTAACCCTCGGGCCTCTGACCCTCGACGAACCGGAAGTGTCATGACTTCAGACACAGCATTTGACGAATACCTCGCCGCCCGGAACGCAGGGCGCGGGTACCTGCTGTGGCGGACGGCGTCGGCCGAGCTTGAAACCCCCGTCGCCGCGGCGCTGAAGCTCGGTGCCTTCGACGACCTGTCGCTTATGTTCGAGAGCGTGGAGGGCGGGGAGAGCCTCGGGCGGTATTCCTTCATTGGCATTGATCCTGACCGGGTCTGGCACCACGCCGGTGACAAGACCCGCATCGGCGACCGCGATGCTGCGGGCGAGGTCACCTGGACCGACGAGCTGATCGAGCGCAGCACCATGGACAGCCTGCGCGCCTTCTCTGACGCAGCCCGCGCCGATATCCCGGCGCCGTTGCCGCCCATGTCGGCGGGCGTGTTCGGCTATTTCGGCTACGAAATGGTGCAGTACTTCGAGCGCTCTGCCCACGCCAACCCGCGTGATATCGACGTCCCCGACGCCATGCTGCTGCGTCCGCGCGCGGTGATTGTCTTCGACCGTGCCTTTGACACGCTCTATCTGGTGACACCGCTTTGGCCCGATACGGATGAGGCGCCGGCGGCGGCCTTTGCCCGAGGCGAGCAGCGGCTGGATGATCTCGTCGCGCAGCTGCAGGCGCCGGTGCCCGCAGACCGCGAAGCCGCCAGCCGGGGCCAGACGAGCCTGCTGGAGCTGCCCGAGCGCACCTCCAATTTCACCGCTGCCGAGTACGAGCAGATGGTCGAGGTCGCCAAGGAATACATCATCGCCGGCGACATCTTTCAGGTCGTCCTGTCCCAGCGGTTCGAGACCGATTTCGACCTGCCGTCCTCAGCGCTTTATCGCGCCCTGCGCCGGGTCAATCCTTCGCCGTTTATGTTCCACCTGAACATGGGCGATTTCAGCATCGTCGGCGCGAGCCCGGAAATTCTGGTACGGGTGCGGGAGGAGCAGATCACCATCCGCCCGATCGCCGGAACCCGGCCGCGGGGCAAGACGCTGGCCGAGGATAACGCGCTGGAGCAGGAACTCAGCAACGACCCCAAGGAGCTGGCCGAGCACCTCATGCTGCTGGATCTCGGGCGCAACGACGTCGGGCGGGTGGCGCAGATTGGCACCGTCGAAGTCACGGAAAAGATGGTGGTCGAGCGCTTCAGCCACGTCATGCACATCACCTCCAACGTCGTCGGCAAGGTCCGCGAAGACGTCGACGCCTTTGCGGCTCTGGGCTCGGGCTTTCCTGCCGGGACCGTATCCGGGGCGCCCAAGGTCCGCGCGATGGAGATAATCGACGAACTCGAGCCCAGCCAGCGCGGCGTCTACGCCGGGGCCGTGGGCTATATCTCTGCAACGGGCGAGCTGGACACCTGCATTGCCTTGCGCACGTCGGTGGTCAAGGACGGCAAGCTGTACGTGCAGGCTGGGGCAGGGGTCGTCGCGGACTCGGTCCCGGCGATGGAACAGGCCGAGTGCGAGCACAAGTCAGCGGCGCTGTTCCGCGCAGCACAGGAAGCCATCCGCGTTGCCCGCTCGTCGGATAACAACTGACCCCGACTTCGACCCGGTGTATAGTGCGGCTGTCGGCCGCCTTAGTCTTCAGGTTTGGATTTCAGTGAGGCCAGCGCCGCGAACGGGCTCATGGTCTCCGGCTGGTCGATGGGATCCTGCAGCAGCCCCGCATCGGTCTCTGTCCCCTGCTTGCGTGGGTAGGGATCGAGGATCAGCCCGAGATGCTCGACCACAAAATCGAGCAGGCTGGGCCGCTCATCCACCGAGCGTGGCCACGGTTCGAGGTCTTCGTTCAGGGTTGCGATATCGCCATCGGCAGCGGCGATCTCGACCTCCAGCTCATCGCGGAAACTGCCCTCCCGAAACCGACGGATGAAGCTCTCGTCCAGCGTTGTTTCCAGTGGCTCCAGCGTGACCACGCAGGCTTGTGTCACCGTCCCGCTCAGCGAAAGCCGGTAAACCAGTTCCTTGCCGCCTGCGCTCAGATCGGCGTCTACGCTCAGGCTGAGATCGTCAGGCGCCGCTTGCAACTCCAATTGTTCGGCGATGGACCGGGCAGCCTCGGCCGAAACCGCAAGGCGGTCCCGCCAGCCGTCGCGGGGCCATTCGATTGGGTTGGTCAGGGGGTCATGGTGCTTGGTCACAGGGCGGCTCGGTTCAGCTAGGGCGTTGATCAGCTCAGACGCTGGATGATCGGGGTGGCAGCGGCCAGTCCCTCTGGCTCGGCGTACAGGGCGTGCAGCAGGCTGTCCAGCGTGTCGGCGGTGGCGCGTGGTGCCTCGTCCTCGCTGCCGCCGAACATGCTGTTGAGGATCTCGGGCGCTGCGCTTGTGCCTTGGCGCAGTGCCGCCCCGATGCGCTCGACCCGGGCGTAAGCGCTGGTCTCGACCTGCCGCATCTTCTTGCGCATGCCGGTGTCAGAGACCCCGCTGGCCTGCAGCGCCAGCTCGACGTCTTCCATGAAGGCAGCCAGCAGCGTGTCGGCAGCAGCGCTGTCCCCACCCCGCACGAGCCGCGCGTATTCGACCGCCGTGAGCAGCAGAACTGCCTCAAAACGGCCGTCAAAGCGATCCGGAATGCCCCATTGCGCGAATAGAACCGGCTGCAGGGCCACGGCCTTGACCGCGTCAAGCCGGACGGTGCCATCGAGGCTGGGCGGGCGGGGTTCAGCCCTGCGACCGAGGAGTCGCCGAAGTGGTCCGATCATGCTACTGAACTCGTGGTTGAGGCCTCTGTGCTGACCACAGATATGGGGTGGAATGAATGTCTGTCACGCGACAGGTGCGCGCGGTGTTGGTGGCGCTCTCGCTGTTGGCCTTCGGGCTGGCGCTGGGGCTGCAGCGCGCAGATTGATGTCCGGGGCAGCGCCCCCAGCGACGAAGACCTGGTGACCGTCCGCAAGGGCATCGATACCAAGACCTGAGTTGCAGGATCGTTTCGGCCGCCCCATCACAGTCAGCGTCGCCGACCCCAACATCTGGTACTACGTGAAGCAGGATCTCCGTCCCCGACCCTTGAACCCGCCGCTGGTGATCGACCAACGCGTCGTGGTGCTGGTCTTTGACGACGATGACGTGGTGCAGAGCTTCGAGGTGGCCGAGGGCATTCTCGGCGATACCAACCAGCAACCCGACCCCGAAAGCTCGTCCATCTACGGACCCGATCGTTCGGCGGCGCAGGGCCTGTTCCAGACCATCTTCGGCACGGTCCGCTTCAACGAATAGGCGCTTCCGGCCGCTCCTGCCTCGCGACGCGCAGGAAAAAGCCCCGGCACCGCGCGCGGCGATCCCGGGGCCTGTCCCTGACTGGCTGAGGTGACCCAGCAGATTTAGCCGTCGATGCGGGCCATGCCCTCTTCGATCATCTTGGCGGCCTGCTTCTCATCGCCCCAACCGGTGACCTTGACCCACTTGCCGGGCTCAAGATCCTTGTAGCGCTCGAAGAAGTGGCCGATCTGATCGACGAGGTTCTGCGGCAGGTCGGTGTAGGAGGTGATGCCGTCGTACTGGGCGTCGATCTTCTTGTGTGGCACGGCGACGATTTTCTCGTCTCCGCCCTTTTCATCTTCCATCATGAGCACGCCCACGGGCACACACCGGATCACCGAACCCGGCGCCAGCTCGTGGCGGCCGACAACCAGCACGTCCACCGGGTCACCGTCGTCGGAGAGGGTGTTGGGCATGAAGCCGTAGTTGCAGGGGTAGAACATCGGCGTGAACAGGATGCGGTCGACGACCACGGCACCGCTGTCCTTGTCCAGCTCGTACTTCACAGCGGAGTTGGCCGGTACTTCGATGATGACGTTGATATCAACGGGTGGGTTTTCGCCGCGCGAAATTTTGGACACGTCCATGGTGATCAGTCCCCTGCGGAATGGAAGGTTTTGCTGCGTGCGGTGTGACAGAGCCGAGCGCGGGGGTCAAACGCGCCCTGCGCAGCTCTCCTTTCGCGTTTTGAACGGCTCAGAAATGGGTATAGCCCGCCCGCGCTTCGATCTGCGCCACGATCGCAGGCTCGCCGGAGAGGCGGACCAGCGGCTGGCCCTGTACGGCCGGGATGATCCGGCCGATGGCGGCGCAGCCCGCGGGCAGGGCCGCTGCGGTGCCGTCAGCGATGGTGAACACGAGGCGGTAATCATCTCCACCGGTAATCTGTGCAGCCGCTTCAAGGGCCGGGTCGGCGAGCGGCACCACCGACAGATCGACCTCGGCAGCGACACCGCTGGCCCGGCAGATGTGGCCCAGATCGGCGATCAGGCCGTCCGAGATATCGGCGCAGGCCGTGACACCCGGCAGGCCCAGCAGGTCCAGCCGGGGCGTGGGCCGTCGATAGTGCGTGGCAAAGGCAGTGTCGGTTTCGCCTGCCTGCACGTCGGCCAGCCCGAGCGCGCCTGCACCTACGGGGCCGGAGACGCAGACCCGTTGTCCCGCCTCTGCGCCAGCGCGCCGCCAAGGATCACGCCCCTCCAGATCACCAAAGAGGGTTGCTGACAAAACCAGCCCCGCAGGACTGCCGGTGGTGTCACCGCCCAGCAGTTGCAGGCCAAAGGCGGCGCAGGCCTCACCCAGACCGTCGATGAAACCGGCCCGCCACGTGGCGTCGCAGCGCGCGCCGGGCAGGCTCAGGTTGAGCAGGGCGTGGGTCGGCTGAGCGTTCATGGCGACCAGATCGGAGGCGTTTACGGCGAGCAGTTTGAAGGCGAGATCGGCGGCCGGTTCATCACCGATGAAGTGAAGGCCCTCAACCAGCGTGTCAGTACAGACTATGTCAGCCTGCGCCGGGACCAGCGCTGCGTCGTCGGCCAGCCCGAGCGCGGAGTCGAGGTCGGTCAGTGGTCGCAGATCGCGGATGAAGTCAAACTCGGACACGCGCGCGCCTTCTCCCCTTCGTCGTCCCCTGCCGCTGTGGCTGCCGGTCAATCGGTGGCTGTTTCTGCTTCAGCTGCAGGAGTGTCGAGCTCATCCGGGCGCAGGGTTTCAGCCAGCGTAAACAGCGTGGCGTTGACCATAGCCGGTTCCTTGCCGGAGAAGAACAGATTGGCGATGGTGATGTATTCGTTGATCGTGACCTTGGCCGGGATGTCGAGCCGTTCGCTCAGCTCAAACGTACCTGCGCGCAGGATGGCCCGCATCACGCTGTCCAGCCGTGCCAGCGACCACTTTTCCGACAGCGCGCCGTAGACCATGTCGTCGAGGTCGGCGGCGACCCGCGCCACCCCCTCGAGCAGGGACTGAAACAGCTGCTGGTCGTATTCACCCAGCTCCATGCCGTCGATTTCGATCATGTTGAAGTGGCGCTCGAAGACCTTGAGCACGGGTTCGAGCAGCACTTCGTCGGTGGCTTCGATCTGGTAGAGGGCCTGAACGGCGGCATAGCGCGCCGCCGAACGCGGTCCCAATGCGTGTGAGACGTTGACCCGTTCGACCGGGGCGGTGGCGGTGTCGGCCTGAGGGGGTGTCAGCGTCGCTCATATCAGGACGCGTACTGCTGCTTGAGCCGGACCAGCGACAGCGCAGCTTCGGCGGCGTCGCGGCCCTTGTTCTTCTGGGCCTTGTCAGCGCGGACCCACGCCTGATCCCGGTTCTCGGTGGTCAGGATACCGTTGCCGATGCACAGCCCCAGCGTCATGGCCAGCACCTGAAGGCCGTGGGCGCTTTCCGCGCAGACGTAGTCGTAGTGGGTGGTTTCACCCCGTATGACGCACCCCAGCGCGACGTAGCCATCAAACTTTCCACTCTGCGCGGCAAATTTGATCGCCGCCGGAATTTCCAGCGCACCGGGGACCGAAATGCGCTCAAAGCTGACCCCCTCGGCGCGGAGAAAGTCCTCGGCGCCGGCGGCCAGCGCCTCTGAAATCTCGGTGTAGTAGGGTGCTTCGACGATAAGCAGATGCGGGGTGTCAGCCATGGTGCCTCGGGTGTTCAAGCAAAAGCAAAAGGGTTGAGTCGGGTGTTGCTACCCGCCTTATAGGTCCAGCGGGCGGTAGCCTACAACCTGCAGGCCGAAGCCGTTGAGCCCGACCAGCTCGCGGTTGGCGTTGGAGAGCAGTGTCATGTCCCGGACCCCGAGGCTGCGCAGCACCTGCGCGCCCAGGCCGTAGGTCCGCAGCGCCTGCTCGGGCGGCAGTCGGTCCATGCTGTCCGGGGAGTTGATCAGGACGATCACGCCCGCACCTTCACTGTCTACCGCCCGGATCGCAGCCGGGAGCTTGCTGGCCCCGCTGGCGCCGAGCAGGTCCAGGCGCATGTTGAGCGCGTGCACCCGGGTCAGGGTCGGCACGTCCGGGCTGATCTCGCCCTTGACCAGCGCAAGGATCTCGGGTGCGGCTGGGTCTTCGGGCTCGCGGAATGTGACCAGCCGGAAATCAGAGCCGTATTCGGTGGCGAAGGCTTCCTCGCCCACCCGTTCGATCAGGCTTTCGGTCTTCAGGCGATAGGCCACAAGGTCGGCGATCGTGCCCATCTTCAAGCCGTGGTGCTGGCAGAAGGCAACGAGGTCGTCGCGGCGTGCCATCTCGCCGTCGTCGTTCATGATCTCGCAGATCACGCCCGAGGCGTTGAGCCCGGCCATGCGCGCGATATCGACCGCCGCTTCGGTGTGGCCGGTACGCTCGAGGGTGCCGTTTTCGCGGGCGAGCAGGGGGAAGACGTGGCCCGGGGTCTGGATGTCGCCCGGGGCGACCTGCGGGTCGATGGCCACGGCGATGGTCCGCGCCCGGTCCGGCGCTGAGATACCCGTGGTCACGCCGGTGGCGGCTTCGATCGACAGGGTGAAGGCGGTACCAAAGCGGCTTTCATGGCGCTGGGGCATGAGCGGCAGGTCGAGCCGGGCAATCTGCGCAGGCGGCATGGCGAGGCAGATCAGGCCCCGGCCGTATGTCGCCATGAAATTGATCACTTCCGGGGTCGCCATCTGTGCCGGGACGACGATATCGCCCTCGTTTTCGCGGTCTTCATCGTCCACCAGCACGAACATGCGGCCGTTGCGGGCTTCTTCGATGATCTCTTCGATCGACGACTTGAACTGATTGAAAACGGCGACCATGGGCGGGGAACCTACGCGGGCGGGAGGAACTGGAGTTGGCGATGAACATAGCGGGCGAGCTGGTCAATTTCCAAGTTGATCAGCGCAGGGCTCGTGCCTGAAATGGGACGGTTGCCCAGCTCGGCGAAGGCCGTCACCGCCTGCGTGTGTGGGATCATGTTGATCCCGAAGCTGTCCCCGCCGACTTCGTTGATGGTCAGTGAAACGCCATCCAGAGCGACTGAGCCCTTGGGCGCAAAGAATGGCATCAGCTCGGCCGGGGGACGAATGGTCAGGCGCCAGCTGTCGCCTTCCGCCGCGCGCTCTATGACCTCTGCTACGGCATCGACGTGCCCGGAGACCAGATGTCCCCCCAGCTCGTCACCCAGCGACAGGCTGCGTTCGAGGTTGAGCCGCTGGCCGGGCAGCCAGCCCGCCATGGTGGTTTTGGACAGGCTCTCGGCGCTGGCTTCAAAATCGAAGGTCGCTCGGTCCCCGCTGATCTGGTTGGTGGCGATCACCGTCATGCAGGCGCCGTTGCAGCAGATGCTGGCGCCGATATCCATGCTGTCTGCGGGGTAGGCGGTCTCGACCCGGAACAGGGTATCGCCCCGGTCCTCGCGGTGAACGACAGTGCCGACGTCGGTGATGATCCCGGTGAACATTGTTTCTCGTCGCGTCCCTGTCTTGCTGCGGGGTGGCCAGAGCGCCGTTTGGGTCTCCGGCCGGGGCTTATCGGGGTTGGGCAGAAGTGCGCAGGCCGTCACCGGCTCAGGCGCGTCGCCAGACCTCCATCACATCTGGTCCCAGCGCCAGCACGTCAACCCGTCCGAACTGCGGGGCCTGCGCCAGTTCGGTAAAGCCGAACAGGCCAACCCCGTCGCGGGCGTCTCCGCCGAGCACTTTGCCAGCGCGGAACACCACGATTTCATCGACCAGATCTTCGGCCAGCAGGGCGCGGGCAACCCCGCCGCCAGCCTCGGCCAGAACCCGGTTGCAGCCCTCGGCTGCCAGCGCGCGCAGGTGGGGTTCGAAGTCCCAGCCCCGCAGCAACCGCCAATCGGGCCGGTGCTCTTGAACCCAGCTGACAATCTCCTGATTGGCGCGTTCGCCGTCGTAGACCACGCCCACGGCCGGGTCGACGCCCGATAGACCCGGAATGCGGACAGTAAAGCGCGGCTCGTCCTTGAGTACCGTCTTGGCACCGGTGAGCAGAAAATCCGCCTGCGCCCGCAGCAGGTGGCCGCGCTGGCGCGCTTCGGGGCCGGTGATCCATTGGCTGGTGCCGTTGGCCAGCGCGATCTTGCCGTCCAGCGACAGACCGAGCTTGAGCGTCAGATGCGGCAGACCCTTGGTCACGCGTTTGATGAAACCGGCGTTCAGCGCCTGGGCTTCAGCCTCCAGCACCCCGACTTCGGTGCTTATCCCTGCGGCGCGCAAGCGCTCGATGCCTGCGCCAGCGGTGCGGGGGTCGGGGTCGGTGGTGGCGATGAACGCGCGGGCGATCCCGGCGCTGATCAGCGCGTCGGCGCAGGGTCCGGTCTCGCCCTGATGGGCGCAGGGCTCCAGCGTGACAATAGCCGTGCCGCCCCTTGCCCGTTCACCGGCCTGCGCCAGCGCTTGGGTTTCGGCGTGGGGACGGCCACCATCGGCGGTGCGGGCTTGACCGGCAACCCGACCCTCGGGGTCGAGGATCACGCAGCCAACCGTCGGATTGGGGCCGGTCCGGCCCAGACCCCGGCGGGCAAGGCCGAGCGCAACCCGCATGATCGCGGTGCTACTCACCGCGGTCACCCATCTCGTCGAGGATGGCCTGGAATTCCCGGGCTTCTTCAAAATTCCGGTACACACTGGCGAAGCGCACGAAGGCGACCTGATCCAGCTCGCTCAGCGCTTCCATCACCATTTCCCCGATTTCTCGGGTCGGAATGTCGGCTTCACCGCCGTGTTCGAGGCGGCGGACGATACCGGAGACGATGCGCTCGATCCGTTCACTGTCGACCGGGCGCTTGTGCAGGGCGATGATCAGGGACTTGGCGAGCTTGTCGCGGTCAAACGGCTCGCGGGTGCCGTTGGACTTGATCACGGTCAGCTCGCGCAGCTGCACGCGTTCAAAGGTGGTGAACCGCCCGCTGCACTCGGGGCACTGCCGCCGCCGTCGGATCGACGTGTTGTCTTCCGACGGACGGCTGTCCTTCACGGCCGTATCGACATTACCGCAGAACGGGCAGCGCACGGCGAGCCCGGTCTAGCCGTAGATCGGGAAGCGCTGGCACAGGTCCAGAACGTCCTGACGCACGGCTGCTTCCGTCTCGGCGTTGCCTTCTTCACTCTTCTCGGCGAGGCCATCGAGCACGCGGGCAATCAGATCGCCCACCAGTTCGAATTCGGTGGTGCCGAAGCCCCGCGTGGTTGCCGCCGGGGTGCCTAGCCGGATGCCCGAGGTAATGGTCGGCTTGAGCGGATCGAAGGGGATCGAGTTCTTGTTACAGGTAATGCCGGCACGCTCCAGCGCGTCTTCGGCTTCCTTGCCCGTCACACCCTTGGGCGTCAGGTCGACAACCATCAGGTGGGTGTCGGTACCGCCGGTGGAGATTTCCAGCCCGTGCTCGACCAGCCGGCCGGCCAGCGCCTGCGCGTTGTCGACAACCTGCCGGCAGTAGGCCTTGAACGATGGCTGCAGCGCCTCGCCAAAGGCCACAGCCTTAGCGGCGATGACGTGCATCAACGGGCCACCCTGCAGACCGGGGAAGACCGCCGAGCGGAACTTCTTGGCCAGATCCATGTCGTTGGTCAGGATCATGCCGCCACGCGGGCCGCGCAGGGTTTTGTGGGTGGTGGTGGTGACCACGTCGGCGTGATCCAGCGGGTTGGCGTGCACGCCACCGGCGACGAGGCCGGAGAAGTGGGCCATGTCGACCCAGAGCAGCGCGCCGACGCTATCGGCAATCTCGCGGAACTTGGCGAAGTCGATTTCGCGCGGGTAGGCGGAACCACCGGCGATCACGACCTTGGGCTGGTGCTCGGCGGCGAGCTCGGCTGCCTGATCATAGTCTATCAGGCCGTCCTGACGGCGCACGCCGTAGTGCACGGCATTGAACCACTTGCCCGACATGTTCGGCGCAGCACCGTGGGACAGATGACCGCCGTGGGCGAGGTCCATGCCCAGGAAGGTGTCGCCCGGTGCCATGGTCGCCAGCATCACCGCGCCGTTGGCCTGTGCCCCGGAGTGCGGCTGCACGTTGACGTACTCGGCACCATAGAGCGCCTTGGCGCGTTCAACGGCCAGTTCCTCGGCAATATCAACGTACTCGCAGCCACCGTAGTAGCGGCGGCCGGCGTAGCCTTCGGCATATTTGTTGGTCAGGACCGAACCCTGTGCTTCCAACACGGCACGGGAGACGATGTTTTCCGACGCAATCAGCTCGATCTGAGTCTGCTGGCGCGTCATCTCCTGCGACAGGGATGCGGCCAGCGCCGGATCGGTGTCGCCGACGCTGGCAGACCAGAAATCGGCAAGGGCGGTGGTGTGGGAACCGTCGGGCATCAGACTAGAACTCCAGATTTGTCTCTATGGCGCACACAAAAGCACCAATTCCGCGCGCTGGGGCATGTCAAAAACGCCCCTCATTTGCGCGAAAGCGGAAGACCTCAGGGCAACAGAGGCGTTGCCAGCCCTATCGGGGGGAGAGTTTGGCCACCCGGCGTTCGTGGCGGCCGCCCTCGAATGCCGTGCCAAGAAAGGCCGCGAGTGCGTCCTTTGCTGTTTCGATCCCGATCAGGCGTTCGCCGAAGGCAACCACGTTGGCGTCGTTGTGTCTTCGGGTCAAAGTAGCGCTGGTGACGTCGTGAACCAAGGCGGCCCGCACGTGTCTGTGACGATTCAACGCAATGGAGATGCCGATGCCGGAGCCGCAGACAGCGACCCCCTGTGCTTCAGGGTCGGCGGCCAGCGCTTCGGCAAGGGCGTTTGCAAAATCGGGGTAGTCGACCGACTGACCGTCGACGGGGCCGAGGTCGGTTACGCTATGACCCAGCTCGGCTGCGTGTTCGATCAATGCACGCCGCAGGTTCAGGCCGGCGTGGTCGGAGGCAAAGAACAGTTTCATCACTCAATCCGTTGGGTGGTGGTGGTTCAATGCCCCCTTGAAAGCCTATTAGGCCACGCGGCTCAAGGCCTTGTCTGATATGCCGTAAGCGTCTGACTGCGACGCCCAGAACCGATCCAGCCGCACCAGCACGTCGTTGGCCTGCCCCAGCGTATCGACGCTGATGCTCAGGCTTTCCAGTGCCTCGGCGTGGCGGGCGAACATATCGTCCATCAGCTTCCGGATCTTGCTGCCCTTGTCGGTCAGCTTCACACGGTACGACCGGCGGTCATGGGCGCTGCGGCGGTGGGACACGTAACCGAAGTCCACCAGCTTCTTGAGGTTATAGGACACGTTGGAGCCGTGGTAGCAACCGCGCAGGGTCAGCTCGCCCACGGTCAGCTCTTCCTCGCCGATGTTGAACAGGATCAGCGACTGAATGTTGTTGATGTCGCGGACGCCCGAACGGTCCAGCTCGGTTTTGATGACTTCGAGGCAACGGCGGTGCAGCCGCTCGATGGCGGCAATGGTATCCAGATAGTCTTGATTCATGGTCGTCCCCTTTAAACGTACGACGGCGAAACTGAACGCGGTGTTCAGTCTGTCCCCCAGGCGGCCGTTGCGTGCCGGCCCCCAAATCAAAGTTGAAAATGCATTGCGAAAAGCGCGAAACCACTTTGATTTCCTAGGTCAAGCATTGACTGAAAATCGTCTCTAATCAAGTTCAAAATCATGCTGTTTGTACTTCTTTAGTCCTTTGATCCAAATTTTCGGCGAAAAAATAATTAATTATGAATAAGATTGCAGGCCGATTGGGCGCGAACGCGGCAGGCTGAGGCAAGGGTTGCTGAGGCGCTGATTAAGTCTCATGCCATTGTAGTTCCTCGGGCGTTTTGGGCGCGGTGAGCGGGGCAGAAGCCGCGATTCCGGTCTTCCCGACGGCGATCAGCGGGCCTAAATAGGACGGTGTCCCCACTCGCCAACTCAGGAAGATCAGCATGCCCAGTTTCCCTCGGACCCGTATGCGCCGGAACCGTGCTTCCTCGTTCATCCGTGCGCTGGTGGCGGAGAACCGGGTGACCGCCGCTGACCTGATCCTGCCGCTGTTCCTGACCGATGGGGCGCAATCCACGCCGGTGGCCTCCATGCCGGGCGTTTTCCGCAACACCATCGACGATGCTTTGCGGGTCGCCGAGCAGGCGTCCGCGTTGGGCATTCCTGCGCTGGCACTGTTTCCTGAGGTCGATGCATCCCTGAAGACACCCGACTGCGCAGAGGGCTGGCGTGAGGATAACCTGATCAACCGTGCGGTCGGGCGACTGAAGCAAGCATTCCCCGATCTGGGGCTGATCACCGACGTAGCCCTCGACCCCTATAATCCGCAGGGTCACGATGGCTATCTGGTGGGCGACCGGATCGTGAACGACGAAACCATCGATGCGCTGGTCAAGCAGGCGCTGTCGCTGGCCCGGGCGGGCACCGATATCGTCGCGCCGTCGGATATGATGGATGGCCGGATTGCCGCTCATTCGCGACGCACTGGACGCCGAAGGATTCACCGGCGTCGGCCTGATGTCCTACGCGGTGAAGTACGCCAGCGCCTACTACGGCCCGTTTCGCGATGCGATCGGCAGCGGCGGGGCGCTCAAGGGCGACAAGAAGACCTATCAGATGGATACGGCCAACGCACTTGAAGGGCTGCGCGAGGTCGAGCTGGACCTCGAGGAGGGCGCCGACACCGTCATGGTCAAGCCCGGACTGCCCTATCTCGACATGGTTTGCCGGGTGAAAGAGACCTTCGGCGTGCCGACCTTCGCCTATCAGGTCAGCGGCGAGTATGCAGCGATCATGGCGGCGACTGAAAACGGCTGGCTGGATCACGACCGGGTCTGGCTGGAGACCCTGCTCTCGTTCAAGCGTGCGGGGGCAGACGGGGTGCTGACCTACGGGGCGCTGAAGGTGGCGGGTTTGCTGGCTGAGGGCGCCTGACCTTACGCGACCCGGAACCAGCCATGCGGGCCTGCAGGACTGGTTTGAAGGATAAAAGGCTTGGCGGAGGGCCGCCGGGTCGTCTATAGCCCCTCTTCATGTTCGGACCGGGTTAAGGCCCGCGTCCTCCTTGCTTCATTTTCGGATGTACGACCATGGCTGTTCCAAAGTCAAAAATTAGCCGCTCCCGCCGGGGCATGCGCCGTTCGCACGACGCCATTTCCTACGGCAACCACGCCGAGTGCTCGAACTGTGGTGAGCTGAAGCGTCCGCACCACGTTTGCCTGTCTTGCGGGCACTATGATGCGAAGGAAGTTGTCGCCGTCGACGCCTGAGGTCGCGCGATCTTCCCAGTACTGAATCAGGGGCTTTCACCGGGGTGAAGGCCCCTTTTTTACGTCCACAGGCTGGGGACATCTTCGGTCCAACAGTGCTTGCCATGGGTCGGGTGACAGTGCTTATCTCACCCGAACAGCGAACGAGAGCGACAACAAGCATGAGTTTGACCTTGGCGGTTGATGCCATGGGGGGAGACGACGCCCCGGGTATCGTGATCGGCGGCCTCGCTCTGGCGGCTGAGAAACATCCGCAACTTCACTTTCTGATCTACGGGGATGAAGCTCGGGTCGGCCCGCTGCTCAGCCAGTACGCTGCGCTCGAAGACCGCTACACTTTCACCCACTGCAGCATCGCCATCACGGGCGAGGACAAGCCGGCAAACGCCCTGCGGGTGGCAAGCGCGACAGCTCCATGCGGCGTGCGATCGAGGCGGTGAAGGAAGGCGAGGCGCAGGCGGTGATCTCGGCGGGCAATACCGGCGCGCTTATGGCGCTGGCCAAGGTGCTGCTGCGGATGGTTCCCGGCGTGGACCGGCCAGCCATCGCTTCACCGCTGCCCACATCCAAGGGGATGTCCGTGGTGCTCGACCTGGGCGCCAACGTCCAGTGTGACGAGCGCAACCTGCTCCAGTTCGCGATCATGGGCGCGCTCTATGCCCGCTTTCTGTTCGGCAAGTCCATGCCCTCGATCGGGCTGCTCAACATCGGCTCCGAAGACCAGAAGGGGCACGAGGTGCTGCAGCTGGCGGCCGATCTGATCCGGGAAAAGGATCAGCTGCCCGGCGAATTCCGGGGCTTCATCGAAGCCGACGATATCTCAGCGGGTACCACTGACGTGGTTGTCACAGACGGTTTCACCGGCAACGTCGCGCTCAAGACCACCGAAGGCGTCGGGCGGCTGATCTCCGGGATGGTGCGCGAGGCCTTTCAGTCGGGCGTGTTTTCCCGGCTGGGGTATCTGCTGGCACTGCCGGCGATGAACCGCCTGCGCCAGCGCCTCGACCCGCGCGCCTACAACGGCGGTATGTTTCTGGGGCTGGGCGGGATCTGCGTGAAGTCCCACGGCGGCACCGACGCCATCGGCTTTGCCAACGCTGTCGGGGTTTCGGTCGAACTCATGGCCGGTGATTTCCAGACCAAGATCGCAGAGGCCATCGCCGACAACGACGATCTTTTCGAATTCGAGTCCGAATAGAATGCCGGACTGACGGGGAGCGTGCCCGATGGTTGATGCCGGGCTGCTGCTGGCCTTTACCCTTGCTGCTGTATTTGTGCTGCTGATCCCCGGGCCGACGGTGCTGACCGTGGTCAGCTATGGCCTGCGGCTGGGGTCACGGGCGGCCGGAGCGAGCAGCGCCGGGGTGGTGCTGGGAGATGCGCTGGCGGTGACGCTGTGTCTGACCGGGGTCGGGGCGGTGCTGGCGGTCAGCCCGCTGGCCTTCGACATCATCAAGTGGTGCGGGGTGGCTTACCTGCTGTGGCTGGCCTACGGGGTCTGGCGGGCGAGCAACGCCGCCGACGATGCGCTGACCCTCGACCTGAGTGCTGCGCCGAGGGTGCCGCCCGGGCCCGGCGCGGGCGCGGCTCGCAGAGCGGATGCCCGGGGGCTGATGCAGGTGTTTCGACAGACCTTTATTGTCACTGCCCTTAATCCGAAGGGGATCGTCTTCTTCATCGCCTTCATTCCGCAGTTTGTTGCCACTGATCGACCCTACTGGGGACAGGTTGCGGTCTACGGGCTGGTGTTCGTGGTGCTCGGTGGGCTCAACGCGCTGGCCTATGGCTACTTCAGTGGGCGGCTCGCGTTTCTCTTCGACCGGCCCGGCCCGGTGCGGATACTGCGTCGGGTCAGTGCTGGATTTCTGGTGCTCGCCGCTCTCATAACGGCGGCCGGACAAGTGCCAAATCTCTGATCTCACGTCATTTTGCGCCCAGAACCACATTTTCCGCGATTGCAGAGCTGAGTCGCGTTGACCCCAAGTATTCACTTGTCTATCAACCCGGTGATGCCGATTTAGTTGAGAGGGAAGAGCGTGAACAAGACCATCACACGTGCTGACTTAACCGAAGCACTCTATGAAAAGGTCGGGCTCTCCCGCAATGAATCGGCCGATTTGGTCGAGAGTATCCTCAATCATGTTTCCGACGCGCTCGTCGACGGCGAGCAGGTGAAGATCGCCTCCTTCGGCACGTTCTTAGTGCGCGATAAGGCAAAGCGCATTGGGCGCAAACCGAAGACCGGCGAAGAGCATGAGATTCCGCCGCGCCGCGTTCTGGTATTCCGCGCCAGCCAGGTGCTCAAGCAGGCTCTGGTCGAAGACTGGAAAGGCGGACCGCTCGACGCTTACATTGAAGCGGGCGCCAACGACGAGTAAGGTGGCCCCTCAGGCAAGTCACAGCAGGGGCAGACCATGGTCAAGGCAAACGACGCGTTCCGCAATATCCGTGAAGCTTCCGAAGAGTTGGACGTCCCCCAGCACGTGCTGCGGTTTTGGGAAACCAAGTTCCCTGAGATCCAGCCGCTGAAGCGCGGCGGTCGCCGCCGCTACTACCGCCCCGAAGACCTCGCGCTGCTGACCACCATCCGCGACTTGCTGTACGTGCAGGGCTACACCATCCGTGGTGTTCAGCGTCTGCTGCGCGAAGGTGGGATCGAGACGCCACCAGCCCCGAGCGAAGACATGACCCTTCCCCCGAAATGGAAGCCGAGGACCAGCGCGCGGCAGCGTTGGAAGCCGATGATGATGCCGGGGATCTCTCGGAAGAGGCGATCCAGACCCGCGAGCTGTTCCAGGCGATCACGCCGGTCGCGCCGAGCGCGGCCGAAACGCCGCTTTCCGGTATGCTGGGTGTGCCCGACGGGACCGATGATCCGGTCGACCGCCAGCGCGAAGAGCGGGAGCGGGTCATCAGCCAGCTCGCCGTGATCCACTCCAATCTGGCCGGGGCCATGGCCCGGTTTGACGAGGCGACAGCGCTGGATGGCTGAGGCCCGCGACCTCGGCGCATAAAAAAGCCGGTTGCAGGCGCTGGCTAAAGCGCCCATATCGAACAGGCAACAGAACACCAACACGACGCAGCCGCGCTGGGGCGCTGGGCTGGCCGGGTCAGGCCGATCAGACGCCCTGTCTGTCATCCTCCCGCGCCGACAGACACGCACGCAGGCCGCGACCGCAACAAAAGACGGAAGTTAAGACAGTGACCTTTCCAAGCGATCCATTCGGAACTGCAGGCGCAGCCCAGTCGACGACCATGACCACGCCGATCCCCTACGTGATCGAGCAGACCAACCGTGGGGAAAAGGTCTACGACATTTACTCGCGCATGCTGATGGAGCGGATTATCTTCGTCTCCGGCGTGGTCAACGACATGATGTCGGCTTCTGTTTGCGCGCAGATGCTGTTTCTGGAGAGCCAGAACCCGGACAAGGACATCAGCATTTACATCAACTCCCCGGGCGGGTCGGTGTCGGCGGGGCTGGCCATGTACGACACCATGATGTTCATCAAGCCGTCGATTTCCACCATCTGCGTCGGTCTGGCCGCGTCCATGGGGTCGTTCCTGCTGATGGCCGGGGACAAGGGCAAGCGGTTCTCGCTGCCCAACTCCAAGATCATGATCCACCAGCCGTCTTCGGGCTATCAGGGAACGGCGGCGGATATTGAGATTCACGCCAAGGAAATCCTGAAAACCCGCGAGCGGCTGAACAAGCTCTACGCCCACCACACGGGCAAGAAGGTGTCGGAGATCGATAAGGCCATGGACCGCGACAACTACATGGATCCCTGATGAAGCGCTGGCCTTTGGCCTGATCGACGAAATCGTCTCCAAACGAGCGGCGACAGACGAGTAATTTGCCCATTTTTGGGCATTTTGTGCCTGCGTCGGTAGGTAGCTTGCCATAAGGCACGCGAGCTTCTAACCTACTCATCTATTGAGAATATTGGAATTTCAGATGTCGGCATCGATGAGCGACAGCAAAAACACGCTGTACTGTTCCTTCTGTGGCAAAAGCCAGCACGAAGTCCGCAAGTTGATTGCCGGTCCGACGGTGTTCATCTGCGACGAATGCGTCGAGCTGTGCATGGACATCATCCGCGAAGAGAGCAAGGGCGGGCTGGCCAAGGCCTCCGACGGTGTTCCGACCCCTTCCGATATTTACGCCATCCTCGATGACTTCGTGATCGGGCAGGCGCAGGCCAAGCGCGTGCTCTCCGTGGCGGTGCATAACCACTACAAGCGCCTGCACCACGCGCAGAAGTCCGCCGACGTCGAGCTGGCCAAGTCCAACATCCTGCTGATCGGCCCGACAGGTTGCGGCAAGACCCTGCTGGCGCAGACGCTGGCGCGGATCCTTGACGTGCCCTTCACCATGGCCGATGCGACCACGCTGACCGAGGCTGGTTACGTGGGTGAGGACGTAGAGAACATCGTTCTCAAGCTGCTGCAGGCCGCCGACTACAACGTGGAGAAGGCACAGCGCGGCATCGTCTACATCGACGAAATCGACAAGATCACCCGCAAGGCCGAAAACCCGTCGATCACCCGCGATGTGTCGGGCGAGGGCGTGCAGCAGGCGCTGCTGAAGCTGATGGAAGGCACGGTTGCTTCCGTGCCGCCGCAGGGAGGGCGCAAGCACCCGCAGCAGGAGTTCCTGCAGGTCGACACCACCAACATTCTGTTCATCGCCGGCGGTGCCTTTGCCGGGCTGGAGAAGATCATCTCCCAGCGCAGCCAGGGCAGCTCGCTGGGCTTCGGCGCGACCGTGCAGAGCCCCGATGAGCGTCGTACGGGCGAAATCCTGCGCGATGTCGAGCCTGAAGACCTGCAGCGCTACGGCCTGATCCCTGAATTCATCGGCCGGATGCCGGTGGTGGCGACGCTCGAAGACCTCGACGAAGCCGCGCTGATGCAGATCCTGACCGAGCCGAAGAATGCGCTGGTCAAGCAGTACCAGCGCCTGTTCGAGATGGAGGAGGTGCGGCTGAGCTTCACCGACGACGCGCTCGAAGCCGTTGCCGCCAAGGCGATCAAGCGCAAGACCGGCGCGCGCGGCCTGCGGTCGATCATGGAGAATATCCTGCTCGACCCCATGTACGATCTGCCGGGCATGACCGGGGTCGAGGAAGTCGTGGTGAACAAGGACGCGGTCGAGAAGAACGCGCTGCCGTTGTTCGTCTACTCCGAAGAGGCCTCGAGCGATGCGGAACCCGCCTCAGCCTGAGCGCTCTGAACCAACACAAAACTGATCGAGTTGCGGTGCTTTAGCGCCGAAATCAGGGGCCGCTTCCACGGCCCCTTTTTTTGCCCGTCCATTCATGATTAGAAAAATATCGAATTCGAAATGAAATCGTATAAAATGACTTTATCACGAATTGAGTCCAACGGTTTCAGGAACGAAAATCATGTCAGACGCTGCTGCAACCCTGCAAAAGTTCGGGGCGATAAACCTGATTGGCACACTGCTTTCAACCACGTGGCGTCATCTTTGGCCGGTGGCTTTGGTGCTGTGGCCATGATCTTGTTCTTCTGGTTCTTCTTGTTTTTGGCTCAATGATTTTCGGCAGCCTGCTGGTTTCAGGTTGAAGTCATTTGAAGCTGATTTGGGCATTTAGCGACAAGACATCGTCAGCCGCCGCTGAGTTTGCTGGTTTTGCGTCGTTGCCGGCTGATTATAGGCATGGCAGTTTTCATTGTCAGTGCAACTCTTCGCTGTGCTTCTTCAGATAGGTCTTAATCTGATCAGATCAGGAAGGCTCAGCATTGGCAAAGCCATGTCGGCTTTGGACGCTGGTTTGCGCTGGGTCTCGCCTTCCTGCTGATGCAGCTGGGTATCTCGTGCTCGAGATCATTCTGGTTTGGATGCCCAGCGCAGGTTCAACTCCATGCTCGGGGTCATTGGCAAACCTCGTTTTCACCATCGCTGTCATTCCATTTTCTGGTTGCTGTGTTCACCCCGCTGTCGGCCGTGGTTCTGGAAGGGCATAAGGTACTTTCGGCTTTCCGGCCGTCGGCCCTGCTCACGCAGGGTCATCGCCTCGCCATCCGTTTATTGGTTGATTATCAGCGTTGGGCGTATGTTTTTCTTCATTATTGGCGGCAGGCGTCTTTTGGCCGCTTGTTTTTTTCTTCTGGCGTTGTCCTGCCTTCTGCTGTCAGGACCATCATGACAATGATCGTGATCTTTATGCTCCCTATCTGGTTTTCGGCGCTGGCAATCAGGCGGTTTGGGCGCCAGCTGGCGTTTACACCCGGTTGCTGGCGCTGGAAGCAGGCGGCGACGAGGGGCAACAAGCCGTCGACTAGTCCGCCGCGCGGGTCTGGTGCCAGGCCATGGCCTCGACCATCGCCCCCTGATAGACCCCGTGCCGGTCAGCGTGGGCGGCTGCAATCGCGATGAAGGCCTTGGGCGTCGCCTCGGGCAGGGCGGCGAACAGGCGGTGGCCGTGCTTGTCGGAGATCAGCCGGTCCATGGTGCCGTGCACCCAGACCACCGGCGTCACCGTCCTCGCAGCCAGACTGAGATTGTCGAAGCGGTCGGCCATCAGCCAGCCCGCGACCCCGGCCATGTCGGGCAGGCTGGTAAAGGTGCTCATGATGATCGCGCCGCGGGCGATCTGCCCCTGATCGTGCAGGGCGTGGAGCGCCAGCGCGCCACCCAGTGAGTGCCCCGGATAAGGGTGTTTTCCGGCGGCCAGCCGAGCTGCTGCGCTAAGCTCAGGGCCGCCTGGGCATCGCGGCGCAGCCCCGCCTCGGTCGGCGTGCCCGGCAGGCCGCCATAGCCGCGGTATTCGGGCAGCAACACCGGATAGCCCGCCGCGATCAGCCCGGCGGTGTAGCGGGTCGAGTCCTCGAAATTGCCGGCGTTACCGTGAAAAAAGACCGTCAGGGGCGGATTATCGCTGCGGCTGCCCGGCCAGAACCAGGCGGCCAGCGCCTGCCCGTCGGCACCGGTGTAGCGCAGGGTCTGGAACGGCGGCAGGCCCGGCCACGGCTGCCCCGGATAAGGCTTGGGGTAGTAGACAAAGCGCCGTGAAATCCCGCAGCAGCGGCCCTCGTTGGCGGGCGGAGGCAGGGGCTGGGCGAGCGGGGTTGCTGCTCCTGCTCCTGCTCCTGCTCCTGCTCCGGTCTGAGCCAGTGCAACAGGGGCAAGGGGGCCCAGCGCCCCACCCAGCAGGGTGATCAGACTGGCCCCCAAGAAGGCTAAAGCCGCAGGACGAAGGCCCCGCGCGGCATCAAGCCTCACGCCTTGACCCCAAGCACCCACAGCAGGAAGGCCCAGTCGCGGGCGTCCTCGCGCATGCCATCGAAGCGGCCCGAGGCCCCGCCGTGACCCGCGCCCATGTTCATATGCATCAGGGTCAGGCCGTCGTCGGTGCGGCGCTCGCGCAGGGTCGCGACCCACTTGGCCGGCTCCCAGTAGGTCACGCGCGGGTCGGTCAGCCCGCCGGTGGCGAGGATGGCGGGGTAGGCCTTGGCCTCGACGTTATCGATGGGTGAGTAGGCGACCATGCGGGCGTAGTCTTCGGCGCTGGCGATGGGGTTGCCCCATTCGGGCCATTCGGGCGGGGTCAGCGGCAGGCTGTCGTCGAGCATGGTGGTCAGCACGTCGACGAAGGGGACCCCGCCGACGATGGCGGCGAACTTCTCCGGTGCCATGTTGGCGATGGCCCCCATGAGCATGCCGCCGGCCGACGCGCCTTCCGCCGCCACCCGCGCGGGATCGGCCCAGCCTCGCCCGACCAGCGCGTCGCGTGCGGCAATGAAGTCGTGGAAAGTGTTGGTCTTGTGCTCGAGCTTGCCGTCGAGGTACCAGCCGTAGCCCATGTCGGCGCCGCCGCGGACGTGGGCGGTGGCGGTGATCAGGCCGCGGTCGGCCAGCGACAGCCGCTTGATCGAGAAGTTCGCGGGCATGGACATGCCGTAGGAGCCGTAGCCGTAGAGGTAGAGCGGCGCGCTGCCGTCCAGCGCCGTATCGCGGTGGTGCATGACCGTCACCGGCACTTCGGTGCCGTCGTGGCTGGGCGCCATGATGCGGCGCACCACGTAGTCGGCCGGGTCGTGGCCGCTGGGGGCCTCCTGCTGCTTGATCAGGCTGCGGGTGGTGTCGGCCATGTCGTATTCGAAAATCTGGCTCGGGGTGGAGGGGCTTTCGTAGCCGAAGCGGGTTTCACTGGTGTCCCACTCGGCCGAGCCGTGCAGCCCCAGCGCGTAGGCGTCTTCGTCGAAGGCGATGCTGTGGGATGTCCCGGCGCTCAGGTCGTGGACGACGATCGAGGGCAGGGCGCGCTCGGCCTGCAGCACCGCCAGAAAGCCGTTGTAGCCGTCCAGCCCCCGGATCAGGCGACCCGGCACGTGCGGCTGCCAGGGCTGCCAGTGCTCGCGCTCTTCCCGGCCGATTTCGGTGCGCATGATCTGGAAGTCGACCGCGCCGTCCTGGTTGGTGCTGATGAACCAGTGCTCGCCGGCGCGTTCGAGGCTGTATTCGTGGCCGGTTTCGCGTGGGGCGACGCACTTGAGCGCAAAGGTCGGCGCCTGCAGGTCGGCGATCCAGACTTCGGTGGTCTGGTGATCGTTGGCGCCGACCAGCAGGAACCGGTCGTCGCCGGTGCCGGAGACACTGACGAAGAAGCCGGGATCAGCCTCTTCGTAGATCAGCTCGTCGGCGTCCTGATCCGTGCCCAGCACGTGCCGGAAAATCTTGCAGGGGCGGTGGTTGTCGTCCTGCCAAGTGTAGAACAGCGACAGGCCCGTCGGGCGCCCAGACCGCCCCGCCGGTGGTGCGCTCGATGCGGTCGGGGTGGTCCTCGCCGCTGTCCAGATCGCGGACCTGCAGGGTATAGAACTCCGAGCCCTTGGTATCCACGCCCCAGGCCATGAGCCGGTGATCGTCGCTGACCGTTGCACCCGCCATACGGAAGTAGTCGTGGCCCGCTGCTTCCTTGTCGCCGTCGAAGATGACGTGCTCCGAGCCCTCGCCAGTATCGTCTCGGTTCTTGCGGCAGTGGATGGCGTACTGACCGCCGGTGCGGAACCGGACGTAGTAGGCGTAGGGGCCGTCCTTGACCGGGGGTGACTGGTCGTCATCCTTGATCCGGCCGCGGAACTCGCTGAACAGCGCTTCCTGCAGCGCTTCGGTCGGGGCCATAACGGCGGCGGTGTAGGCGTTTTCGGCCTCCAGATAGCCGCGCACGTCGTCTGCCAACACGCTTGGGTCGGCCATGACTTCGGCGCAGTTGTCCACGCGCAGCCAGGCGAAATCATCGCTGCGGGTGATGCCGTGGTGGCTGTCTGTGCTCGGGCGCCGGTGGGCGCGCGGTGGGGTAGGGGCTTGGCTAAGGTCAAACATGCAGGGCCTTGGCTCCTCTGGGCTCGGGTTTCAGGTTACATAGGGGCCCAAGCATTCATTGATAAGAGACAGGCCATGCCGCTGCATCCGAAAATCGTGCTCAAGGGGGCAAGGAGCGCCACATCCGCCACGGTCATCCCTGGATCTTTTCCGGTGCGATCGAGCGGGTTGAAGACAGCCCCCAGCCGGGCTGGACGGCGGACGTGGTCAGCTTCGACGGCCGGTGGATCGCGCGCGCGGGCTATTCGCCCAAGAGCCAGATCCGCGCCCGGGTCTGGACCCTCGACCCGGATGAGGCGGTCGATGCCGGTTTCTTCGAGCGCCGGATCCGGGCGGCGGTGGACCTGCGCTGGCGACTGGGGCGGATGGATGCGGCGGGCGGATGCCGGCTGATCAACGCCGAGGGCGACCGCCTGCCGGGGCTGGTCGTCGACCGCTTTGCCGACGTGCTGGTGGTTCAGATCAACAGTTCGCCAATGGCGTACTGGCGCGAGGTGATCCTCGATACGCTGGAGGCGGTGGTCGCGCCGCGGGCGATCTACGAGCGTTCGGACAGCGACAGCCGCGCCAAAGAAGGCCTGGATAAGCGTTCTGGCTGGGCGCGGGGTGAGGGCGCGGTTGAGGAAGGTGCAGGCGTTGAGACCGCCGCAGACGGCGCACCCGGCTCATCCGTCCTCTCCAGCGCGACGATCGAGATCGAAGAATTCGGCGCCCGCTTCGGCGTGGACATCGAGCGCGGCCACAAGACCGGCTTTTACCTCGATCAGGCCGAGAACCGCGCGCTGGTGCGCGAACTGGCCGGGGAGCAGCGGGTGCTGAACTGCTTTTCCTACACCGGGCGGGTTTTCGGTGCAGGCGGCCCTTGGCGGTGCACGGGAGGTGGTGTCGGTGGACAGCTCGCAGCCGGCGTTGGATCTGTCGGCGGCGAATTTTGCCCGCAATGGCGTGGACGCTGACGACCCACGCTATCCGCACCTGTGCAGCGACGTGTTCAAGGCGCTGGAGGGCTTCGCCGGGGAGCAGCGGCGGTTTGACTTGATCATCCTTGATCCGCCGAAATTTGCAGCCTCAAGTGTGGGGTTAGAGCGGGCGCTGCACGCTTACCGCAAGCTGAGCCGGGCGGCGGTGCCGCTGCTGGAGGCCGGGGGCATGCTGCTGACCTTCTCGTGCTCGGGCGCGGTGTCGCCGGAAGCGTTCCAGAGGGCGGTGACGCTGGCGCTGGCCGATCATCGACGGCGGGGCGGGTGGTTCGGCGCCTGGCGGCCTCGGCTGATCACGTGGTCGATCTGGGGTTCAGCGAAGGTGCCTACCTCAAAGGACTGGCGCTGATGGTCGAATAAGTTCTGAGGGTGGAGGGGTATTCTTTGGGCTCAAAACGCTTCGCTGTGAGCGCGCCACCTTTATCGGGGCAGACACGGTACAAAAGCGGCCGCTGTGAGGATCTCTGCTGCGCCGGCCACCTTCGTCAGGCCGCGCCGGTAGCTTTCAGCTCCAGGCGTCGTGCGTGCAGCACTGGTTCGGTATAGCCCGAGGGCTGTTCCCGGCCCTTGAACACAAGATCGCAAGCAGCCTGAAACGCGACAGACCTCGTCGAAGTCCGTCGCTGAGCCGCGTCATAGAGCGGATCCAGCCGGGCGTTCTGTGCGTCGGTGTACGACAGCCGCCATCTTCTGCAGTGACGCCATGACTTCAGCCTCGCTGGCGACCCCATGGTGCAGCCAGTTGGCCATGTGCTGCGACGAAATCCGGCAGGTGGCCCGGTCTTCCATCAGGCCGACGTCGTTGATGTCCGGCACCTTGGAGCAGCCGACGCCCTGATCGACCCAACGGACGACATAGCCGAGGATGCCCTGGGCATTGTTATCCAGCTCGTTGCGGATGTCCTCGGGTGACCAGTTCTGGCCTTCGGCGACCGGGATGCGGAGGATGTCCTGCAGCGCGGCGCGCACCCGCCCGCCGCAATCGCGTCCTGACGCTCGGCAACCAGCACTTGGTGGTAGTGCAGGGCGTGCAGGGTTGCCGCCGTGGGCGAGGGCACCCACGCCGTGTTCGCCCCTGCCTGCAGGTGAGCAATCTTCTGCTCCAGCATCGCCGCCATCAGGTCAGGCATGGCCCACATGCCCTTGCCGATCTGCGCCCGGCCACGCAGCCCGCAAGCCAGCCCGGTGTCGACGTTCCAGTCCTCGTAAGCGGCGAGCCAGCCCGCGCCCTTCATCTCCGCCTTGCGGATCATGGGGCCTGCTTCTATCGCCGTGTGCATCTCGTCGCCGGTGCGGTCGAGGAAACCAGTGTTGATGAAGGCCACACGGTGCTGCGCCGCCCGGATGCAGGCGCGTAGGTTAACCGTGGTCCGCCGTTCCTCGTCCATGATCCCCATTTTCATCGTGTAGCGCGGCAGGCCCAGCGCATCTTCGACCCGCCCGAACAGCTGGTCGGCGAAGGCGACTTCCTCGGGGCCGTGCATCTTCGGCTTGACCACGTAGATCGAGCCTTGCAGCGAGTTGCCCCCGCGCGCTGCAGGTCGTGCATGGCGCAGGCCGCGGTCACCATCGCGTCGAGGATGCCCTCCTGGATCTCCCGACCCTCGGCATCGTGGATGGCGGGGTTCGACATCAGGTGGCCGACATTCCGCACCAGCATCAGCGCCCGGCCCTTGAGCCGCAGGTCGCTGCCATCCGGCGCGCTGTAGTCACGATCGGGGTTGAGCGCACGGGTGACGCTGCGCCCGCCCTTGTCGAAGGTCTCACTGAGGTCGCCCCTCATCAGACCCAGCCAGTTGGCGTAGGCGACAATCTTGTCGGCGGCGTCGACGGCTGCGACAGAGTCCTCGCAATCCATGATCGTGGAAATCGCGCTTTCGACGAGCAGGTCCTTGACGTGCGCCGGGTCGGTCTGGCCGATCGGGTGGCTGGCGTCGATCTGGATCTCGAGGTGCAGACCATGGTGGCGGAGCAGGATCGCCGTCGGCGCCGCTGGCGCGCCGCGGTACCCGACGAAGCGTTCGGGGTTGGCGAGCCCCGCCACCTTTCCATCGCTCAAATGAACCTGCAGCGTGCCATCGGCCACGGCAAAATCGGTGGCATCGGCGAAGGATGCCCCATCGGCCAACGGCGCGCTGCCGTCGAGCACGGCCCGGGCGCGCGCGATCACCCGCTCACCCCGCACCGGGTTGTAGGCGCCGCTGCGCTCGGCTCCACCGTCTTCGGCAATGGCGTCAGTGCCGTAGAGCGCGTCGTAGAGCGACCCCCAGCGGGCGTTGGCGGCGTTGAGTGCGTAGCGAGCGTTCATCACCGGTACCACCAGCTGCGGCCCGGCAATGGTCGCGATCTCGGGGTCAACGTTGCTGGTCTGCACGGAGAAGTCCGGCCCGGCATCGACCAGATAACCGATGGAGCGCAGGAAGGCCTCGTAGGCGGCCATGTCGCGGATCGGGCCGGGGTTGGCGCGGTGGAAATCGTCCATCTGCGCCTGCAGATCTTCGCGCCGTGCCAGCAGCGCCAGGTTGGTGTCGGTCAGATCACCGACGATCCCCGCCAGGCCATCCCAGAATTGCGCCTCACTGACCGGCAGACCCGGCAGAACCTTTCCGTTGATAAAATCGGCGAGGTCGCTATCGACGGTCAGTCCGGAAAGTTCACGGGTTGGGGCCTTTGCTGGGGTCACGGTCTCACGCCTTTCAGGTTGCATCCAGCCTCATTGGGCCGGGGTCAATCTAATTGGTCCGAAAAATAGACCAATTTCGAACAAAGAGCCAAGGTGTCCTCGACTACCACCCGCGACATGGGCGCATGAGAAGTGGCTTGCACCGCTGAGAACTCCGGGTTAGATACACGCCAAGTCCTAGGGTGGCACGTCAGTGCTGCAGTCTTATTTTGCTGCGTCCCGTTCGTCTAGAGGCCTAGGACACCGCCCTTTCACGGCGGCAACACGGGTTCGAATCCCGTACGGGATGCCACCTCCTCCGGGGTGGCAGAGCAGCCAGAGCCGCTTCCGGCTCCACCCTGAAGCACCGCTAGCATCGACGCAGCCCGCTCGCCCTTCCAGCGCTTTCCTGCCCGTTGTCGCGGGGTATCGGGCCAATCCAGAGCCTTGGGGCCGGGAACCGGTGTTCAGAGGGGCGAAGAGAGGGACGCGTGCGCAGCTCAAAAACAGTTCATGTCATTTCCGCCCACGCCGAGGGCGAAGTGGGCGATGTCATCGTCGGCGGTGTGCTGCCGCCCCGGGCGAGACCCTGTGGGCGCAGAGCCGCTGGATCGCGCAGGATCAGACCCTGCGCAACTTCGTGCTCAACGAGCCGCGCGGGGGCGTTTTCCGCCACGTCAACCTGCTGGTTCCGCCCAAGCACCCGGAGGCCGATGCGGCTTTCATCATCATGGAGCCCGAGGATACCCCGCCGATGTCGGGGTCGAACTCGATCTGCGTCGCCACCGTGCTGCTCGACGCCGGCCTGGTGCCGATGGTCGAGCCTGAAACCAGCCTGACCCTCGAAGCCCCCGGGGGCCTGGTCCGGGTCCGCGCCCGCTGCCGCGATGGCAAGGCCGAGCGCATCTTCGTGCAGAACGTGCCGTCCTTCGCCGCCGATCTGGACCTGATGCTGCAGGTCGAGGGGCTCGGCGAGATCCGGGTCGACACCGCCTACGGCGGCGACAGTTTCGTGGTGGTAGACGCTGCTGCGCTGGGACTGGATCTGGTCGCGCACGAGGCGCACCGGATCGCCAAGCTTGGGGGTCAGCATCACCAACGCCGCCAATGCGCAGCTGAAGTTCCGCCACCCGGACAACCCCGACTGGACGCATTTCTCGTTCTGCCTGTTCGCCGGGCTGCTGAGTGAGGGGGCAGACGGGTTCGAGGCCCGGGCTGCGGTCGCGATCCAGCCGGGTAAGGTCGACCGCTCGCCCACTGGAACAGCATTATCGGCGCGGCTGGCGATCCTGCACGCGCGCGGTCTGATGGCGGTGGGCGACAGCCTGGCCGTTACGTCGGTGATCGATTCGACCTTCCGCGGCACCATCGTCGCTGAAACCAGCCTTGGCGGGCAGCCTGCGGTGGTGCCCGAAATCTCCGGGCGCGGTTGGATCACCGGCACGCACCAGCACATGCTGGACCCCGACGATCCCTGGCCCGGAAGGCTACAAGCTCTCCGATACCTGGGGCGCGCGCTAAAGCCCAAACACGTCCTTGGCCGACTGACCCGCTGCCAGCTGTGAAATCCAGCGCTGTTCGAGCTCGAGCTTGGCGCGAGCTCCTGCCAGATGCGCGCGCGCCAGCGCCGTGTTGAGCGCAATCAGGCCGTCTGCATCGCCGAGGATCAGGTCACCGGGGCTGATGCTGCAGCCTCCGGCCTCGATCGGTCCGTTGAGCACACCGCCCGCCGCCGACGTTGGCCCGAGCGGGTTGACCGCGCGCGCGAATACCGGGAAATCCGACCAGCTGCCGAGCTGGTCGATGTCGCGTACAGCACCATCGACCACCAGCCCTGCGCAGCCCTTGCTGCGCAGATGCCCGCCGAGGATCTCGCCGATCATGGCAAAGTCTGTGCGCGCCTGCGCGGCGATCACCACCACGTCGCCGACCTGCACGTGGTCGAGCGCCAGCACCACGGCGCCGAAGTCCGGCGGGTCGCAGCGCACGGTCAGGGCCCGCCCCAGCAGGCTCAGGCCCGCTTCCTGCCCCGCGGGCAGGCGGGTCCACAGCGCAATGGCAGGATCGATCTGCCCTTCAGGCGCAAGGTCGACGGCGACGCTGACCGGGATGCCAGCCCAGTCAGAGATTTCGGCGTCGCTCAGGCGAGCGGGCGCATTCGCTGCCTCGCCGTGCCCGGGCTTTCGGGGTTGTGGACCGTGATCGCCATGGCTCAGCCCAACGTTGCCAGCAGGCGCTGGGTCGCGCGGGCGAGGCGGATCACCGCTTCTTCCAGCCGGTCGGCGTCGTTGATGGTGAAATTCAGCCGGATGCCCCGGCGGAACTCTTCTTGCGAGTCAAAGACGCTGCTGGGGGTGACACAGACCAGCTCCTCCAGCCCGACCTTGAACAGTTCGTCGGTGTTCAGCCGCTCGTCCTTGGCCGAGGCCCAGACGAACATTCCACCTTCCGGGAACTGCCAGTCGAAGAAGTCGGTCAGGTGCCGGTCCATCGCCGCGAGCAAAGCGTCGCGACGCTCCCCGTACAACCGCAGCATCACCGGGTTCATGCTTTCGATCAGCCCGGCCTCGAAAGTCTTACAGGTCATGCGCTGGGTCAGGCCGCTGGTGCAGAGATCTGAGCCCTGCTTGGCCGTGGTCAGCGCTGCGATCATCTCCGGGGCGGCGATCACCCAACCCACGCGCAGGCCTGGGGCAACCATCTTGGACAGCGTGCCCAGATAGATCACGGGACCGCTGTAGGGACCGCCCTCGTCCGGCTCGTCTTCGGCCGATATCTCCAGCGCGCTGGGTGGGATCGGTCCGTCGTAGCTCAGACCGCCGTAGGGATCGTCCTCGACCAGCCACGCCCCGGTCTGGCGGGCGGCGGCGACCAGCTCGCGCCGGGTCTGCTCGGGCACCAGCCGCCCGGTCGGGTTGGAGAAATTCGGCACCGTGTAAGCGAATTTCGCCCCGGTCATCGCCGCGACGAAGTCCAGGTCATTGGTCTGCAGGTTCATGTTCCGGAAGTGCGGTCGGCGCGGGCGCCACGAGTCGAGTGCGCCAAGGTAGGTCGGGAACTGCCCGGCCATGGTGTCGCCTTCGTTGAGCAGGACCTTGCCGATCAGGTCCAGCGCCTGCATCCCGCTGGTGGTGATCAGTACGTTTTCGGGGGTCAGGCGCAGGGTGTCGGTCGAATAGCGCGCGGCAACCGCCCGGCGCAGGTCGGGCAGGCCTTCAATCGTGCCGTAGCCGAGGGTCTCGTTGGGGAACTCTGCGATCGACTGCGCGGCGATCTCGGACAGCGCATCGACCGGATAGACCTGCGGGTCGGGCAGTCCGCCGGCAATGTTGATCAGACCCGGGATCTGCCCGGCGGCAAGAAAGGCGCGGGTGATGTCGTTGGTGTCATCGAGCCATCCGGCAAAGGACGCTGGTGGGGTGGCTTGAGAGGCTTGCATCGCTTCGGGTTCCTCAGCTGTCGGGATCTCGTTGGGGTGACTGTGAGACATCGCGCGGGCGAGGCAAAGTCAAAAAATCAGCCACGTTGCCGCTGGGTCGATGCCAGCGGCCCGGGGCTGGGCCGGTCGCGCAGCCGTCGCTCAGGCGGTTCCCTCCATGTCCTGCATCCAGAATCGCTGCCACCAGAACCGGCGCAGCAGCAGCACCGCCGCGCAGCTCAACCCGGCGACCAGACCCAGCCAGATCCCGATGGCTCCCAGCGGGGTCCAGAACCCCAGCACGTAGCTGGTGGGCAGGCCGACCAGCCAGTAGCTGACGGCGGCCTGTATCATCGGCACGCGGGTGTCGTGCACACCGCGCAGCAGGGCGACGGCCATGGCCTGCGTGCCATCCGCCAGCTGGAAAAGCGCCGCCATGGCCAGCAGGCCGACCCCAATGGTGATAATGGTGAGGCGGTCAGGATCGGCGGGGTCGAGGAACAGGCTGATCAGGGTTTCAGGCATACCGAGGAAGGCCGCCATGGTCAGCACGACCATGGCCAGCGCCAGCATGAAGCCGACCTGTCCGCCACGGAGCAACCCGTCGAGGTCGCCTCTGCCGAAGGCTCGTCCCGCGCGCACCGTCGCCGCCTGACTGAGCCCGATATGGACCATGAAGGTGGTCGAGGCGAGTTGCAGCGCGATCCCGTGGGCGGCCAGCGGCAGGGTGCCGACCCAGCCCATCATAATCGCCGAGGCCGCGAACATGGCGCTTTCAGCCAGATGCGTCAGGCCGATGGGCCAGCCCAGCTGGAACACGCGCCGCAGCGCTTCCCAATCCGGGCGCCACAGCCGCTGGAACAGGGCATGCTCGG
Source organism: Rhodospirillaceae bacterium (assembly GCA_038141425.1). Classification (GTDB taxonomy): domain Bacteria; phylum Pseudomonadota; class Alphaproteobacteria; order UBA7985; family UBA7985; genus UBA7985. The sequence goes on along the minus strand of JAYQIC010000001.1, from coordinate 291,635 downwards.
GGAAAACGCGCACCGCATAGAGACACAGGCCTGCCAACATCAGGCTGTAGTTGATTGTGCTGGCAAAGGCGGCCCCTGCGATCCCCATTTCCGGAAAGCCCCAGTTGCCGAAAATCAGCACCCAGTTGGCAAGCGCGTTGCCAAAGGCACCAACGATGGTGACCCACAGCACGATACCGGCGCGTTCCTTGCGCGGCCACGTAGCTCTTGAGCACCATGACCAGCAGCGCCGGCAGCAGCCCGAACCCCGCAATCCGTAAAGTAGGTCTGAGCCAGTTCGGCGATGACAGGTTCCTGACCCAGCAGCAGCAAGATCCGACCCGACCACCACATCAGCGGGTACAGCAGTATCGCAAAGGCGATCGACAGCCACAGGCCCATGCGGGTTACCCGGCGGACCTGCACCGGATCCCCCGCGCTCGAAGCTGAAGCAACCAACGGCATGACAGCGAAGGAAAAGCCGCTCGCCAGCACGAACAGCATGAAGAAGAAACTCGTGGCCAGGACCCCGGCGGCCAGCGCCTCGACGTCGTACCAGCCCAGCATGACGGTGTCGGTCAACCCGACCGCTGCCTGGGCAAGGTGACTACCGATCAGGGGAAAGCCGAGAAGCAGCATCGCCCGCGCGTGCTGCCGGTAACTCATCATACTTTGTGACATGCGCCGCCCTGGGACGAAGTCTCAGCCGACGTTGTTCGGTCTGAGACACTGGAAAGCGCCGATGGTCGCCTGTTTCGAGGGGGCGATCAAGCGATCTTCTGCTGGGGTCAGGCGGTCGCGTCGGGATTGTCGCCGGGAAGATCGTTCGGATCCGGCCCGAATTTATTCTCACCCACGGTGCCCCGGATGAAGCCGTTCCAGACGAACAGCACCAATGGCCCGATGCCCGGGAAAAAAATCAGCAGGTAGAGCCAGCCGGTCTGATCGCAGTCGTGCAGGCGCTTGACCGCGCCCGCGATCCCCGCCCAGAAAAAGCAACACTCGCGGCGAAAGCGAACAACACAATCAAGATGAACCCGACGACCGCCATGGCGGTGAGATCCGGTGCGTCGTTCGACATCGTGTAGGAGCCTAACAGTTGCGCGAAGAACTGCGCAACACCAAAGACGAGCGACAGCACGATCACCAGCACGAACATGACGACGTAGAGCAGGAGCAAGGGGATCGTGTAGCGCAGCCAGTATTCCGAGCGTGACATCCGGCCCTGAAACGAAAACAGCATGTAGGTTATCGAGCGGTTTTCCATCGGATCGACCTCTTGGCTGCTAAAGCTAATGGCATAATCCTAAACCAAATAAGGGCGACTAATCAATCTGGGGCTTCAGAGCTGATCGGGCGGGGTTTCCCCGTCGAAGAAGGCAACGAGGTTCTCGACCACCTTCAGACCCATGGCTGTGCGGGTTTCGACCGTCGCCGAACCCAGATGCGGGTTCAGAACGCAGTTGGTGAGCGTCAGCAGACCCGGGTGGACCTTGGGTTCTTCAGCAAAACATCGAGCCCGGCACCGGCGATGGTCCCGGCCTGCAGGCCTTCAACCAGCGCCGCTTCGTCGACGACGTCGCCGCGGGCGGTGTTGATCAGGAAAGCGGTTGGCTTCATCCGGGTCAGCCGTTCGGCGTTGATCAGATGCCGGGTTTCTGCCCCGCCGGGGCAGTGCAGCGACACGAAGTCTGATGCCTCCAGCACGGCCTCCACCGTATCGAGCTGCCGTGCGCCAAGGCCCTCGGCTATCGCAGGGTCAATCTGGCTGCGATTGAAGAACACCACCGACATGCCAAAGCCGTGATGCGCGCGCCGGGCCATGGCCTGACCGATGCGGCCGAAACCGATGATGCCCAGCGTCTTGCCCGCAACCTGCGTGCCCAGACGGTCGGTCGGGTTCCAGCCGGTCCACTGCCCATCCCGGATATGCCAGTCGCCCAGCGAGATCCCCGAGCCACGGCGAGCAGCAGGCCCATGGCCTGATCCGCCGTCGCGTCAGTCAGGACACCGGGGGTGTTGGTGACCGCCAGACCGCTGGCCCGGGCAGCGTCGATATCGATGTGGTTGTAGCCGACGCCGAAGTTACCGAGGATGCGGGTTCGGCGCCCTTCGGCCTGAAAAGCGGCGGGCGGCAGCCGGTCGATGACCGTTGGCGCGACGGCATCAAAGTTCTGCAGCGCGGCGAGCCATTTCTCTTCGGGCATAGGCAAGGGGCCTTCGTGTACCTCAACCTCGAAATGCTCCCGCATGGCATCCACAGCGCCTTGCGGCCAAGGGGTGGTAATCAGAACCCGGATTTTGCTCGTCATGGTGCCTGCAACCTCGTTTTATCAACAGCATCGCGAATGTTGCTGCATTGAGGATAGGCGAGAGCAGTTTGGCAACCCTCAACCACGCCGAACCGGATCAGGCACTGGAGATCGAAATGAAAAGAGCCACGCTGCTCGATTGCAGCGTGGCCCTATCTGTCGTTTCGCTCGCGACCCTTATTCGGAGGTCGGTGGCTCAGCCATCATCGAAGCGAGGTTTGCCTTGATGCGTTCGATTTCGCTTCGCGGTACGCAATCTTACTGTTGAACCGTTTCATCATCTCTTCGTAGTCGGCGTCATCGGCATCCAGCGCATCCCGTTTGGCCATCAGCATCTCAACCTTCTTTTCCAGCTTCGCCAGATCACGGTTCAGGCGCTTAGCCTTCTTGCTGCTGTAGTCTGCCGGAACGCCTTCTTCGTACATGGCTTTGCGGGTCTCGTGTGCGCTGATGCGGCCACTCAGGCGCTCACACATGGCCATGACGTCAGCATCTTCCGTGGTCTCACAGCCCGCTTCTGCCATCTTCATCTGGAACATCTCGATGTTGTCATCGATCTGCTTCAAGCGCTTGTCGACGTACTCAGCCGACTGGGCTTGGCTGACGCCAGCCAGCGCAAGGCTGCAGAACGCAGCGACAGACGCTGCTTGAAAGAGCATTTTCATAATGATCGTTCTCATTATTGTTTGGTTTAGGGATCAGACAGCGCGTCTGAAACCCGCGCTTGTCAGTGCAAGCCTAATACCAGAATAAGATTTAAAATTTAGCCAAAACGGGCGATTTCACGCATATGTGGCCTTGCTTGAGTTTCCGTTCGACCGACCTGATCCAGCTCGAGCGTTGCACCGATTAGAGACGCTTTTGTCACCCGCCGATCTGTGCCACCGTGCGAGCCTTCTTGCGTCAGCAGATGAGAATGCATTGGGGAAGGGAAGGCGCATGGCCGAGAAAATTCTGATCGATACGGACCCGGGCATCGACGATGCTTTCGCGATCCTCTACGCGTTCAAGTCGCCTGATTTCGACGTGCTGGGCCTGACCACGGTATACGGCAACGCCAGCATCGAGCAGACCACGCACAACGCCCGCGCCCTTGTCGACATGGGCGGCAAGCCCTGCCCGGTGGCGCAGGGGGCCGCAGACCCGCTGGTGATCGAGCGGCGCGCTTTCCCGGCCATGGTCCACGGAGAAGATGGCTTTGGCGGCTGTTCCCCCGCGCAGGTGCAGGCCCCCCTGTCCGAGCACTCAGCCGCCGATTTCATCATCGAGACCGCGCGCGCGAACCCAGGCGAGGTCACGCTGGTGCCCATCGGCCCGCTGACCAACATTGCCGCCGCGCTGCAGCAGGCGCCGGAGATTGCTGGGCTGGTCAAAGGCGTGTCGATCATGGGCGGGGCGGCGAACGTGAATGGTAACGTCACCCCCGCCGCCGAAGCCAACGTCTACGATGATCCGGAAGCCGCCGAGATCGTCTTTGCTGCGCCGTGGACGGTGACCATGCTGGGGCTCGACGCCACCCATCAGGTGCCGCTGACCCGGGAAAACGTCGCCCGGCTGGCCGCTGAGGGTGGCGCCAACGGGCGTTTTCTGGCTGCGGCGGCCGAGCAGTACTTTGACTTTCACGCCGATGTTGTGGGGCTGGATTTCTGCCATTTCCATGACCCCTCAGCCTTGATTGCCATCAGCCAGCCCGAGTTGTTCACCCGCCAGAAGTCCAGCGTGCGCGTGGTCTGCGGGGGCTTTGCTGCGGGCAAGACCATCGCCAAGCCCCTGCAGCGCTTCACCGGTCAGCCCGGCTGGGATCAGCGCGCTCTGGTCGAGGTCTGTACCGGCGCGGATGGTGCGGGTGTCATCGCCCATTATCTGGAGGTCATGACCGCATGAGCCGGGTTATCGTCTTTGGATCGATCAACGTCGATCTGGTTGCGGAGGTTGCGCGCCTTCCCGGTCCGGGGGAAACCATCAAGACCGACAGCTATGTCGCGCTTCCCGGTGGCAAGGGCGCCAATCAGGCGCTGGCCGCCACCCGCAATGGAGCCGCGACCGATATGGTCGGTGCCGTAGGGTCGGACGGGCAGGCACCGACCGCGCTGGCGCAACTGCGTGCTGACGGCGTCGGGCTGGCTGGAGTGGCCGAGGTCGAAGGTGCCTCCGGGCTGGCCATGATCGCCGTGGACGCAGGCGGTGAGAACCAGATCATCGTCGTTTCCGGCGCCAACGCAACGGCTGAGGCGGGGCAGCTGCCGTCGATGACCCCTGGAGACTGGCTGGTGACCCAGAACGAAGTCGACTGGACGCAGACTGCCGAAGCCCACCGCCTGGCGCGGGAGCAGGGCGCGGGGTGATCCATAACACGGCCCCCGCCCACGGTCTCAGCGCTGCAGAACTGGCGCAGATCGACGTGCTGGTCGCCAACGAGCACGAGCTGGCGCAGGCCGCCGCGTCTGCCACCGAAACGGGGGCTGATGCACAGGCCCGGAGCTTGCTCGCTTCCGGGGTGGGTGCGGTGGTTTTGACGCTCGGCGCTAAGGGCTCCGCGCTCTATATCGGTGATGAAGCCAGGACAGCCGTCCCGGCTGCCCCAGCCGAGGTGCGGGATACCACCGGCGCCGGTGATGCCTTTGTCGGCGCGCTGGCGGCCGCTCTCGCAGCAGGCCAGAGTCTGTCCGCCGCCGTCGCATCAGCGAACCGCTATGCTGCGCGCGTCTGCGAGGTTCTCGGCGCGCAAACCCCAGTCGATCAGGTCAGCTCGTAAAGAAAAGTCGCCTCGGTCCCCAGCAGCACCAGCGTCGTCTCTCCGGTCGAAAAGTGATCGCGCAGGGACAGGTCCAGCAGCCGTCCCTCGGCAAGCGCATCCAGATCCAGCCCGGTGAACAGGGTCTCTGACAGCGCTTCACGGGCAAAGCCATCGCCGAGGTTCTCGTAAACCTGCAGCACCGAAGTCCCGGCAGGGCGGACCAGCAGTTCGGCCAATCCGTCGCCCGTCAGATCGGCGAAGTGGATGATGGTGCCGGGATCGATGTTAAGTGCCGGATGGTTGTCGAAGAACACCGGCTCGGTGAAGCGGGTCACGCTGCCGTCGGTGAACTGATAGCTCTCCTCAGCCACGCCCGATACATTGGCATGGTAGCTCTTGGCATAGAGTCCCAGCCCAAAACCGTCTGACCCGGAGAAGTCGGTTTCGCTCACGCTGAAGGTCATAAGATAGTCACCGCTGGTGTCATAGCTACCGAGCATGACCGTACCCTTGTCCAGCTCGATCAGGTTGATCTCGGGCAGGATGGTGAAGGCCGGGGCGCTCAGCGCGGTCTCGACCGAGTCCGGCCCGCTCAGGAAGTACTCCTGCGCCGTGAGGAACAGATCAACGGTGGCATCACCGCTCAGAGTCTCGATACCGCCAAAGCCAAAGCGGGCGTCGGGAAAGGCTGCATCGGCCGACAGACTGCCGAACACCAGCGCCCCCGAGAGAAGGCTTTCGTGGGCCTTCGCGTAGGCCGGGGAGGCATTGATGGCGTCACTGGCATCATCCTCGATCCGGATACTCAGGCTCTGGGTGGTGCTGGCCCCCTCGGGGTCGGTCGCTGAAATCGTCAGGGACAGGGTTTCGTGACTCTCAAAATCGATCAGGCTGGGATCAGCGACGGAGATGCTGCCGTTTTCCGCATGGACGGCAAAGGCGCCGGCTATTTCTTGCTCGGTGATGGCGTAGGTGACGGCGGCGCCCTCGGGGTCGATGGCTGTCACGGCGACGCCGGTCAGCGTGCCTGCGGCGGCGGTCTCACTGACGCTGCCCGTGCCGGTGAGTTCGATGAAGGCCGGGGCCTTGTTTTCAGCCTCAGCGCCTGTGCCATCTGTGCCAGCATCCTCGCCGCTGGCGTCTTCTTCTCCGTCCTCCGCCTCATCCAGCGGCGCGTCGGCAGCTTCGTCTGCGTCGACCGAGGCAGCGGCGCTGGCGTCGTCTTCGGCGATGGTCTGCGAAAGCTGCACCAGCTCCGTGGACAGATCGGCGTAGGCTGAAGCGACGACCAGCGTGCCCACCAGCGAGGCGCCTGCGCCGATAATGGCCCCGAAACTGCTCTTGTCTTCGATGATGGTGACGTGGCTGCCGCCAATGCCATTGCTGGCCAGGTCAGTTCCGGCGTTGGTGAAGTCTGTCGTCTCGGTGGGGCGTCCAGTCGGGCGCCACGGTCTGGGGCACCGGCGCAACCGATTGCGTGAATTCCGAGGCTCCTTCGACGACGGCGTCGTCGAGGGCATGAGCGCGAACCAGCACTTGTCCGGCTTCAACACGAAGATCAGCTGCCGCAATGTCCAGCCGACGATTGTCAGGCAGGATGACCTCGACGGCGAAGGTTTCCGAACCGCCAGCGTCGGCCGCTAACCGCGCGCCGGGCAGGGCCACAAAGGGTGCTGGCCCCGGTTCATTGATCCCGTGCGCAGGGCGCTCTGCATCAGAACCGCTGTCGAGCGGCCGGGTGGCGCGGACGTCGGCGCCGGGCTTGGCTGGCCAAAAACAGGGTGAGGGCAGGCAGACTCTGGACCAAGATGGCCGACCGCCGCAAAAAATAAGCGTTCATGAAAACAGAACCTGAAATCAATAAAGTATTGATCTAAGGTTATCATTACCGCCTATAAATTCTATATTAGATAGTATTATGGGCAGGGCGCAACCGGTGCGCGCGCTCCCGCGATTTAGGCGGAAGCCAGCGAGCCGAGAGGCAGACGAGCCAACTGCCGGTCGGTTATCGCAATTCGGCGCTGTCGCCGAGGGTGTCTGCGACCCACGCGTGGAAGCAGTGGGTGGCTTCGTCCATGGCCGGGGAGAAGCGGCCGCCGTCGAAGTGGGGGCCTTGCGCCCACGCTGCATGCCCTCGACCACCTGAATGTCCTCGTCGAACACCAACCGCCACTGCTTGGCGTTGACTTCGCGCAGGTCGGCGCAGTCTTCCGACATGGCCTGCTCGGAGGCATAGAAGATGCCGACGCGTTCAATGGTGTGATCGACGCTCTGCGGCAGCAGCAGCATGGCGAAGACGTGGTCGCGGTGAACGCCGGCCAGGACGTTGGGGTAGAGCACGATGTACTCGGCCTGCCCGTTCCACCACTGCTTGGCGAGGTTAGTGAAGGTATCCAGCGACCGGCCGTCTTCGCTGCGGGTCGGGTTGAAGACGGTTGTGCCCTGCCCGGAGTAGGCGCCGGGTTCGACGATGTTGTAGTGGTCTTCGATGCGCGAGTAGCTGTTCAGGTCCGGGTGTATCCACGGCAGGTGGTAGGCTTCACAGTAGTTCTCGACCGCCAGCTTCCAGTTGCAGGCGACGTCGAGGGTGAATTCGGACACGCTGCGGTCGAAAAACATGGGCTGCTCGAATTCCTGCCAGCGGTCCAGCAGCTTGCTGTGCATGTCCCGGAACGGCGCAGCATCGCGGCTGACGTTGGCGTAGACCACGCCCAGATAGGTGTGGCAGGGGACCTCGATCAGGCCCAACTCGGGCTTGTCGATGCAGGGGTGGTGGTTGGCGTCCGGACCGCCGACCAGCGGTGTTGCAACCAAACGGCCACTGAGATCGTAGGTCCAGCTGTGGTAAGGGCAGCGCATTCCCTGCTTGGCCTTGCCTGCCTCCTGCACCAGCACCATGCCGCGATGGCGGCAGACGTTTTCAAAGACCCGGATTTCCTGATCCCGGCCCCGGACCACCACCAGCGGCACCCCCGCCAGCTCAACCGGGTAGACGTCTCCGACCTCCGGCACGTCGCCTTCGAAGGCGATGCCGGACCAGTTGCCCAGCAGCAGCTTGCGGCTCTCTTCCGCGTAGACCGCCGGGTCGGTGTAGAGGGGGTTGGGCAGGCCGTTGGCGGTTTCGATCGGCTGGGACACTTTTTTCAGGAGCGTCATGGGGCAGGGTCCTTCTGTCTGACCCCATCAGGGTTAATAAATTTGTCGCAATGTTTGTTGGCTGACAGCGACCCCTGAGGCGTCGGTTCTGTTTTACCTCACCTCAACTCAACTCGCGCCACCTTGGCTCGTGCCAGCGCTTGACCGCTTGACCGCCCGACCGGATTGGAACCATGGTCAGTCCATGGCTGCATTGAAGACAATTCGCGGGCTGGCGCTGATGCCGCTCTACGACTGGCCCGAGTACTACGGTGAAACCGACGCCCTCTGGGACCGGGTTCGCGGCGCCGCGCGGAACGAAGGGCTGGACCTGCCACCGGCGCTCGAGCACCGGAACCACAGCATCTCCGCCTGGATGGATGAAGGACTGGTGTTCAGCCAGCTGTGCGGCTCGCCCTGGTACCGGCACCACCGGGCGAAGACGCGCTATCTGGCGTCCTCGGTGCTGGCGCTGGAAGGGGCGCCGGCGGGGCGTTATTTCAGTCATGTCATCGTCCGCGCGGACTCGGACCTGAATTCGCTGGACGATATCGAGCAGGCAGGCGACGCGCGCTTTGCCTTCAACGAACCGGATTCCCAGTCAGGGGTGCACTGCCTGCGCGCGCGTTTTGACATGGATGCACAACTCGCACGCGGTCTGCACAGCGTTGGCCATCGCCACTCGATCGACGCCGTACTGGCCGGAGACGCGGACTTTGCCGCCATCGATGCCTGCAGCTTCCGGCTCTACGCCGGATTGTTTCCGGCGCGCTTGGACGGGCTGCGGATCATTGCCCAGACCCCGCTGCGGCCTGCACCTGTGTTGATTACCTCAGCGACGCTGGATGGAGATATTGCCGGACGCCTGCAGCGGTCCGTGCTGACCGCCTTGGACGCCCCATTCGAAGACGGTGGCAGCGGTCAGCAGGGTCACGCGGGGCTCTATGCCTTCGTCGGCGCGGCGCACCTCGGCGCCGAGGCTTACGGAGTGTTCGAAGACGACGCCAGCGCGCGGCCCCCGCATACATCATCGCAATCGTAGCCTGAGCCCGATCCAGCCCGGTAGCGCGCAGCGCTGAGTGCTGCGGGTTTCCGGTCTACTCGTTCCAAGGGCCGTTGACGGCCTTGAGGTCGGGGTAGACGGGTGCGCGCTGCTGCATCTTGGCAGCCGCCGATTCCATCATGTGCTGGGGCGCCAGAATGCCGCCGTTCAGCGCTTGCAGATAGCGCAGCGTATCTTCGGTCGAGTGGTCGGCGGCGTAGTTCATGACGTGCTTCGAGCTGGAAACGGCAAGCGGCGAGTTTGCGGCGATCTGGCGCGCAATGGCCATGACAGCGTCCAGCATGGTGTCCTGGTCTTCGAAGACCTGGTTGACGAAGCCGCGCTCAAGCGCTTCGGCGGCCTCCAGCTTGCGTCCGGTGTAGGCCAGCTCGCGCAGCAGGCCGTCGGGCAGCTGGCGCGTGACCCTCGGGAAGGTGCCGACGTCGGCGACCATGCCGATGTTGACTTCCTGAATAGTGAAGTAGGCGTCCCGGGTGCAGTAGCGCATGTCGCAGGCGCTGCTGAGGTCGACGCCGGCGCCGAGGGCGCCGCCCTGGATCGCTGCCAGCACAGGCTGCCGGGCATTATAGAGGCAGGAGAAGGTTTCCTGCAGCAGGTGCAGATGGTGGCGGAAGGCCTCGGCGTGGATGTAGGGATCGCGGTCCCCGCCCATGATCGTGTTGCCCGCTTCGGCGAAGACCGCCAGATCCATGCCTGCGGTGAAGTGCTTGCCGGTGCTGGAGACCACGATCACACGGGCTGCAGCGCTGTTTGAGATCGCCTTGATCGCTGCGGGAAACTCCACCCAGAAGGCCTTGTTCATGGCGTTGCGCTTTTCCGGGCGGTTGAGGACCACGTGCGCGATCTGGTCGGTGATCGAGACGGTGATGGTTTCGAAGTCCGGCATTTCCGGCAGGGATGACGTGCCGGCGGCGGGCTGACTGGCTGGCTGACTGGCGGGCTTGTTGGCAGCGGCGGTCGACATGGTGTGTTCTCTTTCGGATATCCGCGTGGTCGGTCGGCGCGTGGTCGGTTTTCGGCGGTGCCTTCACGTGAGGCTGTCCTGCGCGCGGTTTGCAGGCTGGGGGCAGTTTAAAAACGCTGTATCAGGAAGGCCAGTGCGAAATCACGGCTTCAGGGTCGGGGCGCGGTCGGTCGCTGTCGTTGGTCGCCTTGCCGCCGATGTAGATGTAACCCGCGATCTGGTCGTGCTCGCCGGTGCAGTTCGAGGGCGGTGCGGACATCCGGGTCGAAGGCGGTCCACTCGGTCAGCCACTGGGCGGCGTAGCCCTCGGCCTGGGCCGCGATCAGCAGGGTCTGGCACACAGCGCCGGCGGAGAGCTGCTGCTCCCATAACGGGATCTTGTGCGGGACGGTCGGGGTCGAGAGCACGGCGAGGACGACCCCGGCGCGTTCAAACCGGGCGGCTTCCAGCGCCAGCGTGGTTTCCGGGGCATCAGCGCGCTGGTTGGCGGCAAAGGCCGGGCGCAGCACCTTCGCGCCGAAGGCTCCGCGCGCTTCGCCTTCGAACACCACGATCCGCCACGGGGCGAGCTTGCCGTGGTCGGGAACGCGGATCCCGGCGGCGAGGATGGCCCGCAGGCTGTCAGCGTCCGGGCCGCCGGGGGGCATGTTGGAGGCGGTTACAGAGCGGCGGGTCTGCAGGAACTCGAGGGTGGTGTTGACGGGGCGGGACGTGGTCACAAGCAGGTTTCCTTGGCAGGCTCAGACCAGCGACAGGATCCAGCGCGTGGTCAGGGCGAAGACAACAGTCTGCAGCAGTGAAAGCCCCAGCGACAACCCCAGCGCGGCGAGGGACAGGGTTTCAGTCAACCCCACACCGACCACGACGAAGGGCAGGGCCAGCGGCAGGGCTGCGGCGCCGATCAGAACCCCGACGCTGCCCATGAGCACCCGTAGGGCGGCGATGAAGGCGCTGAGCGCGACCAGCGCGGGCGAAGCGATGAGAAGCCCGGCTGCCAGCGCGAGGGCAACGGGAACGGGCTGGCTGTAGAACAGTGCAATCAGCCACGCGGCGACGAGCAGCCAAGGCAGGGCGGCCACCCAGCCGCCGAACAGGCGCCCGAAGGTGAAGCCGGCGAAGTCGCGGGCGCCGACCCGCAAGCGCTGGTTGAGGCCGGACTGGACCTGATCCAGCCACCAGTCGGCGTTGGCGTAGACCAGCGCCAGCACGGTCATGGCCCAGCCGACAGCGGGCCCCGCCGGGCGCAGGCGTTCGGGGTACTGCCCCAGCGTCAGGCCGACGGCTGTCAGCGCGACCGCGAGGAAGCCCAGTGCTCCCAGTGCCGACAACCCGTGGCGCAGGCGTAGGCGCAGTTCGAGGCGGAGACCGGCGCTAAACATGACCGGGTGCCTCTGAGCGTCGCTGGGCGACGCTTTGCTCGCCTTGTTGGTGTTGATCGGTTGCAGGGCCGAGCTGGAGCACGCGCGCGCCGGAGCAGGCTGCGGTCATGGGAGGAGAACACCAGCCCGCCGCCCCGCTGCAGATGCGCGGCGAACAGGTCCGCAAGACCGTCGACCGTGGCCTGATCCAGCCCGGCGAAGGGCTCATCCAGCAGCCACAGCGCCTGATCCGGGCGACAGGCCAGCGCCAGCGCCACGCGGCGCGCCTGCCCCTGGCTGAGCGTGCGGACCGGTTTGTCGATGAAGGCGTGCACGTCAAAGCGTTCGAGCGTGCTGGTGTCCGCTGGCAGCCCGCAGCTGGCGTAGAGGCGCAGATTTTCGCCCGCGCTGAGGTCGGGCAACAGGCCGTTCTGGTGGCCGAGGAAACCGGGCGGTTCCTCCGTCCTGCGCTCGACAGACCCGGCGGCTGGTGTGAGCAGCCCTGCGAGGGCTTGGAGCAGGGTCGATTTGCCAGCGCCGTTGGGCCTCGCACGTGCAGGGCCTCGCCCTCGCGGAGCTCCAGATCCAGGTTCTCGATGATCAGGGCGTCAGCGCGGGCCAGCGCAAGACTTTGGGTGCGCAGCAGCAGGGCGTCACCGGCGCCGGGGCGGGTGACTGCGTCGCTGCGGGACTGGTGGCGCTCGTTTGCCGTCATGGCGCCTGTTTAGCCCGAGCCGGTGGGCAATCACAACGAGGACTTTGCCGCGCGCCCGCGCTTTATGGACGGCTTGCCGTTGCTGACCGATTGGTGGCGCCCCGGACCTCGACGGCTTCGCCGCCTTCCGGTCCGGCGCGCGCAGTCAAACGGACAGCTTCGCTGGCGCTTTCGGTGGCGCGCTCGATTTGACGCCGCTGCGCGGCTTACAAATCTCCCACGCGCACGGCTTCGGCCTGGGCCGAAGCCGTGGTTGCGCGGGGGAGGACCGAAGACGGCGAAGCCGTCGAGGGCCGAGCCCGCAACCGGGCTGTTTTCAACCTTGTGGATCGGGCTTTCCCGTCCCGCTGATGAGTGCGCGACGCTTCGGCCCGCCGCGCGAAGCGCGGCCGGGCCGAAGTCGGCGCAATCCAGCCCCGTCGCCGCGACCCGATGACGGTTGAAAGCCGCGCTCCAGCCCTATATTTTCCATTAGGACCAAAGAAGTCCCATACCTCATTCGACATTCGGGCCCATCATTCATGAAGCTCTCGCGCCTCACTGACTACGCCGTGATTCTGCTGACCAAGCTCTCGTTCGCCAACGACGAGCCTGCGTCCGCTGCGCGCCTGTCCGAGGATCTGATGCTGCCCCAGCCCACGGTGTCCAAGCTGCTGAAAATGCTCACGAAGGCGGATCTGCTGACCGCACAGCGTGGCGCTGCCGGCGGGTACCGCCTCAGCCGCAGCGCAGCAGCAATCAGCATCGGCGATGTCATCGCGGCCATCGAGGGGCCACTGGCGCTGACCGCCTGCATCGACGAGCGCGAAGAAGACGTCTGCGGGGTGCAGTCGTTCTGCGGCATGCGCGGCAACTGGGCCGTGGTCAACACGGCCGTCAGCGAGGCCCTGAACCGGGTCACCCTGGCCGACATGGCGCCGGCGTGGATGAGCATGTTCGGCCCCCTCGACGCCCGAACCGAGGGATCGAGCGAACGATCGACGAGCCTGCGACGGCTCGCCGGAGCCCGATACAGAACCCACGAGCAAGGAAGCCCGCTAAGCCATGGTTGCAGAAGCAGAAACCATCGAACAGGTCTCCGCGCTTGCGGAGAAGTACAAATACGGCTTCGTCACCGACATCGAGACCGATACCGCGCCCAAGGGCCTGAACGAGGCCATCATCCGCTTCATCTCGGCCAAGAAGGACGAGCCCGACTGGCTGCTCGAATGGCGGCTCAAGGCCTACCGCTACTGGCTGGACATGCCGTCACCGGACTGGGCCAAGCTCAATATTCCGCCGATCGACTACCAGGATGCCTACTACTACTCCGCACCCAAGTCGGCAGAATCCGCCCCGAGACCATCGACGATGTCGACCCGGCGCTGATCGAGACCTACAACAAGCTCGGGATCCCGCTGCACGAGCAGGAAATGCTCGCCGGTGTGCAGCAGCGTTCGGTCGCCGTGGACGTGGTCTTCGACTCCGTCTCCGTCGCCACCACCTTCCGCGACAATACCTCGCCGAGGCCGGGGTGATTTTCATGCCGATCTCCGAAGCCGTGCAAGAGCACCCCGAGCTGGTGCGCCAATACCTGGGCTCGGTCGTCCCGCACACCGACAACTACTTCGCCGCCCTGAATTCAGCCGTGTTCACCGACGGTTCGTTCGTGTTCGTGCCCAAGGGCGTAACCTGCCCCATGGAGCTGTCGACCTACTTCCGCATCAACGCCGAGAACACCGGTCAGTTCGAGCGCACCCTGATCGTGGTCGAGGACAAGGGCTACGTCTCCTACCTTGAGGGCTGCACCGCCCCAGCGTGACGAAACCAGCTCCACGCCGCTGTGGTCGAGCTGGTTGCGCTCGAAGAAGCCGAGATCAAGTATTCCACCGTCCAGAACTGGTACCCCGGCGACGAGCAGGGGCGGGGCGGCATCTACAACTTCGTCACCAAGCGCGCCAAGTGTCAGGGTGCTCGCTCGAAGGTCTCCTGGACCCAGGTCGAGACCGGCTCAGCCATCACCTGGAAATATCCCTCCTGCATGCTCATCGGGGAGGAAAGCCAGGGCGAGTTCTACTCGGTCGCCATCACCAACAACCTGCAGCAGGCCGACACCGGCACCAAGATGGTGCACGTGGGCAAGAACTCCCGCTCGCGCATTATCTCCAAGGGCATTTCGGCGGGCCGGTCCAACCAGACCTACCGCGGTCTGGTCAAGTCGACCCGCACCGCCAAGGGCGCGCGCAACTTCACCCAGTGCGACAGCCTGCTGATCGGCGACCGCTGCGGCGCCCATACCGTGCCCTATATCGAGGCGGGCAACGCCACCTCCATGTTCGAGCACGAAGCCACCACTTCCAAGGTCTCCGAAGACCAGCTGTTCTACTGCCGGCAACGCGGCATGGACGAGGAAGAGGCGCTGGCCCTGATCGTCAACGGCTTCGTCAAGGACGTGCTGCAGGAACTGCCCATGGAGTTCGCGGTCGAGGCCCAGAAGCTGGTCGCCATCAGCCTTGAAGGCTCGGTCGGATGACGATGCTGTCGGTCAATATCAACAAGATCGCGCTGCTGCGGAATTCGCGTGGCACCGGCACTCCCGACCTGGTCGAGGGCGCACGGCTGGCGCTCGCCGGCGGTGCGCAGGGGCTGACCGTGCATCCGCGCGCGGATGAGCGCCACATCACCATGGCTGACGTAACCACCATCGCCGCCATGGACGAGGTCCGCGAGGGCCGGGTCGAATTCAACGTCGAAGGCGACCTCCGCCCCGATCTGATCGATCTGGTCGAAGAACTGCGGCCGACTCAGTTTACCATCGTCCCGGTAATGGCCGGAGAAGTGACGTCTTCCCGCGGCTGGCGCGAGGACGATGACCATGGCGCCCTCCGAGCCTGCTGCGATCGGATGCGCGCCGGCGGGATCCGCACCGCCGTGTTCGTCGACCCCGATCCCGCCTCAGTGCGGCTGGCAGCAAAGGGCGGGTGCGATGGGGTCGAGATCTACACCGGGCTCTACGCCGACGCCCACGAGCGGGGTGATTTCGCCACCGCGCTCGACGATATCGAGGCCGCCGCAGAGCAGGCCCGGACCCTCAATCTGCGCCTCAATGGCGGGCACGACCTGACGGTCGAAAACCTCGGCCCGCTCTGCGCCCGCGTGCGCTTCGACGAATTTTCCATCGGCCACCGGATTGCCAGCGACGCCCTGTTTCGCGGGCTGACCGGCACGGTCGCCGACTTCAACGCAGTCGTTCCTGACGACCAAGGGATCTGAACCACCCATGCTGGACATCAAAGGCCTTCGCGCCGAACTCGAAGACGGTACCGAAATCCTCCGCGGCATCGACCTGCAGATCGCCCCGGGCGAGGTGCATGCGATCATGGGGCCCAACGGCTCGGGCAAGTCGACCACGGCGAACGTGCTATCGGGCAAGCCCGGTTACAGCGTCACTGGCGGCAGCGTCCGCCTCGACGGCGACGATCTGCTGGAGATGGAGCCCGAGGAGCGCGCCCACGCCGGCCTGTTCCAGGCCTTCCAGTACCCCGTGGAAATCCCGGGCGTACAGGCGTCGACCTTCCTACAGACCGCCGTCAACGCCAAGCGCAAGGCTGCCGGTCTGGACGAGCTCGACGCGCTGGCCTTCGTCCGTGAGCTGCGCGCCAAAGCCAAAACCCTCGGCATCGGCAACGACATGCTCAAGCGGGCGGTGAACGTCGGCTTCTCCGGGGGTGAGAAGAAGCGCTTCGAGACCCTGCAGATGGCGCTGCTCGAGCCACGGATGGCCGTACTCGACGAAACCGATTCAGGCCTGGATATCGACGCCCTGCGCGTGGTGGCCGATGGGGTCAATGCCCTGCGCTCGTCTGAGCGCTCGTTCCTCGTCATCACCCACTACCAGCGCCTGCTCGACTACATTGTCCCCGACTACGTCCATATCCTCAGCGAAGGCCGGATCGTGAAGTCTGGCGACAAGTCACTGGCGCTCGAAGTCGAGCAGGCCGGCTACGCGGAGTTTCAGGCGGCATGACCGACGTTTTCGGCGCAGACTTTCTCGATCGCCTGCATGGCGCGGGCGCGGTGCAGAACGCAGCCGCCTTTGCCGCCCTTCGCGAACGGGGTTTCCCTAACCGCCGGGTCGAAGCCTGGCGCTACACCGATCTGGCCGGTCCGCTGGGGCAGGCGCTGACGCCCGCTGGCCTGCGCATCAATCAGGAGCAGAGCGGTCTGTTCGGCCCGATCCCGCCCGCCGATGTCTCCGCGCCCGCCAGCGATCTGCCGGGCGCGGATGCGCTCAGCCTGCTCAACGCCAGCCTCGCGGGTGAGGGCTTCTTGTTCGACGTGCCGGAGAAGGCCCGCCTGAAGCCGGTCTTCGCCCGCTTTGGCCCCATGGCCGAGCATGCGCTGGTTAACGCCGCCAACCGCATTCGCCTCGCGGAAGGCGCGCAGGCGACGCTGGTCGAGCGCTGGGGCAACACCGATGACAGCTGGCTGAACAGCGATACCGACATCGACCTCGCCCCGGAGCGCATCTGACCCGGATCATGCTGGTCGAGGATGGCGGCGCTGGCACCCAGACCCATCGCAGCTTCACGAGGCTCGCTGAAAATGCACGTTACGACTGTCTGGTTGTCACCCTCGGCGGTGGCCTTCACCGGATCGAACAGCACGCCGACATCAACGCCCCGGGTGCCCACGCCGGTCTGGCGGCGCTGGTGCTCAAAACCGGCAGCGAGCACAGCGATTTCGTCACCGGCGTCCGACACCTCGCCGCCGATACCACCTCCGACCAGCAGGTGCGGACCGTGGTCGATGAGCAGGCGACGGCGATCTTCCAGGGCGGCATTCACGTGGCTCAGGACAGCCAGCGGATCGAGGGCGACCAGCTCTCGCGGGCGCTCATGCTGTCCCACCGCGCGCAAGCCTTTACCAAGCCCGAGCTGGAAATCTTCGCCGACGACGTAAAATGCTCGCATGGTGCGACTGTCGGAGATCTGAGCGAAGAGGCGCTGTTCTACCTCCGCGCCCGCGGGGTCAGCGAGGCGACCGCCCGCGCCCTGCTGATCCTCGCCTTCGCCCGGGAGCCCTTTGCTGCGCTGGACCTGCCCGAGGCGGTCGAGGCCATGCTCGACGAGAAGGTCAAGGCATGGCTGGGCGTGCCGGGTGCCTTCGGGGAGCTGGACCTGTGAGCCAGAACCGACCCGTTGCCAACGGCTTTGACCTCGCTGCGATCCGGGCACAGTTCCCGACGCTCGAGCGCCGGGTCTACGACGATAAGCGACTGATTTTCCTTGATTCTGCGGCCTCTTCGCAGAAGCCCCTGGCCGTCACGGACGCCATGGATCAGTTCATGAAAACCTCCTACGCCAATGTCCACCGGGGCGTGCACCGGCTCAGCCAGGAGGCGACCGACGCCTTCGAGGCCGCGCGCACCAAGGTCGCCCGGTTCATGGGCGCCGACGAGCGCGAGGTGGTCTTCACCAAGAACACGACCGAAGCCATCAACCTCGTCGCCCAGTCGTGGGGCGGAAGAACCTGCGCCCGGGCGATGAAATTCTGCTCACCGTGCTCGAGCACCACGCCAATATCGTGCCGTGGCAGCTCATCGCCGAGGAAACCGGCGCCATCGTCCGGCCTGTCGATATTCTCGAAGACGGGTCGCTCGACATGGACGATTTCGCCGACAAGCTCGGCGAGCGCACGCGCATGGTTGCCTGCGCCTTTGTTTCCAACGTGCTCGGGACCGTGCTGCCGGTCGAGGAGATTATCGCGAAGGCGCATGCCCAGGGCGCGCTGGTCCTGCTCGACGCGTCGCAGGCCGTGACCCACCGCCGGGTCGACGTGCACGCACTCGACGTCGATTTTCTGGCCTGGACGGGACACAAGCTCTATGGCCCGACCGGGATCGGTGTGCTCTACGGCAAGTACGACCTGCTCGACGCCATGCCGCCTTTTCAGGGCGGCGGTGACATGATCGATACCGTCAGCTTCGCCGGCACGACCTTTCGCGAGCCGCCTTTCCGCTTTGAGGCCGGTACCCCGGCGATTGTGGAAGCCGTCGGACTGGGCGCTGCTGTGGATTGGGTCGAGGGCGTTGGCATCGAGGCCATTGCCGCGCACGAAGCCGACCTGCTCGACTACGCCATGGAGCGCCTGGGCGCGGGTAATGACGTCCGCGTGTTCGGCACCGCGCCTGAAAAGGTATCAGTGCTGGCCTTCGCGCTCGGCGACCATCACGCCAACGACGTCGGCACCATTCTTGATCGGACCGGCGTGGCGTTGCGCGTCGGCCAGCATTGCGCCGAGCCGCTGCACGACCGACTGGGCGTGCACTCAACCGCGCGGGCTTCCTTTGCGGCCTACAACGGGCGCGACGACGTCGACGCGTTGCTCGACGGGCTGGCAGTGTGCCGGGAGCTGCTGGGATGAGCGCGCACGACGGCAAGACCCTTGCCGATTTCATGCCCGATCCCGGGGTGACCATGGATCCAGCGGCGGGCGTGCGCGTCCGTCGGGAGGGCACCACCTTTATCGCCGAAGCCGGAGAAGTCCTGCCAAACGGGGCGTCGCTGGCCTCGGAGGCTGGCATGGTTGCCGCCATGCAGACCGTCCACGACCCGGAAATTCCGATCAACATCTACGATCTGGGGCTGATCTACCGCCTCGACCAGAACCCGGAGACGGGCGATGTCGAGGTCGATATGACCCTGACCGCGCCCGGTTGCCCGGTCGCGGGCGAGATGCCCGGTCACGTCGCCGCTGCGCTGGCGGGGGTCGAGGGCGTCGGTCTGGCCACGGTGCGGCTGGTGTGGGAACCCGCCTGGACCCCCGACCGAGCCAGCGAAGACGCCCAGTTGGTCCTTGGCCTGTAGGCGGGCTGTTGGATGCCCTGCCGGGTCGAAGGACCGTAACCTGCTGCAGGGCTTGGTAACGGGCTCCAGAGTGCGGGCTTTGCGGTCCGCTGCTTTCATGCCTATATTTGAGATAGCCGGTGTGCTCCACACCGGCGCACCGGGGAACAGAGGTCCTGGCCATGATGCAGAACGTGCTCAATCTGACCGACAAAGCGGCGGATCGGGTTAAATCCCTGATCGACAAGTCCGGCGACGAGGCTGTGGTCGGCCTGCGCGTGGGCGTGAAGAAGGGCGGCTGTTCTGGCATGGAGTACTTTGTCGAATACGCAGCGGAAAAGACGGCGATGGAAGAGGAAGTACAGGACAAGGGCGTCCGTATCTTCATCGAGCCCACGGCCTTCATGTTCCTGCTCGGCTCAACCATGGACTATCACGAAGACCGGATGACCTCGGGCTTTACCTTTGAAAACCCCAATGAGACCGCGCGCTGTGGCTGCGGGCAGTCGGTGGCGTTCTAGGTCTCTGACTTCGTCGTGCGCTGGGTGATGGTCCCCGGCGTTCAGCCCGCCGCCATTGACCTGCTGCCGGCCACCATTTCAGCCGTCACGTCGTTCTTTTCGCTTTTCTCTCTTCGTTTTTCGCTTTTCAGACCCGACGCGCCTTGAGCTCGTAACCCGGCGTCCTTCACCTACGCCCTAGCGGCCTCCGAGGGCTTCGAGGGCGGCGCGGTATTCGTCGCGCTTTTCTGCCCAGCGACGATGCATGCGTTCTGATTTGGCCAGTCGGGCGCGATAGTCTTCGACCTTTTCGCGGCGTTTGGCGGCTTCTGATCCCTCGTGCTTCTCGATGAAAGCCTGCATGGTATCGATCTGCTGCTCGGCTTTGCTGACCCGTCCCTCGGCGCGGGCGAGCCGCTTGCTCAGCTTGTCCCGCTGCCGTTCTGTGCGTTTCTGCAGACGGGCAATTTTCTCGCCGAGTTTGACCAGTCGTTCCTGATTGCGCGCCAGTTTTTCGGCGTCGCGGTCCAACCGTTCGCGGTTCTGTTCAAGGCTATCGCTGAGATCGGCGCAGCGTGCCCGGCGCTCGCGGTCGATGCTTTCTCCGGCGCAGCTGCGCTCGAGGTCGCGGGATGCGCGGTCGAGTTTGCTCTGATTGCGGTTCAGGCGCTTTTGTGCGCGCTCGATCTTTCGGGTCAGGCTCTGTTCTGCCGCAAGTATGCGGTCAAGCCGTGGCTCGGCGGCCGCAGATCCGGCCGAGACCACGAAGGCGAGGGTGATGGCGACCGCGGATAGAAAAACAACGACGAAGGCAGTTGGAACGCGTCGGCGGGTATTCATCGGATCCTGACCCCAGAAACATACTTCGGATTTTAGCCATGCTGGGATCGTGCCAGAGCAGTCGATAAACCGCGCAAAGGGCGGATAAGGTCGGCAAAAAAACCGCATCCCATGCCCCTGATGCGCGCATTCGGTGCTGGAGCTGGCCGGGTGTCTGCGACAAAAGAGAATAAAGACAAGAGAGCCAGGGTCGCCTTGGCCGCATCTAGGCAATTTGCAGGCCGCAAACAGGTCGATGCATCCCTGCACAACCGGCTAAGAAGCGCACATGACTGAGAATGCACCCGCCACCGCCCGCCTCGTCTTTACCCCTTCGGGTAAGCGCGGCGACTTTCCCATCGGAACGCCTGTGCTGCAGGCCGCCCGGCGCCTGGGCGTCGATATCGACAGCCTGTGTGGGGGCAACGGCATGTGCGGTCGCTGCCAGATCACGCTGGGCGAGGGTGACTTTGCCAAGCACGGCATCACCTCCTCGGCGCACCATGCTTCCGTGCCCAACGCGGTCGAGACCCGCTACGCCACCAAGCGCAACAGGAAGGCCGACCGGCGGCTGTCGTGCCAGACCCTGCTCGAAGGCGATCTGGTCGTCGACGTGCCCCCGGACGCGCAGGTGCACAAGCAGGTGGTGCGCAAGTCCGCCGACGAACGGGTCATCGCCATCGATCCTACCGTGCGCCTGCACTTTATCACTGTCCGTGAGCCGGACATGCACGAGCCCAGCTCTGACCTCGGGCGGATCCACGAGGCGCTGGAGCAGCAGTGGGGACTGACCGGGCTGCAGACTGACTTCGGCCTGATGCGCTCCATGCAGCCGACCCTGCGCAAGGGGAAGTGGCAGGTAACCGCTGCCGTGCGCGACGGCGAGGAGCTGGTTGCGCTGTGGCCGGGGCTGAAGGAGCAGATTTTCGGGCTCGCCGTCGATCTGGGCTCGACCACCATCGCCGCGCACCTCTGTGATCTGGCGACCGGCGAGGTGCTGGCGTCGAGCGGGCTGATGAACCCGCAGATCCGCTTCGGCGAAGACGTGATGTCGCGGGTATCCTATTCGATGATGAATCCGGGCGGTGACGCGGAGATGACCGCGGCGGTGCGCGGTGCGCTCAACGAGCTGGCGACGGCAACGGCCGAGGAAGCCGGGATCGAGGTCAGCGATATTCTCGATATCACCCTCGTCTCCAACCCGATCATGCACCACCTGCTGCTGGGCATGGACCCGGTCGAGCTGGGCGGTGCGCCGTTCGCACTGGCGACCGATTTCGGCACCCGGATCAAGGCGCGGGAGCTAGAAATCGGCCTGCACCCCGGGCGGGCGCCTACGTGCTGCCCTGTATCGCCGGGCACGTGGGTGCGGATACGGCCGGGGTGGCGCTGGCCGAGCGGCCCGACCAGAGCGAGCAGCTGACGTTTATCGTCGACGTTGGCACCAACGCCGAGATGCTGCTGGGCGACCGCGACCGGGTGATGGCGGCGTCTTCGCCGACCGGCCCGGCCTTTGAAGGCGCGCAGATTTCCAGCGGCCAGCGTGCCGCACCCGGTGCGATCGAGCGGGTCAAGATCGACCCGCAGACGCTGGAACCGGCCTTCCGCGTGATCGGCAGCGAGCTGTGGTCGAACGAGGCCGGCTTTGAAGAGGAAACCGCCTCGACCGGGATCACCGGCATTTGCGGTTCGGGGATCATCGAGGCCTTGTCCGAGATGTTCCTCGCCGGATTGATGAACGAGGATGGCGCCATCGATGGCGGGCGGCAGGAGCAGACCCATCGCATCATTCCGGACAGGCGGACCTTTGCCTACGTGATCTATGACGGCAGCGCTGACGATGGCCCGACGATCACTGTTACCCAGAACGACGTGCGGGCGATCCAGATGGCCAAGGCCGCGCTCTACGCCGGCTATCGTCTGCTCAAGGACAAACTCGAGGCAGATGGCGACATGCGCCCGGTCGAGCGGGTATATCTCGCCGGCGCTTTCGGCTCGCACATCGACGTCAAGCACGCCATGGTGCTGGGCATGATCCCGGATTGCGACCTTGCGCACGTTGCCTCGGTCGGCAACGCGGCGGGGACGGGCGCGCGCATTGCCCTGCTGAACGCCCAGGCGCGCCGGGATATCGAGGAGGCGGTTCGCAATATCGAGAAGATCGAGACCGCCATTGAACCCATGTTTCAGCAGCACTTCGTCGAAGCCATGGCCATTCCGCATAAGACGGCGGACTTCCACAACCTCTCCAGCGTGGTAAGCCTGCCGGAGAAGGCTGCTGCCGAGACTGGCGGAGATGACGCCGGGGGCGGGGGACGCCGTCGGGGTGGCGGCCGTCGGCGTCGAGGCTGACGGCTCTTCGGCTCCCGGACCGGATGCGCCGGGAGGCTGATAACGACTGAGAGAACTGGACCAGGCCCATGGCACTGGGGTTTCAAACGCTCTATGACCGGGCCGAGCGGACTGCAGGGTCGCGCACGGCGCAGTGGCTGCAGGGCGGGGTGAGCTTCCCCGAAAGCGCCGTCCTGCCGGTGCCCGTGGACGCGGTTTCGGTGCCGATCATGCTGTCCTCGCGGCGGCGTATTCCTGTGGTGATCCTGATTGCGACGGTTACCAGTGTACTCGGCGGGCTGCTGGGCTACGCGTTGGGATGGGGCTTCTATGAGGCGCTGGCCAAGCCTTTGCTCGGCTGGCTGGGGGTTGCGGGCGATCTGGAGGGCTTTGCCGCCCGGATGCAGGAAGACCAGGTTGGTGGCAGTTGGTTGATTTTCATGGGGGCGCTGACCCCGATCCCGTTCAAGGTGGTGTGCATCGGCTCGGGGCTGGTGAAGTTCAATCTCGGGCTTTTCATCGCTGTGGCAACGGCAGGGCGGCTGCTGCGGTTTCTGTTTTTCGGGGTGTTGTTCTGGATCTTTGGTGAGCCGCTCAAGCGCATGATCCGGCGGCACAGCGGTTGGAGTACGCTTTTGCTTCTGGTCGTGGTGGTGGGCGGTTTTGTGCTGGCGGGATTATTGTTTTGAACCGGGCGTTGGTTGTGGGCTCGATTTGACGCCGCTTCGCGGCTTACAAATCTCCCCGCGCAATTAAATGGACAGGCCGCGCTGCACGCGGCCTGACGTCTTTTTCTATGAAGTTGCGCGACGTTTGGCCCCGCCGCGCGAAGCGCGGTCGGGGACAAGTCGGCGCAACTTCTTTCCGTTGACACTCAACACGCTGCGCTTTGATTGATGTTCCAGCGAAGAGATCCCACACGCTCAAAGGCGAAGCCGTGTTGAGCGTAAGGGGAAAACGCGCTCAAAGGCGCAAATCCCGCGCCACACAGAAGCCGTTCAGGCGGCTTCTTCCTCGTAGTTCGGGGCGTGATCAAAGCCAAGATCCGCTGGGTCGACCGTGCCCGACCGCTCCTGCCGCGGGGTCTTGCCGAAATAGTCGCGGTAGCACTTGGAAAAGTGCGAGGCTGAGACGAAACCGCAGGCCAGCGCCACGTCGATCACCGGCATCGGCGTCTGCAGCAGCAGCAGCCGCGACTTGTTAAGCCGAAGCTCGAGGTAGTAGCGCGCCGGGGAGCGGTTCATGTACTTGCGGAATAGCCGTTCCAGCTGCCGGGTCGACAGCGACGCCATATCGGCCAGCTCGCCCCGGGTCAGCGGTTCCTCGAGGTTTTCCTCCATCGCCTTGATCGCGGCCAGCAGCTTGGGGTGGCGCACGCCCAGACGCGCGGGCAGGGCCACGCGCTGCTGATCGCGGTGGTCGCGGATGCGCTCGTGCAGCAGCTGGTCAGCAACCGCCGCTGCCAGTTCGTGCCCGTGCTGGATCGATACCAGATTGAGCATCAGGTCCAGCGCCGCCGTACCACCCGAGCACGAGTAGCGCTTGCGGTCGATCTCAAAGACCTCGGTGGTCACTTCGATATCCGGGAACAGCTCGGTAAAGGCCGCGAGGTTCTCCCAGTGGATGGTGCAGGTATGGCCGTCGAGCAGGCCTGACTTGGCGAGGATAAACGCGCCGGTACAGATCGCGCCGATTTCCAACCCTTTGGACGCCGCCCGGCGCAGAAAGGGGATGATCAGCGCTGTATCCACCCGGTGCACGTCGAGGCCCGAGCAGATCGTCACAGACACGCAGTCCATGGCCGTGTCCAGACCACCGTCCACGGGCACGCGGATGCCATTGGAACAGTTGACGGCCTCGCCGGTATCGGAAACCAGCACCCACTCATAGAGCGTTTTGTCGCTCATCCGGTTGGCCATGCGCAGTGTTTCAATGGCGCTGGCAAAGGCCATCATCGAAAACTGATCGGTCAGGATGAAGCCGAGGCGCTGCGGGTATTCACTGGGACGGGAACCAAACATAGGGTCGGTTGCTCTCCGGGTCGGCGCAAAGTAGACAAAGTACGGCGAATCTAAGCGATTCCCTTGGAGCTTTGCGTCGAATCAAATCCACGCGCAAGCGCAAAATTAATGCCGCAACAATATAGCCGCTTCACGCCCTGCTTGCCGGTCTACACGTGCAATTTTGCTCTGTGTCCAGACCGCCGTCACACAGCTTGCGGCGCATGGCTTCGCTTGCACCCTGTGGGGGCTCGCACAGACAACCGAACAGACCCCCGAATGGGCATGGTGGCACAGGCCCTCTGTCCTGCTCTGCTTCTCAGGTGCGACACCTTTGCGGGGTTGAGGCGCGCGCAGGCATGTTTGCGACGCCTTCCAGCGGTTGTAGGGTGGGCTTTGAGAGCAAGTCATTGCGCAATCCTGAAATTACCGTCTCACAGCCACCCCCGGGAAGCCTCGATGGTCGATCAACCCGCAAAGAAACAACGCTTCAACGCGCTGGCCCTGGTCCGCAACGCCTTCTCCTGGCACCAGAACTGGGAGCAGCAGTGGCGCAGCCCGGAACCGCTCGATGCCTACGAGGTCATCATCGTCGGTGGTGGTGGCCACGGTCTGGCCACGGCCTACTATCTGGCTAAGGAGCACGGCATCACCAACATTGCTGTGCTCGAGAAGGGCTGGATCGGTGGTGGCAACACCGGGCGCAACACCACCATCGTTCGCTCCAACTATCTGTGGGACCAGTCCGCGGCGATCTACGAGCATTCCATGAAGCTGTGGGAGGGCCTGACCGAGGACCTCAACTACAACGTCATGTTCAGCCAGCGTGGGGTCATCAACCTCGCCCACAACATCACCGACGTGCGCGATACCCAACGGCGGGTTCACGCCAACCGGCTCAATGGCATCGACTCCATCTACCTCGACGCTGCCGGGGTGAAGAAGAAGGTGCCGGGCATCGACCTTCGCGGCGGTGGCCGCTACCCGGTGTTGGGGGCCTCGTTCCAGCCACGCGGCGGCACGGCCCGCCACGACGCCGTCGCCTGGGGCTACGCCCGCAAGTGCGACGAGATGGGGGTCCACATCATTCAGAACTGCCGCGTCACCGGCTTTGATATCGAGGGTGGTGTGGTCAAGGGCGTGCAGACCACCAAGGGGCCGATTAAGGCCAAGAAGGTCGGGCTGGTCCCGGCCGGACATTCTTCGGTGCTGGCGTCGATGGCAGGCTTCCACCTGCCGGTGGAGAGCCACCCGCTGCAGGCGCTGGTCTCCGAACCGATCAAGCCGACCATCCATACCGTGGTCATGTCGAATGCCGTCCACGCCTATATCTCCCAGTCCGACAAGGGTGAACTGGTGATCGGCGCGGGCGTGGATCAGTACATTTCCTACGGCCAGCGCGGCTCCCAGCAGCTCGCCGAGGAAACCCTGGTGGCGATCTGCGAGCTGTTCCCGCAGTACAAGCGGATGAAGATGCTGCGCCAGTGGGGCGGCATCGTCGACGTCTGCCCCGACGCAAGCCCGATCCTGACTTCGACGCCGGTGGGCAACATGTACCTCAACTGCGGCTGGGGTACGGGCGGTTTCAAGGCGACCCCGGGCTCGGGCCACGCCTTTGCGGCGCACATCGCCCGCGGCGAGCGAGCCGACCGAGCTCACAGCGCCGTTTTCATTGTCCCGGTTCGAGACCGGCTTCCTGATCGACGAGCACGGCGCTGCTGCCGTTGCCCACTAACCGAGAGACCACCCCATGCTGCTGATCCGTTGCCCCTACTGCGAGCAGGACCGCCCCGAGGTCGAGTTCTCCTACGCCCATCAGGCCCACAAGCCCCGGCCAGAAGCCGCCGACGGTGAACTGGACGATCACAACTGGGCGCGCTGGGTCTATTTCCAGAAGAACATCAAGGGTGTGGCGCAAGAGCGCTGGAACCACGCGGCCGGCTGCCGCAAGTTCTTCAACGCCGTCCGCGACACGGTATCCTCGGAGATCCTTGCCACCTATCGGTCCGGCGAGACCCCACCTGTTGAGGAGAGCCGGGTCGAGGGCGAAGAGGTGTCCTTCGACTACGAACGGTCCGGCGCGAGCCAGCCTGCGGAGGGCGGCCAATGAGCCAGAAATTCCGTCAGCCCGAAGGCGGCCGCATCGATCGCGGTGAGCCGCTGAGCTTCACCTTTGACGGCCAGACCTACGAGGGCTACCGCGGCGATACCGTTGCTTCGGCGCTGCTGGCCAACGGCGTGCATCTGGTCGGCCGCTCGTTCAAGTATCACCGCCCGCGCGGGATCGTGTCTGCAGGCGTCGAAGAGCCCAACGCGCTCATCGATTGCAACGTCACCGAAGCGGAAAAGGGCACGCGCGAGGCCAACAACCGCGCAACCGTGACCGAACTTCGTCAGGGCCTGACCACCAAGTCGGTCAACGCCTTCCCCTCGCTCAGCTTCGATCTGGGCGCGGTCAACACGCTGCTGGCGCGGTTCTTCCCGGCGGGGTTCTACTACAAGACCTTTCTCGTCAGCACGCGTCTCTGGCACGGCCTGATCGAGCCGGTGATCCGGCGGGCTGCCGGGCTCGGGGTCAGCGACGAAAGCCCCGATATCAGCCGCTATGATTCTCACTACCAGCACGCCGATATTGTCATTGTCGGCGCGGGTCCCACCGGCCTGCAGGCAGCCCGAACGGCCGCCCAGACCGGCGCGCGTGATCCTGGTCGAGCAGGACAGCCTGTGCGGTGGATCGCTGCTGCGTGATCCTGTCACCATCGACGGCAAGGACGCCGATGCTTGGGTCGCCGGCATCGAGGCTGAACTCGCCGCCATGCCCAACGTCCGGGTCATGACCCGCACCACGCTGTCGGGTATCTTCGACCACAACATGCTGACCGCGCTCGAGCGGGTGACTGACCACCTCGACAACGGTCAGGCAGGGCTGCACACCCCCCGGATGCGCTGGCACCGGATCCGCGCGCGGCAGGTGGTGCTTGCCACCGGTGCCTTCGAGCGCCCGCTGGTGTTCCGCAACAACGACCTGCCCGGGATTATGTTTGCCGGTGCGGTCGAGACCTATCTGCAGCGCTACGGCGTCCGCGCCGGGGAGCGTGGGGTTTTCGTGGTCAACAACGACATGGCGCTGTCGGCCGCCATCAAGGCCCACCACGCCGGGATCGACGTCACCGTGGTCGACGTCCGCGACGGGAGCGGAAGCGGGGACCGCGGGCAGGGCGAGGGACCCAATGCCCGCAGCCTGCGCGATCTGGGTGTGCCGATCCATGCCGGTCACACGGTGATTGCCGCCCGCGGTGCGCGCCGGGTCTCCGGTGTTGAAATCGCGCCCATGAACCGCGAGGGCACGCTGATCAACGGCGAGGCCCGGGTGCTGAACTGCGACTTTCTTGCGACCTCGGGGGGGTACAACCCGATCGTGCACCTGCACTGTCAGTCCGGTGCCAAGCTCGATTTTGACCCCGAGACGGCATGCTTTGTCCCTGGGCCGCCGAACCCGACCACGCCGAGCATTTCGGCTGGAGCATGTCGTGGGATCTTCGGCCTCAACCAGGCGCTGAACGACGGCGCCGAGGCGGCGTCAGCGGCGCTACAGGCCAAAGGTCAGGCTGCTGACGGCGCGGCAGCAGCGCCGGTCTCCCAGTCGACAGACGCCCACGACGGCGATCTGCGTATCCGCCACCTGTGGCTGCTGCCCTCGGACAAGCCGACCAGCAAGGGCGGCAAGTTCTGGGTCGACTTCCAGAACGATGTCACCGCCGCCGACCTCGAGCTGGCGGTGCGCGAGAACTTCCGCTCGGTTGAGCACATCAAGCGCTACACCACGCTGGGTATGGCCACCGACCAGGGCAAGACCTCGAACATCAACGCGCTCGGGATCCTCTCCGACGTTTTGGGCGTGACCATCCCCGAGATCGGTACCACCACCTTCCGCCCGCCCTACACCCCGACCACCTTCGGCGCGATTGCCGGGCGGGAACCGGGCGACTTCCTCGACGTCGCGCGGGTTACCCCCATGCACGACTGGCACGAGGCCAACGGCGCCCTGTTCGAGGACGTGGGCCAGTGGAAGCGCGCGTGGTACTACCCCCGGCCCGGTGAGGACATGCACGCGGCCGTTGACCGCGAATGCCGCGCTGTGCGCGAAGGCGTGGGCCTGCTCGACGCCTCAACACTGGGCAAGATTGTCGTCAAGGGGCCGGATGCGGCTGAGTTTCTCAACCGCGTCTACACCAACAAGTGGATGAAGCTGGCCGTGGGCCGTTGCCGCTACGGGTTGATGCTCGGCGAAGACGGGATGATCATGGACGACGGCGTGTCCTCGCGGTTGGGTGAAGATGAGTTCCTGATGACCACGACCACCGGCGGGGCGGCCGGGGTGCTGACCCATCTGGAAGACTACCTGCAGACCGAGTGGACCGACCTTCGGGTCTACCTGACTTCGGTGACCGAGCAGTGGGCGGTGGCGTCGCTGAACGGGCCGCGGGCACGGGATCTGCTCACAGAGCTCTGCCCCGACGCCGATCTGTCGGCCGAGGGCTTCAAGTTCATGTCGTGGCAGGACGCAACCGTTGCCGGGATCAAGGCGCGGATATTCCGGATTTCCTTCACCGGCGATCTGGCCTTCGAGATCAACGTGCCGGCTGACCAGGGCATGGCGCTGTGGTCGGCGCTGATGAACGCCGGCTCGAAGTACGGGATTACGCCCTACGGCACCGAGGCCATGCACGTGCTGCGCGCCGAGAAGGGCTTTATCATCGTCGGTCAGGACACCGATGGTTCGCTCAACCCCTACGACATGGGCATGGGCTGGATCGTGGGCGAGGATAAGGACGACTTCATCGGCAAGCGCTCGCTGACCCGCAAGGATATGGCCGACCCCCTGCGCAAGCAGTTTGTCGGGATCCTGACCGAAGACCCATCGGTGGTCCTGCCCGAGGGCGCGCAGTTGGTTTCGGCCGCCGATGCGCCTGCGCAGGCCTTCCCCAAGGTGCCCGTGCCGATGCAGGGCCACGTTTCTTCGTCCTACTGGTCGTCGGCTGCTGGCCGCTCGATCGCCATGGGCATCGTCAAGGGTGGGCTGGTGCGCAAGGGCGAGCGGCTGATCGTGCCGCTCGAGGACGGACGCAACGTGCCGGTGGTACTGGGCGACCCGATTTTCTTCGACACTCAGGGAGAGCGCCAACATGGTTGAGTTGTCCTACCGTCCGCTGAGCAAGCTGGCGCTGGCCTCACGGTCCAGCGGCGCCCGGGCTGAGGCGCCTGTGCATTTGTGGGAACTGCCCCGGCGCACGATGGTGACGCTGCGGCTGGATCCGCGTGACACGGGGCTGGTGGAGCGCGCGGAGACTGCGCTGGGGCTGGCGCTGCCGCGGCAGCCGAACACGCTGACCACCGATGCCAAAGACGGATTTGTGCTCTGGACCTCGCCAGACGAGTTTATGATCGATCTGCCCGCCGATCCGGCGGCGCATGGTGGCGCGGCGGCCGAGGCTGCGGCCTGGTGCGGGCCTCTGGTGCTGCGGCCTCTGGTGCGGCGGCCCGGATCGAAGCGCTCTCCGGGGAGCTGGCGGCGGATTTTGCTTCGGTGGTGGAGGTTTCTGATCAGATGGCTGGGATCGGCCTGGGGGGAAGCCATTGGCGCGAGGTCTGGTCCAAGGTCAGCGCGCTGGATCTGCACGAGAGCCAGTTCGCGCCCGGGGCCTGCGCCCAGACGCTTGCGGCCAAATCGAACGTCCTGCTGTATGCGCCCGATTTGCGCGGTGACGGGGTGGGTCAGATCCGCCTCTATACCCGGCGCAGCTTCTCTCAGTATCTGTTCCTGCGCCTTGAAGATGCGGCGCAGGAATACGGGCTGACCCTGCAGCCCTACTGATTTTCCTGTTCAAGGGCAGTGCGCTTTGCTAAAGGTAAAACCAACGTTTTACCTTAGGATTGAGCAGGAGTATGTCCCATGTCTGTTGACGCGATTGTTGAAAACCTCACCCGGGTTCTGAGCAGCGGGCCCGGCCTCGACGGTTCGCTGAAGATGAACTTCGGTGACGACGGTATGGTACGGATCGAGGGCACGTCGGTGTCCACCGACGACAGCGAAGCTGATGCCACCATCAATATCGATCTCGAAGATGCGGTGGCGATGATGAACGGGGAGCTGAACCCGACCATGGCCTTCATGCAGGGTAAGCTCACGGTCGATGGCAACATGGGCATGGCGCTGAAGCTCGGCAACTTGCTCGAAGACTGATCACCGAAGGCATTGCAGGGGTTGCGGGCTCGATTTGACGCCGCTTCGCGGCTTTCAAATCTCCCCGCGCAATAAACGGACAGGCCGCGCTCCACGCGGCCTGACGTCTTTTCGCATTTTCTTTGAAAATGCGCGTGGGACAAGTCGGCGCAACCTCGAAGCGTTGACACTCTAAAGCCCTTTGAGCGCGCCACCGAAGAACATATCGCGCTCAAAGGCGCAGCAAACAGCGGGAACAACGCTCAAAGGCCCTTCGACATCCTGAGCCTCCGCGCTCACAGCGGAGTTGAGCGCAAAAAAGGGGCGCAAAGGAAAAAACCCCACCGCGCCACCCCGGACTGCGCTCAAAGGCTCGACAGCTCCAGATAAACTCCGCCGTGTTGAGCGTTACGAGGCGCTCACGGGCAACTCAACGCGCTCACAGCGAAAGCGTTTTGAGCGCACAAGTGAGAAGGGGCGCTGCCCCTCGGCGCGGTCAAGGCCAAGCCGCTGCTAAAGCAGCGGTGCTCCGCAGGACAGCGCCACACCCCGTTCGGCGGTCAAAGGTCAGATCACTCTGACCTTCTGCTTTTATAAAGAAATTGCGCGACGCTTGGCCCCGCTGAAGCGCGGCAGGGTGTCGGCGCAATCAATTCATCTATGATGCGCGGCGGCCTTGTGTCGCGTTACCAGGACGGGTGTCCATCGATCCCCAGCCTATCGATCCTCCCATCGATACCCGGCCCATGGCTGATCACAAAGTGTCATCCTCGCCCTTCCCAGCCTTGTCGTACGGCCAGAATTGCCTAAGCTCTTCGCTATGGCGATGATCATCAACCGCATCGGTACCTGTTTGTTCACCAGCCTCCTCGGCGCTTGGTTTCGGACATTCAGACCAGCGCTCAAGCTTGCGTTGAGGCTTGACGGCTCTCGTGGGTCTTCCTGGGCAGAGGCTCGGTCTCGCGCTGTTCGTGACCTTTCCCTGATTGGCGTCGGTGGGCACGCCATCGCGCTGAACGCACCGAGCAGGAAGTCATTGTCCGTACCCTCACCGCCGAGCAAATCCGGGAGCTGACAGAGGACAAGACCTGGATCATCGATTTTGACAACAGCGCGGTCGTCTCGACCACCTATTATAAGGTCGGTGGCGAACGGTTCACCGAACGCGACGGGCTGGTCGAACGCCTGCAGTGGTTCATCGACGAGCAGGCCGACCGGCGCTGCGTCCGCTCGGCCTTTGGCAGCCGCTGCGGTTACATCGTCAGCTTTGGCAGCACCCTGAAAATCTGCATGCAACTGAACCCGCTGGGGGATTGCAGCCACACCGTGGCCCGGATCATCAGCGGGGATCGCTATGGCCTCGAGCAGCGCGCCCGCTTCTGAGGGTGCCGGGGCGTCGGGATGTCGGGTTAGCTGGACGCGAGGGCGTTTGCGCCTCCCAACCGCGGCTCAGCAGCCTCTCATCCGAGGCCTTCAAACACCGCTCAACCATCCGCCAACCACACCTCGATAGCTCAACCACCCGCCAACCACCTCTCTACAGTCCAGCGGTGGCTTTGCGCGGGGGAGGGAGAGCTGGTCAGCTCGCCAGTCCCAGAATGTCCTGTAACTCGCTGAGGAACATCAGCGGGATCATCAGGAACAGGCTCAGCCCCAGCGCCACGTTGATCACCCGAATCCGCCGTGGGTTGTCGATCAGCCGTGACATCAGCTGCCCCAGGCTGACCCACGTCAGGGACGAGAACGCGCTCGGCGACAGTGATACAGCAACCGCACCGATCCCCAGCATCCAGCCGATTTCGCCGGTCTCCGAGAGCCCGGCAATCATCGCCGTGTAGGACAGGGCATAGCCCCAGCCCTTGGGGTTGATCGCCTGAAACGCCGAGGCTTCGAGAAACGTCAGCGGCCGCGATGCCTTCTTGTGCTCAAGGTCGGTCGACGCGGTCATGGTCCGATAGGCGAGGTAGGCCATGAAGCTGCTGCCCGCGATCAGCAGCGCCCAGCGTACGGTCGGCATCGCATTGAGCAGCGCGCCGACACCCACGATTACCACCGTCATCAGCACCAGAAACCCGCCAGCGACCCCGAACATATGCGGCAGGGTCCGCCGCAGCCCGAAGGTCATGCCCGAAGACAGCAGCATCAGGTTATTGGGACCGGGGGTCCGCGGCCGCGATAAAGGAATAGACGGCCCCGGCGACCAGCGGATGGGTGGCGAGATCTTGGAACATGGACAGCAGACTCTCACAGCCGCGCCGGGCGCGGCATTGTCGTTTCAGCAGGGGTGCCGGTCAGGCCGTGCTTTCGGAGCTCAAGCTGACCAGGGGCGGGTTTGGCGGCGGGCGAGGCCCAGGCCCCAGGGCCAAGGTCCAGGTGGACCAGGGCTGAATCTCGACGCACGCCTCACAAAGGCAAAATCCCCGAGAACGTCCTGAGCAAGTCCTCGAGGAAACTCCATAGGCCTCGTTTCATGGACCGGCGCTGAACCCCATACCGCGTGCCTTGGGAACCAAGGACGCGATTTTACAGGGCTGGCTCGCCCAGCGTCCGTCGTTTGCCGTCAATAGAGGGCGTCGGGCATGGAGTCCTTGCGCTGCCGGATATAGGCGGTCAGCGCTTCGTCCACGCCCGGGTCGATCGCCGGGGCGAGCGTGTCGTAGTCCTTGATCATCTGCTTCCAGCGGGTGTTGGCGCGCTGGTACATGTCCTGCGAGCCTTCGATTTCCCATTGCTCGAAAGAGGCTGAGTTGGCCAGCTTGGATTCGTAGAAGGCAGTCTGGTAGTTGCGGTTGGTATGGTCGCAGCCCAGGAAGTGGCCGCTCGGCCCGACTTCGGCGATAGCGTCCATGGCCTGACCGTTCTCCGACAGGTCCACGCCCCCTTGCATGATGTGGATCATGGCGAGCTGATCGGCATCCATGACCAGCTTTTCCGGACAGGAAACCAGTCCGCCCTCGAGCCAGCCAGCCGAGTGCAGCATGAAGTTCACCCCCGCGCCGACGGCGGGCAGGATCGACATCATGGTCTCGTAGGCGGCTTGCGCATCGGGCACCTTGGAGGCGTTGAGTGAGCCGCCTGAACGGAAGGGCAGGTTCATGCGCCGGGCCAGCTGGGCCATGCCCATGGTGATCAGCGCCGGCTCCGGCGTGCCGAAGGTCGGCGCGCCCGAGGCCATCGACATCGACGCGGCGAAGGTGCCGAAAATCACCGGCGAACCGGGCCGGATCATCTGGCCATAGGCGATCCCGGTCATGGCTTCGGCCAGACACTGGGTCATAACCCCGGCCGGGGATACCGGCGCCATGGCCCCGGAAATCAGAAACGGCGACACGATGCAGGCCTGGTTGTTCTCCGCATAGACCCGCAGCGCGCCGTTCATGATGCCGTCATAGGTCAGCGGTGAGTTGACATTGATCAGGCTGGTGGTGACGCAATTCTGATCCACGAAAACGGCACCGAAGACCAGCTTGCACATGTCCACCGTGTCCTGCGCACGCTCGGGCGCGGTGACCGAGCCCATGATCGGCTTATCGCTGTACTTCAAGGGGCTGTAGACCATGTCGAAGTGGCGCTTGTTGACCGGCACGTCGACGGGCTCGCAAATGGTACCGCCCGAATGGTGCAGGGCGGGGGACATGTAGGTCAGCTTCACCAGGGTTTCGAAGTCGGCCAGCGTGGCGTAGCGGCGGCCTTCGTCGTAGGAGCGGTAAAACGGCGGGCCGTAAACCGGGGCGAACACCGTGCGCTTGCCGCCGATTTCAACGTTGCGAGCGGGGTTGCGAGCGTGCTGGGTGAAGGACGAAGGCGCTGACTTGCACAGGTCACGGAGCATGCCTTTGGGGAAGCGGATGCGGGCGGTGTCGGTCTTGCCCTCGGCGAGGGTGACATCCGCGCCCTGGTCCCGCCAGCGGTCGATGGCGTAGGCGTCTTCGGAGATGTTGATGCCGATTTCCTGCAGGATGGTCTCGGCATTGGCCTCGATCAGCGACAGGCCCTCTTCCGAGAGTACATTGACGTCGGCGAGCTGGCGGTCGATGACGGCCAGCTGTTCGATGCTGGAGGGGGTGCCGGTGCGGGCGGCGCGGCGGCTGCCACGGCTACCGCGACGGCCGCCAGTTTGTTCAACTGCGGTCATGAGCAAAGGTCCTCATTCTGGGCTTGCAACCTTTGTGTGTCGGCTGGCAGCGAATAACTGTTCCACTTCCGCCCCAGACTGCCGTTTGACCGCCCCTGCTTCAGGCCCTTGTGATGCTCGCTGCGGTTCCCATCGAGCCGCGTCCGTGGTGTTCTTGATGCCCGTCGATCCGCGAGGTGTGCGGACGCTGAAAGGTCCGGGAGGCGGGTTACGGTCAATGACCGAAAAGGAAAGTTGGCATGGAGCTCTCTTCCGTTGGCGCCGTACGGGTTTTTGAAAAGTGGGCCTTGGGGCTGTGCCTCAGCCCGAACCCGAGCCTGCGACCAAACCGGAGCCCGGCTTGAACAGCGTCCTGGACCTTGGACCCGGCCTCTGACCCGGACCCTGACCCTGACCCTGCCCCTGGGCCTCTGACCCGGTCGACCGCGTTCCGGGTGAAGCGCTGCTGGTCGGTGGGATGAACGGAGAGGTGGTTGCGTTTGACGCGGAACTGCGGGAAATCCAGCGGTTTCAGGCCCACGAGGGTGCCGTCAACGTCCTGCAGAGCTACGGCGAACAGATTTGGACCGGGGGTGGGGACGGCTGTCTGCGTGCCTGGTCCTGGCCTGAGGTCGAAGAAGTCGTTTGCTTGCGTGGCCCGAAGAAGCCCATCGTGGCGAGCTGGCACGACGCGAGGCTGGGCGTGCTGGCGCAGAGCCACGAGCGGGCGCTCTATCGCTGGCCTCTCCAGGACGGCGAACTGGCACAAGAGCCAAGACGCATCGGCAACGTTGCCTGTCTCGAGCGGCTGGGCCCCACTCAGGGGCAGGGTGACGGCTGGTTTGGCGCCCCGAAGACGGGCCCCAAGGCGGGTGACATCGGTCCGATCGCGGCCTTTGACCCGGATACAGGTCGATTTGGTGCACCGCTGTTTGAGGATGGTTTCGCAGCTTGGTCGTTGGCCCCTTGGGATGCGGCGCACCTACTGGCTTTTGGCCTCGATCGACAGCCGTGGATCCTTGACCCGGTAGCTCGTCAGCGGTCGCCGCTTCCGTGGCACAGTCAGAGCGGTGGGCCAAGATCGCTGGTCCTGTCTGATGGGCGGCGCATTCTTTATGGCGATGGGAAGCTCGTCGCCGATGGTACTGTACAGGATGCTCCAATTAAGGGGCTCTACGGTGCGGTGGAGTGGCCTGAGGTCGGATACTTATCGCTGGGGCCGACGGACAGGTCTGGGTGTTTGACGCCTGAGGCGCGCTAAAACCAAGCATAAATGTTGCGGGCTCGATTTGACGCCGCTTCGCGGCTTACAAATCTCCCCCGCGCAGTCAAACGGACAGGCCGCGCTGCACGCGGCCTGACGTTTTCGCATTTTCTTTGAAAATGCGCGTGGAAGAGGGCTGAAGGCCGCGAAGCGCCAAGGCCCGAGCGCGCCATCTATCAGTTGACACTCAACACGCTCCGCTTTGAGTGTCATTTAGGCCGCTTGCGCGACGCTTGTCCCCGCCGCGCGAAGCGCGGTCGGGGGCAAGTCGGCGCAACCTTGTTTCAACGAGCAAAGACCCAGCCCAAATATCAACCTTCGTAGTGGTCCTGAACCAGCTTGTTCAGAGACCGTACTGCAAAGCCCGTGGCCCCGGTGCCGACCATCGGCTTGGCCTTGTACGCCCAGACCACCCCGGCGACGTCCATGTGCGCCCACTTCTGGTCCTTCTGGATGAAGCGCTCGAGGAAGCAGGCGGCCGTGATCGATCCGCCCCAGCGGCCGGCGCTGATGTTGCGCATGTCCGCTTCCTTGCTGTCGAGCATCTTGTTGTATTCCTCACCCATGGGCATGCGCCAGACGTATTCGCCGGTCGCCTCGGAGGCCTCGTAGATCTGCGCGGCGAGCTCGTCGTCGTTGGAAAACAGCCCCGCCTTCTCCATCCCCAGCGCCACCAGCATGGCCCCGGTCAGGGTCGCAAGGTCGACGATGAACCTTGGCCGGTATTGTTCCTGCGCGTGCCAGAGCACGTCGGCCAGCACCAACCGACCTTCGGCGTCCGTGTTCAGCACCTGGATGGTCTGCCCGGATAGCGAAGTGACGATGTCACCCGGGCGCTGGGCATTGCCGTCCGGCATGTTCTCAACCAGCCCGATCAGGCCGACGACGTTGGCCTTTGCCCTGCGCGCGGCCAGCGTCTTCATCAGGCCAGAAACAGCCGCTGCACCGCCCATGTCCCACTTCATGTCTTCCATGCCACCCGCGGGCTTGAGCGAAATCCCGCCGGTGTCGAAGCACACGCCCTTGCCAACAAAGCAGACCGGGTCCTTGTGCGCCCCGCCGCTCGCGCCCTTCCAGTGCATGGCGACCACCACGCTGTCCCGGACCGAGCCCTGACCGACACCCAACAACGAGCCCCAGCCTTCTTTCTCCATGCGGGCTTCGTCGATGATCGTCACCTCCACGCCCAGCGGCTCCAGCTCCGCCTTCACTCGCTCGGCAAAGGCGACCGGGTAGAGCACGTTCGCAGGCTCGTGCTTGAGGTCGCGGGCCAGGTAGTGACCGGCGAGCCGTGCGGCAGCCTGATCGAGATCGTCCGCGCCACTGTCCGGGTCTTCGCACAGCCCGACGATTGCCGTCACCGACTGGCGCTGCTCGTCCTTGAGCCGCGTGCGGTAGCCGTCAAAGCTGTAGGAGCGCATTGCCGCGCCTTCAACCAGCAGTGCTGCCGTGGCAGCGCGGCCATCGTGGGGCAGAATACTCAGGCTTTCATCGCCGGCGGTCGCCACCGTGGCCAGGATTTGCGCCCCGGCCCGGTTGAGGTCGAGCAGGCTCGGGCTGTCCTTGCCCATACCGCAGAGCACGATCCGCTCAGGCAGGCCTTCGCCCGCCCCCAGCACCAGCTGGATCTTGCCCTTCTCGCCCTTGAACCGAGCGGCATCCGCAGCGCGCCGAAGCGCACCGCCGCTGGCCTTGTCGGCCGCGGCCAGCGCGCCACTCCAGGCCTTGTCTTCGGCCACGGTGAAGGCGAGGGCACCGGCATAGGTCTCCGGGATAGCACTGAGGGAAATTGTGGGCATAGACGCAGGCGTCATGGTGTTTCCTTCCTGGATCGCCGCAGCCCGCAAGCACCGCGGGACATCGGCCTGGACTGAGTGGTGTGACAACTTGCCCTCAAACTAAGCCGCCAGCTTCAAAGCGCAAGCGTGCAGGGCAGCAAACCAAGAATACCGTTTTGACTTTCGCCGCTCCGGGCGGAGTCTGCGGCCATGGAGTTGGGTTTTTCATCGTGCTGGCGGCCGTGTTCATGGCGGCCTTTGTGCAGCGGCTCGCGGGCTTCGGCTACGGGCTGATCGCAGCCCCGGTGGCCATGACCTACTTCAGCCCCCTCGAAGTTGCTTTCCTCATGGCCTTCTGGGGCGCTGCCAACCTGCGCCCACCGCCTTTTTCACCCGCCACAGCATCCCCTTGGCATGCCTTCTGGCCGGTTGCGCCGTGGCTGATGGTCGGGCTGCTCGCTGGTCTGGGCGCGCTGTTTATCGCACCACCGGTGGCCTTCAAACTGCTCGCCGTGCTGATTTGCTGTCAGGCCTTTATCTCGGTGTTCTGGCCGCATCTGGCCACGCGCGGTGTCGGCTGGAGCGCGGACGGCCGGGTCGCCGGCACGCTCGCCGGGGTGCTGCAGGCGACCGTCAACATCCCCGGACCGCCGCTGGTGGTGCACTACAACACCCTGCGCCTAAAGCAGGAGGCTTTCGTCGGTGTCTTTGCCATCGTTTTTCTCTCGGTTTCCATCGTCCGCGTGATTTTTGGCGGCCTGGCCTTCGCATTGGGCCAAGAGCTGACGTTTTTGACCGAGGCCATTCCTGAGCGCCCGCTCTACACTATCGGTATCGGAACGCTGATCACGGTGATCGGCGTTATGGGAGGACAGTTGATCGTCGGGCGTGTCAGCGCTGCTTTCTTCAAGCGGCTGACGGCGGCGATGATCGGGGTTTCAGCGCTCGCGCTGCTGACGGATATTCTGGGCGTGCTGCCGAACTCCGGCGTTTCCTGACCAGGCAGACGTCAGCCTCGCGCATCCGGCTGTGACCGTTCGTCCGCGAAACCGCCAAGGCTCCATCCGGGGAGGCAAACACGTTGAACAAGGACCTGGGTGCCGCGGCCATTATCCTGACCGCCGTGTTGCTGATGACCATCGCCGACGCGATGATCAAAGCCTTCATGGGCGACCTTGGCCTGTGGCAGCTGTTTCTGACCCGTGCACCCTTTGCGCTGGCGTTGCTGGTCGGTCTGGCCGCCATCTTGCCAGGCAAGGGGTGGGGACTTGTCTCGGCGTGGGCGGCCGTGCGCGACCCTTGGGTGACCCTGCGTTCCGTGCTGGTCGTGCTCATGTACCTGTTCATGTACATGAGCTTTCCGTACCTGAAGCTCGCGGTCATGGGCGCTGCCTTCTTCATCGCACCGATCTTCACCGCACTGATGGCGGCGCTGTTCCTGAAGGACCGCATCGGTCTGCGCGGCTGGCTGGGCGTGGCATTGGGCTTCGTCGGGGTGATGGTGGTGTCGCGGCCCGGCACCAGCGTGTTCCAACCGGCGATCTTCCTGCCGGTGATCGCCGGGCTGTGCTACTCCTTTGCTGCCGTCCTGACCCGGGCCAAGCTGCAGCAGAGAGCAACACGCTCGGCGTCGCGCTGTCGCTCAACCTGATCCTGATGATCCTCAGCGGCCTGCTGGTACTGGGCTGAACTTCGCCCCGCCGCCAGCCGCCTGGGTCGAGCATTCACCCTTCATGCTGCGCCCCTGGGTGCCAATGGCGGGGCAGGACTGGGCGGCGATCGTGGTCATGGCGGTGCTGATCTGCGGCATTACCGTGCTGCTGGCGCTGGCTTATCAGGTCGGGCGCACCGTCCTCGTGGCCACGCTGGAATATTCCTACCTGATCTATGCCGGCGTGATTGGTTTCGTCTTCCTCGGTGAGGTCCTCGACGGCTACAGCCTGCTCGGCATGGCCATTCTGGTCACCGCAGGCGTGCTGGTCGTGACCCGGCCCGGCGCTTCTGCCTCCGCATCCGTTGATCTCGAGACGGAGCGCGCGACCACAGAAGAA
The DNA here is from genome assembly GCA_038141425.1 of Rhodospirillaceae bacterium. Lineage (GTDB taxonomy): Bacteria > Pseudomonadota > Alphaproteobacteria > UBA7985 > UBA7985 > UBA7985. The sequence goes on along the minus strand of JAYQIC010000001.1, from coordinate 251,465 downwards.
ACGCCCGGCGATGAAGCTACCGCCGATCCGGCCGCCTCTCAGCCCTAGTCGCTGTCGGGGAACTGCGGCAGGCCGTCGGCAATTTCATAGTAGCCCGGTTTGTGGTCAACGAAGATATGTCGCTCCAGCGTCAGGCCGCTCTGGTCGTCAAAACTGCCTGCCATCAGGGCAACCATCTCCCGCGCATCCGCGTCGGACAGGCGCCATGAAATGTTGCAGCCGCAGTCCCGGCAGAACCCACGCTCGGCGAAGTCCGAACTCTGGTACCAGGTCAGGGTCTCTTCCCGGGTCCAGGTCAGCCCGGTTTCAGCCACGCTGGTGGCGGCCAGCAGGTGGCTGCTCATCTGGTTGCACTGGCGACAGTGGCAGGCGACCAGCGCCGCCATCGCCGTCCCGGCGTCAACCTGCCAGCGGGTGCCGCCGCAGGCACAGCCCCCGGTCAGCCGGTCAGCGGCGACCCTTGTCGGGCGCCCGGCTTCGGCCGGGGCCGTGGCCGCTTCTGGGTGGGCGTGGTCCGCCTGACCCGCTGCGCTTTTGCCGCCGTCTCGTTCTTCGTCACTGACCCGTCCTCCCAACTTGTCCAACAATGCCTGCAGTTCGCTGATCTCGAACTCCAGATCGGTTCGCTCGGTCGAGCCTGCCCGGGTGCGGCGCTTGGCGAGTTTGAGATCGCGCAGCAGGCTGTCGAGCACGCGACGCAATTCAATCTTATTCGGGGCTTCGATATGCACGTCGGTGTGCATCATCAGGTTCGAGTAGGCGTCGAAATCCGACTGCGCCAGTCCGGTCAGGGCCTCGTCGAGCTCCGCCCAAGAGTCAGCATTGGCGGCGAGCAGCCGTGAGTTCGGGCGCCGTTCGCAGGCGACCATGATGCGGACGAACTGCCAGACCGGGATTTCCATGGTGATGCGCCTTCTCAAGCCAGCTCAGGGGGTCGGCACAGGTCATAGGCGGATTTTCAGCCAAAGGCCACGTCGATCAGCCTTGCGCGATCTGAGCTGGCTTCAGGTAGCCCTGCCGGTGCTGTCGCGGTCAGCCTGATCCACTCCTGCGCTGCTCAGCCCATGGCCCACAAACCCCAGATCATCGAGCATGGCGTCGGTCCAGAGCTGCACGTGCCGCTGGTGCTTGGCAAAATCAGGGCGGTGCGAGGACCGGCAGCGTACGCCCGGGATCGGCTCCGGGTCCGGTGGGGCTAGCGTGGTCCATGTCTCGATCATCGCGTCGGTTATTTCTGGGTGGAACTGGGTCCCCAGTGCGATATCGGTGATCTTGAAGGCCTGATTGGGAAAATACTCCGACGCCGCGTATGAGGTCACGCCCTCGGGCAACTCGATTCCCTGTCGGTGCCAGTGATAGACCTGCATCGAAGCCTCACCGAACAGCCCCGCTTCAACCCCCGCCGGGGTCGGGTCGAGGCGGTAGTAGCCGCGTTCGCGCACGCCATCCTCGCGGTCGTAAACGTCACCACCGAAGGCCTTGGCCAGAATTTGCCCGCCCAGGCATAGCCCGAGGTAACGACCACCCCCTCCACGAAGGTGCGAACCCAGTTGATCTCGTCCTGCAGATAGGGGTCGGCGTCGATTTCAGTGAGAAGCTGCGGCCCGCCATAGAAGACAGCGCCGCTGAAGGCCGCGGGGTCTGGCTTTGGAAGAGGCTGGCCCATAAACGGCCTGACCCAGATCGTCGGATAGGCGCGAGCGCGCAGCACGCCTGAGATATAATCCCGGGGCAGGCGCACCGAATGCGTCACGAGGAGCACGGGCTTAGGAAACACGGCCACCATCCAAATTAGTTATTCCGCCTTAGGATTCTGGGCTGACAGCACCTCTAAAGCGGCTTTGGTGGTAGTGTGCTTGATCCGGGGGCAGTTGCCAACTCTGTCCATAGGGACAAGCGGCCCTTGCGTCACATCCAGCCGAAAAACATCTCGGATTGCTCATTAAATGAGCTGCACAAGCTTGAAATTCAAAAGTTTTCGGAGCCGGGAACGCTTCAACAGGGCAGGCTGACAGGCAGGGTTTGTCCGAACATGAGGCGCAAGGGTCGAAATGAGGCTGGTTTTTCAGTCCCTTAGTAGAATCGGCATTCGCTAATGTTTCATGAAAACCGGGCAGCAGCACGTGCGCCCGCGCGCCCATCCACAGCCCGTATTCAGGGTGGATCATCATGCCCAGATCCGACTGCGCGATCCGGGAAAGCGCTGGGTCCACAGCACCACGAAGTTCGGTGCGTCGGTATCGAAGACAAAGGTGACCTGCGCCGCGGCATCCGTCCCGGCTGCGTCCTCGGCGGTCAGAACGTCCGTGATCGCCCGGCGGGTGAAGGCGTCCATGGGGTGGTCAGACTGGCTCTGCCGGGCTCCCCCATTCCGGGCTGGCTGTCACGGCGTCCCAGAACGGCTGGCCCGCGCTGCCGATGGCCAGCTCCAGGCCTTCGTCGGTTTCCAGCGTGTCGAGGACGAAGAAGCCGGCTTGCTCCAGCGCCAAGGTCAGTGAAGCGAGGCGGCTCATCTGCCAATCTCCAGCACCAGCCCGTCGTAGGCCGGTTCCACGAAATCCTGCGTGTCGGCGCAGGTCTGCTCGTAGTCCAGTCCCTCGGACATGTGGGTGATCAGCCCGCGTCCGGGGCGCACGTGGTCCATCCAGCCCCGGGTCATCTCGAGGTGCGCGTGGGCGGGGTGGGGCTCCAGACGGGCAGCGTCAGCCATCCACACCTGCAGCCGCCAGTCGCGAAGCTGGTCGAGGATCGCCGCTGGCAGATCCACGCAGTCGGTCGAATAGGCAAAACCGCCGATGCGGAAACCGATGGTCTCGACACTGCTGTGCGGTTGGCGCCAGAGCTGGAAGGGCAGGCCTTCGATGTCCACGTCGATCACCGCCGCTCCCGGCTCGACCACCTGCGGCTCGAATAAGGGCGGGTACCAGCCCGAGCCTTCGAAGATATAGCGCATGTTGGCGCGGATATGGGCGTCGGTCTCGGGCAGCAGGAAGATCGGCAGCGCCGCGCGCCGCTTGTAGACAAAGTGCCGGATGTCATCGATGCCGTGCAGATGGTCGGCGTGATGGTGGGTCAGGATCACCGCATCGAGTTTGTCCGGCGGGCCGAAGGTCAGCAGCTGGTCGCGCAGGTCCGGGCCGGTATCGACGAGGATGGTCTTGTCACCGATTTCGAGCAGAATCGAAGAACGCCGGCGGCGGTTACGCGGGTTTTCCGGGTCGCAGCGACCCCATCCGCCCGTGGGCAGCGGGACGCCGCCCGAGCTGCCGCAGCCCAGCACCGTGACCCGGATCGGGGGCAGCGTCTGCGGCGACGCAGGCGGGGCGGCGGATGCAGCGTCGGTCATGCAGCCACCGGTGCCGACTGCGGCACCCGTTTGAACAGGCGGAAGAAATTGGCGCCGGTCTGCGCGTGGAACCCGGCCGCCGAGACGCCCTTGCGCTCCGCCCAGAAGGCAGCCGTGTGGGCGACGAAGGCCGGCTCATTCGGCTTGCCCCGGTGCGGGGTCGGCGCGAGAAACGGCGCGTCGGTTTCCACCAACAGACGGTCGTCAGGCACAGTATCGAGCACGGCGCGCAGGTCTTCGGCGCTCTTGAAAGTGGTAATGCCGGAGAGGCTGATGAAGCCGTCCATTTCCACCACGGCGTCGGCCAGCGCCTGCCCGCCGGTGAAGCAGTGGATCAGGATCGGGAAAGGCCCGTCCTGCCAGTGTTCACGCAGGATGGCGATGGTGTCTTCGTCAGCGTCGCGGGTGTGGATGATCAGCGGCATATCGAGGCTGCGGGCAGCCGGAATATGAGCTTCGAACGAGCGCCGCTGGGCGTCCTTGGGGGCGAAATCGTAGAAGTAGTCCAATCCGGTCTCCCCGACCCCGACCATCTTCGGGTCCTGGGCCAGCGCGAGCAACGGCTCGGGTGTGTCGATGCCGGCGCTGTCGGCTTCGTGCGGGTGCACGCCCACGCCCATGAACACGTCGTCGAAGGGGTCTGCAATCGCCTTGATCGTCTCGAACCGGTCCAGCCGGGTGCAGATGGTCACGATCCGCTCCACCCCGGCGAGGCGGGCGCGGCGAACGGCTTCCTCTGGGGCGAGGCCGATCTTGGCGTGGTCGAGGTGGCAGTGGCTGTCCACGAGCATAGGGCGCAAAGTTCCGGTATTCGTCGTAATTCGAGCAGAACCTAAGGCCGCGCTATTGTTTTTCCAATGACAATTGCGGGCTTGTGGGGTTCTGGTTCCACTTTCTCGCCGTCTCCCTCGTTCCAGCTGAGAGGTCACCATGAACTACGAAGTTTTCATCACCGCCGCCGTGACCGGTTCCGGTGACACCGTGGGCAAGTCCGACAAGGTGCCCGTGACGCCCAAGGAGATCGCTGAGGCAGCCATCGAGTCCGCCAAGGCCGGTGCCGCCATCGCACACTGCCACGTTCGTGATCCGGAGACCGGCGCCCCGGCGCGCAAGGTCGAGTACTACCGCGAGGTGGTCGAGCGCATCCGCGAGGCGGACAGCGACGTGGTCATCAACCTGACCGCAGGCATGGGTGGGGATCTGACCCTCGGCCCGGTCGAGCAGCCCCTGCCGCCGCTCGCCGAAGGCACGGATATGGCCGGCGCCACCGAGCGCATGGAGCACGTCACCGCGCTGCTGCCGGAAATCTGCACGCTGGACTGTGGCACGCTCAACTTCGGGCACGGCGATTATGTCATGACCAACACCCCTTCCATGCTGCGCGCCATGGCCCAGCAGATGACCGATCTGGGCGTGCGCCCGGAGATCGAGGCCTTTGACACCGGCCACCTGTGGTTTGCCAAGCAGCTGGTAGAAGAGGGCATAATCGAAGACCCGGTCATGGTGCAGCTGTGCATGGGTATTCCGTGGGGCGCGCCGAACGACATGAATACCTACATGGCCATGGTGAATAATGTCCCCGACAGCTGGGTCTGGTCCGCCTTCTCCATCGGTCGCATGCAAATGCCCTACGTCGCCGCCGCAGCGCTGGCCGGGGGCAACATCCGCGTCGGGCTGGAAGACAACCTCTACCTCGATCGCGGTGTGTTCGCGACCAATGCGCAGCTGGTTGAGCGGGCGGCCGATATCGCCACCAACATGGGCGCGAAAATCATCGGCCCGGACGCAGTCCGCGAACGCCTCAAGCTGGTGAAGCGCTGATGACTGGGGCGGGTCAGCCGGGCCGCTCGGCGGCATCCGTCGTCGCCATCGTCGGCGGCGGGGTGATCGGTGCGGGCTGGGCGGCGCGCTACCTGCACCGGGGTGCCGACGTGCGCGTGTTCGACCCGGACCCGGAGGCCGAGCGCAAGATCGGCGACGTGCTCGCCAATGCTTCGGCGGCCTTTGAGATGCTGTTCGGCGTCGCGCCGGAGGCTGGCACCCTGAGCTTCCACGCCACGCTGGCCGAGGCTGTCGCCGGTGCCGAGATCGTGCATGAGTCCGTGCCCGAGCGCCTCGACCTCAAGCAGCGTGTGCACGCCGACATCGCGGCCGCCGCGCCCGCCGACGCCATCCTGTGCACCTCGACCAGTGGCCTTCTACCCTCCAAGATCCAAGAAGGGCTGGAGCGGCCCGATAACCTGATCGTCGCCCACCCCTTCAACCCGGTCTACCTGCTGCCGCTGGTGGAGCTGGTCGCGGGGCAGGGGACGGCCGGGGGCGTGATGGATCGCGCCGCGGCAATCCTCGACTCGTTGGGTATGAAGCCCCTCAAGGTGCGCAAGGAAATCGACGCCTTCATCGCCGACCGCCTGCTCGAAGCGGTGTGGCGGGAATCGCTGTGGCTGGTCAAAGACGGCGTGGCCACAACCGAAGAAATCGATGACGCCATCCGCTACGGCTTTGGCTTGCGCTGGGCGCAGATGGGGTTGTTCCAGACCTACCACACCGCCGGGGGCGAGGTCGGCATGCGCGCCTTCATCGAGATGTTCAAACCCTCGCTGCACTGGCCCTGGACCAAGCTGATGGACGTGCCGGAGCTGGACGACGCCCTGATCGACACCATCGCTGACGGTGTGGAGGAGCAGGCGCGCGGCCTGACCGCCCGCGATCTGGAACGCCAGCGCGACAAGAACCTCGTGGGCATCCTGCACGCGCTCAAGGCCAACAACTGGGGTGCGGGAACGCTGGTCTAGCCCCGCGCTGGTCCGACCCCGTCAGCCCCCGGAAAACAGAGGACAGACAAGATGCAATTCGGCCTTACCCCCGAGCAGGAAATGGTGGTGGATACCGTCCGGTCCTTCGTCGAAGCCGAAATCTACCCGCACGAAGACGAGGTCGAAAAGCTCGGCTACGTGCCGCAGGAACTGGGCGAGAGCCTGAAGCAGAAGGTGCTGGACATGGGCTTCTATGCCCCGAACTTCCCCGAGGAAGTCGGCGGCGGTGGTCTGGATCACCTGACCTTTACCCTGCTCGAGCGCGAGCTGGGGCGCGGGTCGATGGCGCTGACCCACTTCTGGGGCCGGCCGCAGAACATCCTGATGGCCTGCGAGGGGGAGCAGCGCGACAAATACCTGTTCCCCGCCGTGCGTGGTGAGCGCATGGACGCGCTGGCCATGACCGAGCCGGATGCGGGTTCGGACGTGCGCGGGATGAAGGCGACGGCGGTGCAGCAGCCCGACGGCGACTGGGTGCTCAACGGCACCAAGCACTTTATCTCCGGCGCCGAGCACGCCGATTTCGTCATCGTGTTCATGGCGTCAGGCGTCGACGCCACACCCAAAGGGCTGAAGAAGAAGATCACCTGCTTCCTCGTCGACCGTGGCACCCCGGGCTTCGAGATCAACGAGGGCTATCACTCGCTTTCCCACCGTGGGTACAAGAACTGCATCCTGACCTTTGACGATTGCCGCCTGCCAAACGCACAGGTGCTGGGCGAGATCCATGGCGGGTTCAAGGTGATGAACGAGTGGCTCTACGCCACCCGGCTGACCGTGGCAGCCTTCTGTGTCGGTCGCGCGCGGCGGGTGTTCGACCACGCCACCCAGTGGGCCGCCGAGCGCCATCAGTTCGGCCAGCCCATCGGCAAGTTTCAGGGTGTGTCGTTCAAGCTTGCGGACATGGTCACCGAGATCGACGCCGCCGACTGGCTGACGCTGGCCGGGGCCTGGCGCCTGGATGAGGGGCTGGAGGCGAACCGAGAGATTGCGTCGGCCAAGCTCTATGCCTCGGAAATGTTGGCGCGGGTCACCGACGAGGCGATTTCGATCTACGGCGGTATGGGCCTGATGAGCGATCTGCCGATCGAGCGCTTCTGGCGCGATGCCCGGGTCGAGCGCATCTGGGACGGCACCTCGGAAATCCAGCGCCACATCATCTCCCGCGATATCCTGCGCAAGCTCGGGGCCTGAACCCGCTCCTGCTCCTGATCCTGATCCTGACCTAGAACCGCGCTGGCGTTGTTGCAGCCCGGTAGGGCAGGGCGTGCCACGCGGAAAAAACAGGTCGGCATCGGCGCTGAACCGCCTATAGTGGCGCTTCCCTACGACGCTCCGCGAAGATGAAAGGTTAGAGCGATGTACGATCTCCGTGCGATCCGGGAGAATCCGGCTTGGTTTGACGCTGCCCTCAAGCGCCGAGGCCTCGATTCCCTCTCCTCTCAGGTGCTTGAGATGGATGAGACCCGCCGATCGTCTCAGACCCAACTCGGTGAGTTGCAGGCGCGCCGTAATTCTGCGTCGAAGGAGATTGGCGCCGCGATGAAGGACCGGGACACGGCCCGCGCCGACGCGCTCAAGGCCGAAGTCGCCGAAATCAAGGAGCAGATGACCGCGCTGGAGGAAGCCGAGGCCATCGCTGAGGCCAAGCTGAACCAGCTGCTCGCCGGCCTGCCCAACCGCCCTGATGACAGCGTGCCCGACGGCGAAGACGAGGACGACAACGCTGGGGTCAAGGTCTGGGGTGAGCCAGCTACGCTGGATTTCACACCCAAGCAGCATTTCGAGCTGGGTGAAGAGCTCGGCATGATGGACTTCGAGACCGCTGCGCATATGTCCGGCGCCCGCTTTGTCATTCTGCGCGGCAAGCTGGCGCGGCTGGAGCGCGCAATCGCCCAATTCATGCTCGACTGGCAGATCGAGCAGAACGCGCTGACCGAGATGGAAGTGCCCTATCTGGTCCACGCCGATGCCCTCTACGGCACCGGGCAGCTGCCCAAGTTCGAAGAAGACCTCTACAAGACCAACTCGGGTCACTACCTGATCCCGCCCTCTGAAGTGCCGCTGACCAACATCGTCGCCGACAAAATCGTCGACACCGACAGCCTGCCGATGCGGATGGTGTCCTACTCCCCTGTTTCCGCTCCGAAGCCGGGTCAGCGGGGCGCGATACCCGTGGCATGATCCGCCAGCACCAGTTCAACAAGGTCGAGATGGTGACCATCTGCGACGCTGAAAGCTCGTGGGACGAGCTCGAGCGGATGCGTGGCTGTGCCGAAAGCGTGCTTGAGGTGCTGAACCTGCCTTACCGCGTGGTGACGCTGTGCACCGGCGATCTTGGCTTTTCAGCGGCGAAGACCTACGACCTCGAAGTCTGGCTGCCGGGGCAGGATGCCTACCGCGAGATTTCTTCCTGCTCGAACACGCTGGATTTCCAGGCGCGACGGATGAAGGCGCGCTGCAAATCCAAGACCGACAAGCAGACCCGGTTCCTGCACTCGCTGAACGGCTCCGGACTGGCGGTTGGCCGGACCCTGATCGCGGTGATGGAGAATTATCAGCAGGCCGACGGCTCGATCGCCGTACCTGAACCGCTGCAGCCCTACATGGGCGGCCTCAGCGTGATCGCGGCGGACTGATCGATGTCGTCGATGGTGGGGGACAGGCTGAACCCGGCGGTTGCTGCGCAGCTCAAGGGCAAGCGCGTGCTGGTCACCAACGACGCCGGCATCGACGCCGATGGCCTTGCGCGGCTGGAAGCGCTGGCCCGGCGCTACTGCGACGATGTCTGGGTCATTGCCCCGGCAACCCACCAGTCGGCACGCTCACGCGGCATCACCCTTCGGACCCCGCTGCGGGTGGTGGAGCTGGGCGAGCAGCGCGCGGCCGTCACCGGGACGCCGCTGGATACCTTCATGGTCGGAATGCAGCACTTCTTCGATGACCGCCTGCCCGATCTGGTGCTCTCCGGGATCAACCACGGCGGTAACACCGGCGCCGATATCGGCTACTCCGGCACCTGCGGGATCGTCATGGAGGCGGCGATGCACGGCATCCGTGGCATCGCCTTTTCCCAGCACACGGTCGGCGGGGTCATGGACTGGAGCGTCGCGGACGCGCACCTGAACCGGGTCTTCGACGAGGTGATGCAGGTCAGCGTGCCCGATGCCATCCCGCTGTCGGTCAACTTCCCCGCTGCCATGGCGCAGGAAACGGGCGTCGAAAGCCTGCTGGTCGTCCCGCAGGGCTTCCGGGAAGACAAGATCGGCCTTACCCCCGGCGAAGACGAGGAAGGCCCGTTCTACAGCTTCGGACACCTGCGCGATAACACGCCGGGAAGCCCGGTTTCCGACGTCGCTGCCGTGGTTGGTGGGCGCATTTCCGTCACCCCGCTGCGCTTCAAGTGCGACCACACCGATTTTCTCGAGTCCGTCGGCACCCAGCTCGATCTGATCGAGCGGATGGCCGAGGACGAGGCCTGAGCAGGCGCCGCCGTGCTCCGTCGCTTGCGTCAATGGCTCTCGCCCGGCCCGGCCGCAGGGACCCCGACCGGGACGGCAACCGGGGATGAACCCGGCGCAGAGACGACCAGCAGCCTCGACAGCCCACTCGCACAAGCCAAGCTCGAACTGGGGATGCAGCTGCGGCTGCAGGGCATCACCGACAGCCGGGTGCTGCGGGCCATGCTCGACCTCGTGCCGCGCGAAGACTTTGTCGCCGCCGCCATGCTCGACAGGGCCTATGAGAACGTCACCCTGCCCATCGGCATGGGTCAGACCATCTCCCAGCCGTTTGTGGTCGCGCTGATGACGCAGCTGCTGGAGCCGGGCGCGGGCAAGCGCATCCTCGAAATCGGGACCGGCTGCGGGTATCAGGCCGCGATTCTCAGCCATCTGTTCGGGCTGGTGCACTCGATCGAGCGTCACAAGGATCTGGCCGAGGCCGCCCGGCAGCGGCTCGACCGGCTCAGGGTAACCAATGTTTCCGTGCATCTGGGCGACGGGTTTCTGGGCCTGAGCGAGCAGGCGCCCTTCGACGGCATCATCCTGACCGCCGCGCCGCGCGAGGTGCCCGCCAGCCTCGTCAACCAGCTTGCCGAAGGTGGCCGCTTGGTCATGCCGCTGGAGCTGGAAAACGGCGCACAATACCTTATGCGATTTACAAACTCGAAGGCGGGCCTGTTCGAGGAACGCTTCACCGAGGTCAGATTTGTCCCGATGTTACAGGGAATTCCTGATAAAAAAGGCTCGCAAACTACGGTAATTGAACATGAATCTTTGAAAATAGAGTCGCCAAAAGTTGATTCGTCACTGTAATTCGGTGTAGGAATTGCAGATATTTTGAAGCCTTCGGGTTTTGGCCCTTCGGGGCGCATAAATTTTATTGATTTCAGAAGACGACATTCCAGAGGAATTGAGGCGTTGACCATGACCCATATTTCACGGGTCCGCTTGGGCACCTTTCCGGGCACTGCTGCGCTGTTTCGCGCGCGGTCCGACACCGATCACAGCCATTTTCGCAGCCTCGGCCTGATGCCAGTGCTGACGCTGACGCTGTGCCTGTTCATCGTGCTGGGCCTGGTTGCTTCCAAGCCCGCAGGCGCGCAGCAGCAGCTCGGCGCTGTCGCGGCCGACTGGAACAGCGTCTATCCCGCCCACAAAACGGCCAAAGGACTGGTCAACGCCGAAGGCATCTACGTGGTCCTGCGCGGCGATACCCTCTACGGCATTGCCAAGCGCTTCCGGGTTGGTGAACGCACGCTGATCCAGCTCAATGGGCTGGGTGAGGCGGGCCGGATTGTGACTGGCCAGACCCTGCACGTGCCGCTGCGCTCCGCCGATGCCGGCATGGACGCGCAGGCCGCGCGTCACCTCGCTGTCGCGGTGCAGGCACCGCTGGCCACTGACCCCGTCGCCCTGCGCCAGCACGTGGTCCAGCGGGGAGAAACCGCCTACCGCATCGCCACCAAATACGGCATCCGGCTGGATGACCTCGCCACGGCCAATGGTCTCGATGCCAGCTACGCCGTCCGTCTCGGGCAGGTGCTGCGCATTCCCACGGCCCCGCCGATGTCCACCGTGCTGACGCCGTCGGCGGAGGCGGCTTCTACGTCTGCTTCTGCTGCTGGTGCGCTGACTGTCACCGCACCGACCTTCGGACAGGCCCCCGGCTTTGTCCCGCCAGTACCATCGCCGCGCCCGCCTGCGCCAGCGAATGAACCCCTGCGCCTGACCGATGTGGGCGGTGCGACCGCGCCTGTCCCTGTGCTGGTTCCGGCCGTGCCTGAGGACGAGGGCAGCGTCACCCGGGTCCACCTCTCCGGCGCGCGCACCTTTGCGCCGCTGCCTGCCGTGCGGCGTGAAGAGACCGTGTTGCTGCCCGAACGTGTGTCCAGCGATGGCGCCAATGTCTTCAACTGGCCCGTCCGGGGTCGCCTGCTGTCGACCTTTGGTCCGCGCGAGGGTGGTTTCGTAAACGACGGCATCAACATCGCTGCCCGCAAGGGGGAGCAGGTCACGACCGCGCTGCCCGGCGTGGTGATCTTCGCGTCCGATGAGCTGGAAAAGTTCGGTAATCTGGTGCTGGTCCAGCACGACGCCGAGTGGGTTTCAGCCTACTCCCACCTCGACAGCCTGATCGTCGGTGAGGGGCAGCAGTTGCAGGCCGGGCAGGTTCTGGGACACGTCGGTGTGTCGGGCAATGTTTCCCGCCCACAGCTGCACTTCGAAGTCCGCCGCGAGGGTAAACCCGTCGACCCGCTCAAGGTGCTGCGCTTCTAGCCTGCGCAAAACGGCCTGATCCAACATCAGAACGCCTGACTGACGGATCGGCAGCCTACTGGTGCCGACCGATGAAGTCCTGCGCAAATTGCCAGGCCACGCGGCCCGAACGCCCGCCCCGGGTTGCGGCCCATTCGATCGCCTCGGCCCGGATCTGGTCGGCGTCTGCGCTGACCCCGGCATGGTCGATGTAGCCGCTGACCATGGCCAGAAAGGTATCCTGATCGCAGCGATGGAAGCCCAGCCACAGCCCGAAGCGGTCTGAGAGCGAAACCTTCTCGTCGATGGCTTCGCTGGAATGGATCGCCGCGCGCTGCTCGTTCTCCATCATATCGCGGGGGAGCAGGTGGCGCCGATTCGAGGTCGCGTAGAACAGCACGTTCTGTGGCCGCCCGGCGAGACCGCCATCGAGCACGGTCTTGAGCGACTTATAGGCGGCATCGTCGTAGTCAAAAGACAGATCATCGCAGAACAGCAGCGTGTTCGCCTCCAGACCGGCCAGATGGGTGAGCAGGCGCCCGACCGTGGCGATATCCTCGCGCGCCAACTCGACCAGCAGCAGCGGGCGGTCGAGGCCACCGGCCTCGACGATCTTGGCGTGAACGGCCTTGATCAGGCTGGACTTGCCCATGCCGCGCGCGCCCCAGAGCAGGGCGTTGTTCGCCGGACGGCCCTGGGCAAAGCGCAGGGTGTTTTCCAGCAGTGTGCGGCGCGAGCGCTCGATCCCGAGCAGCAGGTCAAGGTCGATACGGGCCACACGCGGCACCGGTTCGAGCCGGTGGAGTTCCGGCCGCCAGACAAAGGCGCTGGCCGCGGCAACATCTGTGGCCTCTACCGGGGCGGCGTCGGGGGCGAAATGCGCGGTCAGAGACTGCAGCGTCTCCCGGATTGTTGCCAGTTCAGCCTGCAGCGTTTCGTTGCTCATCGCCGGGTTCTCCCTTGTTCTGCGACCGGTTCTGCCGCCTTGCTCCGCCGGACAGTTCCAGCGTCTGTGATACCAACGTGACTGGCGCAGCGTCCATCGACCGCCCATATAGGCCGCAAAGCCTTGCAGGTGTCGCATGCGTGCTGGGGACTGCAGGCGTGGCTTTATGGGTCCTGATCTGTATAGTCCGCGCAACGCCGCTGACCAGCGGGAAAGTGCCGGAGCGGCTATACCGCCGGTCCGTGCAACGAATAACAAGTGGAATAGAGACGATGACACGCGCAACCAAGTTTCAATCGGCGTTGATGACCGCCGCTGCACTCCTCGCCCTGCCGGGCCTTGCGAGTGCCCAGACCGCAAGCGCCAACGGCCAGCTGATCCAGATGGTTCTGATGTTCGGCATGATCGGTGTGGTCATGTGGTTCTTCATGATCCGCCCCCAGCGCCGCCGTGCGCGCGAGCAGCGCGAGATGATTGAAGGATCGCAGCCCGGCGACAGCCTGATGCTCAACTCCGGCTTCCGCGTGAAGCTCAAGCACAAGGATGAGCGTTACTTTCGCGTGGAGATGGGCGAGAGCGTGATCGTGGAAGTCGACCCGGCTGCCGTGACCATGAACATCACCGCGCAGGAAAAGCGTGCGGAAGAGGCAATCGAAAAGGCTGAGAGCAAGAAAGCCGCCCGCAGCAAGAACAACTAGGGGCCCGGTGGGCCCCGGAGGTCCCCGATCCTGAACGGCATTGGACAAAGAGGCGTAAGCGAATGAGCTATACCCGTTGGTGGCAACCCGTACTGGTGGGGCTGGTCGTATTGTCCGGGCTCTACTTTGCTGCGCCGAACCTGTTCCCGCGTACGACCTACGACGACAATAACCAGCCTCAGTCCTACGTGCCTGCGCCGTTCCTGCAGTTTCAGGTCAATCTGGGGTTGGATCTGCAAGGCGGGTCTTACCGCCTGGTGCGGGTCGATCTGGATGATGCCAAGGCGTCCTACATGCGGGACGTCCAGCGCATCGGCTCCAACACCCTACGGGATCAGGGTGTGGCCCTCCGCGCCATTGCCTCCGACACCAACGTCCGCTTCCAGTTCCGCGACGAGACCGCCATGCTGGGTGCACGCGAGATCCTGCGCGAGCAGTTCCCGTCCGCGAATTACACCGATGATGGGGCCGTGCTGACCGTCGGGATCGGCGATGAGGCCTTCGAGGTGGTCAAGCAGGAAACCGTTCAGTCGGTCCGTGATACCATCGAGCGCCGGATCGACGCCTTTCGGTCTGACCGAGCCAAGCATTCGGATCCAGGGCGAAGACCGCATCCTGATCGAGGTTCCCGGGGTCTCCAACATCGATGAGTATCTCGAAAAGCTCGAGCTGAGCATCCACATCGTCAGCCAGGCCGGGGCGACCCGGAACCCCAATGAGACGCTGTTCATGCTCCTGCCCGACAGCGAGCGTGTGCTGGCACCCGGCGAGCAGCCGGTGCAGTACCTGATCGAGCGGCAGGAATGTGTGAACGGCTCCGATATTCAGGGTACGGGCGTAGACGCCGAGCGCGGCATCGCCGTAACCTTCACGCTCAACAGTCGCGGCACCAAGGACTTTGCCAACTGTACCCGTAACAACATCGGTGAGCGGCTGGCGATCGTGCTCGACGGAGAGGTGATTTCCGCGCCGAACGTCAACGAAGCCATCAATACCGGCGCGGTGCAGATCAGCGGTGGTTTCGAGTTCAACGAGGCCAAGACCCTTGCCACGTTGCTCGGCACCGGTTCGCTGGCGGCAGAGGTCGAGAGCATCGAAGAGCGCGTGGTCGGCCCCGGACTGGGGGCTGAGAGCATTCGTTCTGGTGCCATCGCCTGTCTTGTCGCCATGGTTCTGGTGCTGGTGTTCATGGCCTTTTCCTATGGTCTGTTCGGGATGATGGCCAACGTCGCGCTGGTGGTGAACCTCGTGTTGCTGCTGGGGCTGCTGTCGCTGTTCGGTGCGACCCTGACCCTGCCCGGGATCGCCGGGATCGTGCTGACCGTCGGCATGGCGGTCGATGCCAACGTGCTGGTGTTCGAGCGTGTGCGTGAGGAAGCCCGTGCCGGGCTGGATACCGGAGATGCGGTTGCGGGCGGCTACGGTGCCGCATTCTCAACCATTCTGGACGCCAACCTGACGACAGTGATCGCGGCTATCCTGCTCGCTGCCTTCGGCACCGGGCCGATCCAGGGCTTTGCCATCACGCTGACCATGGGGATTTTGACCTCCATGTTCACCGCGCTGCTGCTGACCCGCCTGCTCATTAACCTGTGGCTCGACGCCTTCCGGCCGTCGAAGCTACCGATGTAAGGGAGGGAGGCGCGCTCATGTTCCCTCTGATCCGACTTTTCCCGCAGGACAGCAAAATCGACTTTCTCGGCTTGCGCCGGATTACGCTGGTGCTGTCGCTGGTGCTCATCATTGGCTCGGTGGGGATGTTCTTCACCCGCGGGCTGAACCTCGGCATCGACTTCAAGGGCGGGCTGCTGTTCGACCTGCGCTTCAGCGAAGCCATTTCGATCGATGCTGTCAAAGACGACCTCAGCGCGCTGGGCTACGGCACGCCGGAGGTGCAGGCCTTTGGCTCCGATCGCGACGCCAAGGTGGTGTTCGCCACCCCGAGCGCATCGACCGAAGACGAGGAAATCGCGCAGGTCAGCGCCATCAAGCAAGCCGTACGCGAGCTCTATCCACCCAAGCTGGACGGTGAAGACCTCGAGCTGGCACAGGCCGCAGCGACCGAGGGCAACGTCGAATTCGTCAACGGCAGCGTCGAGTATCGCCGGGTCGAGAACGTCGGCTCCAAGATCTCCGGAGAGCTGGCGCAGAAGGGCGCACTGGCCACCGCGCTGGCCCTGCTCGCCATCGCCGCCTACATCTGGTTCCGCTTCGAGTGGCAGTTCGCCATCGCGGCCCTGCTGGCCCTGACCCACGACGTGATCACCACCATCGGCCTGTTCGCGGTGTTCCAGTTCACCTTCGACCTGCCGACGGTCGCCGCGATCCTGACAATCGCCGGCTATTCGATCAACGATACCGTGGTGGTCTTCGACCGCGCGCGCGAGGAAATGCGACGCTACAACGAGCGCCCGGTCATGGACGTGCTCAACATCGCCCTGAACCGGACGCTGTCGCGGACGCTGATGACCTCGCTGACCACGCTGCTGGCCCTGCTTGCGCTGTTCGCCTTCGGCCCGCTGGTGATCCGCGACTTCACCATCGCGCTCATGTGGGGCGTGGTGATCGGGACCTACTCGTCGCTGTTCTTCGCCACGCCGCTGCTGGTGGTCATGGGGCTGTCGGCCCGCGCCTTCGACAAGAAGATTGTCGACGACGATGAGGACGACTACGCCGCCCAGCTCGCCGCTGCCGTGACCCAGATCGACGACGACGAGATCCGCGCACGTGTCCGCACCGATGATGGTGAGGAGCGGCCGGTCGAGGCGGAAATGATCCTGCCCGAGGATCCTGAAAACGATGGCCCGGTTCAGGGTGGTCGCAGACGGACCCGCAAGACCAAGAAGAAGCGCCCGCTGGGTCGGAAATAACCGCGCAGCGGCCTTCCCAAACCCCAACGCGCGGGCCATATCCGGGTCATGGACATCACACCGCATATCCGCGAAAGCCGGGTCGTCGTTGACGGCTACGGCGACGGCGGCTTCCGCATCAACGGTGAGCGCCGCGAAGGCGGGCTGATCGTGCTCGAAACCGAGGCGCTGTCGATCTCGGCTGCCAGTATGGATGATCTGACCCCGGCCGTGCTGCAGCCGCTGGTTGATCGCGCTGACGAGCTCGACGTGGTGATTTTCGGCACCGGCGAGCATATGGCGTTTCTGCCGCCCGAGGTCATGGAACTGCTCGACCGTCACCGCATCGGTTTTGACCCCATGGACACCGGAGCGGCCTGCCGCTCCTTCAACGTGCTGGTAACCGAAGACCGCCGCGCAGCCGCCGTGCTGCTGCCGGTCTGAGGCGACCGCGAACCCCAGACGCCCCCGGAAACCGCCGTGAACCCCTTCGCCGTCCTGATCCTGCAAGCCCACCCCGACGCCGCATCGCGGGTCAAAGCGTGGCTGCGCTTTGCCCACGAGGTCTCGCTGGCGCCGGGTAAGGTTTCGGAACCGGGTCTGGGTGAGATCCGGCTCAAATGGTGGTCTGACGCGGCTCTCGAAGCACTCGATACCGGCACCGGAAGCCCGCGTGCGCACCCGGCGGTCATGGCGTTCCACGAGGCTGTACAGGGCGCAGACGTCCGCCCGGCGCCCGGGCTGGTGCGGGCCTTTATCGACGCCCACAGCCTTGATCTCGAGCCTCGGCCCTACGCCGATATCGAAGCACTCCGCGCCGACGCGACCGCCCGATGGGGCAACCAGCTGCGGGTCTGCCTGCAGCTGCTGTCGATCACTGATGAGGCTCACCACCACGCCGCCAATCACGTCGGCGCCGGGTTCGGGATGATGCAGGTGCTGTTCAGCGCCGGGATCGCGGCGGCACGAGGCCGGCAGCTGCTGTCGGGACCCGAGGGCAGAGAGCTGGAGCAGATGCCGTCGGAGGACCGCGCCCGGCTGGGCGGGGAACTGTGCGGGCAGGCGGCCTTCCACCTCGACCGAGCCCTCGAGCTGCTGCCCCGACCGCGGAAAGAAGCGCTGCCCGTCCTCCGTTTCGGGCTGGCGGCACGAGCGCTGATCACCGCGGCTGAGGCGGCTGGCGCCGACCCGCTGGCGCTGCCAGCACCAGAGACGGTCGCGCGCACCTTCCCGCTGCGCCTGACGTGGGCACGCCTGCGGGGTCGCTATGGCTGAGCCCAAGGATCGCTTCAGCGCGCACCGCGCCGACCCGCGCTACCTCGGCGACTGTCCGATCTGCACCCGCCCCCTGCTCAAGGGGCCGAGCATCGACAAGCACCACTTCCTGCCCAAGTCAGAAGGCGGCGGGCCTGAGCATGCGCTGTGGGTGCACCGCATCTGTCACAAGCAGGTGCACGCGCTGTTCACCGCCAAGGAGCTGGCCCGCGACCCCGAGCTCCAGCGCCCGAGCGCGCTGGCGGCGCACCCGGACTTTAAGGGCTTTATCGCGTGGATACGAAAACAGCCGCCTGAGTTTAACGCACGTATGCGAAAAACCCGGCGGCTGCGGAAATAGTCGCCCTCAGCCCCTGATCAGAAGGTCTGAGGCGGTGTCGGTGGTGTCGTGCCGGCTGCGGTTCAGAGCGCTTCTTCGAGGCGTTCGCCGACCCACGACCAGTTCACCAGCTTTTCCAGCACATCCTTGATGTGGTCCGGGCGGCGGTTCTGGTAGTCGAGGTAGTAGGCGTGCTCCCAGACATCGATGCCGCACAGCGGGGTCGCGCCGTGCGCCAGCGGGTTCTCACCACCGGGGACACCCTGCGTCACCAGCTTGCCGTCGCTCAGCGCCAGCCACGACCAGCCCGAGCCAAAGACGCCGGCGCCGGTGTTGACGATCGCATCCATCATGCCGTCCACGGAGCCGAAATCGCGCTCAGCCATTTCCTTGAGCTTGCCGGAGACGCCCGAAGCGCCGCCTGCGAACTGGTTCCAATAGAAGATGTGATTCCAGGCCTGACCGGCGTTGTTGAACACGCCCTTGAGGTCGGCCTTGCCGAAGGAAACGCGGACGACTTCTTCCAGCGACATGTCGGCCATATCGGTGCCTTCGACCAGCGGGTTCAGCTTGGCGAAGTAGGTCGCGTGGTGCTTGCCGTGGTGCAGCTGCACGGTCTGCTGACCGATGACCGGCGCCAGGAAGGTGTCGTCGTAAGGAAGGGCCGGAAGCTCAAAAGGGGCTGCCATTGTCTGTCTCTCCAGTATCTGCATGCCGAATGACGGCGTTCTGTGGGTTAGATGTAAGGTTTCAGGCGCGGATCGCCAACCCGCTTATCGTCGCTGTTCAGCAGGGCTGAGGCGCGGCGACGCGGCGGCGGCTCAGCGCAGGTCGAAATCCACCAGCCGCGAGACGCTGTCGGCGGCGCCGGTCTTCGGGTCGATGTCGAAAGACTGCGTCACCGGCATCCCCAGCTCCAGCGACCATGTTTCGCTGTAGGTGTAGACATCTTCGGGGTCGGTCGAAGCCACCCCGTCGGCGTAGACCGGCACGTCTTCGCAGGCCATGACCATGGTGCGGGTTTCACCGAAATCGGTCTGGTAGGGCTCGGCCGGGTAGCTGTAGTCGCAGGTCGTCTGGACCTCGTCAAAGGTGCCGCTCCAGTCCACAAAGCCGTCGGAGGCGAACTGGGTAAACCGGCCGATAAACCGGTCGCCGTCGTTGATCTCGGTGGGCATGGCGTCGCCGGCGACCGGTGCATAAACGATGGCGTATTCAGGATTGAGCGACGACAGCCAGAGCCGCCCGCCGAGCTGGTAGAACTGGATCGACCAGTCATCGAACTCGCCGTCGCCCTCGTAGTCTGAATCGAGGCGATAGCGCAGCCGGTCGCCTTCGACCGACAGCACCGTGAAGCGGTCGATCTGGCCGTAGTCCCAGGCGTAGTCAAAGGTTGAACCGGGGGTCGGGGTGGTCAGCGCGTTGTCGCCCTGAGCCGCTGACGGAGCCGCGGTCAGGATCAGGGCGCTCAGCCCGAAGCCTGCGGCGCCGAGGGTGGTCAGGGTCTTCAGCGGATGGATCTGGATGGGGTGCATCAGGCAGCCTCCTGCGTCATCAGGCTCGACTGGTAGCCTTGCTCGTAGTCCGGATAGGCCTGCAAGGCGCCCCGCGCGAGCAGGGTTTTCCGGTCCCGGCCCTTGATCTTCCGCTTCTTGCCGTTGGCGGTGATCTCGAAGGGCGGCGGGGGCGGGAACAGCCCGAAGTTCACGTTCATGGGCTGGAAGGTGTCGGGGTTGGCATTGTTGGTCAGGTGCCCGAGCAGGGCACCCATAGCGGTCTCTGGCGGGGGCAGGGGGCAGGCCCGTCCCGCCATCTCGGCGGCGGCCAGCCGCCCGGCGAGCATGCCGATGGCCGCGCTCTCGATATAGCCTTCAACCCCGGTAATCTGCCCGGCGAAGCGCACGCGCGGATCGGCGCGCAGCCGCAGTTGCTCGTCCAGCAGCACGGGGGAACGGATGAAGCTGTTGCGGTGGATCCCGCCCAGACGCGCGAATTCAGCCGCTTCCAGCCCGGGGATCATGCGCAGCACGTCGGCCTGCGCGCCGTATTTCAGCTTGGTCTGGAAGCCGACGATGTTCCACAGCGTCCCCAGCCGGTTGTCCTGGCGCAGCTGCACCACCGCGTGGGCGGCCTTGCCGGTGCGCGGGTCGGTCAGACCCACGGGCTTCATCGGCCCGAAGCGCAGCGTCTCCCGCCCACGCGCGGCCATGATCTCGATCGGCAGGCAGGCTTCGAAGTAGGGGGTGTTGGCCTCCCACTCTTTGAAATCCGTCTTCTCGCCTTCGAGGATGGCGTCGATGAAGGCGTTGTACTGCGCCTCGTCCATGGGGCAGTTGAGGTAGTCGGTGGCGTTGCCTTTGTCGTAGCGCGACTGCGCCCAGACGATTTCGCGGTTGATCGAATGCGCGAGCACGATCGGGGCGATGGCGTCGAAAAAGGCGAGGTGCTCTTCGCCGGTTTTTTCGAGGATTGCCTTAGACAGCCCGTCTGAGGTCAACGGCCCGGTGGCGATAATCACCTGTTTCCAGTCAGCGGGTGGCCAGCCGTCGATTTCCTCTCGGCTGAGCTCGATCAGCGGGTGCGCCTCGATCGCCTCGGTAACCGCGCCGCTGAAACCGTGGCGGTCGACGGCCAGCGCGCCGCCAGCGGGGACCGCGTGCTCGTCGCCCTTGGCCATGATCAGTGAACCTGATAGGCGCAGCTCGGCGTGGATCACACCGACCGCATTGGCCTCGGCGTCATCCGAGCGGAAGGAGTTGGAGCAGACCAGCTCGGCCAGCTGGTCGGTCTGGTGGGCGTCGGTGGAACGAACGCCCTCGTGGCGCATCTCGTGCAGAACCACGCGCTGGCCAGCCTGCGCGGCCTGCCACGCAGCTTCCGAGCCAGCCAGCCCGCCGCCGATGATGTGGAGTGTGTCTGAAGTCGTCATAGACGCCAGTTTAGGCGCAAATCTCCGGCGGGTCACCTGCGGCGCGACAGCGGTGCGCTCAGCCCCGCTATTCGAGCGGCACAGGCAGAGCGAGATAACCCATCCCCGGCCCTTCAAAGCCCGGGAAGCTGTAGCGGATCACCGCCACGGCATCCGCCGACGTTGCGCCCGGGCTGTTAAAGGGTAGAACCAGCGCCGCGATGCCGTAGTGGGTCGGGCAGCGGCGCGAACGGGGCAGGCTGCGGTCACGGTGGACCTGCCGCACGGCGCCCTGATCCCGGCGCAGGGTCAGCGCATAGCCCCGCGCCTCGGCATTGCCCAGAATATCGCGGCAGCTCAGCCCGTCCCCCAGACCCGCGCCGGGCAGGTCAAAGCTCTCGATCTCCAGCACCACGTCGCCCGGACGCCCGGCCGGGCACGTCAACGATCAGCGCCTGTGCCTTCGCCGGGGCTTCGGCTGCGACTTCACCGGGGGCGTGCAGGTAAAGCGGTCGATAGTTCCCAGCTCGATGCCGAAGCGGGTGAGGGGAGACCCCGGCTCGGTCAGCGCTGCACGCAGGGCGGCAACCCCGTCTTCGGTGTTGCTGATGATGTCGCCCGCGGCGTCGAGCTGCATGCCGCCGTAGCCGCGCGGGGTGCCGCCGACGTAGCGATCCCCCTCCAATTCGAGCACGTAGAGCACGGCCGAGCCGGTCTGCTCGACCTCGGAGGTCTGATAGGTGACGAAGGCGAAGTGGCTCGCCTCCTCGTTAAAGCCGATCAGAAAGCTCTGGGTCAGGGGCGAGGCGAAGGGCGGCGGTAACGCCGACGTTCAGACCACCGAGCGCCGTCAGCAGCACCGCCAGCGCTACGGTCGGGGTTGGCAGAGCGGCGCAGAGCCGGTTCGAGAGTGGTCTCATGGTTTTCCTTTCTGAGGCAGGCGCCGATACGATCCCTGCGCGGCTGCTGTGCACGGGCCGGGCAGAGAGCCCGGATTGACGTTTTTGCTATGGACAACGCGCAATTGCGGGGCTACTTACCCCTCACAAATCGCGCGGGTGTAGCTCAGTTGGTTAGAGTACCGGCCTGTCACGCCGGGGGTCGCGGGTTCGAGCCCCGTCACTCGCGCCATTTGTTAATCAGACGCTCAAAGGGCCTCGGCATTGCCGGGGCCTTTTTGCGTTTCCGGGGCGCTGTTGGCGCATCTTTCATTTTGACGTGACTCCCGTCTCTGAGACGTTTGTTCTTCATTTAAGCCAAAAAAATAGCACTCGCGGAAGGGGAAAAACAGCAATTTCAATCCCTTATCGCGTGGCACCGCGTTTGCGTAGTTCAGGGCGTGATCCGCGACATACCGTTGTCGCGTCCCCTCAACCCGATACAACACGGAGCCAAGGCCCCTATGCTGACCCTCGTTTCCAAGCCCGATACCCCCGTGCTGCCCATCGCCCTCGGCCCCGTCCTGTCCGGTGGCGCAGAGGGGCAGGGTGACGACGCGCTACGGGCCTTTCTGCGTGAGGAGGGCTATGGCACGGCGCGGGTGCTGCCGATGGAATCGGGGCAGCGGCCCCGGCTGGTTCCGGCGATAAACGTAGCACTGCGCGCGCAGGCGCTGGCCCGGGACGCCGTGGTTCTGCTGCTGGATGGTTCACGCTGTGCCGTGCCGACGCTGGCGTGGCGCCACGCGGTTCGCAGTGCCGTGGCGCTGGCGCGGACCGGCCGGAATACGGAGATTGTCCGCCTCGGCAGAGACTGTCCGGGCGCTGATCATGCCATTCCGGGTGTGGAGAACGCCTTCAGCGAGCGGCGCGCGCTGCCCATGCCCCTGCGCCGACGCTCAGCCGCATCGCAGGGCGGACGCCGCCCCGCCGGGGTCTGGGCGTTCCGCGCTGACGCTTTTCTGACCGAGGTAGAGATCCTCTGCGGTGGAATTCACCAGCAGTGTCAGGACATTCTCGAAACCGGGGTTCATCACAGCCCGGTTCCGGCCCGGCAGGTGCAGGCTGAGGCCGGGCTGGGGCTGGTCGAAGGCTTCTGGGATAAGACCGACAACTGCGGCACGGTGGTGATGGACGCGCCCTGGCAGAACGACGCTGAGCCGTCGCTCACCCTGCTGGCTGCTGCCGCCGACTCAGCACAGCTGAAGCGCCGGGTGCAGACCCTTTAGACCGCTGAGCATCTGCTGGTCGAGGCTGCGGACTTCCTCGCCCGGATCGAGCAGCAGCTGACCGCCGCCCGCGCGCTCTCCGTTGTACTGGTGGTGGGCGAGGGCTTCGAAATTACCGCCATCGTCAAGGCTGACCCAGAAGGCCCCGGCTTTGTCGGCATTGCCGGTCTTGTCCTGCGCATCGGGCAGCAGGCACCCGGCCACGATCACGTCGAGGTCGAGGCTGTAGTCCGCTCGCACCCCCGGCCGGCCCCAGCGGTTCAACCGCTGTTGCACCAGCTGGTATCGCTGGTGATCGTCTTCAGCGATCCGATACAGCCACAGGCTCTCGCCGCTTTCCTGCTTCAGGCCGCGCAGTTCGGACTCGCTGAGATCGATCCGCTCGAGATCGAAGCTGTGCTGCATCGACAGGCCGCTGTCGTGGTTGGTCGCGGCCAGCCGCAGGCGCTGCTCGTCAGGGACAAAGGCCAGCGACGGCCCGCTGAGCATCAGCACCTGCACCTGGTCCGGGCTGGTGTTGAGCAGGTCGGGTGCACGGAACACGGTAACGGCAGCAATTGCCAGAGAACTGCTCGCAGCAACGGCCAGCAGCAGCAGGGGGCAAGGAGGAAGCGCATTTCAAAATCGCCTTTGTATGAAACCGACCCTTAGTTGGGGGCGATTTAAGGCGAAATCTGGTCAGAGACGCTGGCGTTCTGTGACATCTTGGGGCGAATTGGCGGATTGAGGGGTATTTCCAGCCTGATCCGCCGCTGGTGCCTGCCTCAAAGGAAGGAATAGGGGTCGATATCGACCCGCATCCGCAGCGCGCCCGGCGTTTTCAGCCCCCCCAGCCAGCGGGCAAGGTAGGGCTGGAGCCGCACCCCCGGCGCACCGCGTACCAGAAACCGCCGCCGGTGCCTGCCCCGGACCACGGCGATCGGGGCGGCCGCAGGGCCCAGCACCTTCACGCCATCGACATCCTCGGGCTCACGCGGCTGACGCTGGACCAGTTCCCGGCAGAAGGCGTCGAGGCGGTCTTCGTCCGGGTCGCTGACCACCACCGCGGCCAGTCGGCCGAAGGGGGGCAGGGCCATCATCTCCCGCTGACCCAGTTCGGTGTCGTAGAAGACGTCACGCTCATCGGCGATCAACGCCTGCATCACCGGATGGTCCTGCTCGTGGGTCTGCAGCATGACTTCGCCCGGGATCTCGGCCCGTCCGGCGCGACCCGCGACCTGGTGGAGGAGTTGGAAGGTTTTTTCGCTCGCCCGGATATCGCTGCCGTAAAGCGAGAGGTCAGCGTCGACCACGCCCACCAGTGTCAGTTTGGGAAGTGGTAGCCCTTGGCGAGGATCTGGGTGCCGACGAGGATGTCGATTTCACCGCGCTCAACCGCCTGGATCAGCTCGCGGATGGAATGCCGCTGCATGGTGTCCGAGGAACCGATGGCGACGCGGGCATCGGGAAGCGCCGGACGACTTCCTCGCCCACGCGCTCGACCCCGGGACCGCAGGCGACCAGCGAGTCTTCCTCGCCGCAGGCTGTGCAGGTGTTGTTGGACTTGGACTGGAAGCCGCAATGGTGGCACACGAGCCGCCGCGCGAGCCGGTGCTCGGTCAGCCACGCATCGCAGGATGGGCATTTGTAGCGGTGGCCGCAGGCATTGCACAGCGTCAGCGGCGCATAGCCCCGGCGGTTGAGGAACAGCAGGCTCTGTTCACCTGCCGCCAAACGCTTCTCGACGGCCTCGACCAGCGTCGGCGCCAGCCAGGTGCCGCGCTCGGGCCGGTCCTCGCGCAGGTTGATCACCGACACCGTCGGCATGGTCGCCCCGCCGTGACGGCTGGGCAGGATCAGGCGCTGGTAGCGGCCTTCGTTGGCATTAAGCACGGTTTCCAGCGAGGGCGTGGCGCTGGCCAGCACGATGGGGCAGTCGGCGATATTCGCCCGGACCACGGCCATGTCCCGCGCCTGATAGACCACGCCGTCTTCCTGCTTGAAGCTGCCGTCATGCTCCTCGTCGAGGATGATCATCTCCAGCTCGCGGAAGGGCAGGAACAGCGCCGATCGAGCGCCAACGACGACCCGGGCCTCGCCCTCGGCGACCGCACGCCAGGTCTCAGCGCGCTGCTTGCCGGTCAGATCCGAGTGCCAGAGCGCCGGGGCGCAGCCAAAACGCTGCTTGAAGCGGCTGAGCCACTGCCCGGTCAGTGCGATTTCCGGCAGCATGACCAGAATTTGTCCCGTGTTCGCCGGGTCGGCGAGCAGCCGGTCGAGCACGTCGAAGTAAACCTCGGTCTTACCCGACCCGGTAACCCCGTCGATCAGGGAGACGCCAAAGCCCTGCGCATGGTCGGCGACCAGCCGGTTGGCGGCTTCCTGTTGTCCCTCGCTCAGCTCGAAGGTGTCACGGCGCAGCTTTGGCACTGGCCAGCGCCCACGGGGGCGACGCTCGAAGGCTTCAACGAGGCCGAGTTTGATCAGGCCGTCGATTACTGTGGGTGAAACGCCGCTGCGCTGGATCGCGGCCTGTCGGCGCAGCGCGCTCTCCGGGCTGTCGCCGAGCAGGGCGAGTACTTTGGCGCGGGCGGGTGTGGCACGGTAGCCCTGTGGCGGGCTCTGGTCGGGGGCGAGCCGGACCCAGCGCTCCGCCGTGGGAGGGAGCAGGCCATCGGGCGCAGACAGGGTCATCCGCAGCACGGCCCCCGGCGCGCTCAGGGTGTAGCGCGCGACCCAGTCGACGAATTTGCGATGGAAGTCGGGGATGGGCCGGGCCGATAGGACCTGTGTAATGGCTTTTAACTTGGATTCATCGACCTCTGAGGCGGTCTCGTCCCGGTCCCAGACCACGCCCAGCGCCGTTCGCGGCCCAAGGGGGACTCGAACCACATTTCCGGGTTACAAATATGTTCCCTCGGGGACCGCATAATCAAAGGGTCCGGGGAAGGGAAGTGGTAATAAAACGGAGATTCGTGTTGTAGTCATGCAACGGAACTGTTAGATTGCAGCTGGTTATGGGGTGAAGTTCAAGTTATATGATTTCATTACCGGGCCGATTTGTTATGTAGGCACGCATATTTGAGTCGCGCAATTTCAGCGCATATTTGATTATCATATTTTGAGGCATCTAATGCGCTTTTTCGTGGATACGGCCGATGTGACCGAGCTGGAGAAACTCGTTGTCACGGGAATGGTCGATGGAGTCACCACAAATCCTTCGCTGATCGCCAAGTCCGGGCGCAACATCCTTGAAGTTACCAAGGAGATTGCGAACCTCGTTCCCGGCCCGGTTTCGGCTGAAGTGACAGCGACCGACTACGACACCATGATCGAAGAAGGCCAGAAGCTCGCCAAGATCGCGGACAACATCGCCGTCAAGGTGCCGCTGACCGTCGACGGCCTGCGCACCTGCAAGACCCTGTCCTCACAGGGCACCATGGTGAACGTCACCCTCTGCTTCTCTGCGGCTCAGGCCCTGCTCGCTGCCAAGGCTGGCGCGACCTTCATCTCGCCCTTCGTCGGGCGGCTGGATGATATGGGGATGGACGGGATGGAACTGATCGAGAGCATCAAGGACATCTACGACGCCTATCCGCAGTACAGCACCGAAATTCTCGTCGCCTCAATCCGTTCGCCGCGCCACGTAGAGCGCGCTGCGGAAATGGGCGCAGACGTTGGCACTCTGCCACCGCGGGTTCTCTGGGATATGTACCAGCACCCGCTGACTTCGAAAGGTCTGGATGACTTTTTGTCGGATTGGGGCAAAACAGGACAATCTATCCTTTGATAACAGAGGTTTAGATACATAAATCCTCGGGGGAGGATCGTGTGAAAACAGCATAATTGTGCTGTATTGCGCATGGATTACGCGGGTTCGGCACGGCAGTTGCAAACGTTCAGTTTCCTGACAGCAATTTCCAAGCTGAAACTCAAAGTGGTAACGGTCCGCATTTCAAACCGGAGCCACGGCTTATTTGAAACAGGCAGGCGCTGGCGTCTGTCGCATTTATTGGTGTGATGGGAAATTTTGCCCATGATGAATAACCAGGGGAACATAACCGGTGGCGCGACTGCCGGATTGTCCTCAGCGACCCAAGCAGGTTCGGCGCTTTCGCCGGGCGCTGTGCGGACCTTCCTGCAGGAAAACCCGACATTTTTGTCCGACCATCCGGAGCTTCTGGAGAGTGCTTCGCGTGCCATGTCGAACGAGAACAATGTCGTGGACTTTTCCGCAGCTCAGGCGACGCATTTCCGCCGTCGCTATGAATCTCTCAAGTCCAACCACCTCAGTCTCATCAGGGCAGGGCGCGAAAATCAGTCTCATTTAGACGAACTGCGCTCGGTTTTCCTGCAGCTGATCCGGGTTTCATCGATCCCGGCGGTGGTGGCCACGATTCTGGATACCTTCGGGCACCGTTTTGAAGTGCCCTTCGTTGTCCTCGGCATCGAGGCCAACCGGAACGAAACCGGCGAATTTCACGTCGAGCAGTTCCGACGGCTGACCCCCGGGTCGGTCGAGCGCCTGATGGGCGATCAAGACTGCCTCCTGTCCCCGGTTGCCGGGCAGGAAGCCATCATTTTTGTCGATCACGCGGACGAGGTGCAATCCTGCGCGCTCTACCGCCTGAACATCGGCATGCAACGCCGGCCTGGTGTCCTCGCCTTTGGCACACGGGAAACGGGAGCATTCTCTCCCGAACAGGCCGACGATCTTATTTCAATCTTGTGTGGCGCCGCTGGCGCTATCTCAGCCGGGAATTTGACAGACTATGAGCACCCCAGAACAGCGGCGTTTGGCCGACACTCTCTCGCGCGTGGACAACGACACAGCGTCCAAAGTCATGGAATGGGTCGGCTGGCTCGAAACCGAGCGCCGCGCATCGCGTCACACCATGGACGCCTACCAGCGCGACATGCGCGCCTTTGTAGAATTCTTGAGCGATCACGTCGGCGCCACGCTGACCCGTGATCACCTGGAGAGCCTGTCGTCGCGCGATATGCGCGCCTGGCTCAGCCACGAGAGCGAAGACGGCAAGTCGCCGGCTTCGATCGCCCGTGCGCTGTCGGTTGTGCGGTCTTACTTCCGCTGGACCGCGCGTCAGGGCTACATGGAAAATGACGCGGTTCTGTCGATCCGCAACCCCAAGCAGCCAACCGTTGTGCCCAAGGCGCTGACCATTTCCGAGGTCACCGACCTGTTTAAGGCCTTTGACAGCCTCGCCGACGACAAGACCCGTCGCCCCGGCGACCGCTGGATCGACCTGCGTGACCGCGCGATCCTGATGCTGCTCTACGGCTGTGGCCTGCGGATTTCCGAGGCGCTGGAGCTGAACACCGACGACGTGACCCGCGCGCAGGAAACCGGCGCGCTGACCATCCTCGGTAAGGGTAACAAGGTGCGGCAGGTGCCGTTCCTCAACACCGTTGCGGATGCCATCCGGCAGTACCGCGAGGCCTGTCCTTTCGCTGAAGATCCGACCATGCAGCTGTTCCGCGGTGCCCGCGGCGGTCGCCTGTCGCCTCGGATGATCCAGAAGCGCCTGCAGGAACTGCGGGTTCGACTGAACCTGCCCGAAGGCACCACGCCGCACGCGCTGCGCCACTCCTACGCCACGCACCTGCTGGGTAACGGCGCCGACCTGCGCGCTATTCAGGAACTACTGGGTCACTCGGCGCTGTCGACCACGCAGCGTTACACCGACGTCGATACCGAGCGTCTGCTGCAGACCTACCGCGACGCGCACCCGCGCGCTGCCAGCACGCAGTAAGGCATCGCGCTCGAAGAAGCCTTTCAGAATAGTGGCTCGGCAAGAGCCCGCTCTTCTCTGACACTATGCGGCGTTCTCACCCGGGAACGCCGCTTTTTTATGCTCTGCCCTTGCTTGCCCGGCCAGATCGTCTAAGGCTGCTGGCAAAAGGGGTCGGGGACATAAGCCGTGATTAAGGCATTGATTCGCATAATTTTTTTGGGCGCTGCCCTTGTGCTGGCCAGCTGTGACCAGACCTCGCTGCCCGAGGTCACCATGCTCCCCTCCGCCGCCAGCAATCCCCGCGCATCCAGCGCCAGCCAGAGCGAAGAAGACGACGCCTTTGCTGCCACCGGCGCCGAATGCGGTATCGACCGCCGCGAAGTGGCGACCATGGTTTACCTGCCCATGGGCGCGGATCTGGGGGAGGGCATCCTTGGCTGTGTCCTGCTGCGAGCGCCTGCCCGGGTTCGCAACGCCGAACTTCACGAGCGGCTCTGGACCCTTTCCCGCGCGCTCATCCCCGATGCTGACGAGTTCAGGATCGAGCGCTTCATCCTCGCGCAGGATGGTCGCACCGACACGCTGGCCTTCGTCGCCCCCCTCGACGATCAGGGCCGCAGCTGGGAATACGGGATCAACCTGCAGGATCTGAATCTGCTCGAACGCCCGGTGTTTGAGGAGCTGCTGAGTACCATCATCCACGAATATGCTCACATCCTGACCCTCAACGAGACTCAGGTCACCTACGACAGCGACCTGCTGGACTCCTACACCGATATTGAGATGTCAGACGCCGAATACGAAGCGCTGCTGACAGCGGTCGAAGCCGATTGCGGCGCAGCATCGGGCGTGTTCGACGGCGAGGCCTGCTTCATGCCGGGCAGTTACCTGTTCGGGTTCTATCGCGGGTTCTGGGACTGGTACGGCGAAGACGCGCAGGAGCTGGCCTTCGAAGGAACGCTGTTCGAGGAGTACGAGGCTGACTTCGTCAACGACTACGCGGCGACCTCACCGACCGAAGATTTCGCCGAGACTTTCGCAGCCTGGCTGATGCCCGAGCACGAGGCTTTCCTGATTACCGAGACGGTCGAAGCCAAGTTTGCGTTCTTTGAAAGTCAGCCTGAGCTGATGGCACTGCGCGCGCAGATCGAGGCCGGGCTTGAGGAGGTCCGGGCTGGGCGCCTCTTCTGAGAAGACCTCAGAAAAACTATATCAAACAATATCTTAAAGGCTACGTCGCTTCTGCATCGTGGGCGCGGCGCTGGTCCATCTGCCGCAAAACCCCGCGCTGGATCTTGCCGGTTATGGTCATGGGCAAATCGTCGATGAAGCAGATTTCGCGCGGGTAGGCGTGCCCGGACAGGCGCGAACGCACGTGGTCCTGTAGCTTGCTCCTTGAGGGCCTTGTCGGCATTCACACCCTTGCCCACGACAACGTAGGCGACGACGATTTCACCGCGATCAGCATCCTTTCGGCCGATCACGCCGGAGAGCTGCACGGCGTCGTGGGTCTGTAGGCATTCCTCGATCTCGGACGGGCCGATGCGGTAGCCTGCGGAGGAGATAACGTCGTCATTCCGCCCCTCGAACCAGAAGTAGCCCTCGCGATCACGGTAGCCCCGGTCGCCGAGGATGCACCAGTCGCCGACGAACTTCTCGGCGGTCTTGTCGGGCAGGCGGAAGTATTCGAGGAACAGCACCGGGTCGGGGCGCCGGACGGCAAAGTTACCGACCTCGCCAGCGGGCAGCACCACCCCTTCATCATCGACAATGGCGACGTAGTGCCCGGGGACGGCCCGGCCCATGAAGCCGGGTTTGATGTCCATGATTTCATGGCAGTTGGAGATGATCAGGTTGACTTCGGTCTGACCGTAGAACTCGTTCACGGGCCTGCCGAAGACCGTCTGAGACCATTCCTGCAGCGGTGCACCGAGCCGCTCGCCACCGCTGCCAATCGAGCGCAGATCGACGCCGGGCACAGGGCGTTCGATGGATTTCGCCATGAATTTCAACGCGGTAGGCGGCAGGAAAGCGTTTCTGACCCGGTGCCGTGCCATGAGATCGAACGCGGCCTCTGGGTCGAACTTGGCAAAGCGCCGGGCGATCACCGGCACCCCGAGATAGAGCGCGGGCATGAGCACGTCGAGCAGGCCGCCAATCCACGACCAGTCCGCCGGGGTCCAGAAGCGGTCGCCGGGCCGGGGCATGAAGTTCTGCGGCATTTCCACCCCGGGCAGGTGGCCGAGCAGCACCCGGTGGGCGTGCACCGCGCCCTTGGGCGGGCCTTCTGTGCCGCTGGTAAAAATGATGAAGGCGCGGTCGTCGGCGCGGGTGGCCAGCGCCTCGAACTGATCCCGGGCCGGGTAGACGAATTCGGTCCAGCTCAGGGCGTGGTCTGAGGCCCCGTCGACGGAAATCACCGCCGTGAGCGAGGGCAGGTTATCGCGGTCGACCAGAGCCGCTCCCGTCGCGTTGGTCACCAGAAACCGGGCCTCGGCGGTGCGCAGGCGGAAGTTGAGTGCGTCTTCCCCGAACAGTTCAAACAACGGCACGGTGATCAGGCCGGCTTTGAGCGCGCCCAGATGCGCGGCGGCGGTTTCCACCCGCTGGGGCAGATGCACACCGATGCGGTCTCCCACCCGGGCGCCCGCGGCGGTCAGGGCATTGGCGAAGCGGTTGGCCAGTCGGTCGAGGGCGAGAAAGCTCCACTCGCGGATGCTGCCGTCTTCCTGCTCGTCGATGATCGCAAGCCGGTCCGGGTCGGCCTTGGCCCAAAACCCGGTTGTCGCCGCCCCGATGTTGAAGGTCTGCGGGATCTGCCACTGAAAACCGCGCACCAGCTCCTTGTAGGGCAGGGCGGTCAGCAGGGCTCGGTTCGGCGTCTGGATTGTCATCCCGTCACTTTAGGTGAGATTGTGCCTCAGGGGTAGGTCCGCTTTTCTGAGCCGCGCGTGCACCAAGCGCTGCGGGATTTTGCCGAGATCAGCCCAAATTTTGTACGACACTTTAAGTCTCTGATTGAAGGTCATGATTCGGTATCAATCTGATAAACATACCTCTTGAGGTGCTGAGCGCACTTGTGCTCTAAGGGGCCACGGTCCGGTGGTAAGGGGCTTTTCACAGCAATTGGGAGGTTGCGTTCGGTGGAACTTTTTTCCGCGGTTTCAGAATGGTTTTTTCAGGATCTCATCGGCGGAAACTGGACGTTCTACCTGCAAAATCTGCCCCGGCTTCTGGTCGCTGGCCTGCTTGAGGGAATGATCCTCGCGGTCATCGCGCTGGCCTTTGTGCTCATCTACCGCACCACGGAAATCGTCAACTTTGCGCAGGGCGATTTCATGGCGCTTTCCATCTTCATCATGCTGGTTCTGACCCAGTGGATCGGCCCGGAAATGGTCTACGGCGTCTATCCCGACGGACCCTGGTCGATGCTGGTGCCGTGGCTGATATCGGCGGTGCTGACCATCGTGCTGATGATCGGCTTTTCGATCGGTGCGGACCTGCTGATTTTCCGCAACCTCGCCGGGCAGTCGCCGCTGGCCATCGTCATTATCACCATCGCGCTGGGCTTCATCATCCGCAACGGGCTGGACGTGATCGTCAAGCCGGACGCGGCTGCGAGCGTGCCGTTCCCGCTGGCCAAGCGCTATAACTTCGACCTCGGCTTTTTCAACATCGACATCTCTGAGCTGATCACCCTGATCGCCGTGCCGTTGCTGCTGGTTGCCGTGGTGCTGTTCCTCAACCGCACCAAGGTGGGCGTCGCCGTGCAGGCGAGCAGCCAGAACCAGATGGCGGCCTACTACATGGGCATCCCGGTGCCGCGGCTGAACACGCTGGTCTGGGGGATTGCGGGCGCGCTGACGGCCTGTGCCGGGATCCTGTTCGCGCTCAACGACACCGCGCGGGTGAACAGTGCTGTGGGCCTGACCCTGCAGGGCGGGATCCTCGCCTACGCCGCTGCGATTGCTGGCGGCTTCGGCTCGATCACCGGCGCGATCCTCGCCGCGATCCTGCTCGGCATCACCCACCAGATGTTGCAGGGCGCGCCGGGCGTGCCATCGTTCGTCGGCGTGAACGCGCCGATCCTGTTCCTGTTGGCGATCCTGTTCCTGCGGCCCGGTGGTCTGGTCTCGCAGATTCAGGTCAAGAAAGTCTGAGGGCGGGGAGCGGATCATGCGGTTTCAGTTCAAGCAAAGCTACAACGCCGATATCAACCTGTTCCGGGACAGTCTGGCGGTCCGCGACTATCTGATCGTGCTGGCGGTGTTCATGCTCGCACCGATGGTGATGCTGAGCTCGGGCGGCGGGTCGACCCTGCTCGACTTCGGCACCAAGATTCTGATCTTCTCGATCGCCGGGCTGGGCATGATGATCCTGACCGGTTTCACCGGGGTGGTCAGCCTCGGACACGCGGCCTTCATGCTGCTCGGCGCCTATCTCTATCACTACCTGCTCAATCTTGTGGGCGCGGATACCTTCGGCCTCTGGGCGATCATCAGCGGCCTGATCACCGCGATCATCGTCGCCGGCATTGGCTATCTCGTCGCCCGACCGGCGCTGCGGATGACCGGCATCTTTCTGTCCATCGCCTCGCTGCTGTTCTTTGAGCTGGTCAACGGCATGCTGACCAATGTCGGCGGTTTCGCCGTGGATAAGCTGGTGGTCAGCGACACCTGGGTGCACACCTTCTGGCTCGGGGTCATGGACCTGCTGCGGGTTGAAATCAGCCTGTTCGAGCGGGTCGTGTGGTGGAACCCGCTGAGCTGGCTGCAGGGGCTTTACAACGCCCTGATCCAGTTCGACGTCGTCATCGCCGGTCGGGCCGAAGCACCGCAGCTGCGGGTCGCGGCCCACGGCCTGCACCTCTACTACGTCAGCCTCGTCCTGCTGATCGTCGGCATCTGGATCACCCGCAACATCACCCGCAGCCCGCTGGGCCGGGGGCTGGTCGCCATCCGCGACAGCGAGGTCTCGGCGCGCTGCATGGGCATCGACGCCAAGCACGGCAAATGTCTGGCCATGGCGATCAGCGCCGGGTTTACGGCGATTGCCGGCATCCTGTTCGCCTACTCGATCGACGGCGAGTTTCAGGCCGGCAAGGTCGGCGACGGCTCGATCACGCTGGTGGAAAGCATCGTGCTGCTGCTGATCGTCGTGGTCGGCGGGCTGGGGTCGATCCACGGCGCCATTCTGGGCGCCATCGCTTACATCGGCCTGCGCTTCATCCTGTTCGAATACATCATCAACTTCGAAGACATCGCCCACGCCCTGCACGCAGGCATGCCGTTTACCGAAGACTTCCTGTCGGGCAAGAAGACCTACGTTGCAGAAGGCTTCGGCGATCAGGTCCGGCTGTTGTTCGGCGGGGTCGCGGACTACCTCGCGGGGGTCGCGGTGCTGGGCGATATTCTCTTCGGCCTGCTGCTGATCGTAATCCTGTCTTACGAACCGCTGGGCCTGTTCGCCCGTTACCGCAAGTCGTCGGCCTACTTCGACTTCTTCCCCTTCTACCGGCGCAATACCTTCCGTCGCCAGCGCGCCTATTCCAAGACCGACCGGTTGCATTGAGGCGGGGAGGGGACAGCTGACATGAGCAAAGACACCATCTTCGAGGCCGACGACCTCGCCATCCACTTCGGCGGTATCAAGGCGGTCGACGGACTGACTTTCTCGGTCGAGCGTGGCTCGATCTTCACCATCATCGGGCCAAACGGCGCGGGCAAGACCACGATCTTCAACGCCATCTCCCGGCTCTACGCCATGACCCGTGGCCGGCTGAGCTTCGACGGGCAGGACATCACCGCGCTGCCCGCTGAGCAAATCGCCTCGCTGGGCATCGCCCGCACGTTCCAGAACATCGAGCTGTTCGAGAACGCCAGCGTGCTGCAGAACCTGCTGATCGGCCGCGCGACCCACGCCGGTTCGCGCTTCTGGCAGGACATGCTGTTCCTGCCCGGTGTCAAGCAGGCTGAGCGCGAGCACCGGCACAAGGTCGAAGAGGTCATCGATTTCCTCGACCTCCAGCCCTACCGCGACAGCCTGATCAACGGGCTGCCCTACGGTGTGCGCAAGGTGGTGGAAATTGCCCGTGCGCTGTGCACTGAACCCAAGCTGCTGCTGCTCGACGAGCCGGCCTCGGGGCTGTCGGTCGAGGAGACGCAGGATCTGGTCTACTGGATCAAGGACATCCGCAAGCTGCTCGGCATTACCGTGATCATGGTCGAACACGACATGAGCCTGGTGAACAAGGTCAGCGATCACGTGCTCGCCATCAATCAGGGGCGGTTCCTCGCCAGCGGAACGGTGCAGGAGGTGCAGTCCGACCCAGCCGTGATCGAAGCCTACCTCGGCGCCGACGCCAACCGACGCGCAGCGGGAGGGGCATGATGGCCAAAACAGCAACCAAAAAGACAGCAACCGACAAGACAGCAACCAAGGCGACCGAAGCCGCAGCTTCCCCGGTGCTGAGCGTCGAGAACATCGAGACCTACTACGGCCCGATTCAGGCGGTGAAGGGCCTGTCGATCGAGGTGCAGGAGGGCGCGCTGGTGACCCTGCTCGGGGCTAATGGCGCGGGCAAGTCGAGCACGCTCAAAACCATCTCCGGCATTCTGGAGCCGGACAAGGGGCGGGTGCTGCTCAAGGGGCAGGATATCACCGGTTTCCGGCCCGACCGCGTCACTGCGCAGGGCATCGCCCACGTGCCCGAGGGCCGGGAAGTCTTCCCCTTCCTTTCGGTGCGGGAAAACCTGCTGATGGGCGCCTACCTGCGCTCGGACAAGGATGCGGTCGAGCGCGATATCGAGGCGGTCTACGACTACTTCCCGATTTTGCGCGAACGCGCGGATCAGCGCGCAGTGCTGCTCTCTGGTGGTCAGCAGCAGATGCTGGCGATCGGCCGGGCTTTGCTGTCGGCGCCGAGTATTATGCTGCTCGACGAGCCTTCACTGGGGCTCTCGCCCTTGCTGGTGCAGGAAATCTTCGCCATCATCACCCGACTGAACCGGGAGCGTGGCGTGACCATGCTGCTGGTCGAGCAGAACGCCAGCGTTGCGCTGGAGCACGCAGACTACGGCTACGTGCTCGAGCTGGGCCGGATTGTGATGGATGGCCCCTGCACCGAGCTGGTGAAGAGCAAGGATGTGCAGGAATTCTACCTCGGCATGGGCGAAAGCAGTGCTGAAACCGCCGAAAGCGGGCGTGAAGATAAGCGCTGGAAGCGGAAAAAGACTTGGCGCTGACCGCTGGAGCGCTCCCTGGGCGCGAACCCGGTGACCACAGCGACAGATGCAACGAACACGACGGGAGAAAGACAGACCATGGACGGTTCAGCCCCATTTCCCTTGAGCCCTTGCGGCTCCGCTCACCGGGTGCCAGCTCGGACGGCACCCTCGAGTTCGACGGCTGCGACACGCTGAGCAAGCTGTTCCTCGCCCGGACCCGCGCGCTGGGCGAGAAGACCGCGCACATGGAAAAGCATCTCGGCATCTGGCATCACTACAGCTGGAACGACTACCGGGAGGCGGTCGCGACGGTCGCCGGCGGGCTTGCTGCCCGGGGACTGGGCCGGGGCTGCCGCGTCGGTATTCTGTCCGAGAACCGCAAGGAGTGGGTCTACGCCGACATGGCGGGTCAGTGTCTGGGGGACGGTCGCCGGCATCTACCAGACCGACGCGCCGACCCAGTGCGAGCACATCATCACCGACGCCGGTCTGCAGGTGCTGTTCGTCGAGAATGACGAGCAACTCGACAAGTTCCTCGAAATCGAAGCACAGGTTCCGGATCTCGGGCTGGTCGTGGTCTTCGACATGGACGGGCTGGAAGGGCTCGATCACCCCAAGATCATCAGCTGGGACCAGTTGCTGGACGAGGGCCGCGCCTTCGTCGAGCAAAACCCCGGCCACCTCGATGACGCTGTCGCGGGCTCACAGAGCGATGACGTCTGCCTGCTGGTCTACACCAGCGGCACCACGGGCAAGCCCAAGGGCACCATGATCACCTCGCGCAACATTATCGCGGCTATGCGCTACGCCGACACGGTGTTCGAGCCGACCCCGGGCGCGTCGATGATTTCCTACCTGCCGCTGGCGCACATCTACGAGCGCAGCCTCGGCGCCTACCTGCAGATTGCGCATGGGCTGAACGTCTGTTTCGCCGAGAGCGTGCAGACCGTGTTTGACAACATCCGCGAAGTCTCCCCGAAATCATGAACGGCGTGCCGCGGGTGTGGGAGAAGATCTACAGCTCGGTCAATCTGCGGATGAAGGATGCAACCCGACCCGCGCAGATCATGTTCAGCTGGGCGCTGCGCGCGGGCGAGCGCTGGGCCAAGTACGCCCAGGTCAATCAGCCGGTGCCGCCACTGATCGCCGCCGAGCGCTGGCTTGCCAACCGGCTGGTGCTCTCCAACGTGCGGACCATGATCGGGCTGAACAGCGTGACCCGCTGTGTCTCCGGCGCTGCGCCGATTTCCCCGGAACTGCTGCGCTGGTACTGGGCGCTGGGCGTGCGCATCTACGAAGGCTGGGGCATGAGTGAAACCGTGGCAGCCGGGATCGTGAACACGCCCAAGGGCACCAAGGTCGGCACCATCGGCCGTGCCATCCCGGGCACCAACGTTCGTACCGATCCCGAAAGCGGTGAAATCCAGGTGCAGTCCGACCTGATCTTTGCCGGGTACATCAACCTGCCTGAAAAAACGGCGGCCGAGTTCACCGGCGACGGCTACTTCCGTACCGGCGACGTCGGCGAGATCGACGACGAGGGCTACGTCCGCATCACCGGCCGGATCAAGGACATCATCATCACCGAGGGCGGCAAGAACGTTGCCCCGGCCGAGCTCGAGAACGAGCTGAAGTTCTCCCCCTATATCACCGACGCCATCGTGATTGGTGACCGCCGCAAGTACCTGACCGCGCTGGTCATGATCGACCAGGAAAACGTGGAGAAGTTCGCGACCGATGCCAAAGTCAGTTTCTCCAACTTCGCCAGCCTCTGTGCCGCGCCCGAAGTGGTGTCGCTGATCGAGGAAGAGGTGGAGAAGGTCAACGGCAAGTTCGCTCGTGTTGAACAGATCAAGAAGATCCGTCTGATCGACCAGCTGCTCACCGCAGAGGACGAGGAACTGACGCCGACGCTGAAGCTCAAGCGGCAGACGGTGGAAAAGAAGTACGCCGCGCTGATCGAAGACATGTACTAAAGCGGCGGAATGTCGTAATTGAACCCTATGGCCGCGATCTGGGACGTCTGTGGTCCGCGGCACTCACGCGTTGCAGGATTTGGGAGGAATAATCATGAAGCGCATTTTGACAGCAGCTACGGCTGCACTCGCCGGTCTGGCCTTTGCGGCCTCGGCTCACGCT
The DNA here is from genome assembly GCA_038141425.1 of Rhodospirillaceae bacterium. Taxonomy (GTDB): domain Bacteria; phylum Pseudomonadota; class Alphaproteobacteria; order UBA7985; family UBA7985; genus UBA7985. The sequence goes on along the minus strand of JAYQIC010000001.1, from coordinate 213,285 downwards.
CAGCAGGGTGTCACCGACGACACCATTCTGCTGGGTTCACACACCCCACTGTCCGGTCCGCTGCAGCCCTGGGGCGCAGGCTCGACCGGTGCAGCTAAGATCTACTTCGCTGGTGTGAACGCTCAGGGCGGTATCCATGGCCGTCAGATCGAGCTGCTGGTTGAAGACAGCTCCTACCTCGTACCAAAGGCGACCGAAGCCGGTCGTAAACTGGTCGTTGACGACGGTATCTTCGCGATGCTGCTCGCTCTTGGTACCCCGCACAACAACGCGGTGCTGCCGATCCAGGGCGAATTCAACGTTCCGAACCTGCTGCCCATGACCGCTGCACGCTCCATGTCCGGTACCGCCGGTGATGGCATGCCCGAGCGTTTCGGCGCCCTGTCCAGCTACTACGATCAGGTTGAAGCGGCCGTTGGTCACTTCGCTGCCGGTGGTGCGAACGTGCCGTGTGTCATCTACCTCGACACCGACTTCGGGTACGAGATCCTCGAAGGCGTTGAGTCCGGTGCTGCTATGGCCGGCTTGGAAGTTGCTGCAACCGCCGCGCACCAGCCTGGCGATTCCGACTACGTCGGTACCCTGACCAAGCTCGCTGGCGCAGGCTGTAACGCGGTTTACCTCGGCGTGAACTTCCCTGAAGCCATCAGCATCAAGGCGACCTCTGCTGCCATGGGCCTGCCCATGCCGATCGTCGGTTCCACCGCAATCTTTGAAGAAGCGGTAATCCTGCTCGGTGCACAGGCTGGCGTTCTCGAGGCCCTCGAAGGCCTGTACGCTGCTGGTTCGTGGATCGGCATGAGCGACGCCAAGAACCCCGACCTGAACCCACTGCACGCAGAAGCTGCCAAGTTCGAGGCAACCTTCCTGCAGGTGACCGGCGCGCCACTGGTGACCGGTGCTGCTCTGCTGGGTCACAACGCTGCGATGATCACTGTTGCTGCGCTGCAGGCTGCAGGCCCGGATCTCACCCCTGAGAGCCTGACCGCTGCCATGGAGAGCATCGAAGTGCCGAACATCTTCACCGGCGACGTGATCAGCTTCGGTGAAGGCGGTCGGACCGGGTCCTCTGCCGTTTACCTGAGCCAGATTCAGGGCGGTCAGTGGAGCTTCGTCGAGAAGCTGCGCGACTAAGATTTGTCCGTGCCCCGGGCGGCCCTGCTCCTGACGGCAGGCCGGCCCGGGTGCCCGGGACAAACCAAAGCATTTGAAGTGCGTGGGACCCTGCCGGTTCCACGCATTTTTTTTGCGCTGAAAGCGGACGAGGGTCAGGGGCGCGGTGTGCCTCAGGCGACCTGCGCGCGCAGCAGGCGCTGCAGGTGCAGGATGGTCGGCCCATGCTCTTGCTCGGACCCGGACGCTGTTTCGCCGCGACCGGTGATCACCAGCTGGGAAATCTGCCGCTGTTCCATCAGCGCCAGCGCCGCGGCGGCGCTCTGCCCGGCGTCGAGGGTCAGCGGGTCGCGGGTCATGATGTTCTGCGCCAACACAGTAGCCTCGCCCGTGGTCGGCGGTTCGCGCAGCAGCGCGCGGCGCAGATCACCGTCCGTGATTAGTCCGGTGACAGTATTGGCGCCAGCGCCGGCTGTAGCGTTGGGATCGGTCACCAGCGCGCAGCCGAGGCCACCCCTCGTGATCGCTTCGGCAATCTCGCGCAGGCTGGCGTGGGGGCACCTGCGGCGCCGGGGGCAGGCCGTCGAGCAGGTCGCCAACCCGGGCCAGCGCTGCGCCAAGGCGACCCGAGGGGTGCAGGCGGGAGAAGTCATCAGCGCTGAACCCGCGCCCGTGCCACAGCGCAGCGGCGAGCGCATCGCCCAGCGCCAGCATCATCAGCGCGGATGTCGTAGGGGCCGGGATGGCCGGGTCGGCTTCGGCGACCGACGGCAACCGCAGCAGGCATCCAGCGGCCTGCGCCAGATCGGAGCCCGCGTCGCTGGTAACGGCAATCAGCGGCAGGCCCCGGCGCTGGGCGAACTGCAGCACCGGCAGCAGCTCCCGCGACTGGCCCGAGTTGGACAGGATCAGCAGCACGTCATCGGCGCCGATGATGCCCAGATCGCCGTGACCGGCTTCGGCGGCGTGCAGGAAGAACGACGGCGTGCCGGTGCTGGCGAAGGTCGAGGAAACCTTGCGCGCGACGTGGCCGGATTTACCGACCCCGCAAACGATCAGCCGCCCGGAAGCGGCGCCGATCAGCGCGACGGCCTCGGCAAAGGCGGGTCGAGGCTGTCGGCCAGCGCCTCCAGCCCGGCGCGTTCGGCGCGGATGACCCGCCGCCCGGTCTCCAGCGCTTGGGCGACGGACCCGGCATCAGCCCGCTCAGAGGCCATTGGGATCACCCTTTTCCGCCAGCAAAGCCTCAATCCGCGCGATGTCTTCGGGGTTGTTGACCTCCCAGAACGGGAAGCCGCGGCTCTCCACCGGGACGCAGCGCACGGGCAGATCGTTTTCGAGGAAGCGCAGCTGTTCGAGGCCCTCGGCGGTTTCCAGCGGCCCTTGAGGGAGGCGCGCGTAGTCTGCCAGCGCAGCGGGGCGGAAGGCGTAGAGGCCGACGTGGTGCCAGACGTCCATGCCCTCGGCCCGGCCGTCGAAGGGCAGGACTTCCTTGGAGAAATACAGCGCCTGGCCGCTGGCGCTGATGACTGCCGTGGTGCCGCCGACCTGCCCGCGCGCGCGGTCGGCGCGGAAGTGGGCGAGGGTCTCGGGCGTACAGCGCACCACCGGGGTGGCGACGGAGACTGCCGGGTCGCTGAAGGCCGCAATGATATCCTCGACCACCCATGCGGGGGTCAGGGGCATCGCCCTGCAGGTTGATGACCACGTCGGCCCGCAGGCCTTCGGCGGTCAGGGCGGCGTAGGCCTGAGCCACGCGCTCGGTGCCGTTGCGGCAGGCCGGATCGGTCATCATCGACCGGACCCCGGCGGTTCTGGCGGCTTCGGCGATCAATGCGTCGTCGGTGGCGACAAAGACGGTCTCGACCCCGGCGACAGCGCAAGCCGCCTGCACGGTGTAGGCGACCACCGGGCGACCGGCGAGCGGCGCCAGCATCTTGCCCGGGAAGCGGCTGGCCTGCATCCGCGCCGGGACGATGATCACCGCCTTTACCACGTGCTAAGGTCCAGACGATCCGCCGGCCGCGCCCGGGCGACAGCGTCGATGGCGAGCAGGTCTTCGAGCAGCGCCGCCATATGCACCAGCGGCACCATGTTCGGGCCGTCGGACAGCGCGGCATCGGGGTCGGGGTGGGTCTCGATGAACAGGCCGTCGACACCGACCGCAACCGCCGCGCGGGCGAGGGTGGGTACGAACTCCCGCTGACCGCCGGAACGCCCGCCCTGCCCACCGGGCTGCTGCACCGAATGGGTGGCGTCGAAGGTCACGGGGTATCCCAGCGCCCGCATGGTCGGCAGGCCGCGGAAGTCGCTGACCAGCGTGTTGTAGCCAAAGCTGGTGCCGCGATCGCACAGGATCAGGCGCTCGTTGCCCGCGTTCGCACATTTGGCGGCGACGTGCGCCATGTCCCAGGGCGCGAGAAACTGCCCTTTCTTGATATGCAGGGCGCGGCCAGTGCGGGCGGCGGCTTCGAGCAGGTCGGTCTGACGGCACAGGAAGGCCGGGATCTGCAGCACGTCGACAACCTCGGCGACGCGCGCGCAGTGCTCGGGCAGGTGCACGTCGGTCAGGACCGGGCGCCCGGTCCTGCTGCGGATATCGTCGAAGGCACGAAGGGTCGCGTCCAGCCCCATGCCGCGCGGGGCGTCAGCGCTGGTGCGGTTGGCCTTGTCGAAGGAGGCTTTGAAAATCAGCGGCAGGTCGAGACGGGATGCGATCTGGTCCAGCGTATCGGCGACTTCGACAATAGCCTCTGGCGATCCCGCCTGACAGGGGCCGGCGATCAGCACCAGCGGCTGGTCGCCGCCGATGGCAAAGGGGCCGAGGTCGACGCTCATTGCCCGGCCGCAAGGTCAGTTGATGGTCGCATCATCGGGGGTACTCCCCTCGCGCAGCTCATGCACACCTTCGCCATTGAAGTGGATCACCACGGCGGTGAAGCGCTGGAAACTGTCCATGATTTCTTCGATGTTGAGGCGGTGCACCGGCAGGCTGTTGGCCAGCAGCACCGAGCCGTCAGTGGGGTTGATGCTGAAGGTCGGCAGGCCCGGGCCGCCGGTGCGGAAGTTATGCAGCAGCAGCTGACAGGCGCTTTCCTTGCTCAGCTCGTCCATTTTCAGCGGGATTTCAGCGAGGAAATCGAGGCAATCACTGCGCACGCCCTGCCCGAAAGCAACGACGACGTTCTTGCCGATGTTGATGCGGGCAAGCCCGGTTTCGTCGAATTGCAGGCCGTCTGCACCGAGCTCTTTGGCGATGGCGGCAAGGGCGTGTGCAGGGGATGGGTAGCTCATTCGGGTCTCCGGTGCTCTGAAGCGGTGCTTTATTTCCTGTGGCTTCGGCGCTTGCGTCGCACATTCTGCGGGCGCATGCAACGCCCGGCGGCGGGCTCAACCGCTGCTGGGTCCCCCGCACCGCTGGCGCTTGCCGATGGGGTTTGGAAGCCCCATCTGCTGGCCATGGCACGAAGACCCCTTGCATTCCGCCCCTTCGAGTTTCTGATCCTCGCCGGCCTTGGGCTGGCAGCGGTCTACGGTATCGTGAGCTGGACGCAGCAGCGCAGCCAGTGTCAGGCCCCGCCGGGCAGCCTGTCTGATAGCCGCACCAAATGGCAGCGATGTGGCGTATCTCAGCGGCACCATGATGGGCGAGGCGACCTGCAAGCTTCGTCGGCTGGCGCGCGAGTATCCCGGCGTGCGCACACTGGTGCTGGCCGATATCCCGGGGACCTTTGATCTGGTGGATACGCAGGCGGCGACCCGCTTCCTGCGACAGCAAGGCTGGAACACGCTGGTCCCCGGCAACGGCCGCATCGCCTCGGGCGGGGTCATGCTGTTTCTTGGCGGGGTCGAGCGCACCGTAGAGCCGGGCGGGCAGGTTGGGGTTCACGCCTGGTCCCAGACGTGGCAGGGCGCGGTCTATTCCTCCCCGACGACATTCCCGCGCGGCTTGAGCGGGTCTACCGCGACATCTACCGCGATCTGGGGATCGATCCGGGCTTCTATGACTTTCAGGTCGAGGCGGCACCGGCCGAGGATATCTACTGGATGAGCCGCGCCGAGATGCGCCGCTGGGGCCTGATCTGATCAGCCGCGCCCGGGTTCGAGGCGGCTGGCGCGGGCTTCCCGCCAGAATACGAACAGACCACTGGCAATGACGATGCTGGCCCCGACCAGCGTCAGCGGGTCGATGTTTCCGCCGAAGAACAGGGTCTGGAAGATGATCATCCAGATGATCGAGAAGAAGAAGAACGGCGCGACCCGCACCGGCCCGGCGTAGTGCATGGCCAGCACGTTAAAAACGTGCCCGCCGGTCCCGAAAATACCCCCGACAAGGATCAGCAGCGCCCAGCCGGCGTTGTTGCCTGGGCCGACCAGCTGTCCGTCGACGAAGAAAATGACCGGCATCAGCGCGATGGCCCCGACGGCGGTGGTGTAGAACACCGCCGAACCCGCGCTGTCGTGTCCCGCGAGTTGTCGGGTGGAAAGCTGCATCAGCGCGAAGAAAGTGGCGGCGCCGACCGAGCACAGCATCCACGGCGAGAAGCCGTCGCCCCAGGGCTGCATAATCACCCCGATCCCGCAAAAGCCGACCAGAATCGCCGTCCAGCGCATGCGCCCGACCCGCTCGCCCAGCACGAACTGCGACAGCGCCGCGATGATCAGCGGCGCGGCGAAGAAGATGGAGATGGTGGTGGTGACCGGCAGGTGACCCAGCGCGGTGAAGTTACAGACTGTTGTGCCCGCCATGCAGAACGAGCGCCAGAACTGTCCCCAGGGTCGCTTCACCCGCCAGATATCCCAGCGGCGGTCCATCAGCGCGCCGAGGAAGTAGGACGTCACCAGACCAGCACTCAGGCGCACCCAGGCCACCAGCAGCGGCGGCATGCCACGCAGGTCGACGAGATACTTCGCGGATGCATCCAGACCCGACCAGAAAACGGTAGCCGTAATCATGAATCCCATCCCGACGAGAAAATTCTGGGCGGGTACAGCCATCGATATTTTCCGGTCTGAACAGACGGCGCAGTCAGAAAGAACAGCGACGCAAAGCCTCTGGGCGAACCAGCCCAAGCGGTGTTAAGGACCATAGCAAATTCTTCGTGTCACTCAAAAAGGTGAAAATGCCATGGCTTCTGGTATCCCAAGCACGGCCCGCGTCGTTGTTATCGGCGGGGGCGTCGTCGGCGTATCGGCCCTCTACCATCTGGCCAAGAATGGCTGGGATGATTGCGTCCTGCTTGAGCGCAGGGAGCTGACGGCCGGGTCGACCTGGCACGCTGCGGGGCTGCTGCCGCTGTTCAACGTGTCCTATTCGGTTGGGCAGCTGCACCAGTATTCGGTCGAGCTTTACCGCACCCTTGAGGACGAAACCGGGCAGGCGGTGAGCTTCCACAACACCGGCAACCTGCGTCTGGCCATGAACAAGGAGCGGATGGACGAGTACCATTGGTACCGCTGCACCGCTGACACCATCGGCGTGGAAAGCCACATGCTGACGGTCGAAGAAATCAAGGACCTCTGGCCGCTGATCAATACCGACGGGCTGGTCGGTGCTCTCTGGCACCCCACCGACGGTCACATCGCGCCGGTCGACCTCACCCAGTCGCTGGCCAAGGGCGCCCGCGCCATGGGCGGGCAGATCTTCCAGCGCACGGTCATGACCGATATGGAGCGCACCGATGCGGGCGAGTGGGTCATCACGTACCAATCCTACGACAACCCCGAAGAGACCGGCACCATCACCTGCGAGCACGTGATCTGTGCCACCGGCAACTACGCCCGTGAAACCGCGCTCAAAGTCGGGCTGGAAATCCCGGCGATCCCGGTTGAGCACCAGTACATTGTGACCGGTGAAGACCCCGTGCTGGTCGACTACCGCGCGCAGGGCAACAAGGAACTGCCCGTGCTGCGCCAGTCCGACAGCTCCTGGTACCTGCGCGAGGAACGCGGCGGCTGGATCCTCGGCCCCTATGAGGAAGGCGCCCCGGCGCGCTTCGCCGACGGTGTGCCGGATTGGTTCGAGAAGGACCTGTTCGAGGGCGACCTCGAGCGCCTCGTGCCCCACGTCGAAACCTGCATGGAGCGGGTGCCATCGTTCGAAAACGGCGGTATCAAGCAGATCGTCAACGGGCCGATTTCCTACGCCCCCGACGGCAACCCCATGGTCGGCCCGGCCTTTGGCATCCCCAACATGTGGATTTCCGAAGCCCACTCCTTCGGCGTGACGGCCGCGGGTGGCGCAGGCTGGCAGCTGGCCAACTGGATCGTCGACGGCGAACCCACGGTGGACATGATCGGCGTCGATCCGCGCCGCTTTGGGGTGGTGACCAAGCACTTTACCAAGCTCAAGAACGAAGAGGCCTACAGCCACGTCTTCGTTAACCACTTCCCCATGGAAGAACGCCCGGCGGGCCGTGAAGCACGGACCGTCCCCTGCCACCAGCGCCTCAAGGACGCCGGTGCAGTCATGGGCGCACGCTTTGGCTGGGAACGCCCGAACTGGTATGCCAGGAACGGCGAAGAGCCAAGCGACACCTACTCCTACCGCCGGTCAAACTGGTGGGAGCCGGTCAAGCGCGAAGTCATGGGCATGCGCGAGCGGGTTGGTCTGCTGGAGCTCTCCGGCTTCTCCAAGTTCGAAATCGAAGGTCCCGGCGCGCGCGGCTTCCTCGACGGGTTGGTCGCCAACGCAATCCCGCAGAAGCAGGGCTCGGTCCGCCTCGCCCACGCCCTGAACCCCAGCGGTTCGGTGCGCTCGGAATTCACCATCACCAAGCTGACCGACGGACAGCTGGGCGAGCGCTTCTACGCCATTTCCGGCGGCGCGGCGCACGACTACGACCTTGACTACCTGCTCAAGTCCGCGCCCAAAGACGGCTCGGTCTACATCAACGATGTCACCACACAGTACGGTGTGTTCGTGCTTGCGGGGCCTGATGCCCGCCGCGGTGCTCGAGCAGCTCGCCGATGGTGACGTTTCCAACGACGGCTTCAAGTGGCTGACGGCCAAGGAGATGACCGTCGGCTTCGCGCCCAAGGTCCGGGCGGTGCGGGTCAACTTCGTCGGCTCTCTGGGCTGGGAACTGCACCACCCGATCGAGTACCAGCTCCACCTCTACGATGCGATCATGGAAGCGGGGAAGAAGTACGATATCGAGCTGGTCGGCCTGCGCGCCATGGACTCGATGCGGCTTGAGAAATCCTACCGCATGTGGGGTACAGACCTGAACGCCGAGAACTCGATCCTGCAGGCGGGCCTGAGCCCGTTCGTGCGCATGAACAAGGGCGAATTCATCGGCCGCGATGCGCTGGCGCAGGAAAGTGCCGACGGCGCCAAGCTCAGCTACGTCACCATTGAGGGCGATGCCGACGACGCGGACTGGTTCGGCAACGAGCCGATCATCATGGGCGATAAAGTTGTTGGACGCGGTACGGCAGGTGGCTTCGGTCACTACGTCAACAAATCGCTGTTGCTGGGCTACATGGACGCCGAGCGGGCAGAGGTGGGTGCGTCCTGCCACGTCCGCGTGCTCGACGGCCTGCGCCCGGCGAAGATCATTCCACACAGCCCATTCGACCCCGATAACGAGCACCTGCGCGCCTGATTTTTGGCCGCAGGCGCCCCCGCCGACCCCAATTCGGCCCGGTTTGCGGGCTAGAAGAAAAAAGGGCTTGGCTTGGTCCTTCGGGACCGGGACAATGCGGCGGGTCAATCGGGTTCTGGAGCCGTGTGTGAATATTCTTAACGCGTTGAAAAACGACAATTTTTTCCGTTTCTCTCGCAGTGCTGTGGCCTCGCGGTCTTCCTGGAAACGCGCGTGCAGCGGTGCCTTTGTCGGGCTGGCTGCGCTGGCCATGACCTTCAGCGGACCCGCCAGCGCGCAGACCGTGACCCTGCGCGACCCGGCCTTCGACCTCAATCCGGTGCCGAGCAACAGCAACACCGCGCCTTGGGTGCCGGGCTTTCTGCGCGGCCGGCCGCTGGGTCTGGTCGTCGGCATCCAGCCGAGTTTCGAAGGCTCGGGGGACTTGATCCCGACCTACGGGCTGGCCTCGGACTACAGCAACGCTTTCAGCGCGCGCTCGCCTCTGCAGACCATGGGTTCCATCGATATCCCGCTGCTGGATATGCCGATGCTGAAGATGGGCATTGCCGGCAATCTGCTCCCGGAAATCAAGGCTGAGGGGCCGCGTGAAGGCCTCGACCGCCTGCTCCCCGCGATCACGGCGGGCGCCTGGGGCAGCGCCGGGGTCGAAACCCTGTCGGTCGACGTGAAAGTGCTGGGGCAGGTCTGGGCCCCGGAGCTGTTTGAAAACCCGCGCGAGGGCTACGAGGCGCAGTTCGGCATGACGTTTTACTCGCCGCTGGGTCGTCTGGGTGGGGGGCGCAACGTGGATCTTGCCGTACGCGCGGACGTGACCATGGCCGATGACGCCTACATGAACCAGCATTTCGGCATTTCGGCGAGCGAGGCTGCGGCCTCGGGTCTGGACGCCTTCACTGCCTCGGCGGGGCTGAAATCCATGGGCGTTGCCGCCGGTCTGGTGCTGCCGCTGAGCCGCAATTTCGAGCTGCAGGGCAAGGTCGGTGTGACCCAGTTGCTGCAGGATGCGGCAGCCTCCCCGTGGGTCATTGAACGCGGTGAGTCCACCGATCTCAACGGAAACATCGGCTTCGCATTCAGATTCTGACTGCAAAGGCAATGCCTCAGGCGTAAAACTGCCGTGCATGCAGGGGGCGCTGCTGTGACAAACTAAGGCTTGAGATTTGACCCTGCGGGGTGTTTTTTACGGCCAAAGTATGCGGGGGAGAGTCTGTCCCGCTTCACCACAGCCGAGTGTCGTCATGCCCAAAGCCATCGTGGACGGTGTTGAAGTCGAATTCGAACACGGGATGAGCGTTCTTCAGGTCGCCGAACTCGCCGGGGCTGAGATCCCCCGGTTCTGCTACCACGACCGTCTGTCGGTAGCCGGCAACTGCCGCATGTGTCTGGTCGAAGTCGAAGACCAGCGCGGCCGTGCGCCGAAGCCCGCCGCCTCCTGTGCGCTGCCCTGCAGCGACGGCCTCATGGTCCACACCCGCACCGACAAGGTGAAGAAGGCCCGCGAAGGCGTGATGGAGTTCCTGCTCCTCAACCACCCGCTGGACTGCCCCATCTGCGATCAGGGCGGCGAGTGCGACCTGCAGGATCAGGCGCAGGCCTTTGGCCGCGACGGCTCCCGCTTTGCCGAAAACAAGCGCGCGGTCGAAGAAAAGTACATGGGACCGCTGATCAAGACGATCATGACCCGCTGCATCCAGTGCACCCGCTGCGTGCGCTTCGCCACCGAAGTCGCGGGGACCGAGGACATCGGCCTGCTCAACCGGGGTGAGCACGCGGAAATCTCGACCATCGAGCGGGCGGTGCAGTCGGAGATGTCGGGCAACCTCGTGGATATCTGCCCCGTCGGTGCCCTGACCTCCAAGCCCTATGCCTTCACCGCGCGCCCGTGGGAGCTGCGCAAGACCTCCTCGATCGACGCCATGGACGCCGTTGGCGCCAACATTCGCATCGACGCGCGCGGGCGCTCCGTGCTGCGGGTGCTGCCGCGCCTGCACGAGGACGTCAACGAAGAGTGGATTGCCGACAAGTCCCGCCACGCCATCGACGGCCTGAGCCGGCAGCGCCTCGACCAGCCCTCCGTGCGCAGCAACGGCCGTCTGCGCCCGGCGAGTTGGGACGACGCCTTCGCCGCCATCGCCGCGAAGTTCAAGGAAACCGCCGCCGACCGGATCGCCGCCATCGCCGGTGACCAGTGCGACGCGGAAAGCATGTTCGCGCTCAAGTCGCTGATGGACGCCAAGGGGGTCAAGAGCCTCGACTGTCGCCAGGACGGCGCGGCGCTGGCGACCGGCGGCAACGCCTCGGGCTGGCGCTTCAACACCACCATCGCCGGACCGGAAGAAGCGGACGCGATCCTGCTGATCGGCTCCAACCCCCGCTGGGAAGCACCGCTGATCAACGCGCGCATCCGCAAGCGGTTCCTGACCGGTGAGCTGCAGGTTTTCGGCGTCGGTGCGCCCCACGACCTGAGCTACCAGACCGACTGGGTCGGCGCTGGTCCGCAAACCCTGAGCGAGATCCTCGCGGGCAAGGGCGCTACGGCCAAGGCGCTGAAGGCTGCCAGCAAGCCCGTGATCATCGTCGGGCAGAGTGCTCTCACCCGCGAAGACGGCGCGGCCGTGCTCAACCTCGCCGGTCAGATCGCTGAGAAATTCGGCGCCATTGGGGATGACTTCAACGGCTTCAACGTGCTCCACACCGCCGCGGCGCGGGTCGCAGGCCTCGACATGGGCTTCCTGCCCGGCGAAGGCGGTCGCGATATCGCGGGGATCCTCGCCGGAGCGCAGGCGGGCGAGATCGACATGGTCTACCTGCTGGGCGCAGACGAGTTCGATACTGAGGCACTGCGCAAGACCTTTGTGGTCTACCAGGGCCACCACGGCGACGCAGGGGCTTCGGTCGCTGACGTGATCCTGCCCGGTTCGGCCTATACCGAGAAAAACGGCCTCTACGTTAACACCGAGGGCCGCGTGCAGACCTCGCGACTGGCGACCTTCGCCCCCGGCGATGCCCGCGAAGACTGGACCATCCTGCGCGCGCTGTCGGGTGCGCTGGGCCAGCCGCTGGGCTTCGATGACCTCGAGGGGCTGCGCCAGAGCCTGATCCATGCGGTGCCGCACATGGGCGGGATCGACCAGATCGCGCCGGTGGAATGGGCGCTGCCGGGCGCTGCGGGCGAGCTTTCCGACGCGCCGTTCGAGGCTGCCGTCGGCAACTACTACATGACCTGTCCGATTTCACGGACGTCCCAGACCATGGCCGAGTGCACCGAGGTTTACCTCGCCGGTTCACTCGATCAGGCGCGTGAAGCGGCGGAGTAAGTCAGCATGATCATGGACCTTCTGCTCAACACCGTCTGGCCTGCGGTCAAGATCCTGCTCACCATCCTCGTGGTGGTGGTGCCGGTGATCCTCGGGGTTGCTTACATGACCCTCGCCGAACGCAAGGTGATCGCGGCGGCGCAGTTCCGCCACGGGCCGAACGTGGTCGGGCCGTTCGGGGTGCTGCAGCCCTGGGCCGATGCGCTCAAGCTGATGTTCAAGGAAGTGATCCTGCCCGCCGGGGCGAACAAGGTGGTGTTCTTCCTTGCGCCGATGCTGACCTTCGCGCTGGCGATGCTGGCTTGGGCGGTAATCCCGATTACCGAGAATTTCGCCATCGCCGACATCAACCTCGGCCTGCTGTATCTGTTCGCGATTTCCTCGCTGGGCGTCTATGGCATCATCATGTCCGGCTGGGCTTCGAATTCGAAGTACCCCTTCCTCGGCGCGCTGCGCTCGGCGGCGCAGATGGTCTCCTACGAGGTCTCCATGGGCCTGATCATCATCACCGTAGTGATCACCGTGGGCGCAGGCGGCTTCAACCTTGGCAACATTGTCGAGGCGCAGAAGGGGCTTTGGTTCGCCATCCCACACTTCCCGATGTTCGTGGTGTTCTTCATCTCGGCGCTGGCCGAGACCAACCGCGCGCCCTTTGAACTGCCCGAAGGCGAGTCCGAGCTGGTCGCCGGTTACTTCCTCGAATACTCGTCGATGCAGTTCGCGCTGTTCTTCCTCGGTGAATACGCCAACATCCTGCTGATGTCGGCCATGACCGTTGTGCTGTTCCTCGGCGGCTACCTGTCGCCCTTCGGCTTCTGGTTCTTCGACGATGTCTGGATGCAGCCAATCTGGTTCGTGCTCAAGACCTCGCTGATCGCCTTCGTCTTCCTCTGGGTTCGCGCAACCGTCCCGCGCTACCGCTACGACCAACTGATGCGTCTGGGCTGGAAAGTGTTCCTGCCACTATCGCTGTTCTGGGTCGTTCTCACCGCCGGCGTCATCGTCGGCTTCGGCCTCTAATCGAAAAGGCGCTGGTTCATGTCAGTCCTCTTCCGTTCCATCCGTAGCCTGCTGTTGCTCGAGCTTGTCCGGGGTATGGCCCTGACGCTGTGGACCATGTTCACCGGCCGCCGGGTCACGGTGAACTATCCCGTACGAGAAGGGCGTGCTGAGCCCGCGCTTCCGTGGCGAACACGCGCTGCGCCGCTATCCGACCGGCGAAGAACGCTGCATCGCCTGCAAGCTGTGCGAAGCCATCTGCCCCGCGCAGGCCATCACCATCGAGGCCGAACCGCGCGAAGACGGCTCCCGCCGGACCACCCGCTACGACATCGACATGACCAAGTGCATCTACTGTGGCTACTGCCAGGAAGCCTGCCCGGTCGATGCCATCGTGCAGGGGCCGAACTACGAATTCTCCACCGAGACCCGGGCGGAGCTCTATTACAACAAGGACAAGCTGCTCGATAACGGCGACCGGTGGGAGCACCTCATCGCCGCCAACATCGCGCAGGACGCCGCCTACCGCTAAGCGGGCGGCAGCCGACCGGACCAAGACGAACGACCAGAACTGACCCCCAACGTCTGGCTGCAGGAATGTAAAGAACTATGGCAGAGATCATCACGGGCCTGGCCTTCTACCTCTTCGCGGCGGCGACCATCGCCTCGGCGCTGATGGTTGTCACCTCCCGCAACGCCGTGCACTCGGTGCTCTTTCTCATCCTCGCCTTCTTCTCGGCCTCGGCGCTGTTCGTGCTGCGTGGGGCGGAGTTCGTGGCGATGATCCTCGTCATCGTCTACGTAGGCGCGGTCGCGGTGCTGTTCCTGTTCGTGGTGATGATGCTACACGTGGGTGAGAACCGGCTGTTCCAGGGCGTGAAGCGCTTTGGCGTGGTCGGGGTGCTGGTCGGGCTGGCGGTGCTGGCCGAGCTGGTGCTGGTTGTCACCACGCGCGCCTTCCGCCCGGAGAACCCGGCTCCCGCGACCAACCCGCAGCCCGAAGGCGTGAACGTCACCGAGGCGCTGGGGCAAATCCTCTACACTGACTATTTCCTGCTGTTCCAGATGTCCGGTCTGGTGCTGCTGGTCGCCATGATTGGCGCCATCACCCTGACCCTGCGCAGCCGCGACGGGGTCAAGAGCCAGTCCATCCCGCAACAGATCGAGCGCAGCCGCGAAGACGCCGTGGCCCTGCGCAAGGTTGAATCCGGCAAGGGCATCGGCTGAGGCACACGCCAAACGGCACCAAACGACTGACTGACTGATTGACTGACGACAAACACCGCGCGTCTGCCCCACCGGGAAAACGGGGCCAGCCCGCGCCACGGAGATGAGACGAAAACCATGGCTATCACGCTCGAACACTATCTGGTCGTGGCAGCGCTGCTGCTGACCATCGGCCTGTTCGGCATTCTGCTCAACCGGCGGAACGTCATCATCATCCTGATGTCCGTCGAACTGATCCTGCTGTCGGTCAACGTCAACCTGATCGCCTTTTCCACCGAACTGGGCGACCTGACCGGGCAGATTTTCGCGCTGCTGATCCTGACTGTCGCCGCGGCGGAGGCCGCCATCGGGCTCGCGATCCTCGTGGTGTTCTTCCGAAACCGGGGGAACATCGAGATCGAAGACATCAACTCGATGAAGGGGTAGGGCTCAGCCGTGTTTGATTTCGCTATCGAAAAAGCCATCGTCTTTCTGCCCCTGCTGGCTGCGATCCTCACCGGGTTCGCGGACAAGCGTCTGGGGGACCGCGGCGCACAGATCCTGACCTCCGGGGTCATGGTGCTGTCTGCGCTGCTGTCGGTCTGGGTCTTTGTTCAGGTCGGGCTGAACCACAAGGAAGCCTACGTTGTCCCGCTGTTCACCTGGTTTGCTTCGGGTGACTTTGCCGCCGCGTGGGCGTTGCGCATCGACACCCTGACCGCCGTGATGCTGGTGGTGGTGACGGTCGTCTCCTCGATCGTGCACATCTACTCGGCGGGCTACATGTCCGAGGACAAGTCGATCCCGCGCTTCCAAGCCTATCTGAGCCTGTTCACCTTCGCCATGCTGATGCTGGTCACCGCCGATAACCTGATCCAGCTGTTCTTCGGCTGGGAAGGGGTGGGATTGAGCTCTTACCTGCTGATCGGGTTCTGGTACCACAAGCCCTCGGCCAACGCCGCGGCGATGAAGGCCTTCATCGTCAACCGCGTGGGTGACTTCGGCTTCGCGCTGGGGATCTTCGGCGCCTTCATGCTGACCGGATCGGTGGCCTTCTCCGGCGCCGACGGTGTGCTCGAAGTTGCCAGCCACGTCGATGCAGACCACCCGCTGCCGGGCCTGTTCGGTTTCTCGTTCCAGACCTCGGTCAACGTGATCTGCTTCCTGCTGTTCATGGGCGCCATGGGTAAGTCGGCGCAGTTCCTGCTCCACACCTGGCTGCCCGACGCGATGGAAGGTCCGACGCCGGTTTCCGCGCTGATCCACGCCGCGACCATGGTCACCGCCGGTGTGTTCATGGTTGCGCGCTTGTCGCCGCTGTTCGAGCTGGCACCGCTGGTGCTCGACTTCGTCACCGTCATCGGTGCTACCACAGCGATTTTTGCGGCCACGGTCGGCCTGACCCAGTTCGATATCAAGCGCGTCATCGCCTACTCGACCTGTTCGCAGCTGGGCTACATGTTTTTTGCTGCCGGTGTCGGGGCCTATGATGCTGCGATCTTCCACCTGATGACCCACGCCTTCTTCAAGGCGCTGCTGTTCCTCGGGGCTGGCTCGGTCATCCACGCCATGCACCATGAACAGGATATGCGTAAAATGGGCGGGATCTGGCGCAAGGTGCCCGTGACCTACGCCTACATGTGGATCGGTTCGCTGGCGCTGGCCGGGATCGGGATCCCGTTCCTGTTCGGCCCTGCCGGGTTCGGCTTTGCCGGCTTCTATTCCAAGGATGCCATCCTCGAGGCCGCGCACGCAGCCCACTCTCTGGTCGGTAACTTCGCCTTCTGGGCCGGGATCACGGCAGCTTTCCTGACGGCCTTCTACTCTGGCCGGTTGCTGTTCCTGACCTTCCACGGCCCGACCCGGGCGGACCAGCACACCTTCGACCATGCCCACGAAAGCCCGCTGGTGATGATTGGCCCGCTGGTGATCCTCGCCATCGGTGCTGTGCTCGCCGGCGGCGTTGCCTACCCGTGGTTCATGGAGGGCGGACACCACGCCTACGAGGCTGGCAAGCACGCCAAGGAAGCCACCGACGGCGCGACCTTCTGGGCGGGTTCGGTGGTTAAGGATCACGACCTGATCGACAAGATGCACAAGTCTGCGGCGTGGGTGAAAGTCCTGCCGCTGGTGATGGCGGTCTCCGGCCTTGCGCTGAGCGCGCTGTTCTATCTGGTGATGCCGGACGTGCCCAAGCGGATCGCCGCGACCTTCAGCTGGGTCGACACCTTCTTCCGCCGCAAGTGGTTCTTCGACGAGCTCTACGACTTCATTTTCGTTCGTCCGATCCAGTCTTTCGGTCGCTTCCTGTGGAAGGTCGGCGATGGCGGTATCATCGACCGCTTCGGCCCCAACGGGGTCGCCAACGCCAGCCAGCTGCTGGCGCGGTTCTTCAGCTCGATGCAGACTGGCTACATCTGCCACTACGGCTTCGTCATGGTCGCCGGTCTGGTGGCGATCATCACCCTGTTCCTGCTCGGAAGCGGCTTCTTCGGCCAGCTTCTCGGCGGCGGCAATTAAGCGGGAAGGACCAAGGATACCATGATGGAAAACCTGCCGTTTCTTTCCATTCTCATCGCCCTGCCGCTGATCGGCGCGCTGGCGATCCTGTTGCTCGCGCGCGGGGATGACGAGACCGTTGCCCGCAACGCCAAGCAGGTCGCGCTCGCCAATTCGGTCGTCGTGTTCCTGCTCTCGCTGCTGCTCTGGACCGGTTTTGACCGCCAGGATCCGGGCTTCCAGTTCACCGAAGAATACACCTGGCTGGAGCAGTACAACATCGCTTACCGCGTCGGTGTGGACGGGATTTCGGTGCTGTTCGTGCTGCTTTCAACGCTGCTGACGCCGCTGTGTATCCTCTCGGCCTGGAGCGCGGTAAAGACCCGGGTCAAGGAATACATGGTCGCCTTTCTGGTGCTCGAAGCGCTGATGATCGGCACCTTTGTCGCGCTGGATCTGGTGCTGTTCTACGTGTTCTTCGAGGCCGTGCTGATCCCGATGTTCCTGATCATCGGCGTCTGGGGCGGCCCGCGCCGGGTCTATTCGGCCTTCAAGTTCTTCCTCTACACGCTGGTCGGCTCGGTGCTGATGCTGGTCGCGATCATGACCCTGCTGTTCACCCAGGGCACGGCGGATATCACGGTGCTGATTGCAGGGCGATCTGGGCTTCGCGCTGAACCTGCAGATCTGGCTGTGGCTGGCGTTCTTTGCCTCGTTTGCGGTGAAGATGCCCATGTGGCCGGTGCACACCTGGCTGCCCGACGCGCACGTGGAAGCCCCCACGGCGGGCTCGGTGATTCTGGCCGGCGTGCTGCTGAAGATGGGCGGCTACGGCTTCCTGCGCTTCTCCCTGCCTATGCTGCCCGAAGCGTCAGAGGCCATGAGCCTGTTCGTGCAGATCCTGTCGATCATCGCCATCGTCTACACCTCGATCGTGGCGCTGGCGCAGGAGGATATGA
Source organism: Rhodospirillaceae bacterium (assembly GCA_038141425.1). Classification (GTDB taxonomy): domain Bacteria; phylum Pseudomonadota; class Alphaproteobacteria; order UBA7985; family UBA7985; genus UBA7985. Next base: position 195,582 of record JAYQIC010000001.1, on the reverse strand, counting down.
AGAAGCTGATCGCCTATTCCTCGGTCGCGCATATGGGCTACGTCACGCTGGGGATCTTCTCGCTCAATGGGCTGGGCGTGAATGGCGCGATTTTCCAGATGCTGAGCCACGGCGTGATTTCTGCCGCGCTGTTCCTCATCGTCGGGGTCGTCTACGACCGCCTGCACACGCGGATGATTTCGCGCTATGGCGGGATCGTCGAGACCATGCCGCGCTATGCGATTGTGTTCATGGTGTTCATGATGGCTTCGGTCGGCCTGCCCGGAACCGCGGGCTTCGTCGGTGAATTCATGACCCTGTTCGGTGCCTTCCAGGACCGTATGTGGATCGGCATCCTCGCGGCTTCGGGCATCGTGCTCGGCGCGACTTACATGCTGCTGCTCTACCGCCGGGTGGTGTTCGGCAAGCTGGAGAAGGACGATCTGCGCGCGCTTCTGGATATGACCCCGCGCGAGATCATCATCTTCGCGCCGCTGGTCATTCTCGTCATCTGGATGGGTGTCTGGCCCATGCCTTTCCTCGATATCATGGCGTCGTCGGTTGACGCGCTGCTGGTGCCTTTTGTTGAAGCCGACGCGGCCGGGGCCGCTGTCGCGGCTTCGCAGTGAGCCTCGGAACGGAGTCTGAACCATGAGTGCGTTTTCTGCTGACCTTGCGGTGATCCTGCCCGAGCTGCTGCTCGCCGTCATGGGCATGGTGCTGCTGCTCTGGGGTGCCTTTCGCGGCAACCGCGACTTCGGTGTGATCACCGTCGCGGCCGCGCTGCTGATGTTTGCCGCCGCCGCGCTGGCCATCGTCGCGCCGACCGGGAATGGCTTCAACAGCCTGTTCGTCAACGACGCCTTTGCCCGTTTCAGCAAGGTGGTGATTTTCGCCGGTTCGGGCGTGGCGACGCTGATGGCGCTGACCTTCAGCGCCGAAACCTTCCGCCGCTTCGAAATGCCGGTGTTGATGGTCTACGCGGCCACGGGCCTGTCGGTCATGGTGTCCTCGCAGGACCTGATGACCGTTTATCTGGGGATCGAGCTTTCGTCGTTGTCGGCTTACGTGCTCGCGGCTTTGCGCCGGGATAACCTGCGCGCGTCTGAGGCCGGGTTGAAGTACTTCGTGCTCGGCGCGCTGTCCTCGGGCATCCTGCTCTACGGCATGTCGCTGGTCTACGGCTACGCAGGCGGCACCAGCTTCGAGGCTGTGGCTGCCGGTATCGCCGGTGAGCCGTCCTTCGGTCTGATCATCGGGCTGGTGTTCCTCATGGCCGGGCTGGCGTTCAAGATTTCTGCCGCGCCCTTCCATATGTGGACCCCTGACGTCTACCAGGGCGCGCCGACCCCGGTTACGGCCTTCCTCGCGACGGCCTCGAAAATGGGGGCCTTCGCGCTGGTGATCCGGGTGATGCTGGAGCCCTTCGCCGATATCGCCGACAGCTGGCGGCAGATTGTGATCCTGCTTGCCGTGGTGTCGATGGTCTGGGGCTCGCTGGCTGCGATCTGGCAGACCAACATCAAGCGGCTGATGGCCTACTCCTCGATCGGGCACATGGGCTTTGCGCTGGTCGGCGTCGCCGCCGGGAGCCAGGCCGGGGTTGCCGGGTGTCTGGTGTATCTGGCCACCTACGTCATCATGAACCTTGGTGCCTTTGCCCTGATCCTGTCCATGAAGCGCGGCGGTGAGCCGGTGGAGGCGATCAGCGATCTCGCGGGCCTGTCGCGCGAGCGGCTGCCGATGGCACTGGCGCTGCTGGTGATCTTCTTTTCGATGGCCGGGATTCCGCCGCTGGCGGGCTTCTTCGGCAAGTTCCTCGTGTTCACGGCTGCGGTCGAGGCCGGCTTCTGGTGGCTGGCGGTGATCGGCCTGCTGACCTCGGTGATTTCAGCCTTCTACTACATCCGCATCATCAAGGTGGCCTTCTTCGACGATCTGCCGGAGGAAGGAACCTTCGACGACGCCGGCTTTACCCTGCGCGCGGTCTACGGGCTTTCGGCGCTGTCCGTGCTGCTGTTCATCGTGGTGGTGTCGTTTGTCGTCGGCTGGGCCAACACGGCGGCGGGCGTCTTCGCCTGACCGGGGACCGGACCACCGCTGACAGCCTCTTCGACCTGTCTCAGGCCGACCTGCCAGCGCGCTGGCAGGGGCGGTTTTATGACAGTCTGGGATCGACCAGTGACGAGGCCCTGACCCTGCTCCGTGCCGGAGAAATCACCACCCCGACGCTGATCATGGCGGGCGAGCAGACCGCCGGGCGCGGCCGGGGGCGAGGTGCTGGCAGCTGGAGCACCAACCGTGGCAATCTCGCCGTCAGCTTCGTGCATTTTCCCGCCGCACCGCAGGCCGACTGGTTCGCGCTCAGTTACGCCGCCGGGCTGGCACTCGCGCGGGTGCTGGTCGACGTCTGCGGCTTCAACGACGCCGAGGTGGGGCTGAAATGGCCCAACGATGTCTTCGTCCGTGGGGCAAAAATCGGCGGCCTGCTGCTGGAGACAGCAGCCACGCCGCAGGGGGTGCCTGCGCTGGTGCTGGGCATGGGGGTCAATCTGGCCCATGCGCCGCAGCTTGAGGGCGCGGCCTACCGCGCTGAAAACCTGCGCAAGCTGGGGTATGGTGGTCCGGAGAAGCCGGTGATCCTCGGGCTGATCGAGGCCTGGGATTCGACAATCACCCGGTTTGACCGTATGCAGGCGCCGCGTACGTCCCTGTTCCGCGACTGGCAGGCCAAGGCCATGTATCTGAACGAGACCATCGCCGTCCGGCTCGACCCCGGCCAGCGCAAGACCGGGGTGTTCATCGGCCTCGATGTGCAGACTGGCGCGCTGCGGCTGCGGCATCCGGATGGGACGATCGAGCCGATCGTTGCCGGTGACGTCGGACTGCTCGGCGACAGAAACGACAGCGGCGGCGGTCATGACGGAGACCGAACCCGTGCTTGAGCCCTTTGCGACGACCGCACCCGCACCCACGCCAGCGTGCCCAGAGGCAGAGCCAGTGCGCCCGAGGGCAGAATTAGGGCGTTGATGACACAGAAGTTGGATAAGGCCATGTTGCTTGCCATCGATTCAGGAAACACCAACGTCGTCTTCACCCTCATGGACGGGGAAACGCCGCTGCGCTCCTGGCGGCGGACGGCTGACGACCGCCGGACGGCCGACGAAGACGGGGTCTGGCTGCGCGCGCTGATGGATCAGGGTGGTTACAAGCCCGAGCACGTCGAGGCGGTGATTATCTCCTCGGTGCGCCCGGCGGCGCTGTTCGGTCTGCGCCAGCTGGCGGAGGTCTACTTCGGTACCGCACCGCTGGTGGTGGGCGAACCGGCCGTGCCGCTGAACTTCGACATCCGCGTCGACCGGCCCGACCACGTCGGTGCTGACCGGCTGGTCAACACCCGCGCGGTGCAGTCGGTGCTGGGGCAGGGACCGGCGATCGTGGTCGATTTCGGCACGGCAACCACGCTGGACGTGGTCGGTGCAGACGGTGCTTACATTGGAGGTGTGATCGCACCGGGGGTTAATCTTTCGGCCGAAGCCCTGTATCAGGCAGCGGCGGGGCTCCCGCGGATCGACATCCAGCGGCCGGGCCAGGTGCTCGGCCGGGACACGGTCGCCTGCATGCAGTCGGGCCTGTTCTGGGGCTACGTCGGCATGATCGAGGGCCTGATCGAGCGCCTACGCAAGGAATTAGATATGCCCAGCGCGCCCGTGGTGGCGACGGGCGGACTGGCCGTCCTGTTTGCCGACGGCACCGATGTGTTCGACCACATCGACCCGGATTTTACCGTCAAGGGATTGGCGGCGCTGTACTCGGATTGGGCTAAGACGCAGGCCTAGAGAATTTATCGCGTCACAATGAAGATCGCCCGGACCGCGCGCCCCATTGCGCGATTGCCGGGCTCCAGCAACATGGCACCGCAGACACCAGCGGCGCCGAAGGAGACCTATGGCTGCGCGCCTGACAAAACCTGCCAAAGATGAAATTCTGTTCGTAGCCCTGGGTGGCTGCGGTGAAATTGGCATGAACCTTTACGCCTACGGGCACAACAATCAGTGGCTGATCGTGGATTGCGGGGTGGCCTTTGGCGACCTCAGCACACCGGGCATGGACGTGCTCGTCGCCGATATCGGCCCGCTGCTGGACGGTGGCGGCAAGATCATCGGCCTCGCCATCACCCACGCCCACGAAGACCATATTGGCGCGATACCGCATCTGATCGAGGAGCTCGATTGCCCGGTCTACGCCACGCCCTTCGCCGCTTCGATGATCGAGCGCAAGGTCGACAGTTACGGCGGTCGCGAAATGGCGCTACACCGCGTGCCCCAGGGCGAGAGCGCGGATATCGGCGTTTTCAACGTCGAGTTTGTGTCTGTGACCCACTCGATCCCGGAGGCCTGCGCCCTGTCCATCACCACCCCGGCGGGTCGGGTGATCCACACCGGCGACTGGAAGATCGACCACGATCCGCAGCTGGGCCGGATGATCGACAGCGACCGGCTGGCCGAACTGGGCCGGGAGGGCGTGCTGGCGCTGGTCTGTGATTCAACCAATGCGCTGGAGGAGGGCCACAGCGGGTCGGAGGCCGAGGTCTACCCCGGCCTGCTCGATCTGGTGGAGAAGGCCACTGGCCGGGTTGCCGTTACCTGCTTTGCCACCAACGTGGCGCGGGTGAGCACGGTCGCGCGGGTGGCGCAGGCCACTGGCCGGCGGCTGGCGCTGGTGGGGCGCTCGCTGCACCGTCTCTACGAGGTTTCCAAGGAAAACGGCTATCTGCAGTCCTTCCCCGACGTGGTCGGCGAGGACGCCATCGGCCGGCTGCCGCGGGAAGAGGTGCTGATGCTGGTGACGGGCACGCAAGGTGAGCCGCGGGCCGCCCTGTCCAAGCTGGCGCGGAATGAGCATCACGACGCCTTTCTCGATGCCGGCGACACGGTGATCTATTCGAGCCGGGAGATCCCCGGCAACGAAGTCGACATCAACCGCGTGCGCAACCAGCTGGCGGCGCTGGGCGTGAACGTGCTCGCTGATGGTGAAGACGGCCTGAACGTCCACGTCACCGGTCACCCGCAGCGCGACGAACTGATGCAGATGTATCAGTGGACCCAGCCGAAGGTCGCGCTTGCGGTTCACGGCGAGGCACGCCACCAGCTGGCCAACGCCAAGCTGGCCCTGACCTGCCAGGTCGGGCAGGCGCTGGCCCCCGGCGACGGCGACGTCATCCGGCTGCGCGCTGGCCAGGAGGCTGAGATCGTGCAACGGCTAGAGTTGGACGTGTTCGGGCTGGACGGCAGCCGGTTGATCCCGCTGGAGAGCGAGGTCATGCGCCTGCGCAAGCGGATGATGCACAATGGCACGATCAACGTCGCCGTGGCGGTCAACGCCCGTGGAAACCTCGTGGCCGATCCGGTCATGTCCTCGCAGGGTGTGTTCGAAGCCCCCGAGGAGGACGAGATCGAGGACGAGGCGGCGGACTGGGCCTGGGATGCGGTCGACCGCATGAGCCGGTCGGACCGGCAGTCGGACGACGCCATTGAAGCGGTGGTGTTCAAAGCGCTGCGGAAATTCTGTAAGGATAACATCGGCAAGCGGCCATTGGTCACGGTTTCGGTGCTGCGGGTCTGAGGCGATGGTCGGCGCTGACTGGCGCCGTTGGGCAATTGTCTGGCGCATCGGCGACCGATAGGGGAGGCAGGAAAGCATGCTGGGACGGCTCAATCACGTGGCCATTGCGGTGCCCGATCTGGCGGCGGCCGCCAGTGTCTATGCCGAGACGCTGGGCGCTGAGGTTTCCGCTCCGCAATCACTGCCCGAGCACGGCGTGACCGTGGTTTTCGTTGCCCTGCCGAATACCAAGATCGAGCTGCTGGAGCCGCTGGGCGAGGATAGCCCGATCGCCCGGTTCCTCGAGAAAAACCCGGCGGGTGGCATGCATCACCTTTGTTACGAGGTCGATGACATTGGTGCAGCCCGAGACCGGCTGCTGGCAGCGGGGGCCCGGGTGCTTGGTGACGGTGAACCCAAAATCGGCGCACACGGCAAGCCGGTTTTGTTTTTGCATCCGAAGGATTTCTTCGGGACGCTGATCGAGCTGGAGCAGGTGTGACGCCGCTTCGTCCCCTGTGCTGGAAGGTTGATGGTTGCGGGCTCGATTTGACGCCGCTTCGCGGCTTACAAATCTCCCCGCGCAGTTAAACGGACAGGCCGCGTTGCACGCGGCCTGACGTCTTTTCATTTTCTGTGAAAATGCGCGTGGCCTTGGCGAAGACCGCGAAGCGGTCGAGACAAGCGCGCAACTTCTCCGTTGACACTCAACACGCGGACTTTATCCTAAGCCTGCCGAAGGACTTTGCGTGTCATTTAGGGTTCGTGCGCGACGCTTGGCCCCGCCGCGCGAGGCGCGGTCGAGGACAAGTCGGCGATAACCATGCTGCATCGAAGGACTTCCACGCGCTCAAAGCGCGGCGTGTTGAGCGCACAAGTGAGAAGGGGCGCTGCCCCTCGGCGCCGTCAAGGCCAAGCCGCTGCTAAAGCAGCGGTGCTCCGCAGCCCTGACCACGCCACACCCCGGACTTCGCCAGTCGGTCAGAAGGTCAGATCACTCTGACCTTCTGCCTTGATTGAAAGAACTGCGCGACGCCTTGGCGAAGACCGCGAAGCGGTCGAGACAAGGTCGGCGCAACCATGTTTCAGCATCGAAAAACTCCAACGCGCTCACAGCGAAGCGTTTTGAGCACAAAGGGAAAACGCGCTCACAGCCAAGCGTTTTGAGCGCAAAGAAGGCTTGCTCCCGCTTGTCAGGCCAACGGCCTGCGGGCATGATCGCAGCCTGAGAAAATTGCCTCAAACACAGGGAGCCCGTTCATGGTTGAGAGCAGAGCCGCCGTCGCCGTGCAGGCAGGCAAGCCGTTGGAAGTCACCACCATTCAGGTCGAAGGCCCACGCGAAGGCGAGGTCATGATCGAAATGCGGGCTACGGGTGTTTGCCACACCGACGCCTTCACCCTCTCCGGAGCCGACCCAGAGGGCATTTTCCCGGCTGTTCTCGGGCATGAGGGCGCCGGCGTCGTCGTCGACGTTGGCCCCGGCGTGCGCTCGCTCAAGAAGGGCGATCACGTCATTCCGCTCTACACGCCCGAATGCCGCGAGTGCGACTACTGCACCTCCGGCAAAACCAACCTGTGCCAATCGATCCGCGAAACCCAGGGTCAGGGGCTGATGCCCGACCATTCATCGCGGTTTTCGGCCGGGGGTGAGAAGCTGTTCCACTACATGGGCACCTCGACCTTCTCCAATTTCTCGGTGCTGCCGGAAATCGCTGTGGCGAAAGTTCGGGAAGACGCGCCTTTTGACAAGATTTGCTACATCGGTTGCGGGGTCACCACCGGCATCGGTGCCGTCATCAACACCGCCAAGGTCCAGCCCGGCGACAATGTCGTGGTATTCGGGCTGGGCGGTATCGGCCTCAATGTCATCCAGGGCGCGCGGCTGGCCGGTGCCGACATGATCGTCGGTGTCGACATCAACCCCGGGCGCCGCGCCATCGCCGAGCGGTTCGGCATGACCCACTTCGTCAACCCGACAGAGGTCGAAGGCGACCTCGTGCCCTATCTGGTCAGCCTGACCAAGGGCGGGGCCGACTACTCCTTCGAGTGCATCGGCAACGTTGACGTCATGCGCGACGCCCTCGAGTGCTGCCACAAGGGCTGGGGGACGTCGATCATCATCGGCGTAGCGCCGGCGGGGGCGGAGATTTCGACCCGGCCCTTCCAGCTGGTCACGGGCCGCAACTGGCGCGGCACGGCCTTCGGCGGCGCCAAGGGCCGCACCGACGTGCCGAAGATCGGCGACTGGTACATGGAGGGCAAGATCAACAGCGACGACCTGATCACCCACCGCATGCCGCTGGATCAGATCAACGACGCCTTCGACCTCATGCACGAGGGCAAGTCGATCCGCTCGGTCATCGAATTCTGACCTGCCAACACACTGGCAAAAGCCCCAAAATCCGGCAAAAATCCCGATAACAACCCCGGCCAACAATTTCGGCCCCAACTCCGGAAACGGCAAAACGACCCGATGAAAATCATCAGCGAATGCGGCTGCTTCGGTGGCCGCCAGATCACGCTCGAGCACGACAGCCCAGCCACCGGTACCCCGATGCGGGTGGCGGTGTTCCTGCCGCCAGCCGCCGCAACGCTGGCGCCGGGCGAGCGCCTGCCCGGGCTGGTGTTCCTCTCCGGGCTGACCTGCACCGAGGATAACGTCACCATCAAGTCCGGCGTGCAGCGCTACGCCGCTGAAGCCGGGCTGGTGTTCATCGCCCCCGATACCTCGCCGCGCGGTGAGGGCGTCGCCGATGACGAGCGCTACGACCTTGGGCAGGGGGCAGGCTTCTACGTCGATGCCACCCAGGGCCCCTGGGCCCCACACTTCCAGATGGAGACGTACATCACGCGCGACCTGATCGCCGTGGTCAGCGAAAACCTGCCCGTCGACCCCGACCGACTGGGGGTCAGCGGGCACTCCATGGGCGGGCACGGGGCGCTGACCCTCGCCCTGCGCCATCCGGGCCTGTTCAAGTCGCTCTCCGCCTTTGCCCCCATCGCCGCGCCCATGCAGGTGGATTGGGGCCAGACCTGCTTCGGGGCCTATCTGGGGCCGGACCAGTCCCGGTGGGCCGAGCACGACGCCAGTCTGCTCTACCGCAGCCAGACCTTCCCGGCCCGGTGCTGGTGGATCAGGGCGAGGACGACCCATGGCAGGAAAGCGGGCTGCGCACCGAGGCGCTCGAGCAGGCCTTCGCCGCCTCCGGGCAGCGGGGCGAGATCCGGCGTCATGCCGGGTACGACCATTCGTACTTTTTCGTCGGCACCTTCTTCGACGATCACATCCGCCACCACGCCCGCGAGCTGGCCCGGCTCTGACCGCTTTCAGCCCATTCGATCCGATCCCAGTCCATTCCATTCCATTTCCAGCCCAGCCCAGCTCCAGCCCAGCTCAGCCTTCGCTCTGGTTCCAATGGCGTGACTGACGTACAAGCGGGGCAAGCTGCAAAGGCTGCAAAGTCTGCACAAACGCGGACGTAACGGGGGTAAGGACCATGGCCGGAGGGCCATCAGAACAGGCAGGCGCCGGAACCATCGCGGGGAGAGGCGACCCAACCCACGTCCACACGACGCCACGTTCCAAATCCGGCCAGGACGCCGCTGAGGGCTTTCCGCAGTCTTTTCATCTGCAAATCAGCCCCGGCGCCTGGAGCCGGCCGCAGCAGTGGGACCCGTTCTGCGCCTGCATGCGCGGGCACGGCGCGCACCTGCAGAGCCTCGCCGTAACCGCCTGGCCCGGGCACGACCCGGATGCAGGCCTGCAGGCCCACGCCGAGGCCGTCCTCGCCGGCATCCCTGCAGAGGCCGAGAACGTCGTGCTGCTGGGGCATTCTTTCGGCGCCTTTCCCATGCTCGAAGCGGCGGTCACACTGGGTGAGCGGGTCAAGGGCCTGCTGCTTATCGACGCCTTCCTGCCAGAGCTGGGCGCTTCTATCTTTGCGCAGTCCGAGGGCAGTTCCGGCCCGGAGGCCATCCGCGCCGCCTCGATCGACGGTCTGGCCCAGCCGCCCGATCCCGCGATCTGGGGCCTCAGTGGGGTGCGGGCCGAGGCTGCACGCGCGGTCATGCAACCCCACGCGCTGCGGGCCTTTGAAGAAGCGCTGAGTCCAGCCGCCATGGCCACCATCGACACCATCCGGCCGCGCGGTTTCATCAACGCCAGCGCTCACGACCGCAGCCCCTTCCGCCGTGCCTTCGAGGCGTTGCAGGGCCGCCCCGACTGGCTGAGCCTGCAGATCGAGGGCAGCCATCTGTTCCATCTCGAACGTCCGGCCGCGCTCGCCTATTGGAGCGGGCAGCTCCTGCGCATGGCAGCGGGTCGCAGTTTCTGAGTTGAACCTTGCCCAAGCCGGTCCGGAGGCGCTAGGGATAGAGCCGTCTCCGTTAGCTGAATTCGAGGAAAATCCCGCCATGGTCGAAGCCTCCAAGTTGCGAACCGAAACGCTGGCGCTGCACGCCGGTCAGACGCGGGATCCGCGCAACGGCGCTCAGGCCGTGCCGATCTACCAGACCAACGCCTATGTCTATGAAGACACCGAGCAGGCCGCCTCGCTCAATAACCTCGAGATCGGGGGCCACCTCTATTCCCGGATCAGCAACCCCACGGTTGCCGCCGCCGAAGAGCGTATCGCGGCGCTCGAGGGCGGGGTCGGGGCGCTGGGGCTGTCCTCAGGCCACGCGGCGGTGTTCCTGACCATCGCCACCCTGCTGTCGGCGGGCGATCATATTGTGGCGACCAAGGCGCTCTATGGCGGGTCGATCAACCTGATGAAGCTGACCCTGCCGCGCTTCGGCATTACCACCACCTTCGTCGACGGCTCGGACATCGACGCCATCCGTGCGGCGATCCAGCCCAACACCCGCATGATTTTCGGCGAGGTTGTCGGCAACCCCGGTCTTGACGTGCTCGACATTGCCGCTGCTGCCGGTGTGGCGCAGGAAGCGGGCCTGCCGCTGGTGATTGACAGCACCTTCACCCCGCCACCGCTGTATCGCCCCTTCGAAGACGGCGCCAACATCGTCATCCACTCTGCAACCAAGTGGATCGGCGGTCATGGCATCGCCATGGGCGGCTTCATCATCGATGCCGGTAACTTCGACTGGGCGTCCTCGGACAAGTTCCCGACCCTGACCGAGCCCTATCCCGGCTATCCGGGCATGACCTACGCCGAGCACTTCGGCCCCTCGGCCTTCATCGCCCGCGCCCGTACCGAGGGCCTGCGCGACTTCGGCACCGTGCTGTCAGCACAGAGCGCGTTTTACCTGATACAGGGCATGGAGACGCTGTCGCTGCGCATGGAGCGGCACATTGCCAACGCCCGGGCGGTGCTCGACTTTCTCGCCAACCACGAAGCCGTCGCCTGGGTCCGGCACCCCGATATGCCCGACCACCGCGACCACGAAGTCGCCAAGCGTCAGCTGCCTGAGGGCGCGACCTCGATGATCGTGTTCGGGGTCAAGGGCGGGTTCGAGGCCGGCAAGGCCCTGATCAACAGCGCCCGGCTGGCCAGCCACGTCTCCAACGTCGGGGACGCCAAAACCCTGCTCGTGCACCCGGCCTCGACCACCCACATGCAGCTCGGCCCCGAGCAGCGCAAGCTCGCCGGCGTGCCGGACGACATGATCCGGCTGTCGGTCGGCATCGAGCACGTGGACGACATCATCGACGACCTGCGGGCGAGCCTGCGCACCAGCCAGCGCGCGGTTGCCAGCGACGCCAAGGGCTGAGGCACGCGCGGCGGAGAACAGGCCCGCTTTCCACGAGGCCAGCAACACAGACAGAAACGAAGACGAGCATGAAATCAGTTGAAGTTCGCGGGGCGACGGCGCTCTATTTCGATGCCGGGCAGGGGGCTACCGACGGCCAGCCCAACATCATCTTCATCCACGGCTCGGGCTGCGATCACTCGGTCTGGGGCTACCAGTCGCGGTACTTCGCCTTTCATGGCTGGAACCTCTACGCCGTCGATCTGCCCGGACACGGCGTTGGTGCGAAGATTTCAGGCGGGCAGCCGCTGGCCTCGATCGAGGCGATGGCCGACTGGCTGATCGACTTCATGGACGCAGCTGGGATCGACAGCCCGACGCTGGTCGGCCACTCCATGGGCTCCCTGATCGCCATCGAACTCGCATCGCGCCACGGCGACCGCGTGGACCAGCTGGTGCTGACCGGGCCGACCGCTGCCATGCGTGTCCACCCCGAACTGCTGCGCGCCGCCGCTGACCGGGAAGAAAAGGCCGTCGACCTGATGATGGACTGGGGCCACGGCCCGGCCGGGCACACCGGCGGTAACATTGCGGCAGGCACCTGGGCCAAGGGGACGGCCAAGCGCATGGTCATGCCCCGGGTTGCCGACGGCACGCTGGGCATCGATCTGGCGGCGAGCAATGCCTACGCCGGCGGCGCCGAGGCGCTCTCCCGGATCACCACCAAGACCACTGTTATTGTCTCCCAACGTGACCGCATGACCGCGCCCAAGAATGGCCTCGCCGTAGCAGAGGGATCGAAGGCGCACGGGTCATCACGCTGCAGGATATTGGCCACTTCGCCCACGGTGAGGCGCCCAACGACAGCCTCGGCGCGATCAAGGCAGCGGTACGCTGATCAGCCGTCCGCCCAAGGCACCGGTTGGGTCCTTGACTCGCCTTGGGTAAAATATGCATTTTACCATGGCTATCTTAATCAGAGGGAAACCGAATCCATGACGCAGAACGTCTCCGCGCAGGATGCCCGCACGGCCCCAGAGACCAGCCCTGTCAGGTGGCAGGAGCAGGACGATATTCTGCTGATCACCATCGATAATCCGCCCGTCAACGCGCTGGGTCACGCAGTTCGGGTCGGCCTCATCGCCGCGATTGACGCGTTGGAGGCTGACGGCAGTGTGGTTGGCGCCGTGCTGACCGGCGGTGGTCGCGCCTTCGTTGCCGGAGCGGATATTACCGAATTTGGCAAGCCCATCCGCGAGCCGGGGCTCAATGAGGTCATCGGCCGCATCGAACAGGCGAGCAAGCCGGTCGTCGCCGCGGTCAATGGCTTCGCGCTGGGTGGCGGGCTTGAAGTGACATTGGGTTGCCACGCTCGCATCGCCCACCCCAAGGCCCGGGTCGGCTTCCCCGAAGTGCACCTGGGCGTCATTCCCGGCGCGGGTGGCACCCAGCGCATGCCGCGCCTCGCCGGGGTCGAAATCGCTGTGGAACTCAGCACCACTGGCAAGCCGATCAGCGCCGGTCGGGCGCTGTCCGCCGGGATCATCGAAGCCATTGAAGACGACTGCGTTGCCGCCGCGGTTGCGCGCGCGCGCGAACTCGCCGCGGCCGGTGAATGGACCCGCGTGGGCGAGCTACCCGCGCCGAGCGTGCCCGAGGGGTATTTCGAAGCCGCCGAAGCCGCCATCGTGGCGCGTTCGCGCGGTCAGATCTCGCCGCTGCTCTCGCTCGAAGCTGTGCAGGGTGGGCTGGGGCTCCCCTTGGCGGAAGGCCTCGCGCTGGAGCGTGAAATCTTTATCCGGGGTCTGCTCAGCGACCAGTCCAAGGGCCTGATCCACGCCTTCTTCGGTGAGCGTGAAGTCGCCAAGATCCCCGGGCTGGGTCCGCCGCCAAGCCCCGGGACGTCGCCCGGGCTGCCGTGATCGGCGCCGGGACCATGGGCGGGGTATTGCCATGTGCTTTGCCAACGCCGGTATCCCGGTCACCGTGGTCGAGCAGACGGAAGAGGCGCTCGAACGTGGTCTGGGCATCTGCCGCAAGAACTATGAAAACAGCGCCAAGAAGGGCCGGATGACCGAGGCACAGGTCGAAGAGCGCATGGCGCTTCTCACCGGCACCACGGACATGCAGGCGCTATCCGAGGTCGATCTGGTAATCGAGGCCGTGTTCGAGAATATGGACGTGAAGAAGGATATCTTCACCAGACTGGACGCCATCTGTAAGCCCGGCTGCGTGCTGGCGACCAACACCTCGACGCTGGACATCGACGAAATCGCCAGTGTCACCGACCGGCCGCAGGACGTGGTCGGCATGCACTTCTTCTCCCCCGCCAACGTGATGCGACTGCTGGAGAACGTGCGCGGTGCCGAAACGGCGGACGACGTAATCCTGACCGCCATGGCGACGGGCAAGCGGCTGGGTAAGGTTTCGGTGCTGGTCAGAGTTTGCGACGGCTTTGTCGGTAACCGCATCCTGCACCAGTACCTGCGCTGGGCGTCGATCCTGCTCGAAGACGGCTGCATGCCCGAGCAGATCGACCGCGTCTGGACTGAATTCGGCATGCCCATGGGGCCCTTTGCCATGTCCGATCTCGCCGGGCTCGACGTCGGCTACCGCATCCGGCAGGAGCAGGCCGCGACCCGTTCGGCCAACGAGCGCTATGTCGAGATTGGTGACCGCGTGGTTGAAATGGGGCGGCTGGGCCAGAAAACCGGCGGCGGCTACTTCGACTACATCGAAGGCTCGCGCAAGCCCGTGCCCAATGCCGAGGTGACGGCGCTGGTGCTGGCCGAGAGCGCGCGCAAGGATATCGAGCGGCGCGACTTCAGCGACGAAGAGATCCTCAACGCCCTGACCGACCTGATGACCAACGAGGGGGCCAAAATTCTCGAAGAGGGCATCGCCATGCGGCCGGTCGACATCGATATCACCTACATTTTTGGCTACGGCTACCCGGCCTTCCGAGGTGGGCCCATGTTCCGCGCTGATGCAGAAGGGCTGGCAGCCAGCCTCGAACGGATCCAGGCAGCTTACGCCCGGACCGGTGATCATGCGTGGAAGCCTTCGGCGCTGCTGGAGCAGCTGGTTGCCGGGGGCCAGACCTTTGAACAGTGGAGCAAGGCGCGCGCGCGGCGAGGGCCTCGCCGCGTGCCGCCGTCCCAGCAGCCTCAGGAGACCTGAACCATGGCGAACTTTAACATTGGCGCGCGCGAGGCGGTAATCGCCTCCTTCGCCCGCACCCCATCGGCAAGGCCTACCGCGGTGCCTTCAACGATACCGGCGCGCCTGCGCTGGCCGGTGCCGCCATCGCTGCGGCTGTCGAACGCGCCGGGATCGACGGCGCAGATGTCGATGACTGCATCATGGGCTGTGCGATGCCACAGGGCTCTTCGGGGCTGAATATCGGCCGTTCGGGCGCCCTTGCTGCCGGGCTACCGGTATCGGTGTCGGGCATGACGCTGGACCGCCAGAGTTCGTCGGGAATGATGGCCATTGCCACGGCTGCCAAGCAGATTGTTGCCGATGGGATGACCACGGTGGTCGGCGGCGGGGTAGAGTCGATCTCGCTGGTCCAGAATGAGCACCAGAACGCCCACCGCCTGCTTGATCCGACGGTGCTGAGCAACGCGCCGGACTACTTCATGCCCATGCTGCAGACGGCCGAGACCGTTGCCGCCCGCTACGGCGTGTCGCGCGAGGATATGGACCGCTATGGCGCCAATTCGCAGACCCGCGCCATCGCGGCGAACGAGGCCGGGCGTCTGGCCGATGAGGTCATTGCCATGACCGTGACCAAGAAGGTGATGGACAAGGAAACCGGCACCGTTACCGACGCCGAGGTTACGGTCGACCGCGACGAGGGCCTGCGGCCTTCGACCTACGAGCAGGTTTCCAGCCTGAAAACCGTGGTCGAGGGCGGCACGATCACGGCCGGCAACGCTTCCCAACTCTCCGATGGTGCAGCCGCGACTGTGGTCATGGAGCGCGCTGAGGCTGAACGACGCGGCATCGAGCCGCTGGGTTTCTACCGCGGGATCGCCGTGGCCGGCTGCGAGCCGGACGAAATGGGTATCGGCCCGGTGTTCGCCGTGCCCAAACTGCTCGACGCGCACGGGCTGAGCGTGGACGACATCGGCGTGTGGGAGCTGAATGAGGCCTTCGCGGTGCAGGTGCTGTACTGCCGCGACCGGCTGGGCATCCCCGACGAGCGGCTGAACGTCAACGGCTCGTCGATCGCCATCGGCCACCCCTACGGCATGACCGGCGCGCGGCTGGTCGGCCACGCCCTGCTCGAAGCCAAGCGCCGGGGTGAACGCTACGCCGTCATCACCATGTGCGTGGGTGGCGGCATGGGCGCCGCAGGCCTGTTCGAAGTCGCCTGACCCAGCCCCACCTGACAATTATCAAAGACCGGAACCCGACCATGGACCTGACTTTTTCCAGCGAAGACCTGAAATTCCGCGACGAGGTTGTCGCCTTCTGCGAGACCGAAGTTGATCGCGAAACCCGCGAGAAGATCCGCCTCGGGCACCGTCTCACCAAGGATGAAATCGTCGGCTATCACAAGGCGCTGTACGCCTGCGGCTGGGCGGTGCCGAATTGGGCGCCCGAGTGGGGTGGTCTGGGCTGGAGCGCGCTCCGCAACCAGATTTTCGAAGAAGTCACGGCCGCCCACCACTGCCCGCGTCGGCTCGCCTTCGGGGTCAGTATGGTCGGCCCGGTGCTGCAGGCTTTCGGCTCGCGGGAGCAGCAGGAACGCTACCTTCCCCGGATCGCCAGCCTCGAGGACTGGTGGTGCCAGGGCTTTTCCGAGCCCGGTTCAGGCTCCGATCTGGCGTCGTTGAAGACCTCGGCCGTGCGCGATGGCGACGAATGGGTGCTCAATGGTCAGAAGACCTGGACCACCTACGCCCAGCACGCCGACAAGATGTTCATCCTCACCCGCACCGACAGCGAGTGTAAGCCGCAGGAGGGGATTTCCTTCATGCTGCTCGACATGGACACACCCGGGATCGAAGTGAAACCGATTGTGCTGCTCGACAACTATCACGAGGTGAACGAGGTCTTCTTCGACAACGTCCGCATTCCGGCTGAGAACCTCGTGGGTGAGGAGAACAAGGGCTGGGACTACGCCAAGTTCCTGCTCGCGCACGAGCGCTTTGGCATCGCCCAGATCGGCGCTGCCCGTGAACAGCTGAACCGACTCAAGGCCATCGCTGGCATGGAGCAGACCGAGGACGGCGGTACGCTGATGAACGACCCGTTGTTTGCGCAGCAGGTTGCCGAGGTGGAAATGGACCTGACCGCGCTCGATATCACCAATCTGCGGGTGCTGGCCGACCCGGCGAACCGCGCTGATCTGACCTTTGCCGGGATGCTGAAAATCCGGGGTTCGGACCTGAACCAGCGGCTCAGCCGCCTGATCATGGAAGCCGTTGGCCCCGCCGCCGCCGTGGAGCAGCAGGGTTTGGTGCTCCACGGGCGCAACGAACCGCCTCTGGGGCCGGACTACGCCGCTGGTGCTGCGCCGACCTACCTGAACATGCGCAAGGTCTCGATCTTCGGTGGCTCCAACGAGATCCAGCGGACCATCATCGCCAAGGCCATGCTCACCGCCTGACCCCGACCCAGACCTCCACGAAACAGGAACGACCACCATGGATTTTGGCCTCAGTGACGACCAGCGCCTGCTGCAGGAAACCGTCAGCCGCTTTGTCGCCGACCGCTACTCGCTTGACCAGCGCAAGGGCTATCTCGCCAACGATGCCGGCCACGACCCGGCCGTGGCGACCGAGCTGGACGAACTGGGTCTGAGCCTCGTGCAGGTGCCGGAGGGGCTCGGCGGATTGGGCGGCGATGCCTTCGACGCGCTCGTGGTCGGGGAGGCGCTGGGGCCGGGGCTGGTGCTCGAACCCGTGCTGGATGCCATGACGGCGGTCTGCGCGCTGGGGCAGGGCTCGCCCGAGGTGTTGGAGGCTGCGTCCGCGCACACGCTGGCCCTGTTCGAACGCGGGCAGCGCCATAGCCTGACCCCGGTGGGCTGTCGGGTGGATGATGCAGGACGCATGACCGGGGAAAAAACACTGGTCGCCAACGTTGCCGGACTGACCCACGCGCTGGTCTCTGCGCTGGATGAGGCGGGGGCGGTGGCGCTGTACCGCGTGGCGCTGGACGCGGACGGCGTGACCCGCTTCGACTATCCGCTGCAGGACGGGCGACCCTTTGCCGATTTGCGTCTGGAGGCTGTTCCGGCGACCCGGATCGAGGGCGTGGGCCTTGCCGAAATCGAGGCAGCGAACGCGCGCCGGGTGATTGCGGAATGCGCTATGGCCGTTGGTATGATGCAGGCGGCAACCGACATGACCCGCGAGTATCTCAGCGTCCGTAAGCAGTTCGGCCGTCCGCTGGCCGCGTTTCAGGCGCTGCAGTTCCGGCTAGTGGATATGAATATGGAGGTGCAGGACGCGCGCTCGATGGCGATCTGGGCGGCCAATCAGGCCAACCTGCAGTCCGGAGACGCGCTGCTGCGGGCAGCGTCCATGGCCAAGGCCAAGATTGGCCGGGCGGCGACGCTTGTGGCTGAGGAGAGCATCCAGCTCCACGGTGGTATGGGGATGACGCTGGACTATGGCATCGGCGCTTACGCCAAGTCCCTGACGACCTTCAATCTGCTGAACGGGTGATGTGGGCTACCACACGGCCCGTGTCATGCGGCTGGCGGCCTGAGGTTCACGGCTCGGGGCATGCGCCTTGCCCCAAAAAAGGGGGCAATGGCAGCCGGCGCCACTGCCCCCTGTTCCAACCTCGTTGTTTAGAACGTGGTCGAAATCGAATCCTTCAGGCCCATCTTGCTCCAGGACCCGCCGGTGAGGCTGGGCTGCTGGGTCGCGGCTTCGGTCGCTGCCGGGTCGACTGGTTCCAGTCCACAAGATTGCGCTCGATGATGTCGCGGGCAATCTCGATCTTCGCGTCCCCGGCGATCTGACCCCACATGGAGTTTGAGTTATCCAGTACGAGGATGGTGTTACCCGCAGGCTCTGGCGGTACCGTCAGCGTCGCTCGGGTCTGCGCGGTCGCATCGGCGCTAAGCAGGCTGAGCCCCAGCCCGAGCGTGACGGCGACGAGCATCGCCAGCCAGGGCAGGCGGGCGGGTGACGGGCGCGATGAGGACGGCTTGGCGTCGGGCATGGTGCAATCTGGTGCAGATGAAGGCCCCGTCGCGGGTTGCCCAGACCCGCTCGAAGACGCTGGGCAGGATGACAGCAACCCGCTTGCCACTCAGCCCATCAAAAGTGTCTCCCATTCGGTTCTTCTGAAAATCTGTATGTTTTCAGAAGGAAAATCTAAAAATCGATCCATTTGAAGGGTCGAATTCGTTAATTCTGCGACCAGAGCCCGAGACGGTGGGCGTCGGCACCATGGTTTTTACACATTTGTCCTCTAAACAGCCTTGTTATCGGTCCTCGGCTTGCGTTCTGGTGGCTTTGCCATAGAACTCGTTGTCAAGCGCCGCATCAAAAGCGGTGTTCATACCGGCTTGGTTCTAAGGAAATTATGCGAGTCAATTTGGTTGCTACCCAGCGTTTAATGGGGCATATCACAAAGGCACTCGTGGAGATGGAGATCACTTAGTCATGAAAAAGATTGCAATCGCTGCCGCTGGTCTGAGCATGCTGGGTCTGGGTGCCTGCGTGACCCCGGCTTACATGCCCATGTACGCTGAAGGCCATGGTGGCGGTGACCACGCGGCTGAGACCTACTACGTCCACCCGACCGGTAACTGCGTTGTACCTGGTGCGCTGGTTGGTGGCCTTGCCGGCCTCGCCGCTTACGCGCTGGCTGACGAAGTTCTCGACTGGGCTGGCCCAATCAACCGTGATGAGCTGCTGCTCTCCGGTATCGCCGGTGCCGGCGTTGGTGGTCTGATCAGCGCAAACTCCTACTGCCCGCGCTACCACTACTAAGCGCAGCGGCCGTAAGGCAATTTTTTGGAAGGCCGGGTGCCGATGCTCTTTCGAGGGCGTTGGCGCCCGGCCTCTTTTTTAGTTCTGAAACCACAGGGCGACGGGTCGGTCAGGTCTCGTTTGCAATCCAGGTGTCGATTGCAGCCGTGATTTCGGCGGGGCTGTCTTCCTGAATGAAGTGCGACCCGGCGACCGTGACCTCGTTCTGGTTGGGAAACCGGCGGCACAGCGCCCGCATATCGCCGGTCAGGATCGCGCCCGGCTCGGCGTTGATGAACAGCTTGGGCACGTCGGACTTCGAGAGCCAGTCGGCGTAGTCTGCCGCGACTAACACGACCTCCGCCGGTTCTCCGGCAATCGGGATCTGCCGAGGCCACGACAGCGTCGGTCGGCGGTCTTCCCCCGGCTTGGCGAAAGGCGCCAGATAGGCCGCCATTTCCGCCTCGCTCAAATCACGCAGGATCGAGCCCGGCAGGACGCGTTCGACGAAAACATTCTTCTCCAGTACCATGGCTTCGCCGTTTTCCGAGCGGAAGCCCTGAAACACGCGGCGCGAGGTCTCGTTCCAGTCATCCCAGCTCGGCACCGGTGCGACCAGCGCCTCCATGTAGGCGATGCCGCTGACCCTCTCGGCGTGGCGGCGGGCCCAGTGGAACCCGAGCGCGGAGCCCCAGTCGTGGATCACCCAGACGACGTCATCGCCGACTGCAAGCGCCTCCAGCGCTGCGTCGAGAAAGCGCGCATGCTCGGCGAAGGAATAGCGCTCCGGCCCGCTGTCGGCGAGCTTGTCCGAATGCCCCATGCCGATCAGGTCGACAGCCACGCAGCGGCCGTGGTGGGTCAGGTGGGGCATGATATTGCGCCAGAGATAACTGCTGGTCGGGTTGCCGTGCTGGAACAGCAAGGGTGCGGCCGGGGCGGGCAGCGGCAGCTGGCGAGCAGGTCGACCACGGCCATGCGATGATCGAGTACGTCGATATAGCCATGCGGTAGGGGGTCGGGGCTGATGGCGCTGGGGTCGGTCATGGCGGCAGGTGGCTTTCGGGCTGTGGTCTCTGGTTACGCGTTCCAGCAGAGCACAGCTCGGCGCGGAGGCCCAGCCCGGACAGCTTCATCAGTTTCGCCTCAAACGGCGCTGCACGCGTGGCGGTCCCTTGCTCTGCTGCTCCACGCTGCCCATCTCAGAGCCATGCCGCCGCTGCTCCGGCGGGTGCAAAGGCGAAGGAACAGCATGGAATTCTCCGGTTCATCGCGGCTTCGGGCCGACCGCGCCACTGTCTGGAGAGCGCTGAACGACCCGGCTGTGCTTCAGGCCTGCATCCCGGGGTGCGAGCGCTTTGAGCCGACCGGCGGCAACCTCTATGCCATCGAAGTCGGCGGTCGCATCGGCCCGATAAAGGCCCTGTTCAAGGGCAGCATCCGGCTGGTCGAGATCGACCCCGCCCGCACCTACCGGCTGGAAGGCGAGGGGTCTGGCGGCGTTGCCGGCATGGCCAAGGGCATCGCAGAGGTGCAATTGCTCGACATCGAGGGCGGCACCGAGCTGGCCTACGACATTACTGCCGCAACCGACGGTCCGATCGCGCGCTTCGGCGCCAAGATGATGACCGGTACGGCGCGGCGGTTCACCGAGCGGTTTTTCGATGCGCTGGCCGAGCATCTTGGTGGGAAGCTTGAACAGGCCCGCGCGGGGTAGGCCTCCCGCTGCTCGCTCTGCCTGAATGCGCCGGGCGGCCCTCGACCTCGACCCCGCCCTGTGCGATGTCAGGGCAGGCGTTTCACAGTGATCGGCGGGGCCGTGTCTGACTTTCTTCTGCTTGGCCAAAACGGCCAGTTCTGGACCTCGCGTTGGTCGCCGTCCTGCTCATGGGGGTGTCCAAGGGGGCTTTGGTTCAGGCCTGAACGTGGTCTCCACGCCGCTGCTGGCGCTGGCGTCCAGCCCGGCACTGGCGGCGGCGGTGATGCTGCCGCTGCTCAACGCCATGGATATGCTCGGCCTGCGCGCTTTCTGGCGGCAGTGGGACGCGCCGACCGCGCGGGCGCTGGTGCTGCCCATGCTCGCCGGGGTGATCCTTGGCACGCTGCTGTTCACCGTGGTCGATCCGGACATGCTGCGCATCCTGCTGGCGCTGGTTTGTTACTACGTGCTCGCGCACCGCTGGGGCATTTTGCGCCGCCTGCGGCTGGTGGCGACCGATGCCGATGGACGCACGCAGACGCCCCGGCCCGGGGGGCTGGCTGGCTGGATCCTCGGCGGCCTGCTCGGCATCACCAGCACCATTGCCCACGCGGGTGGTCCGGCGGCGGCGGCCTATCTGCTGCGCTTCAACTTCGACAAGACGACGTTTCAGGCGACAACGATCCTGACCTTCACCATCGTTAACATCATCAAACTGCCGTTTTATTTTGCCATTGGACAGTTTCCGGTCAGCACCCTGAGCCTGTCGCTGGTGCTGCTGCCGTTCGCGGCGGTGGGGATGATCCTCGGGGTGTTCCTGCACCGGATGGTGCCGCAGCGGCCGTTCTTCGTGCTGATGGAAGGGGCGCTGTTCGTCACCGCCAGCAAGCTGGTCTGGGACGGATCTCGCGGGCTCATGGGGCTGGCCTGAGGCCGGTCAGACAACCGGGGCTGCCGAATTGCTGCCCGGGGCAAAGCCGCCTACAACAGGGGGCCAACGACCACAGGCAGGCGCCCAGAGGGCGCGTAGCCAAGCATTGTAGGGGGAAGGGGCGTTCGTGAGTGCACAGGATGATACCGGCAAGCCCTGGGTCTTTCCCCACGACACTGACCCGGAAACGCTGGAACCGCTGGACGGGATTAACCGCTTCCCGGCGATGATTCCCATCAAGCGCGCCTTTCGCCCGTTGCGCTTCGTTGGCGTATGGGGCCTGCGGCTCATGGGCTGGCGGTCGCTGGGGACGTTGCCCGACCGGGGCAAGTTCGTCGTGATCCTGATGCCTCACACCTCGAACATAGACTTCATCCTTGCGGTCTGGATTTTCTTCCTGTTCCGCGTCGACCTCAAATACATGATCAAGGGCGATGTCTTCAAATACGGCTTTGGCGCATTTCTGCGTTGGACCGGCGCAATCCCGATCGAGCGCACGGCCGCGCACGGGCAGGTCGAGTCAGCCGTCAGAGCCTTTCGCGACGCCGGTGAACGCGCCATCCTCGCGCTGACCCCCGAAGGCACACGCTCACCCACGCCCACCCTGAAAAAGGGCTTCTACTACATCGCCAAAGGTGCAGACGTGCCGATGCTGCTGGTGACCATGCACTACGACAAGAAGATCATTCAATTCGGGCCGACCATCCGTTCCGACCGGACGTGGGAAGAGGTTACCGACGACATCGAAACCTTCTGTGGGAACGTTCAGGGCCGCACCCGAGGTTATCTGGACCGGGTCGAAAACGGCTGGATCCATCGACGCAAGCAGCCCTAGCCCAGAGCCCCGGCGTTCGCGGAATCGCTCGCGCCGTTGACCTTCCGGCCCTGCGGCAGAGATAATGGGGATGCACTGGATAGACCGGTGCACCCGATCTGCCTGCAAGGAGCTTGTTGGCCCCATGACGACCCCATCGAGCGCGGCGCCCATTGACGCCGCCGCCGCTGCTGCCGCCGACCTCCGCCCGGACGTCGCGGTCTTCATCCTTCGCGCCCAGCCCTTCCACTTCGGCCACCAGTCGGTGATCCGCCGCGCGCTCGATCAGGCGCGCCACGTCGTGCTGCTGCTCGGCTCGGCGCTGCAGCCGCGCACGCCGATGAACCCCTTCACCCACAACGAGCGCGCCGCCATGATCCGGGCCAGCTTCGACGAAGCGGACAACGCCCGCATCCAGATCGTGCCGCTGATGGACGTGCTCTATAACGACCCTGCCTGGATCACCAACATCCGGGTGGCCGTGCAGCGGGTCATGGGGCGGATCGAGCCGGAACGGTCCAACCCGGAAATCGCCCTGATCGGGCATTCCAAGGACGAGAGCTCCTACTACCTGCGCCTGTTCCCTGAGTGGCAGAGCAGCGACTGTGACAACTATCGCGGCATCAATGCCACCGATCTGCGCCGTGCGATCTTCGACGCTGGCGGCGATCTCAGCGACGATAGCACGCCGGTGCTGGAAACCCTGCGCAAAGTCACGCCTGAGCCCGTGATCCGGTTGCTGCGCGACTTCATGGCTCAGACCGAGCTGGCCAACGTGGTCGAAGAAGACCGCTTCATCCAGAATTATAAATCCGGCTGGGCGGCCTCGCCCTATCCGCCGACCTTTGTCACCGTCGCCGCCGTGGTGGTTCAGTCCGGTCACGTGCTGCTGATCGAGCGTAAGACCCGTCCGGGGCTGGGGCTGACAGCCTTGCCCGGCGGCTTTGTGCGCGAGGATGAAAGCCTAGAGGACGGCGTCATCCGCGAGCTGCGCGAGGACACGCGGATCAAGGTGCCCGAGGCTGTGCTGCGGGGCTCGATCCGCTCAACCGACGTGTTTGACTATCCCAAGCGCTCGGCGCGGGGCCGGACCATCGCCCACGCCCACCTGATCCAGCTGCGCGACAGCACCAGCCTGCCGCAGGTGCGGGGCAGCGAACAGCGGCCGGTCGCGTTCTGGCTGCCCTTCCACCAGCTCGACCCGCAGCGGATGTTCGAGGACCACTACCACATCATCCGCGCCCTGATCGGCACCTCGTTCCGCGATGAGATGGAAACCTGACCCAAGCCCGACCCCCGATCCACCGACCCCGATCCCCTGGGCCACTCTCACCCCTGCCTTTCATCCCCCAAACGGCCCCGTCGGGTCCGATCCTTGCTGCCTCAGGCACGGGGAGGCGGGCCTTTATGTCTTTGATCGGAAAGTGCGAAAATAAATGCACTTGATTGCATAAAGGTTTAGTCTCCCGTTGCGATTGGCAGTCCGGCTAGAAGGTTATGGTCCTCTTCGATCTCACAATGCACGACGCGGCGGCCGGGTTGGCGGGGTTGAACCGCCGTCTCGAAGCGCTGCGCGCATTATCGCTGGCCAACGCGTGCGCAGGGCGCGCTGCAGGTCGGGCTGGACGAATGGATCAGCAACATCATTGAGCACGGATATCGCGATACCGGCGGGCGTGGCCCGGTCTGGGTGGTGGTTGCGGTCTCGGGCGAGGCAACCGGCAGGGACGCCAGGGCAGAGGCAGGCGCAATTTTCGCCCGGGTCGAGGATTGGGGGCCGGGGTTCGACCCCACGCGGGTGACGGTCCCGGTGGGGCTTGCAGCAATCCAAGTCTTAACCCGGGTTTGGGGCAGGGCCTGCGCCTGCTACGCCACCTGTGCCGCAGTCTGCGCTACCGGCGCAGCCAAGGCTGCTACCGCCTGAGCCTGCAGGTTCAGGCATGATCGACGGCGACAGCAGAAATGGCGGTCCACCCCCGGCAGACAACGACGCAGCCAGCCCCGGACGGCGCCCACTCGGCCCGCTGAGCATGACCGAAGAAGCGGTCGGCGGACATCACGTGCTCCGGCCCAGAGGCAACATCAACCGCGCCACCAGCGCTGTTTTCGAAGACCGCCTGCTGCCGCTGGTTAATGGCGGCAAGGCGGTGATCGTCGACCTCGGCGGGGTCGCAACCGTGTCCTTGGCCGGGCTGCGGGTCATGGCGCAACTGGCCGGACTGGCGCGCGGTCGGTCCAGCCTGATCTTCGCCGCGCCCAACGAGATGGTGGCCGACATCCTCAACGTCACCGGCTTCGACACCCTGCTCGATATGGCCCCCAGTCTGTCGGTGGCGCTGGCGCGCGCCGCCAAATCGTCTGGGCCTTAGCCCCTCCTCCGTCCACGTGGCCCCCGGCACGCCTGCCTCGACCAACGCCCCGGTCCCGCGTCCCGGCACGACATTTGTAGGTCAGGGGCAGGGCGCCGGCGTCTGCTGCAAATGGCAGTTTCGGGCGCAATAAGTTTTCCACGCTGACCGGACGAGGGTCATGTCCAAGTCTGCCACCGCGCCGCCTGCACGCATCCTGTCCATCTCCGGTGATCCGGCGACCGTCGCGCTCAGCGCGCGGGTGCTCGCCGTGCTGGAGCGGCGCACGGGTCAGCCGGTGAGCGCGTTGTTCCACCTGATCGTCGGGAGGGCGTCGGGGCTGCTGGCGCTGCTGCTCGGTCTCGCGCAACCGACGTCGGACCAGCAGCCGCGCTGTCCGACATCGGCCGAGGCCGCCGCAGCGTTGCTTGCCGATGGTCTGTGCAGGCCGCGCCGCGCCCCATTCGGGCTGGCCTTCGGGTTGGGGAAGACGGCTGAGCCATTCCTGACCACAGCCGCCAGCCCGCTGGCGCAGGCCGAGCTGTGCGCCGCCGTCACTGACCTCGCCGTGCCCGTGTTCGACACCGCGCAGACCCGTCCCTTCCTGTTCCGCAGCTGGAAGGCGCAGGGCTGTATCCCCGCGCGGGCGAGGGCGAGGGCGCCACGATTTTCGCGGCCACGACATCCTGCGCGCGGCGCTGCGCCATCCCGCCACCGGCCCCGCCGCGGTGCAGGCGCGCAGCCGTCTGGGTTTCGAGGTGGCCGGGGGCGGGGCGTTCGCCCGCGACCCGGTGAGCCTCGCCAGCCTGCTCGGGCGGCAGCTGTACCAGCGCGCCGGCAGCCTGCTGATCCTGTCGCTCAACTTCGCCCCGCCCGCGCCCGCGCCCTGCGTCCACCCGCGCCCGCCCGAACCGCGCGGATAATGCCGCGCTGTGGGACCGGCAGGGCCAGTCGGCGCTGAACCAGCTCACCGCCAGAGGCATGGCTGAGCGCCTGATCACGCTTGAGCTTCCCGGCAACCCGCGAACCGCTATAGCCAGCGGGGCGGGGACGAGGCGGCCCTCGACGCGGCGTTGCAGGCGGTGCTGCAGGCTGAAGAATCCCATGGTTTCAGGGGCTTGTGCCAGGAGTTCGCGCGGCGATCGGCGGTTGGCCATACGGCGCTGCGCACGCCCATGTGGCTGCCAACGGCCTCCAGCGACGCCCCCAGCCGCCCCGCGAGCGCTTCCGCGCAGCCCAGAATATAGGGTACTATTATACCAATCTTACAACACACTGATTTTCCGCGCCTTTTTCTGCTTGATGTCCCAAAACTTCTTGTTAAAACCGGCGACATTGAAACGGCCCCGCCGCTGGCACGGAGGGATGTCCGTCTGTCCAACACCTCTGAGGGAAACGGGTCTGACCATGAAGTCATTTTCCGCTACGCCAAAAGACATCAAGAAGGAATGGATCCTGATCGATGCCGATGGTGTCGTCCTGGGCCGCCTGGCCTCCCGCGTGGCCAACATCCTGCGCGGCAAGCACAAGGCGACCTACACCCCGCACATGGATTGCGGCGACAATGTCGTGATCATCAACGCCGAGAAGGTCCGCCTGACCGGCAACAAGCGCGATACCAAAACCTACTACTGGCACACCGGCCACCCCGGCGGGATCAAGGAGCGTACGGCGAACCAGATCCTCGACGGTGACTACCCCGAGCGGGTGCTGACCAAGGCGATCGAGCGCATGATCCCGCGCGGTCCGCTGGGCCGTCAGCAGATGAAGAACCTGCGCGTCTACGCCGGTCCGGAGCACAAGCAGGAAGCGCAGAGCCCGCGCGTCTATGACTTCGGCGCCGAAAACCCCAAGAACGTGCGCTAGGCTGAGGAACACAGAAGATGAATGATACCGTTCAAAACCTCGCAGACCTCGACCAGCTGTCGGCTGAGGGTGCTGCGCCCGAGGCCCAGCCCGCTGCACCGACCTACGAGCCGGTCCGCGACGAGTTCGGCCGCTCCTACGCCACCGGCCGCCGGAAAGAGTCCGCGGCGCGGGTCTGGGTCAAGCCCGGCTCCGGCGTTGTGATGATCAACGGCCGCCCGATCGACCAGTACTTCGCCCGTCCGGTGCTGCAGATGCTGCTGCACCAGCCGTTCCAGGTGACCGATCGTCTGGGCCAGTTCGACGTGATGGCGACCGTCAAGGGCGGCGGCCTGTCGGGGCAGGCTGGGGCTGTGCGCCACGGCATCTCCCGCGCGCTGAGCCTCTATGAGCCCGAGCTGCGGCCGGCCCTGAAGAAGGTTGGCTTCCTGACGCGGGATTCGCGGAAGGTGGAGCGGAAGAAGTACGGCCGCCGGAAGGCACGTCGCTCGTTCCAGTTCTCCAAGCGCTAGAATGCGCCGCCGGATATTCTCCGGCACGGGACGCGCGCTGCGGCGTGTTTTCAGACAAGCGGGCTGTTGGTTGTGAAGACCAACGGCCCGTTTTTTTGTGCGCGGGTGCAAGGTGGAAGGTTCAGCAGCAACGCAGGTACAGTCAGGAGCCCTTCATAGGGCGGAGGGTGCTAGTCCGGGGTCTGAAATTCCGGATCGACCGGCACCTGCATGGCGTTGGCGAGGTGGTTGGTGGAGGCGGCGAGGGCGATGATCTGCAGCAGCTCGCTGTGCTCCGCCGCGGTCAGGCCCTGCGCCCGTGCGGCGGCGGTGTGGGAGTGCACGCAGTACTCACAGCTGTTGGCCGCCGACACGGCGATGTAGATCATCTCCCGCGTTTTCTGGTCGAGCGCACCGGGGACGGCCATCAGGCTCTTCACCCCGCCCACGTGCGCTGCAGCCCGGCGGGGTCGACGGCGGCGAGCGCGCGCCAAATGTTGTTGACGAAGTCGGACTTGCGGGTGGCGCGGATGTCGTCGAACACCGCCTTGATCGCGGGGTTCGCTTCGGCCTCAGCGTCGGTGACGAGATGAACGACGGACATGGTGCTTGGCTCCGGGTTTGGGTTCTGGCGTCACTGAATTATAGGCCAGACCGACCGCATGTCTCCATGCCCACCTTTTGGGCACTCCACGGGCTCTGAAGCGTGTCCCTTCAGCAACCCCCTGACCCTGGCGCCTTCTCCAGCGCGTTAAGCCATTTTGACCCAGAGCTACAGCCGACGTAAGGCACATCGTTCGTTCCAGTTCTACGAGCATTAATCGTTCAGCCGCATACTCGCCGCACCATTCAGCAGTTGATGGTTGGGGTAGGGCCTGGGGTGCAAGGGCAGGGGTGCTAAATATTGCCCTTTCGTTCCCATCGGGCGGCACATTCTCCCGTGGGGTGAAGGCCAACCAAAAGGGAACAGGCGCGGAAAACAGCGCGAAAACACTATAAATGTCGCAAAAAGACGCAGAAACGTGTCAATTCAGGCCCAAAGCGAGATAATTCTACCAAAATTAAGGGCTTTTCTTGATCGGTTTGTGTGGGGGTGCATTATGCGTCTGTCATGTAACGTATAGGAGATCATGATGGACATTATCGGTACCGTTCGGAACTGGGTTGGTCGTCTGGCCGAGCTTGGCGTCAGCCTGCTTGCCCTGACCATTGTGGCTGAGCTTCTCGGCCTGGGTTCCGTGCCGTTCATGCCTGAGGGCGTGAGCGTCATTTCGAACGTCACAAACGTTGTTGACTCGCTGGGCTCGAGCGGCCTCGTCGGCCTGCTGGCCGTATGGGTGCTCTGGCTGATCTGGAGCAACAAATAATCCTATCCTGAGTGAGTGAGGGAGGGCCGGGTTCCGGTCGTCCCGGTCCGGCACGCCGGACACGTCTTCTTTGACAATTGCAAGCGGCCGTTGCCCCCACCGGGTGACGGCCGTTTTGCTGGCCTTATGCGAATCCCGCAGGCACGGCAGACGCCGGTTTCAGCCCGAAAATCCTTTGAAATCATGGGTTAAGCATTCATTTTTCTGCATATAAGATTCTGCTGAAAATTAAAAAAAAGTCTCAATATGGTGTAAAATACCGCACTTGTGCTGCTTTTTTGACCGAAATGCACCGAACCCGCCAATTCGTGCAGGTTGTGCTTGCCTTCGGAGGATTTTCGAACAGGTTACGGTCTGTTCATTTTTCTTGAGGAGGCATAATCGTGGAAAATGGAGGCTTGAACCCGAACGACTACGTTGGGGTATCCTTTTGGATTATTTCCGCAGCGATGCTCGCTGCAACTTACTTCTTCTACGTCGAGCGTGATCGCGCCGTCGGCAAGTGGAAGACGTCCCTGACCGTCGCCGCCATGGTGACCGGTATTGCTGCGCTGCACTACTTCTACATGCGCGGCGTCTGGGCAGACACGGGTGAGAGCCCAACTGTCTTCCGCTACGTGGACTGGTTGCTGACCGTTCCGCTGCAGATTGTTGAATTCTATCTGATCCTCGCGGCGATCGCCGTGGTCGGTGCGTCGCTGTTCTGGCGTCTGCTGATCGCTGCTGTCGTTATGCTGGTCGCCGGTTACCTCGGCGAAGTGAACCCGTCCAACGGCGCTCTGCTGTGGGGTGGCTTCATCATCGGCACCGCGGCCTGGCTGTACATCATCTACGAAATCTTCGCGGGTGAGGCATCCAAGATCAACGCTGAGCAAGGCACCGCTTCGTCGAAGATGGCCTTTAACGCTATGCGTTGGATCGTGACCGTTGGTTGGGCAATCTACCCACTGGGTTACATCCTGGGCTACGCGGGCATGATGTCCGGCGACGGCACCCTGAACCTGATCTACAACCTTGCTGACTTCGTCAACAAGATTGCCTTCGGTCTGGTTATCTGGGCGGCTGCGACCTCCGACGAGAGCCGCGGCAAGGCCTAAGGCCCAACGCGGACATTCGTCCGAACAATCAAGCCTGGCTCGCTTCGGCGCAGCCAGGCTTTTTTATGTCGGCTGCCGGCCGCCGGCGGCTCGGCGCCCCACTGGCGAGGGTGGATGCTGAGGCTCAGAGCCAGACCTGCGCAGGCCGGGCTGGCCGTTGCGGGCAAGACTGGCTAGCCTTGGCGGATCGAGGTGGGGTCAACCGTGGAGGCGATTTGTGTCCCAGAAACTGAAGGTCGCGATATTCGGGGCGTCCGGCTACACCGGGGCGGAGGCCATCCGCCTGATGCTCGGCCACCCGGTGGTCGAGATTGCCGTGCTGACTGGAGAGAGCAAGGCGGGCCAGCCGATTGACGCGGTCTACCCGCACCTGGCCGGCGTTGGGCTGCCCGATCTGGTGCACATCGATGATGTCAGCCTGCGCGGGCTGGACGCCGCCTTTCTGTGCCTGCCCCACGCGACCACGCAGAAGGTTGCCGTGCGCCTGCGCGCCGCGGCGCCGGACCTGCAGCTGATCGACCTGAGCGCCGACTTCCGCCTGCGCGATGTCAGCGCCTACGAGAGCTGGTACGGCGAGCACTTCGCCCCGGCGCTGCAGCCCGAGGCGGTCTACGGGCTGACCGAGCACTATCGCGAAGAGATCCGCAACGCGCCAATTATCGCCTGTCCCGGGTGCTATCCCACCAGCATTCTGGTGCCGCTGCTGGCGCTGCAGGAAGCGGGGATGATCGACCCCTCAAGGATCATCGCTGACTCGAAGTCGGGGACCAGCGGGGCCGGGCGCAAGGGCAGCGAGGCGCTGAGCCATTCGGAGGTGTCCGAGGGCTTCCACGCCTACGGTGTTGCCGCGCACCGGCATACGGCCGAGCTGGATCAGGAGCTGTCGGCCCGGGCGGGCGAGGCGGTGCGGGCGACCTTCACCCCGCATCTGGTGCCCATGAACCGCGGTATTCTGTCGACCATCTACGGCGACCTCGCCGACGGGGTCGGGATTGCGCAGGCGCAGGCCGTGCTCGACGACTTTGCCGCGCGCGAGACCTTCGTCCACCGCGCCGCTGCGCCCGGGGCCGTCGCCACCCGGGCTGTGCGCGGCACCAACCGGGTGCTGACCGATCTCGTCGCCGACCGGCGCGAGGGCGGGTTCATCCTGCTCTCGGCCATCGACAACCTGACCAAGGGCTCGTCGGGGCAGGCGTTGCAGAATTTTAACCTCGCTTTCGGGCTGGAGGAGCAGGCGGGCCTTCACCTGGTCACGGCTTTTCCCTAAAACGAGAGTCGGTGGCAGTGACTCATTTCTGCCATCTTGGTTGAGCACTACGAGCGGATTGAATTGGACGTATGGACGTAGTCACGGGCATGGTTTCTGGCATCACCCTGCAGCGCTGGGTCAAACGGGGCAGTCGTGCTGCACGGGCTGGGGCTCCTGCTCGGTCTGGCAGCCTGTGGCGAGCGCCCCGGCCGGGACGACGAGGTGCTGTACACCGAGGCCTACCCCGACCTTGCCTCGATCCCTGAAGACAAGCCGCGCTCCAACTCGGTCCCCCGGTCGCTGGTCCAGCAGTACAACGCGTTTCAGGCCCAGCCCGATCAGTCGCCGGTGCTGGCGGTCGACTTCGACAGCCTGCTGAACGCGCCGGTGCTGCCCCCGCGCGAGATCCAGACCGACGCGCGCGCGCGACCGAGTTCACCGACCTGGCGCTGAGCCCCGATGTCCTGACCGCGCTGACCGACCGTCAGGCGCAGGCCGATGCCTTCTTCGGCATCGAAGAGCAGATTGCACAGGATGCGGCCGCCCGCGCCCGGCAGGCCGAAGCGCTGCAGGCCCGGCAGGAAGCCGCTGCCGAGTTCGAACGCCGCCGCGCCGAGCAACTGGCGCTGATGGCCGAGCAGCAGGCGATGCGCGAAATCCTCGAAAGCCCGCCGGAAGTCGAGGTCGTCGCCGGGCCGCAGTCCCAGCCGGCCAACCTCGGCGCCCTGTTCTACGACACCACGGTCGGTGATCCGGTGGCGATCGTCTACTTTGGCCCGGATTCCAGCGATCTGGGCGAGCGTGAGCTGGCCATTCTCCGGCCCATCGCCGATATCGCCGTGCGGCTGGACCAGAACATCATTCTGCACGGCCACACCAACGGCTATCGCTTCACCCGGACCCAGGCCCACCGCGACCAGCACATGGCGATCTCCCGGCAGCGGGCCGAGCGCGTGCGCGATACGCTGGTGTCCATGGGGGTACCAGCGGAGAAAATCCAGCTGGAGTGGTTCGGCGATCTGCGCCTGGTCTGGGCCGAGGTCAACGGCATGACCTCGCAGGGGAACCGCCGGGTGGAAATCTTCGTCAAGGTACCCGCGCGTCTGGTCACCGGTGGGCGGAGCCTGAGCGGGAACTAAGCCCGCTCCGTCGGGTCCGCGCCGGCTTCGGTGACCCAGCCTCAGCCCAGCTCCGCCAGCACAGCGTCGATCCAGTCTTCAGGCCGGTCCAGATCCAGCGCCATCCGTCCTTCGTCCCTGACATCGCCGCCCTGTGACGCCACGGCAAACACGCCCGGCACCTCGCCGGCCAGACGCGGGTGACCCAACCCCGGCCTGCAGACTTCGATCTTTGGCTGCGGCCCGGTCTTGAAGCCCTCGACCAGCACCACGTCCGCCGGGCCGAGCATCGGCAGCAGGTCGTCCAGCGCGCGCCGCGCATCGGGGTCGGGCAGGGGGCTTCGACCATCAGCGCGATGCGGCGGCTGGAGGCGACCAGTACCTGATCGGCGCCAGCCTCACGGTGGGCGAAGCTGTCCTTCCCCGGCTGGTCGACGTCGAACCCGTGGTGGGCGTGCTTGAGCGTTGCCACGCGTAGACCCCGGCGCTTGAGCAGGGCCATGAGGGCGAGCAGCAGCGTGGTCTTGCCGCTGCCCGACCAGCCGGCCAGCCCCAGCACCTTCGGCACGGTGGCGTTTGGCTGCCCTGCTGCACCGGGCTTAGTTTCTTGTGTTGGTCGATCTATAGTCACTACAGAACTCAAGGGCTCATCAGGGGGTTTCCGATGCTCGATCAGGTACGCGACGCTTTGAATGGTATCAAGGCCCCGGACGGGCAGGGCTTGGTTGACGCAGGCTACGTGCAGGGGCTGGACGAGGACGACGGCATCGTCCGTCTGGTGCTCGAGGCCCCGGCGGACCGCGTCAAAGCGCTGGTGCCGCTCAAGGCAGCCGTGGACAAGGCCGTGCGCGCCGTCGAGGGCGTCAAGGGCACCCAGATCATCACCACCACCCAGCGCCCGCCTGCCGCCGCCCAGGGCTCGCCTGCGGCCGCTGCTGCGTCCCCTCAGGGCGGGCGCAGCCCCGAACGACGTCCCCCGACCGACGCCAAGCTGCCCCGCCCGGCGCGGCACGTCATGGGCGTGGCCTCGGGCAAAGGCGGGGTTGGCAAGTCCACCACCGCCTACAACATCGCGGTTGCACTGGCGCAGGATGGGCTTCGCGTCGGCATCCTCGATGCCGATATCTACGGGCCGAGCGTGCCCTTGCTCTCGGGCCTTGGGCCGGATGCTAAGCCGGACCTCGATGACCAGAAGCGGATGATCCCGTTGCGGGCCCACGGGCTGGAGCTGATGTCGATCGGCTTCCTCGTACCGGCGGACAGCGCCACCGTCTGGCGGGGGCCGATGGTGCAGAACGCGCTGTTCCAGCTCTACGGCTCGACGCTCTGGGGCGGGGGCGAAGGGCTGGACGTGCTGATCGTCGACCTGCCGCCGGGCACGGGCGATATCCAGCTGTCGCTGGCACAGCAATCGGCGCTGGATTCAGCCATCATCGTCACCACGCCGCAGGATCTGGCGCTGATCGACGCGCTTAAGGGCGTTTCCATGCTGGAAAAGGTGAGCACGCGAGTGCTGGGCGTGGTCGAGAACATGTCTCATTTCGTCTGCCCGGATTGTGGCGGCCTGCACAGGATCTTCGGCGAAGGGGCGGCCGGTTATCTCAAGGACCGCAAGAACCTCTCCCGTCATCGGCGAAGTGCCGCTGTCCATGCCGATCCGCAAGGGCGCAGATGAGGGCGCGCCAGTGGTCCTCGACGCGGGGGCTGGTCCCGAACGGGACGCCTACATCGCCATTAAAGACACGCTGAAACCATTAATGATGCCCTAAGGACATCTGACCCATAACCTAGAGTGCAGAGCCACCGGGCGCAGCGGTATCTGGCGCAATCGACAGCGAAAAATCACTGTAAAACAGGCGGTTGTTGGTTCCTTTGGCTGTCTTGAGCCCCGTCGTCAGGCCCTGTCGACCCGACGATTCGGCCGCTCGCACGCGGCATTTTATTCCATTAAATAGTTGTAAATCACTAGACTTAAGGGTTGCATTGGTTTATTCAATGCACGCAAGCGGACAGGCCCGCTGGACCTCGTTCAGGGGACAAGAGACCCGCCGAAGGCTCAGCATTCTGGGATTTCACAGGTGTCTCGGTGCCGCGCACAGAAAAAAGAATAAGAGGGCCTAATGGCTAAGGATATTCACCCCGTAGACGTGTTTGTTGGACAGCGGCTCCGTCAGCGTCGGATCAGCCTTGGCATTACTCAGGAAGACATGGCCAATGCGCTGGGGCTCTCGTTCCAGCAGGTGCAGAAGTACGAAAAGGGCATGAACCGCATGTCCTCCTCCCGTCTCTGGGAAATTGGCCGGATCGTCGGTGTCGAGGTCGCCTACTTCTTCGAAGGCATGACCGACGACATCGCCACGGTCAAAAACCTTCGGGACGACCTGCACGCCCGTGCACAAGTCGCACCCACCGCGCTGAGCGAGCGTGAGCTGCGGCTGGTCCACCACTACGGTGAGATCAAGGACGACACCATCCGCGACGGCGTGTACTCGCTGATCCGGGCGCTGAACCTGAAAGACGGTGAAATGGACGACGAAGCCGCGGCTTAGCCCGGCGTCCGGGGCTCCGCGCGCGGGGCCTCAGCCCTCTGCCTTTCCAAGATACCTGCTGTCCCTGCGGCCGTAGCCCTCTGCCTAGATGAGCCCGACATCCCGGGTCATGGCGATGTCCAGCATCGCCGGATCGATGTTGCCGCCCGAGAGGGTGGCGACGACCGTTTTCCCCTGCAACTCGTCCAGATGCTTGCGGGCCACGGCCAGCGCGATAGCGCCGCCGGGCTCGACGATCAGCTTGAGCCGCGTGGCCGCATAGGCAACCGCGTCCAGCGCCTGCTCGTCGCTGGCGCTGCGCCCCTCCACCCCGCAAGCCTGCAGGATCGGCAGGGTCAGTTCCCCCGGGGTCGGGGTCACGATCGCGTCACAGATCGACCGGGCCTCCTGGTCATTGTACTCGTGGCTGCCGCTGAGCAGGCTACGCGCGGTGTCGTCGTGGCTGTCGGGTTCCGCCGCCCAGACCTGAGCGCCGGGAAAGCTGGTGGTCAGCGCCAGCGCGCTGCCCGCCGTCAGTCCGCCGCCGCCGCAGCAGATGATGGCAAGGGCGAGGCGCAGCCCCCGGGCGCGCAGCTGGTTGATGACATCCATGCCGCTGGTGCCCTGTCCGGCGATGGTCGGGGCGAAGTCGTAGGGCGGCACCAGAACCGCCCCGGTCTCCGCCTGGATCTGGCGGCCGAGGTCTTCCCGGCTTTCCGAATAGCGGTCGTAGGTGACGACTTTGGCGCCGAGGGCAATGGTGTTGGCTTTCTTAATCGCCGGGGCGTCCTCGGGCATGATGATCGTCGCCGCGACCCCGAAAGTGACGGGCGGCGGCGGCCACTCCCTGCGCGTGGTTGCCACTGGAGTAGGCAACGACCCCGCGCGCACGGTCTTCTTCACTCAGGCTGGCGAGGCTGTTCATGGCGCCGCGCAGCTTGAAGGAACCTGTGCGCTGCAGGTTCTCGCACTTGACGAAAAACCGCCCTTTGATCGCTTCGGAGAGCGCATGGGCTTCGATCAGCGGCGTTTCCACGACCAGATCGCGGATGCGGTCGGCGGCCTGTGCGACGTCTTCGTAACGCACGGCAAGGTTAGTGCTGGCAGTGGGGGTCATGGTCGGCCTTTGTATCGCGGGTGCAGCGCGATCCGCGCTGAAGGTCAGGGGCAAACCTGCGCTACTTGCGCGATCCAAGCAAGTGACGCGGCATCAGAATTTCGACGGCACCGCTGGCGATGCGGGCGCGATAGAGGTTGTAGAGCGCGGTCACGCGACGGGCGTAGTCGCGGGTCTCGCCAAAGGAAATGGACTCCATCCACACCAATGCTTCGATGACGTTGGTACGCGGGTCGCCGAATTCACGCATCCAGCGCCGGGTGTTGCCCGGCCCGCCGTTGTAGGCGGCAATGGCAAGCAGGTCGGCGTCCTCGAACCGCCGCTGTAAGTCCTGCAGATAGGCCGCGCCGAGGGTCAGGTTGTAGCGCGCATCCTTGGTCAGGGCGGCCTCGTCGAAGGGCAGCTCGTGGCGCTCGGCCATGGCTTTGGCGGTGGCCGGCAGCACCTGCATCAGCCCCAGCGCGCCCGAGCGGCTGACCGCGCCGATCCTGAATTTGCTCTCCTGCCACGCGATGGCGTGGACCAGCGCTGCATCGACCCGCAGGCCGCGCGCGGGCTGGATATCCAGCTGCGGGAGCAGGGCGTCGGGGTTATAGAGGCCCCGGTCGGCGGCGCGGATCGCGAACAGCAGGCTCAGGTCTTCCCGGCCAAGCTCGTCCAGCAACGTCATCAGCGCGGCCAGATCATCTTCGGTGCGGGCGGCGCTGTTCAGCGCATGCAGGAAGCGCTCACCCAGCGAGTTGATGCCCATATCGTGCAGCGTTCGTGCCCACGTCACCAGCTCGCTGAGGTCCGCGTCGCCGAGACCGCGGGCCGCCCGGGGGCGGGGATAGCGCGCGTCAAACAGCTTCCGCCCCAGCGCGCTCAGGCAGGCTTGTCCGTAAAAGGTATGGGCGTGCCCGGCGCAGGCTTCGAGCTGACTTTCAGCGCCAGCCTCATCGCCCTGCGCGCGCAGGGCCTGCGCCAGCCAATAGCGGGCACGGGCGCGCAGTCGGGTCTCATCGGTTGCGCTCAGGGAGCGCTCGAAGGCTTCCTGCGCGGGGTGGGGCAGGCTCAGCCGGGTCAGGGCGACCCAGCCCTTGAGCCACTCGGCTTCCGCCCGGTTGCGGCCGTCTTCCAGCCCGTGGCGCTGGGCGAGGCCAAGGGCGAGGTCGAAGTCCTGATCCTTGAGGGCCTGACGGATCAGAATGTGTCGCGCGCGCCATTCCTGCTCTGGCATCCGCATTTCGGTGGGAATGCTCAGAAGCGCTGCCTGCGCGGCTTCGTGCTCGCCCTCTGCGTCCAGCGCCAGCACCTTTGGCACCACAAAGGCAGGATGGCGCAGCATATCGGAAGGCAGGGCCTCGGCGAGGCTGGCATCGCCGCCGCGATCGGCGTCTACGGCTTCGGCAAAGGCCAGCCAGTCGGGGTCCAGATCGTCGTAGTGGCGGCGGGCATCGGTCCGCTTCCCGGTCATCAGCAAGAAGGCAACCCGTCGGCGTCTGTCTTCGGCCTGCAGCAGCTCGCCGAAGGTGGCTTCAAAGGTGCGCTCGTCATCGGGTTTCATCCAGCGGGTGGCCCACTGGTGCCGGATCTCCGCTACGGCGTCGTCGAAGTCGCCAGCCTCAATCCTGGCGATCAGATGCGGCCGCTGGGCGCTGGTCGACACGGGCGGATGCTCGGCGTAGTAGGCCAGCATTTCTGCGGGCGGGCGGACGAGGGCAAGCTTGGCCTCGCGCTTGATTTCGAGGGTGCGGGTGCCCGGCCAGTGCTGGTTTGGCGTCGATAAAGGCTGACAGGGTCGGCAGGTCGATCTGATCCAGCGGGGTGTCGGGGTCGTTGAAATAGAACCATTCGAGCAGCTTGGGCAGCTGTTCAGGGGGCGGCGCATGCTCAGGCAAGCTGGGAGGCTTGCAGATGATTGCCCGCGCGTGCCTCGCGGATGATGGCGGCGAGGGCGTCGCGCTCGTCTTCGGCGCGCGAGCCGAGAAGCACCGAGAGCAGGGCAATGCCGATGGCGAGCAGGAACAGCAGGCCAGCGGCAACCGGTGCCCACGGGCTGGTCAGCATCCCGACGAGGCGGTCGCGCAAATCATCCGGAGACTGTTCTTGCCTCATCCTACCCCCCTTGCCCCTTTCGTCTCCAAGGCCCCGGTCTGGTGGCCCGGTTCTTCCGTGGCGTCGCGCCCGTCCCCGGTTGCAAACGCCACGGTAACGCAGCACGGTTGCACACAAGCGTGCTAACAATTCCTTTTCAAGGCCACCGTTCATCCCTAGTTAAAGGGTTGAAACGTCAATATTGAGACAGAGAGCACCGGACACGCCATGACTGTCGACCGAATTCGTGGATCCATCACCGCCCTGATCACGCCCATGCAGGCCGATGGCGGGGTCGATGAGGACCGCTTCGCCGCCTTTATGGACTGGCAGATTACCGAAGGTACGCAGGGGCTGGTTCCCATGGGGACCACGGGCGAGTCTGCGACCCTGTCGCACAGCGAGCACGAAAAGGCGATCCGCCTGTGTGTCGAGGTGACGGCCGGGCGTGTGCCGGTCATCGCCGGGACCGGCTCGAACAGCACCGAAGAGGCGGTATCGCTGTCGCTGGCCGCGCAGAACGCCGGGGCCGACGCGCTGCTGGTGGTCACGCCCTACTACAACAAGCCGACGCAGGCCGGGCTGATTGCCCACTACCGCGCCATCCACGACGCGACCACGCTGCCGATCATCATCTACAACATCCCCGGGCGCTCGGTGATCAACATGTCGGTCGAAACCATGGCCACCCTGTCCGCGCTCGAGCGGATCGTCGGGGTCAAGGACGCCACTGCCGATCTGGTCCGCCCGATCGAACAGCGGCTGGCCTCTGGGCCGGATTTCATCCAGCTGTCGGGCGAGGACGCGTCGATCCTGCCGTTCATGGGCGCGGGCGGACACGGCTGTATTTCCGTGACGTCCAACGTCGCGCCGCGGCTGTGCGCGGAATTTCATGCGGCCTGGGCTGCGGGAGATCATGCGCAGGCGCAGGCGATCAATGACCGGCTGATGCCGCTGCACGACGCCCTGTTCGTCGAGAGCAACCCGGTGCCGGCCAAATACGCGCTCGAGCTGCTGGGTCGGGTCCAGCCGGGGCTGCGCCTGCCGCTGGTGCCGATGTCCGAGGCCAGCGAGCAGCGGGTTCACGACGCGCTGGTGCAGGTCGGCCTGCTCAACTGAGCCCGGCACCGCACCAGACACAACCAAACCAGACCATGGCCCGCAAAATCATCGCCCAGAACCGCAAGGCCCGGCACGAATACTTTATCGACGAAGTGCTCGAAGCCGGGATTGCTCTGAGCGGCACCGAGGTGAAGTCGCTGCGGGCGGGCCGAGCGTCGATCGCAGAGAGCTATGCCACTGAAATCAATGGCGAAATGTACCTCACTGGCGCCAATATTCAGGAATACGAGAAGGGCAACCGCTTCAACCATCCGCCGGTGCGCAACCGCAAGCTGCTGCTCCGCGGCGCGAGATCAACAAGATCATTGGTAAGCTGAAGACCAAGGGCGTGACCCTGATCCCGCTGGCGCTGTACTTCAACGAACGCGGGCGGGCCAAGCTGGAGCTGGGTCTGGCGCGCGGCAAGAAGCAGTACGACAAGCGCGAGAGCATCAAGCAGCGCGACTGGGACCGCCGCAAAGCGCGGGTGCTGCGCGGGGATGACTGACGGCCCCTGGGCAAGAGCGGGAAACCTGCGGTTCCGAGCCGCTCAGGAAGGGCCACGCCATCACCCTGAGACTGCATTTTATTGCATTTTTGAGCCTCAATCCGCATACTTCTCTCCATGAGTCTTAAGCAATCAAAGCTGAGCCAGTTTCAACTGGGCGAGCAGGCAGCACTCAAGATGAGCGCCGTCGAAGGCATTCATATGTCCCGGGAAACCGGGAGATGTTTCAAGGTTTTCGTGAATCCGGCCTGTCTCCTGAAGAGCAGAGATCGAGCCTGCTGGTAAAGGTGAAGTCTGCAGCTGGCGGCTGACCGTCATGCAGTACGACGCTGACTCTGATCCACTGTGCTATCCGGGTTCGTCGACGCTCATCAATCTGGCGGATATACGCAATGACGAGGCGTTGGAGCAGTTCGAGCTGGCTGCTTTCCTGACGCGGGCAGCGGAACCCTTGCCCGCTGGCGATCTGGATCTCAAACACTACCGGGCCGTTCATCATCACCTGTTTCAGGATGTTTACGCTTGGGCTGGTCAACGCCGTGAGATCCGAACCGGCAAGGGTGGAAACTGGTTCTGCTATCCGGAGTTCATCGGAGGTCAGGCGACAGCACTGTTCGCAACGCTTATCGCGGCCGATCACTTTAGTGGATTACCGGTTGAGACTTTTGCAGCTGAGCTGGCTCACTTCATTTCCGAGCTCAATGTCATTCATTACTTCCGCGAGGGAAACGGGCGGGCGCAGTTCACCTTCATGCTGATGTTGGCGCATTATGCTGATCACCCCATTGACGTGACGCGTATCGAGGAAGCAGAGATGCTTGGTGCCCTCATTGAGGCCTTCAAAGGGCGCGAGGCCCGTCTGGCGAACCATTTGAGGTCAGCGATGTCACAGGTGCTGCGCGGGGATGACTGACGGCCTCTAGGCAAGAGCCGGGAACTGCGGCTATCGTCTGATCCAGTCGATCACCGACACCGATCGAAACCCACCGATGTCCACCAATCCCGGGGAGCCCGCATCCATGAGCAGCGTCATCCATAACATGAAGCCCAGCCGCTATACCCCGGTGACCGAGGACGAAGCCCGGCTGCAGCTCGCCACCTGCTACCGTGCCTGCGCGCAGGAGGGGTGGACGGACCTGAGCTCGACCCACATTTCCTGCCGCGTGCCCGGCACCGATGACCAGTACCTGATCAACGAGCTCGGCGTGCACTTCCACGAGATGCGGCCCGACCGGCTGGTCAAGGTCTACCTCGACGGCACACCGGTCGGTGCGGGCGAGCAGGCGCCCACCAACCCCGCCGGGCTGACCATCCACGGCGCAATCCTGCAGGGGCGTCCCGAGGTCGGCTCGGTCCTGCACACGCACACGGTGGCGGGCATGGCCTTCTCAGCGCTGCAGGACGTGGAGATCAAGCCGCTGACCCAGCACGCCGTGCGCTTCTACAACCGCTGCCCGCCCACGAGTACGAGGGCATTGCGCTGGATGCCGATGAAGGCCCGCGGCTCAAGCGCGACCTCGGTGAGCACGAGATGCTGATCCTGCGCAATCACGGCCTGCTGACTGTCGGCGCCAACCCCGGCCACGCCTTCAACGCCATGTACTACCTTGAAAAATCGATCCAGGTGCAGCTGGCCGCGCAGCAGTCCGGTGCGACGCTCAACCTCGTGGGTGACAACGTGGCGGAGTCCACAGCGCAGCTCTACGCGACTTATCCGAACTTCTATGAGCGCGACTGGGACGGGACCGCACGGTCTGTGGCGCTGGCCGATCCAGCCTTCGAAGCCGCCTATATTCCGTGGTCCGAGGACGACGGCGCGCCTGCTGCCTGAAGCAGCAATCAGAGCCGGCCAGCAATCCGACGCCATGCCCAACCCGCACCCGCGCTGGCCCTACTGGGCCCGGTTTCTGCTGCTGGCGCTGATCGCCTTCGGGGTGACAGCAGCGCTCTACGCCCTGACCTGAGTCCTGCGACCTGAGTCCTGCGACCTGCCACTCACCCAGCGTGGGTGCAGCCTGCCACAAAAAAAGGGCAGCGCCGAAGCACTGCCCTCCTGTTCATCTCAGGTCAGCGTCTGATTACAGGATCAGATCCGCGACCGTGAGGCCCGAGTAGCTTTCGATGATGAACTCGACCTCGACACCGCCGTCATCAAAGATAACGTGGGAATGACCGGTACCGGAGTCATAACCAATCCAGTATTCGTCGTTACCAACGTTGCCTCGGGCGGCGGTAACGCTCATGGGCCGTGGCGTCGGCGGTGAAGGTCATCCAGTCGCTGACGTCGATGACGTCATCGGAGGAGAAGTCCTTGACCGTGATCTGCTTGGCTGACTGTACCGCGTCGATATCGATGACGTTGAGGCCGCTGCCGAGCTCAATCGTGAAGTTGTTGCCGCCGGTATCAACGTCGATTTCGCTGGTCATTGCCAGCCCCAAGGTCGAGCACCGCATCGAGGTCAATGGTGCCACCGGTGGTGACCATCACGCTGTCATTGCCGGTTCCCATCTCGACTTCGATGGTGGTTGCCACGCCTGCCTGAATATCGAGGAAGTCGTTGCCCGCGCCCAGATCGCTGGCCGCCGTGATCGCTGCCGTTGCGTTCAGGTCATCGTTGTTGGCGGTGCCGTCAACGGTGCCATCGCCATCATCGGTTGGGGTATCGGCCGCACTGCTCACGGTGACGGTAACGGTCGACGAAGACGCTTTGCCGTGGTCGTCAGTCGCGGTCACGATCATGTTGTAGACGTTATCGAAACCCTTATCGCCCGGCGCGTCGTGGTTCGGCTCGTCGGTGAAGGTGATCTTGCCGCTGAATCGATGGAGAACTGCGCCGCATCGTCGCCAGACAGGGAGTAGGTGATGGTGTCTTTCTCGGCATCCGTTGCGGAT
Organism: Rhodospirillaceae bacterium; assembly: GCA_038141425.1. Lineage (GTDB taxonomy): Bacteria > Pseudomonadota > Alphaproteobacteria > UBA7985 > UBA7985 > UBA7985. The sequence goes on along the minus strand of JAYQIC010000001.1, from coordinate 153,142 downwards.
ACGGTCAGCACCGTGCCAGTCCGTCTTCGGCGAAGCTGGTGCTGTAGGATGCTTCAGACAGCTCTGGTGCGGTGTTGTTCGAGCGGGTGATGACGATGTAGGCGATGATGCCCGCGGCCACCAGCCCGACAGGGATCAGGATGCCTGCGTAACCCATGCCGCCGAAGAAGCCCGGCGAGCTGTAGGTCGGGTACGCGCCCGAGGTCGGTGGAATGTACCCGTTCTGCGCGACTTCCACGCCGTCGATCAGGTCTGAAACCATGATCTGGTCACCGACGAGGCCGTATTCGCCGCGTGGGATGATCATTTCCTCACCGCTGGCGAGCATGACCCGCAGGTCGCCGTCCTCGGTGAAGCCCAGCGGCGTACCATCGATGGCGGTGAAGGGATTGTCGGTCGACGCGCGCGCGGTCTGCGCAGCGGCTTCACTTGCGGTGAACGCGAAGGCTGCGCCAAGGCTGATCGCCGAGAAGGCCTTTGCCGCGCGGGCCATGTGGCGCTGATGCGCGCGCCGCGAAAAGAGGATTTCAGGGGTTAATTGGTGAAGTGCCGTAGCCATGATCTTGTTTCTCCTGCGGGCGAAAAATGCCCGAAATATTTATGAAATCGCTTTAAACGTTGGCTGGATGCCGAATTACCAAACCAAAATGCCAAATTATGCGTGCTCTGTACAGACTTTCACCCGCACATTTGCAAGTTACGCGCCAAAAATGGTGGATATGTGCCGCAGTCAGGGCGAACAGACCGCCAACCGCCAAGATTATACGATTATCTGGCTGTAGTCGGTGAGGATCGTATCCTCGAATTTCACCGTAGTACTGATCGCGCCCGTGCCGTCCTCGACCAGCAGGTAGGAATCCTGGCCGTTCTGATAGGCGACCACCTCATTAAAGGTTGCGGTCAGCGCGCCCAATGCCAGCAGTTCACTGGTGAAGACGACCGGTGCGGCCGCATAGAACGCAACGCCAAGGCCGACCCGTCCGTCAGCCGCCCGCCATCGAGGATCAGCAGGTCGTCGGCGTCGAAGTTCTGGACCACCATGGTTTGCACGTGCGCGTCGAGTTCGATCGTGTCCCGGCCGTCGCCGAGGTCGATCAAGACGTCCTGCACGCCCGTCGCAGCATTATCTACGAACAGGGTGTCCCCACCCGCACCCAACCGGATACCGATGTCAGTAACATCAGCTGCATGGATATCGGCGAGGTCGTTGCCACTGCCCCCGGAGATGTCGAACAGGCTAGGGCTCATCGATGACGCATCGATTTCGAAGTGATCGGCGCAAACAGAACCGCCGTGCTGGATGAAATCCAGCGTATCCCCGACGGCGACAAAGTCGACGGCTGCCTTCCTCTCGATCGTCAGGAATACCGCCTGTTCCGCCGTTTCACCGCGCGGGTCTTCGACCTGCACCGTAAAGCTGTAAATACCGTCACGGTCGCGGTCGCCGGGGGAGTCAAACAGCGGATCTTGCTTGAAGGTGACCTTCCCGTCGTTGTCGATCTGCACGAGGTCGGAATCATCGAACTCACTGGCTATGATCGAGTAGGTGAGGTCTTCATCTTTGTTGTTGGCGTCCTTGCCCGGTGCCGTGTAGACCGCCTCTTCGCCGCAAGGTTGCTCGGTGAAGGTCTCGCGGACGATCGGGTATTCGAAGGTCGGCGCTTCGTTCAGCGACCGCCACAGCAGGTAGGCGCTGCCGACACCGGCGACCGTGCCGGTCAGCGACAGGCTGGTACCGATGATGCCCCCAACCGCTGGAGCCGCTGTCGCCCCAATGCCCTTCGGGCCAGAATGATTCATAGCTCTCCGACGACGACACTGGCGCAGTTGCCGTGACGGTCTGCGCCAGTTCGCTGGTCTCTCCCAGCAGACTGACGGCGGGCAAGGCCCTGGATTGGCCACAAGATTAGCCACAGGGGCGCCAGCTGGAACCGCCAAGGGTGCGAGGGTGACGGGGGCCATAGCCGGTGCAGCCTCTGCAGCGAGGCTGCTGAGCAAGACAGGTTCGGCTGCCAATTCCGGCGACCTGGCGCCACCTGCGGCGCCTCAGCGCCAGCAGCAGCGGGCGCGATGCCGGGGCTCGTCATCGTCGTCAGGGCGCTACCGTCCTGGCTTGTGCGGTGGCCGTCGGCAGCAGGCTGGACGCCCGCGGCAGCAAGGATCGCGGCGCTGGCACCCCGGCTGCGGCGCGAGTCCGCCGGTGCGGGCGTTCTGCACCCTGGAGCGGGGTGTTGCTTTGGCGTTGGCAGTTGCATCCTGTGTCCTCAAGCCCGCGCGACCTTGAGCTGGTCGGTTTCCGCACTTTGCGACGGAGCTTCGGCCCCGTAACGTTATGCGACTAAAATCGGCCATTGGGGGCCAAAAGTCCACCGCTAAACCGGCATTTCCGGGAAAAAATCAGGCCCTTCCTGCGGCGGGAACAGCCATGGAGCTGGTTTCAGACCGGCAGACTGACGCCCGTTACCCCAAAGGGTTCCTTCGTTCGTGGCGCCCCTGAGCGCCGCCCGACTGAATGTTCATCGACTGATCGCTTTCCTCGCAACACTAGCCCAAAACTTCAGCGCGTAAAAATACGGAATCATTCTTGCAAAGGGGTTGAGTGATTTCATTTTCAAAATCGTCTTTTCAAACCAGTCCAAGTGATTATGCCCCAGACCCTCCGCCGAACCGGCCCCGGCCTCGCCCCCCACTTCACCCGACTGAGCCTGCGTGGCCTGGACCGCCGTCGTCCGCCGTCGCTTGGTGTCGGGCCTGCTCGTTCTGTGCGCGATTGTCCCGGTGCAGGGGGCCTGGGCCGAAGGCTCGATCGACCTGATCCGGCAAGAGGCCGGCTTTCGCGGCGCCTTGCTCGCTCATGACCTGAGCCTCGGGCTGCAACCCGGTAAAGGGCAGCAGACCGTATCGACCCACTTCGTTTTTGCGCGCCCCGGTGAGGTGCTCAATCTGGCGTCATCGGCTCAGGGTGTGGGGGCAGGGGCACATAGCCTTTCGCAGCCCGCGCGGGTTGCCGGGCGCTGCGGCGGTGGGGTCGGGCGGATTGCTGACCGACTGGCTGAGGTGCGCGGCGTCGCGGCTGACGCGGTCTGTGCTGTGCCGGTGGAAGACGGTGAGGAAGGCATCTGGGCGGTCGAATTCATCCCGCCCAACCTGCCGCGCAAGCCCGACTTGAGCCGCTTTGTGCCCGTTAACGCGGGTGAGCCCTGGCCCGCTCAACAAGCCGACGACGCCTGGGTCTGGGCCTGGGACGTCACTGTCAGCGCGGGTCCGCTGCAGCCCAACCGGCAGAATGCGCAACGGGCCGCACGTTTGTCCGTGCCCTGCCAACCGTGATTGCACCCCGCGATCGCCCGGCCGCCGGTGGCGGTGTCCGCAAGACCCAGCCGTGGTTCTCGGCCTGGGTGATCCAGTCCGCCGATGGCTACCAGTACGTCTTCGACACCAACGGCGTGCGCGCCGATACGCTGACGCTGATGGCCAGTTCGCGGGGCTGGTCAGCGCCGAGGACCGCTCGGTTTACGCCACCGTGGCGCTTGAAGCGCTGAGTGACAGCGTGTTTTCCGCAGTCCGATCGAGGCTGCCGGGGCGCAACAGCGCCCGCGCGGCGGAGAGGCGATGAAGCTGTTCTACGCCCGGCCTGACGGGGACCTGCCGGAGACCGCGCGCAGCGCCCTGCTGGAGCAGGAATGGCTGCGCCCGGCCCCCGTCAGCAGCAGATGACCGACCTCGAAGTGCTGGCTGACCGTGGCCTGCTGCGTGTGATGATCGAGGGGACGGGGCGACCGCCGCCGGAAGCGGCACCATGGCCAACGCGCTCGAGCTGTTCGCTGCCACGGCGTCCGGGCCTGATGCCCCGGTGCTGCAGGTCTACGACAACCTTGCCCCCGGAGAGACGCTATTGCGCTTACCGGAGGACGTCACGGGCGAGGTGGTGGCGCGCTTTACCTCCAAACTTGCCGAGCTGCACATCCTGCTGCCCGACGTCCACGATACCGGTCGCGGCATGCGCCTGCGCCGGCTGAACGGCCCCGAAGTCGGGGGCGGGTCAGATGTACTGGAACCTTGCACCAACGAGTCCTCGTTTTGACGGTCAGCCGGTTCAGAGCGCGGACTCGCTGCGCGCGCGGGCGGGCGTCGCCATGCCGGACCAGACACACGGGCGCGTGCTCGACCTGTGGGCGCTGCTGCCTGCACGCAACGAGCGGCTGATCGCCATTCCCGCGACCACCGGTGGCGCGGCGCAGCCTGTTTCCGTGGCGGTTGCCCTGCCGGCAGCACCGGCACTGCCCACCGACGGTTTCGGGGCGGCCAGCGACGGTGACTCTGCCGAGAGCTCTGCGGTACCCGCGCCCGTAACCGCGCCCGTAACTGCAACCGAGACTGCCCCCACGACCGCATCACCAGAGGTGTCGTCGGCGATCCTGATCGAAGCCCTCAATGCGGTGGATCAGGCCCGGGGCGGAAACGACACCCCGGCAGGATCAGCGCCGGTCGACGTCGCAGCCACCCCGGTTTCAGCACCGGTCTTTACCCCGCCTATCCCACGGTTGCGGCCAGCGCTGCCGGTCGCGCCGACCCTTCCGGAAAGCCAGCCCGAGGCCCCTTCGAACACCGCTGAGGCCAGCGCCCCGGCTGACCCCGGAGGGAAGCTGTGACCGACGTGGAGGCTGTGGCCGAACCCGCCGCGCAGCCTGCCACCCCAAAGCTCGCACCGGCCCGCAAGGCACGGCCCGCGGTGGCATCACCCGCGCCGCGCATAGTCGTCCGGCCCAAGCCGCAGGTGCGGCAGCTGATCCCCGGTGAGACCGTGTCTTTCCCGGTCGGGTCGCAGCCGGTGACCAGCACCCCAGGTGTTCAGCTCGCCGTGCCCGCAGGCTATCAGGTCTATCGCGCACCAGAGGGCTGGTACTTCCTCGTTCGCGTTCAGTAGCACCAACGTCGGATGGTTCTGCCCGCGGGATTTCTGCCGTCGCTTGCTAGGCAGGGGGAGAAATCTGCGGCATAAAGCCTGCCATCTATCGAACTGAGGCGCAGGTCATGCACGCGGCAGCCATCACCGGAACCGGGCTTTTCACCCCCACCAACAGCATTTCCAACGACGAGCTGGTCGAGGCGCTCAACGCCTTTGTCGAGACCTTCAACACCGAGAATGCCGCCGCCATCGAAGCGGGTGAGGTCGAAGCGCTGTCGCCGTCTTCGGACGAGTTTATCGTCAAGGCCAGCGGCATCAAATCGCGCTACGTGCTCGACAAGGAAGGCGTGCTCGACATCGGCCGGATGGCCCCGAGCCTGCCGACCCGGGGCGATGATGAAATCGCCATACAGGCAGAAATGGCGATCCAGCCGTCGCTGGACGCGCTGGCGGAAGCAGGGCTGGAGGTCAGCGACATCGACGGCGTGATTTGCGCAGCCTCGAACATGCAGCGCGCCTATCCGGCCATGTCGATCGAGATTCAGGCGGCGCTGGGGATGGAAGCGGGCTGGGCCTTCGACATGAACGTGGCCTGCTCCTCGGCGACCTTTGGCATCGACATGGCCGCCGCTGCCGTGCGATCAGGGCAGGCGCGGCGGATCCTGATGATCAACCCGGAGATTTGCTCGGCGCACCTGAACTGGGAAAATCGCGACTGCCACTTTATCTTCGGGGACGTCTGCACAGCGGCGATCATCGAGCGCGAAGACCTCGCGCTGGAGCGCCGCAAGAACGGCAGCGAAGGCCCGGTCTGGTCGATCCTCGGCTCCAAACTGCGCACCCAGTTTTCCAACAACATCCGCAACAACTTCGGCTTCCTCAACCGCACCGAGGCTGACCCGCGCACCGGCTGGGATCTGCTGTTCAAGCAGGAGGGCCGCAAGGTGTTCAAGGAAGTCGTGCCCATGGTCGCCGCCATGATCGGCGAGCACCTGGGCGAGCACGATCTGGCGCCCGAGGACGTGCGCCGGTTCTGGCTGCATCAGGCCAACAAGAACATGAACGACTTAATCGCCAACAAGGTGCTGGGGCGTGTCCCAGAAGAGGACGAGGCTCCGGTGGTGCTGGACGAGTTTGCCAACACCTCATCGGCGGGCTGTGTCATCGCCTTCCACCGCCACAGCCGTGATCTGGGCGTGGGTGATTTCGGCGTGCTCTGCTCCTTTGGCGCCGGGTACTCGGCGGGCAGCGTGATCGTCCGCCGCGCGGCCTGAGCCGCGTTCCGCCCGCCTCGTCGATTGGTCATTATCATTTCTCATTCCCTTAGCAGGCCCGAGACCGCAGGAGACCCTAACCCATGACGACACCGCGTTTCACCGGCACCGATGCCTACGTTGCCGACGACGGCCTGATGATGGCGGTCAACGCCGCGATTACGCTGGAAAAACCCATTCTGGTGAAGGGGGAGCCCGGCACCGGCAAGACCATGCTGGCCGAGCAGGTGGCAACGGCGCTGGGTGCGCCCTTCATCCAGTGGCATATCAAGTCGACGACCAAGGCGCGGCAGGGGCTCTACGAATACGATGCCGTCAGCCGTCTGCGCGATGGTCAGCTGGGTGAGGAGCGGGTGCACGACATCGGCAACTACATCGTGCGCGGCAAGCTGTGGGAGGCCTTTGACAGCGACAGCCGGGCGGTGCTGCTGATCGATGAAATCGACAAGGCGGATATCGAGTTTCCCAACGATCTGCTGCTCGAACTCGACCGGATGGAGTTCTTCGTCTACGAGCTCAATCAGGTGATCAAGGCCAAGCACCGGCCGATCATCATCATTACATCCAACAATGAAAAGGAGCTGCCGGACGCCTTCCTGCGCCGTTGCTTCTTCCACTACATCACCTTCCCGACCGCGAGACGCTGACGCGGATCGTCGACGTGCACTATCCGGGATCAAGAAGACGCTGCTCAAGGCAGCGCTGGAGGCATTTTTCGGCCTGCGCGAGATCCCGGGGTTGAAGAAGAAGCCGTCGACCTCAGAGCTGCTCGACTGGCTCAAGCTGCTGATGGCCGAGGACATCGACGAAAGCATCCTGCGCGAGTCAGCGACGAAGAAGGTTATCCCGCCGCTCTATGGCGCGCTGCTGAAGAACGAGCAGGACGTGCAGCTGTTCGAGCGGCTGGCGTTCATGGCCCGGCGCGAGACCTGAGCCGGTGTCCGCCAGGCCATCAAGGCATCATGAAAGCCGCAACGGCGGGCAAAAGGGCCGATTGATCAGTAGCGCGAGACGCAGTCCTCGGTGACGATCGGATAGCCGCCCTGACCCACGGGGCAGTTGGCGTAGGGGTCGAAGTATTCCTGGCGCGCCGCTTTTCCGCGCCCGGCGTTGCCGCAGCGCCCCCGGCCAGAGCATCGATCATGGCTTCGGCCGAACCGCCAGCGACAGTCTCCTCCCCGAGGAGCCGGCTGCACCCTCTGCCACCGCCCCGGCGGCGCTCGGGTCGGGCTCGCTGCACTCGAGGAAGTAGAAGCGCTGGCCGGTTGTCGGGTCGGTGGCGTCGATCACCTTGACCACGTCGCCGAAGCCCGAGCTGATGCAGTAGCCTGCTTCCTGAGCGTGGACGGGTGATTTGAACAGCACGTGCGGGAAGGCGTCGCCCGATACTTCGACAATCATCTGGAACTTGAGCGGATCCATGCCCGCCGGGCGGGCGCGGTCGATGGCGCTGAAGTCGGGTCCGACCTCGATCGTGGTGTCGGCGTCCATGGTGCTGAGGCTGCTGTCGCTCCGGTTCTGCAGCGCGGCGTCGAGGCGCGACTGATCGCAGGCGGAAACCAGCAGGCACAGGCCCAGCAGGCTCGGTATAACAATATTCATCCTGTCCCCAACTCCCCCGATTGTCCGCTTCCGGTACCGAGGCTGCGGCGGGCCGGTGCCCCTTGACGCGCAGGCCTGTCCCGCACTCTAGTGTGGAATTCCAATCAGAGAAAGAGTGTGCCCCCCGTGGTCGAACAGTTTACCCGGGGTCCCCGTCGGCCCCAGCCCTGGCGTCAGGAGGAATTTGAAGCCCGGGTGCGCGAGACCCTCGCCGGGCAGCATTTCGCCAAGACGCTGGGGATCGAGCCGGTGTCGATCGAATACGGCTGTGTCAGCCTGCGCCTGCCGGTGCGGCCGCTGGTGTTCCAGCAATACGGCTACGTGCACGGCGGGGCCATCGGTGCGCTGATGGATACGGCAACGGGCATGTGTTCGGTCACAATGGTGGGCCCGGATGAGATGGCGCTGACCTCGGAGCTCAAGATCAACTTCCTCAGCCCCGGCGAGGGGGACTTCCTGATCGCCACCGCGCGGGTGATCAAGGACGGCAAACGGCTGATCATTATGGAGGCTGAAGCCACAGCTGTTTTCCCGGACGGGCAAACCCGGGACGTTGCCCATATGACCACGAGCTATATAAGATTCCCCAAGCCGTCGGGCGACTGAGCCGGGCGCTTTGCCCAATGAACTGCCCCTTTTCACAGGGGCCAACCGCGAGCCTTGCTGCCATGACTGAGCCTTCTCAGACCCCCTCGACCGCCGCTGCACCCACGTCACCCGCTTCGCCGACCGGAGCAACGTCGGATGACCAGCGCAGTGCCGCCCCTGTTCCCGCTGGGCCCGGACCCACGCCTTATCGGCGGCTCGACGTGGGTGGCGTATCGGTCGATCGCTTCCGCGGCGAAGACGTGCTGGTGGTCGAGCCGGAGGCACTGCGCGCGCTGTCCGAGGCGGCATTCCGCGACATCAACCACTTCTTGCGGCCCGGGCACCTGCAGCAGCTCGCCAGTATCCTCGATGACCCGGAGGCGAGTGAGAACGACCGCTACGTCGCCATGGAGTATCTCAAGAACGCGTCGATCGCGGCGGGTGGCGTGTTGCCCATGTGTCAGGATACCGGCACAGCGATCATCACCGCCAAGAAGGGACGGCAGGTCTGGACCCCGGGCGCAGACGAGCAGGCACTGGGGCAGGGGGTGCTCGACGCCTACGCCAAGAATAACCTGCGCTACAGCCAGCTGGCGCCGCTGTCGATGTACGAAGAAGCCAACACCCGCACCAACCTGCCCGCACAGATCGACATCGCGCAGGAGGGTGGGGGCGAGTACAAGTTGCAGTTCATGGCCAAGGGCGGGGGGTCGGCGAACAAGACCTTCCTGTTTCAGTCCACGCCTTCGACCCTCGACCCGGAGCGACTGGTGGCTTTCCTCGATGAGAAGATCCGCACGCTGGGGACGGCCGCCTGCCCGCCCTACCACCTCGCCATCGTCATCGGCGGTCTGTCGGCGGAGTTGAACCTGAAGACGGTGAAGATGGCCTCCAGCCGCTACCTGGATGCGCTGCCGACCGCCGGATCGGCCGAGGGTCACGCCTTCCGCGATCTGGAGATGGAGGCGCAGGTGCTGGAGCTGACCCGGCAGATGGGGATCGGCGCGCAGTTCGGCGGCAAGTACTTCTGCCACGACGTCCGGGTGATCCGACTGCCCCGCCACGGGGCGTCGCTGCCGATCGGGCTGGGGGTGTCCTGCGGTGCAGACCGGCAAGCCATGGCGAAAATCACGCCCGAGGGCGTCTTCCTCGAGCAGCTCGAGACCGACCCGGCGCGGTTCCTGCCGGCAGTGGCCTCGGGCGTGGGCGGCGATGTTGACGGCGGTGGCGAAGCCGGGACAGCCGGGGCAGCCGGGGCAGCCGGGGCAGCGGGGCAGGAGGCAGTGGCCATCGACCTCAGCCGGCCCATGGAGGAGATCCGCGCGCAGCTGTCGGCGCTGAGCGTGACCACGCGGGTGATGCTGACCGGGACCATGATCGTGGCCCGGGATCTGGCGCACGCCAAGATCCGGGCACGGCTGGAGGCGGGTGAGCCGATGCCGGCCTATTTCAAGGACCACCCGGTTTACTACGCTGGTCCGGCCAAAACGCCGGAGGGCTATGCGTCGGGGGCCTTCGGGCCGACCACGGCGGGGCGCATGGATGCCTTTGTCGACCAGTTTCAGGCGCTGGGTGGCTCCATGGTGATGCTCGCCAAGGGCAACCGCAGCCCGCAGGTGCGTGAGGCCTGTGCCCGGCATGGCGGCTTCTACCTCGGCACCATCGGCGGGGTCGCGGCCAAGGTGGCGCAGGAGGCGATCAAGGCCATGGACGTGCTCTAATACCCGGAGCTGGGGATTGAGGTGATCTGGAAAATCGAGGTGGAGAACTTCCCGGCCTTTGTGATCATCGACGACAAGGGCAATGATTTCTTCAAGGATTTGAAGGTCTGAGGCTTGCTGGCGTTTTCCTTTGCGCTCAAAACGGCCTCGCCTTTGAGCGACGTCTTGCCTCTGCACTCAACACGGCTTCGCCTTTGAGCGAAAACGCCTTCGGCTGTGAGCGCGTTTTCCCTTTGCTCTCAAAACGCCTTCGCCTTTGAGCGCGTTGAAGTTCTTTGCTGAAACATGGTTGCGCCGACTTGCCCCCTGCCCCGCTTAGCCCGGCGGGGCCAAGCGTCGCGCAATTCCTTCGATGAAAACAGAAGGTCAGAGTGATCTGACCTTCTGACCGACTGGCGAAGTCGGGGTGTGGCGTGGTCAAGGCTGCGCAGCACCGCTGCTTTAGCAGCGGCTTGGCCTTGACGGAGCCGAGGGGCAGCGCCCCTTCTCACTTGTGCGCTCAAAACGCTTCGCTGTGAGCGCGTTTTCCCTTTGCGCTCAAAACGCGGAGTTTATCCTGAGCCTGTCGAAGGGCTGTGAGCGCGTTTTTTCTTTTGCGCTCAACACGGCTGCGTCCTTTGATTGGATTTTTCGGTGGAACGACACTCAAAGCGAAGCGTGTTGAGTGTGAACTAACGGGACACTCAAAGCGGAGCGTGTTGAGTGTGAACTGAAGAAGTTGCGCCGACCTTGTCTCGACCGCTTCGCGGTCTTCGCCAAGGCGTCGCGCAACTCCATAGAGAAAGGACGTCAGGCCGCGTGCAGCGCGGCCTGTCCGTTTGACTGCGCGGGGGAGATTTGTAAGCCGCGAAGCGGCGTCAAATCGAGCCCGCAACCGAGCGCTGCATGAACAGGACGATACGGTCCGGGGCAGCCTCGGAGGTCTGCTTCCTTCCGCCCCGTATCGCGCCTCAATCGTCGTCGATCAGCGGCGCCATATCGCTGTCAGGGTCCATATCGTCAGCCGGCTGGCGCGTATTCCGCTGCGAGACCGGGCGCGAGATGTACTCCTGAATATCGGTCAGTTCGACAAAGCTGTCCGCCTGCCGGCGCAGCTCGTCTGCGATCATCGGTGGCGAGGACTTGATCGTGGAAATCACCGTCACACGCACGCCCTTGCGCTGTACCGCCTCGACCAGCCGGCGGAAGTCACCGTCGCCCGAGAACAGCACAATATGGTCGAGCCGGTCGGTCATCTCCATGACGTCGATCGCCAGTTCGATGTCCATATTGCCCTTGATCTTCCGTCGCCCGGTGGCGTCGGTGAACTCCTTGGTCGGCTTGGTCACAATGGTGTAGCCATTGTAGTCCAGCCAATCGACCAGCGGTCGGATCGGCGAGTATTCCTGATCGTCGAGCAAAGCCGTGTAGTAAAAGGCACGCACCATCATTGCCTGCTTCTGGAACATACCGAGCAGCGACTTGTAGTCGATGTCGAAGGCCAGCGCCCGCGCGGTTGCGTAGAGGTTTGAGCCGTCGATGAAGAGGGCTATTCTTTCCTGCGGGTAGAAGCGCAAGTTACTCATAAATCCGCCTTGCTTTAAATGTCCCGACGTCACGGTGGCGCAAAAATGCCTGGGCGCAAAAAAATGAAGCGACCGCGGTAATAGCTTCCGCAGACGAGGGGGCAATTTTTAGTTTTGCTCGTACGAGATTTAGGATGGTACACCCGCCCCAGCATTGCAACTTTGGTTATCCACAGGCGGCCGCGCGTGATCCTAATCGGACTGGGAAGCAACCTCCCACACCCTGAAATTGGCGACTCAGCCTCCGTATTGCGGGAGGCGCTGGCGCGTCTGCACGCCAAAGGCGTAAAGATTCTGCGCGTCTCACCCTTTATTGCGACTGAACCGGTCCCGGTGTCGGATCAGCCCTGGTATCAGAACGCGGTTTGTGCCGTCGAGTCGACTTTTTATGCCAGTGACTTACTGGCTGTTCTTCACGACATCGAGGCTGATTTCGGCCGGGTCAGGGGGTGCGGAACGCCGCCCGGACCCTCGATCTCGACCTGCTGATCTACCACCACGAGCGCGACCCGGTGGGGCCGCCGATCCTGCCTCATCCACGCATGTTCGAGCGTGATTTTGTCATGGTACCGCTGGCGATAATCGCCGATGCCGAGGCCCTACGCGCCGAATTCGACGCCTGAAGCGCGGCCCTTTGCAGCTCCTCACGGCGCGGCAGTTTTCGGTCCCGCGCTGAAGGCGATCAGAAGCGATCTGCGCCCATCCCCAACGCTCTCTCTGGGCGTCCCTGTCCTAAGGGCAGGGAACTCAGCGGCTCACAACTCAGCGGCCTGAGACAGCCTGCCCATCCTTGCGCGGGTCGGACCCGGCCGACAGAAAGCCGCTGTCCTGGTGCAGCCAGATGCCTTGCCCGCCGCCGATCGGCTTTTCGGGGATTTCCAACCGGTGGCCGCGGTCGAGCAAGCCCTGTCGCAGCAACGGTGACAGCCCGGCTTCGGCCTGAACCCCGCCGGTTTTGGGCGAGGCGTGGACCCGCGGTTGGTCCAGCGCCGCCTGAATATCCAGCCCGAAGTCGAGCATGGCGGTCAGCACGTGTACCTGCCCCTGGGGCTGGTAGTCCGCCCCCCATGACGCCGAAGGCCATCTGCACGTCATCGCCCTTGGTCAGCATGGCCGGGATGATGGTGTGCATGGGCCGCTTGCCCGGTGCGTAGGCATTGGGGTGGTCGGGATCGTCGATGCGGAAGCTGCGGGCCCGGTTCTGGAGCCAGATCCCTGACCCCGGCGCGACCAACCCGGAGCCGAAACTGTCGAAGACCGACGCGATCAGGCTGACGGCGTTGCGGTCGCCGTCGACCACGGTCAGGTAGACGGTATCACCGCTGGCCGGATAGTCGGGGGTCGGCACGGGTGAGAGGCTGCTGTCGTCGCGGATGCGGGCAGCCTGCCGGTCCATGCGCGCGGGGTTGAGCACGTCCTCGACGCTGCACGGCATCGACGGCAGGTCGGCGAAGAAGGCCTCGCGGTCGGCGTAGGCGAGGTGCGCGGCTTCGATCTGCTGGTGGAAGCGGTCGAGCCCGTCGACCGAGCCCGGCGTACCCAGCCGGTCGAGGATCTGCAGCATTTCCAGCGCCACCAGTCCCTGACCATTGGGCGGGATTTCCCACAGCCGGTGGCCGCGGTAGGCGGTGCTGATGGGGTCGACCCACGTGCTCCGGGTGGCAGCGAAATCCTCCGCGCTGTGCAGGCCACCGCCCGCACGCAGCTTGGCCAGCATGTCGTCCATGACCCAGCCCTCGTAGAAACCAGCCCGGCCCTTGGCGGCAATTTCGCCCAGCGTGAGTGCCAGTGCCGGGAACACCATCCGCTGACCGACCGAGGGCAGGGCGCCGCCGGGCAGCAGCAGGGCGGCGGCGTCGGGATCATTGGCGAGCAAATCGCGCTCGAGCCCCCAGTCGCTGCGCACCCGCGCGTGCACCGGGAAGCCCGCCTCCGCATAGACCCGCGCGGGCTCGATGATCCGCGCAAGCTCCCAGCTGCCGAAGCGCTCGTGCAGGGTGATCAGCCCATCCACGGCGCCCGGGACCGTCACCGCGTGCGGGTGCTGGCGGTCGACCTTGCTGGCCCCGGGGAAGGCGGCGCTGACCTGCTCCAGCGTCGCCGCCGCCGGCGCGCGGCCCGAGCCGTTGAGCCCGTAGACCGGCATTTTCCCGCCCTGCGCATAGAGCGCGAACATATCCCCGCCCAGCCCCACCGATTGCGGCTCGACCACGCACTGCACCAGACAGGCAGTCACGGCTGCATCGACCGCGTTGCCCCCTTCGGCCAGCACCTGCAGCGCTGCGGACGTTGCCAGCGGATGAGACGTTGCAACCGCCCCCTTTTCCGCCATAACAGTAGACCGGCCGGGAAGCTCGAAACTGCGCATGAACCTTACTCCTTGCGAGAATGCCAGCTCAAGCCGAGCCAACAGGGATACGAGATCAAGGATGCCCCCATGACACTGCTTTGGCAGCCCCAGGAAGACCAGATCGCTGCAACAAATCTGGCGCGCTTCCAGTCTTTTATCAACGCGCGTTTTGATCGCGACTGCCGCTCGTTCTGGGACCTCCACGATTTCAGCATCCACGACAACGAGCGCTTCTGGTCCGGCTTCTGGGCCTTCGCCGACATCATCGGCGACCCCGGCGAGGTCGTCGTCGAAAACCCAGAGCAGATGCCCGGCGCCCGCTATTTCCCGCAGGGCCGGATCAGCTACGCTGAAAACCTGCTGCGTCCGGCCGAACGCGCCGACAGCGACGATCCCGCGCTGATCTTCCAGGCCGAAGACCGCAAGGCCGAGCAGGTGAGCTGGCGGGACCTGATCGCCCGGGTCGGGCGCATGCAGGCGCTGCTGGCCGAGTGCGGGGTGGGCGAGGGCGACCGCGTGGGCTTCGTGCTGCCAAACTGCCCGACGTCGATCGTGGTCGCGCTGGCCGCCAACGCGCTGGGGGCGGTGGTGTCTTCCTGTTCGCCCGATTTCGGGGTCGGCGGCATCCTCGACCGCTTCACCCAGACCCGGCCCAAGGTGCTGATCGTCTGCGACGGCTATTTTTACGGCGGCAAGGCCTTCGACACGCAGAACAAGTTCGCCGAAGTGCTGACCGCGCTGCCTTCGGTCGAAAGCGCCTTCATGCTCGGCTTCTGCGACGAGCGCGCCGCGGTCGGTGACGCGCTGCTGACCGCGCGGCCGACGACCGAGCGGCTGGATCGTGCGCTTGCGCGTCACGCCGCTTCGGACCGGCCAAGCTTCAAGCGGCTGGATTTCAACGCGCCGCTCTACATCATGTTTTCCTCGGGCACGACCGGAAAGCCCAAGTGCATCGTTCATGGGCAGGGCGGGGTGCTGCTCAAGCAGCTCAGCGAGCATATGCTGCACAACGACACCCGCGCCGGTGACCGCACCTTCTTCTTCACCACTTGCGGCTGGATGATGTGGAACTGGCTGATCGCCGGGCTGGCGACGGGCTCGACCATCATGCTCTACGACGGCTCGCCCTTTGCGCCCGACCCGCTGGTGCTGTGGCGCTTCGCCCGCGAGCACGCCATGACCGGCTTCGGGCTGTCGGCCAAGTACGTCGACGCTCTGAACAAGCAGGATGTGCGGCCCAAGTCGCTGGGTGACTACCCGGCCTTGCGCGCCATCGCCTCGACCGGCTCAACCCTGATCCACGAGAGCTTTGACTACCTCTATGAGCACGTGAAGACCGACCTGCACGTCGCCTCGGTCTCCGGCGGGACGGACCTGCTGGGCTGCTTCGTCGGCGGCACCGCGACCCTGCCGGTCTACCGCGGCGAGCTGCAGGTGCCGATCCTCGGCGTCGATCTGCAGGTCTACGACGACGAAGGACAGCCCCAACGCGAGGGCGCGGCGAGCTGGTCTGCGCCACGCCGTTCCCGTCGATGCCGCTGGGCTTCTGGGGCGACGACGACGGCAGCCGCTACCACGCCGCCTACTTCGACCGCTTCGAGGGCGTGTGGACCCACGGCGACTATATCGAGCAGACCCCCAACCACGGTTACAACATCCACGGCCGCTCGGACGCCACCCTCAACCCCAGCGGGGTGCGGATCGGCACAGCCGAGATCTACCGCCAGGTCGAGACCCTGCCGCAGGTCAGGGAAAGCATCGTCATCGGCCAGCCCTGGGCGGGTGATACCCGTGTGGTGCTGTTCGTGGTCATGCAGGAGGGTGAAACTTTGTCCGATGGTCTGAAGGAAAAAATCCGGGTACAGATTCGCAGCGGTGCTTCACCGCGCCACGTCCCCGCCAAGATCATCGAGGTGCCCGATATTCCGCGCACCCGGTCGGGCAAGATCGTCGAGCTGGCGGTCCGCTCGGTGGTCATGGGTGAGGAGGTGCGCAACGTCGAAGCGCTGGCCAACGCTGAGGCGCTGGACCATTTCAGGGGTATTCCAGCCCTCGAAGAAGATTGAGTCACGTTGAGGAAGGACGAGGGTTTTGCCGGTAATCACCACCATCGACGATCTGCGCGATCTGGCCCAGCGCCGGGTGCCGAAGATGTTCTTCGACTACGCCGACAGCGGCTCCTACACCGAGCAGACGCTGCGCGATAACACCTCGGACTTCGACAAGATCCGGCTGCGCCAGCGCGTGGCCGTGGATATGGAAGGCCGCAGCCTCGCCACACAGATGGTCGGCGAAGACGTGTCCATGCCGCTGGCGCTGGCACCGGTCGGCCTGACCGGGATGCAGCACGCGGACGGTGAAATTCTGGTCGCGCAGGCCGCCGAGGAAGCCGGCGTGCCCTTCACCCTGTCGACCATGTCGATCTGCTCGATCGAAGACGTGGCCGAGAACACCACCAAACCGTTCTGGTTCCAGCTCTACTTCATGCGCGATCGCGACTTCATCGAACGCCTGATCCAGCGGGCCTACGACGCCGGGTGTTCGGCGCTGGTGCTGACGCTGGATCTGCAGATCCTCGGCCAGCGGCACAAGGACCTCAAGAACGGCATGACCGCGCCGCCCAAGCTGACCATCCCCAATATGATCGACATGGCCAGCAAGCCGGGTTGGTCGCTGGGCATGATCGGCACTTCGCGGCGCAGCTTCCGCAACATTGTCGGCCACGCCAAGGGGGTCAGCGATATGTCCTCGCTCATGTCGTGGACCAGCCAGCAGTTCGACCCACGCCTGAGCTGGGACGACGTGGCGTGGATCAAGGAACGCTGGGACCGCAAACTCATCCTCAAGGGCATCCTCGACGAGGAAGACGCCCGGATGGCGGCCAAGACCGGCGCGGATGCGATCATCGTCTCCAACCACGGTGGCCGGCAGCTGGACGGCGCGGTGTCGTCCATCTCCATGCTGCCCCGGATCGTCGAAGCCGTCGGCGACCAGATCGAGGTGCATATGGACGGCGGTATCCGCAGCGGGCAGGACGTGCTCAAGGCGCGGGCGCTGGGCGCCAAGGGCACCTACAGCGGCCGGGCCTACATCTACGGCCTTGGCGCCATGGGCAAGGCGGGGGTGACCACGGCGCTGGAGGTGATCCGCAAGGAGATGGACACCACCATGGCGCTGTGCGGCTGCCGCAATATCGAGGATTTCGGCACCGATCACCTCGTCCGGACCCCGCCGGCGACCGTAAACGATTACATGTAACGTTTGTTTCAAAGCCGGTTTCCGGAACCACAGCTGCGATTTCAGGATAGGGGGTGCACGGCCGCCATGCGGGCAGAATTACCGTCTCGCGCTTGGCATGCTTTCGCGGCCCTCCGCTAGAATAAGGGCGCATAAACCCGTTCGAGAGGAACCGACCGTGCCCCTGACCCCAGCTGTTTCCGCCATCATCGACAACTACGAAAGCGAAAACCCGGGCACGCGCGCCAAGCTGGTGCAGATGCTGAACCACGGCCGCCTGGGCGGCACCGGCAAGATGCTGATCCTGCCGGTCGATCAGGGCTTTGAGCACGGCCCGGCGCGGTCGTTTGCCCCGAACCCGGCGGGCTATGACCCGCTGTATCACTGGCAGCTTGCCATCGATGCCGGGCTGAGTGCCTTCGCCGCACCCATCGGGCTGCTCTCCGCCGGGGCGGCGCACTTCGCCGGACAGATCCCGTTGATCCTCAAGGTCAACAGCTCCAACAGCCACGCGCTGGCCGCTGATCAGGCGTTGACCGGCAGCGTGGAAGACGCCCTGCGGCTGGGCTGCGCGGGTGTGGGCTACACGCTCTATCCCGGCTCGGACCAGCAGTTTGATATGCAGGAAAAGCTGCGCCAGCTGACCAAGGATGCCCGCGACGCCGGGCTGGCTGTGGTGGTCTGGAGCTACCCACGCGGCGGCGGTCTGAGCAAGCAGGGCGAAACCAGCCTCGACGTCATCGCCTACGCCGCCCACATCGCGGCGCTGATGGGCGCGCATATCATCAAGGTCAAACCGCCCAAGCCCCAGATCGAGCAGGACGCGGCCCGGCCCCACTACGAAAACCGGGACTGGTCGCGGCTGGAAGACCGGATTGCCCACGTCATCCAGTCGGCCTTTGATGGCCGCCGCATCGTCATCTTCTCCGGCGGGGAAGCCAAGGGCACGGACGCGGTTTACGAGGAGATCGCGGCCATCGCCCGCGGCGGCGGCTATGGCTCGATCATCGGGCGTAACGCCTTCCAGCGCCCACGCAAGGACGCACTGGCCATGCTCGAGCAGCTGATCGACGTTTACGCGGAACAGGCCGCCAGCGAAGCGGCAACGCCCGCCGCCATGGCCGGATCCAAAGCCGCGTGACCACCGCCGACAGCGTCAAAGCCCTGCTGCCCGACTTCGAGCGCGCCTGCGCGCTGGCTGCCGGTGCCTGCCTGCCGTGGATCGGGCAGGGCGACAAGGAAGCCGCCGACGCCGCTGCGGTCGATGCCATGCGCACCGCCTTCAACGCAGCGCCCATGCACGGCCGCATCGTCATCGGGGAGGGCGAGCGCGATCAGGCGCCCATGCTCTATATCGGCGAGACCCTCGGCAATGGCCCACGGCAGGCATCGACGCCCGAGGTCGATATCGCCGTTGACCCGCTGGAGGGGACGACCCTGTGCGCGCAGAACCGGCCGGGCGCGCTGTGTGTGGCGGCCTTTGCGCCGCGTGGCGACCTGCTCCATGCGCCCGACGTGTACATGCAGAAGATTGCCGCCCGACCGGGCCTCGACCTGCGCGCTGACGACCTGGACCGACCGCTCGATGAGGTGCTGGCGCGCCTGCAGGGGCAGGCGGGGCGATCCTTGCGGGTGATCATGCTCGACCGTGAGCGCCACCGGCCGCTGATGACGGCGGTAGAGGCGGCGGGCGCTTCGCTGAGCCTGATCCCCGATGGCGATGTCATGGGTGCGCTGCTGACCGCGCTGCCCGGGGCGGTCGTCAGCGGTAGTCCGCGCTTCGATCTCTATGTGGGCAGCGGCGGGGCACCCGAGGGCGTGCTGGCGGCGGCAGGTTTGCAGGCGCTGGGCGGGAGCATGTTCGGACGACTGATCTTCCGCGATGATGATGAACGCGAGCGGGCTGCGCGGATCGGCCTGGGACCGGCGGAACAGGGGCAGATTTTCGCGCTCTCCGACCTCGCCTCCCGACACGCCCATCTGGTGCTGGCCGGGGTCACTGGCGACGTGCTCGACGGTGCGACAAAGGCGGGCGCGCAGGTTCTGAGCTTGGGCGCTGGGGTGTGCAGGCTGCAGCAACACCAGCTCTGTTCCCGGGGATCGCGGGTATCGCTGTTTTCTCTCTTGAACGGCGAAATGAAAACATCAAAAGGGGCGCCTCGCAGCGCCCCTTTTTCATGGTTTCCGGGTGATTGGCGGTCTGGGGTTCCCCCGGTCCGGCCTATTGGAAAATGTAGGTGTTGAAGCGGTCTGAACGGCCGTCGGTGTAGACGGTGGTGATCTCGGCGATCAGCTTGTGGCCGTGACGCTTGAGCACCATGGTGCGGGTGGCGAAGCCCTGGTCCCACTTGGCCATGATCCGCTTGGCGGTGGTCGGGTGAGCGCCCACGCTGTCGGTCAGCGGCGTGCCTTGGGTCCAGCCCCAGTTACAGTCGCTTGGGTGGCAGGAGCCCCAGGCCTTGACCTTTACGGCGGCACCATCGACCACCACGCGGATTTTCGTCACGCCGCGGGTATCGTCGTCGATGTTGAACCAGGCGCCTTCGAGCTGATCAAGGTTGTTTTCAACCGGCAGCAGGGGCAGCAGAGGGAGCAGAGGCAGGAGTGGGTTGGGCTGGATAATCGGCGGGATGCTCACCGGCATCCGCTTCAGGGTGTAGCGGTAGAAGGTATCGGTGCGGCCATCCTTAAAGTCGGTGGCGTTTTCGATGATCAGCTTGTCACCGTGCAGGTAGGCGCTGACCAGAGAGGTGGCGTGGGACTTGTCGTAGCGTGCCATGATCCGCTCGGCGGACAGCGGCGAGGCGCTGACTGAGGAAGCCAGCGGCATGGCCGAGACTTCACCCCAGTCACAGTCGTTGGGGTGGCAGGCTCCCCAGGTGTTCAGGGTCGGGTGGGCACCCTCACCGCCAATCACCACCTTGGTGATGCCGCGGGTGCTCTCGTCGACGTTGATCCAGGCGCCGCGAAGGTCGTTCAGACCGGCCTGAGCGGAAGTGGCGAGAAGCAGACCAGCAACGGCACCCGTTGCGGTCACAGAGATTTTGCTGAGCAGAGAAGCGATTTTCATGATGTGATCCTCAGAAAGACGTTTGAACGGGGCGGGAAGGTCGTTTCCCGTGGTTGACGCTGACCGGTGTAGGCCCGTTCTGTTGCGCGCGTTTCTCGGATCGCTTTCAGTTGTCACCATTGTTGAAACATTGGGTATGGCAATGTTTCAGGAGGTTTCTGCCACCGGGCATAACCCTGAAAAAAGGGGCTGTAGCAGTCCTTCAAGCTGCCACAGCCCCCGATTTTTCGTTTTGTCGCTGGTCGTCCGGGACCAAGCAGGCCCCGGCGGATCAGCCGCCGCGCAGCTGGCGCAGACGCTCCTGCAGGTACGAATCTGCCGTGTACCGGTCGGACAGGACGACTTCGGGGCGTGGGGGGCAGAACAGCGGCAGGCTGATCCGGCCGATGGTCTTATCCGCGCCCTCGGGGTTCACCACGCGGTGGGTGGTCGAGGGGAAGTAGCCGCCCGAGGCTTCCTGCAGCATATCGCCGATGTTGACGATCAGGTTCCCAAAGTCACAGGGCACTTCCAGCCAAGAACCGTCCTTGGCCAGCACCTGCAGCCCCGGCTCGTTGGAGGCGGGCAGGATGGTGATCAGGTTGATATCCTCGTGCGCAGCGGCGCGGATTGCCGCCGGCTCTTCATCGCCGGTCAGCGGCGGGTAGTGCAGGATGCGCAGCAGGTGCTTGGGGCTGCCCTCGATCATCGCCGAGAGGGATTCGCTGTACAGCGCCGTCACGTCCTCGGGGACTCATCCTCAATCCATTGCAGCAGCTCGGCGGCGAGGTTGGTCGCCCGCTGGTGGTAGGCTTGGGCCTTGGGCAGCAGGTCGTCGGGGCAGACATCGCCGGGGTAGTAGTGGAAGAACTCCTTGATGTCCTTGATGGTGTTGCCCTTGGCGGTCTCGGACAGCGACTGGGGGTAGAACCCGCCTGCGCCATTGTGCGGCACGGCGAAGTCGTTCTTGCGGTCCTCGCTGAAAAACTGTCGCCAGTCGTCGTAGATTTCCTGCACTTCTTCCTGTCGCAAAGGGTGGTTCTTGAGCACGCCGAAACCGGTGTCCCGGAGCGACCGGACAAAGTCCTGCTTCGCGGTGGGGCTGGTGTAGTCAACGGCAACGAGTTCCATGTCTGGACTCCTGATCTGGGTTAGGAATTCCCGACTATGGTGGCGCATTTTCGCGGGAAATTACAAGATAAGACCCTATAAATTCGCGATAAACCGGCTAGGATCGGGAAAATGGACCTTCCGCGCAGTCAGAGCCGAAGGAATCATTTCCCCGCGACCGATGTTGGGCGTAGGTTTCCGGCACCTGTTACAGCGAAAGGCGGTTCTCATGTTTTCTCTGGGTAACCTTCCGACCACCGATGAAATGATCGCAGCCGATCTCGGTAGCCACATGCACCCCTTCACCGATCACGACGCGCTGGGTCCGGGGGACCTGCGGGTGATCACGTCGGCCGAGGGCGTTTTCATCAATGACAGCAACGGCGGCCAGATCCTCGACGGGATGGCGGGCCTGTGGTGCGTCAACATCGGCTATGGTCGGCAGGAAATCGGGGAGGCCGTGAGCCGCCAGATCGCCCAGCTGCCCTACTACAACACCTTCTTCAAGACCACGCACCCGCCGGTGATCGTACTGTCGGAGAAGCTGGCCCAGCTCACCCCCGACGGGATCGAGAAGTTCATGTTCGGCACCTCTGGTTCGGACAGCAACGATACGGTGATCCGACTGGCGCGGACATACTGGGCCGGGCGCGGTAAGCCCGACAAGACGATCATCATCTCGCGCAAGAACGCCTACCACGGCTCGTCGATGGCTTCGGCCAGCCTCGGGGGATGCAGTTCATGCACGCGCAGGGCGGCTTGCCCATTCCCGATATTCACCACATCGGTCAGCCCTACTGGTTCGATGAAGGCGGGGACATGGACCCCGACGCCTTCGGTCTGATGCGCGCCCGCGAGCTGGAGCAGGCCATCGACCAGCTCGGCGAAGACCGGGTCGCGGCCTTCATCGCCGAGCCGATTCAGGGCGCGGGCGGGGTCATCATCCCGCCGGACAGCTACTGGCCTGAAGTGCGCCGGATCTGTGAGGAGCGCGAAATTCTGTTCGTCGCCGATGAAGTGATCTGCGGCTTCGGCCGTCTGGGCACCTGGTTTGGCTCACAGCGGCTGGACCTGCGCCCCGATATGATCGCCATGGCCAAGGGCCTGACCAGCGGCTACCTGCCCATGGGCGGGGTCGGTCTGACCAACGAGGTCTACGAGGGCGTCAGTCAGGACGGCGAGTTTGCCCACGGCTACACCTATGCCGGTCACCCGGTCAGCGCCGCCGCGGCCATCGCCAACCTTGAGATCATGGAGCGCGAGGGGCTGGTCGACCGCGTCGGCGCCCACACGCAGCACGTATTAGCGGAGAAGTTTGCTGCGCTGGGCGATCACCCGCTGGTGGGGGAGGCCGTGACCTTCGGCCTGCTCGGCAAGCTGGAGCTCGTCCCCGATGCGGCCAGCGGGTCGCGGCGGCGGTTCGAGAACAGCGGCGAGGTCGGCGGCATGTGCCGTGATTTCTGCTTCCGCAACAATCTGGTGATGCGGGCGGTTCGGGATTCCATGGTCTGCAGCCCGCCGCTGCCGATCGCGGATGATGAAATCGACCTGCTCGTCGAGCGTGCTTGGACGGCGCTGGACCAGACGGCCGCCGCGGTTGCGGACAAGATGGCCTGAGGACCATGCATCATGAACGATCTGCCACAGAGTCTTGAGCCTGAAATCAGCTTAGAAGAGTCCCCCGATCTCGTATCGGGGCGGATGAGCGAGCTTCGCAAATGGGCGCGCGAGAAGGGCGTCGAGGAAATCGAGTGCCACACGCCGGATTTCGCCGGTATCGCGCGCGGCAAGGTCATGCCGGCGGAGAAGTGGTTCGGCGGGGTCGAAACTCGCCTGCCGACCTCCGTGTTCTTTTCGACCATCACCGGCTCCTATGCCGACAGCCCGCACCGCGAGCTGTGGTCTGATGCCGATATGATCCTCAAGCCCGACCTGCGCACGGCGAGTTCGCTGCCCTGGGCCACGGTGCCGTCGATCCAGGTGATCCACGACGTGCTCGACCTGGATGGTAAGCCGATCGACTTTGCCCCACGCTCGGTCCTGCGCCGGGTGCTCAAGGGCTTCGAAAAGCTGGGCTGGAAGCCGGTCATTGCGCCGGAGCTCGAGTTCTACCTGACCAAGCCGAACACCGATCCCGACCTGCCGCTGGAACCGCCGCAAGGCCGCTCGGGCCGGACCCAGCGCAGCAATCAGGCGTTCTCGATGCAGGGGATCGACGAGTACGAAAGCGTCACCGACCATATCTACGACTTCGCCGCCGCACAGGGGGTCGAGATCGACACCATCATTCAGGAATTCGGTCCTGCCCAGCTCGAGGTCAACCTCGTCCACGGCGATGCGATGGAGAAGGCCGACGAGGTCTTCATCTTCAAGCGCACGGTGCGCGAAGCGGCGCTGCGCTGCGGGTGCTACGCAACCTTCATGGCCAAGCCGATCGAGGGCCACGCGGGCAACGCCATGCACATCCACCAGTCGGTGGTCGAGATCGACAGCGGAGACAACATCTTCAGCGACGCCAAAGGCGAGCCGACCGACCTGTTCCGCTGGTTCATTGGTGGGCAGCAGAAGTACTCCTACGCCACCTCCGCGCTGTGGGCGCCCTACGTGAACTCCTACCGCCGGCTGGTCCCGGACATGTCCGCGCCGATCAACCTCGAATGGGGCTACGATAACCGAACCACGGGGCTGCGGGTGCCGCGCTCGGGGCCGAAGAATCGCCGGGTGGAAAACCGGCTGATCGGGGCCGATACCAACCCCTACATCGCCATCGCCGGATCGCTGGCCGCGGGCCTGCTGGGGATCCGCAACAAGATTGAGCCGCGCGAACCCGTGACCGGCAACGGTTTTGCCGGTGGACGGGCCTTGCCCTATTCGCTGCTCGAGGGGATCGAGGCCTTCGCCGCCAGCGAGGAGCTCGCCGAGGTGCTGGGACAGAAATTCGTCGATATGTACACCGCGCTGAAGTTTGAGGAATACGATGCCTTCATGCAGGTGATCAGCCCGTGGGAGCGTCAGCACCTCCTGCTCAACGTGTAGCGCGCGCCGGTGTGAAACGGCAGCCAGCAACGTGAGCCAAAACAGCCTTCTTCACCTCAACGACCGGGCGGGGACCTTCCCCCCGTCCTACTACGCCGCCACGGCGAAGAACGTGGTCGATCGCCCGCGCCTGAGCGGGATGGAAGACGCTGAGGTCTGCATCATCGGTGGTGGCTTCACCGGCCTGAGCGCGGCGCTGCACTGTGCACGGCAGGGGCGGTCGGTGGTGGTCCTCGACGCCCACCGCGCAGGCTGGGGCGCCTCCGGGCGCAACGGCGGGCAGGTCGGGGTGGGCCAGCGTAGCGACCAGGACAGTCTGGAAGCGCTGGTCGGGGTGGATCATGCCCGCGAGGCCTTCCGCATCGGGGTCGAGGCCCCGGCGCTGGTGCGCGCACTGATCGACGAATACGCCATCCCCGCGGACTACAAGCCGGGGCTGCTGCACACCAACCACCGCGCGCGCTACGACGCTGAGGCCCGCGACTATGCGGCCAAGCTGCAGGACGAATACGGCTACGACCAGATCCGGTTCGTCGAGCGCGAGGAAATGCCGGAGATGCTCGGCGCGGCGGATGCATTCGGCGGAACGCTCGACACCGGCGGCGGGCACGTTCACCCGCTGAATTTCGCGCTCGGGCTGGCCCGGGCCGCAGAGGCCGCCGGCGCCCGCATTTTTGACCGGGCAGAGGTCGCCACTGTCAGCCCCGGTGACCCGCACGAGGTCCGGCTGGGCGGCTCTGCCACGGCCGCAGGGACGGTGTGCGGGCCAAAATCGTGCTCTACGCCTGCAACGGCTATCTGAGCGGGCTGGAGCCGCGGACCTCGGCCCGGGTGATGCCGATCAACTCCTTCGTCGTCGCCACCGAGCCGCTGAGCGAGGAGCGCTGCCGGTCGCTGATCCGCGATGATGTTGCGGTCGCCGACAGCCGCTTCGTGGTCAACTACTACCGGCTGAGCGCCGATCGCCGGATGCTGTTTGGCGGCGGTGAGACCTATGGCTACCGCTTCCCGCGTGACATCCGGACCTTCGTCCGTCGCCCTATGCTGACGGTCTTCCCCCAGCTCGCCGACGTGGCGCTTGACTACGGCTGGGGCGGCACGCTGGGCATCACCATGAAGCGTCTGCCCGACTATGCCGAGCTGGGACCGAACCTCTACAGCCTGTCGGGCTATTCGGGTTCCGGCGTGGCCATGGCGACCAAATCGGGGCAGATTTTCGCCGATATGCTGGACGGCAACGACCGCGATTTCCGCGTGATGCAGGGCCTGCCGACCCCAGTGTTCCCCGGGGCAGGGCGCTGGCGTCAACCGCTGCTGATCGCGGCCATGAGCTGGTACGCGCTGCGGGATCAACTCTGGTGAGTTGGTTTACTGCGCGCGAACTGAAGAAGACGTTGCCCGGCCAGCTTGAAAGTCTGCGCGATTGCTGAGCTGGGGTAATCCTCCAGCATTCTTCCGATACATTTTGGGGAATGATCTCTGTGCCTTCCAGCCGGAGCTCATCGATCTCTTCGAGACATTTCTCCTCGAGGAGCGCTGCTTCACCCTGGCGGCTCATTGCGCTCCGTGCTTCTTCGGTTTCGGCAATCGCCACCGTCAGCAAGGGTATCTGTGCACTGGCTAACTGATCGCCGGCTCCATTGCCTCCGACCGTACATTCACCCAAGGCCGGCGGATTGTCGGCAGAGCAATCATCCTTCAGTCAGTGCTGAGCGCAAGTCGAACTTCACAGAACCAGCGAAAGTCTTGGGCAGTATTTGCTCCAGCGCCGTCTTTCCCACGAACTCGCCGCCTAAGCCGCTTGAGCATGAGAAGGGAGTGAAGCCAAACTGTTCGACAAGGGACTCAGAACTCGAGCTTGGCTTCTTTACCAATCATTCCGAATTTCTGATCTTTGATCCAAATCGTTATATTGATCGGGAAGGAGTATTGATTTCCGCCGATATTCACCAGAATGGCGGGCTTGCAAGACCCGGCTACATTCATCGCTGGGAAATCTAAGCCCGCTTCAAACGCCATATTGCTTCGGATGTTCATCGAGAATTCACCGACTTGCGTATCCTGGGGTATTTCGAGCCATTCGTTGCAGGTTCTCGGAAGCTCAGCGGACGTTGTCAGGCTGCCGCTGCTCAAGTATCCGGGCAAGAAAGCACGGAACAATGCATTCGTGTCGGCAAGCGCAGAGCAGGGCAAAATAATAGCCGCCAACAGGCAGAGTGCTATTGGGACTGCCCTATGCCGCTTCGCGAACAACTGTCAGACCTCTTTCCATTGAGGTGATGTACAAGTCATCATTGAAGACCGCCAGCGCGAAGATAAGCCGCCCGCTGATGTACAGTTCAGCGCCGCCCTCGGACGCAATCATTTCCATCAAGTACGGTCCAAATTGTAGCACGTGCTCTGAGGACAAGCCCGCCTGGATGAGGCCCTTCGCCATCGCTTCAGGGCGCACAAAGGCGCGCTCGCCCAAGCTGACAGGCATCACAGCGTCGCGATCACCAATTTGGTTTGCTTCCAATTCGGCGACCTGGTGTGCACCCAGAAATCAGGACAGATGCAACGCAGCCGACCGCAGCAATCGCGAATGCTTTGGCGATGCGGGAGATATGATGCTTGCTGGTCATCTCATGCCCCAACTGCTAAGCGCCTGTGCCATTTTTTCCTGATAGACATCTCGGCTCATCGTCATGATGACATCAGAAGAGCTCTTTCATACACATTGGAGTCAATGATTTCCGCTGTGATCAGGATTGTGAGCTGAACCGTCTCATCTTCATTTCGGTCCCGCGTGAACAGCGTATCGAAGCCTGGAACACCGGAGAGCAGGCTCTTTTTCTTCGTGCTGGCCAGCCCTCCGATGACGGCCGTACCGCCATTCTCGACGACGACTGTTGTGCGTGCCGTCCGAGACGTTTCAACGGTATCATCATCGAGTCCTACGGGGTCAAAATCAGAGAAATCGACCGCTATCTGCAGCTGGATATTGTCATTCCCCATGAGTTTGGGGGTGATATTTAGGCTGGTGCCGCCTGACAATTCTTTCAGTGTTCCTGCACTATCGCCTTCGTCGCCTGAAGCCTGCGAAATGAGCTGCTGAACCTTCGAGATAAAGCTGATTTCTGCTGGCTTGTTGTTCATCGACGCGACAGAAGGTGCCGAGAGAATGGATGCTTTGTTCGTAGCCGCAAGCAGATGCAAATTCAGACTTAGGGCGTTGGAAAACGCTTCACTGCTAGAATATCCAACACTGGCGCCCCACGGAGAGGTGAGCGCATTGGCCGCGTTCTTGAAAAACCCGGTGCCGACCTGCACGCGGGGTAGCCCTAGTTCGGCGCCTTCGTCGATCAATTCACGGGCCGACATCGACACAATGTGGGCCTTAAGCAGGACTTGCGTTGGTTCAGGATCAATCGTTTCAAGAATATTCAAAATTTGGGCTAACAATCTCTGCATCCGCTGCGATCGTGAGTGAAGTCACTCGAGCCCGTTGCCTGGACGTACTGCCTCAGGCCGGGTGGCAGCAGCTGGATGAGATCAACAGGCGGGGTGGAGCGTGGCCGATAAATCTCAAACTCGCTGGGCACGGACATAACGCCGGGTGACACGGCATTCCGTTCCATCTGGATCACGTAGTTCCTGATCTGCTCGATGAAGACTTTCGGTGCTCGGGCAATCAGCTGATTGCTGTCGTTGTCGAATGTTACGTAGCCGGCAAGGTTGCGCGGCAGTGCATTTCTGACGGCAACTGGTGGGATCGTCGTGGTGGGAATAACAGCCGTTTCAAGCCCGAAGACGTCGAGTTCTTGCAGCAGGGACTTGATCCTGGCGACCACCGGAGGGGGCCCGTAAATGTTAATGAGGCCGGATGAGTCCGAAGGGCGGGTGAATGGCTGAAGGTCTGGTTGGCAGCAGGGTCACCGCCTCGGAGGCGGCAAGGAAGCGCGACTGGTAGAAGTCAGCAACGTTGCGGTTGTCGATTTGATCGACATCGCGCGGGTCATACACAATCAGGTAGTTCGGCTGGACGTCGTAGATCAGTCCCGTGCCAGCCAGCAACAGGTCGAGTACCGTGCGCAGGGTTTGGTTTTCAAACACCGCATCAGTCACGAACAACGGCTGTGCAGCCACGATAATATTGACGCCAGCCTGAAGGGCGACGTCCTGAATGGCCTGCGTCAGATCTGTCTGATAGAACGAATTCGAAATAATAGTGCTGTCAAGCAGCTCATCGCTCAATTGAGCCTTACTCCTATTCGCCACCAACACAGACAAACACAACCAGCATATCGCCAGTTTTACTGCCCGCTGCCATCCCGTCATTCTCGTGAACGCCTGTCTTCATACATCAAGACGTCGTTGTACCAGAGTGCGTGTAGAAGACGTAGTGGTGATCCACACCTTTATACCGCAGTTATCCACAATGCCCATTTTGAGGCTTTTGTCTCAGGACTGCCTCTGCAAATCAGAATCTACTGTATTGAGAATAAAGGAACGGGTTGTTACCCGCCGAGCCCTCGGCCGCGCCCTTCCGGTTGGGTGCCGTTTCCACCGCCGCCGCCGACGCCAACACCACAATTCCCGCCACAGGGGTTCCCGCCTGAACCACTCTCGGTCGAAAGAGAGACATCCAGCGTGAATTCATAGGTTCCTGTGAAGGGTTCGCCGTCGTCGCCGTCAACCTCTAGGGCACCGTCATTCACGCGGCGTGCACCGTCAAATTCATAGCCTAGGTCAAAAACAAGCGTGAAAGTCCCGGTGCCCGCTCTAGTCAGCGCAAAGGTCACTGTACCGGTCCCGACACCAGCGCTGGGGCATGAGATACTGACGCCGTTTTCAACAACAACGGAACCAGAGGTCAGGTCGTTTTTAGCGCTGAACTGGCTCACGGTCGATGTGCCTGAAACGGCGGCAATTGACAAAAACGCGGTCACGGCGCTGTCCGTATCCCCGTCTCGCTTGAATGCAGGAAGGCAGGAAACCCCGTCTGGAGAAATCATGGGCACGCTCACCACAACTTCACTAACCTGGCTGTTTGTCCGGAGGGGTAGTGTTCCAGTTTCAATGAGGCTGTAGGACGTCGCGTCTTTGCTGTGAGCCTTGTCTTGCAGGCTGATGTTATTCGAGTCCACGGCTGACCCTAAGCCAGCCGATGTAGACACGTACTCGATTGTGGCGGAAGCAGACGAGAGAGACGATCCGGGCTGACCGAACACAGCATACGCATTCGATAGCCTGCTGGGTGCCAAGATTAACGTCTGCTAATCCCACGCCCCCAACGGCTAGTGCTATTGCGCCGGCTCCCGCCAGTATCGATTTCAGCGAACCACTCATGCCTTATCATACCGCAAGAGCGATCAACCTTACAACAAACTAACCAACAGATCTAAATTATAAGTCCCGGCTAGCGGTTCACCATCGGCACCGACTGTAACAAGTGTTCCAACAGAGGACGTTAGTACGGAGCCGTTGTTGTCGTAGTGGAGTTGAATAGTAAACGTGTTTTTTGATGACTGGTTTCGAATCCGAAAGTTATTAAATGTCAGAGTGATTGTATTATTTGAACATTCTCTCGAAAAATCCTCAATATAGTCGGGAAATCCCTCAATATTTTGATGGTAAATATATGCGCCATCTGGATTTATTACCCTAACACCTGCCAAGACACCAGTTTCATTACCTTCTACGTTGCTACTTTCACCAACAAACAGTGCCCTGTATTCACCAAAAATGTAAGTACACAAGGAAGGATACGAGATGCTGAAATTCACTCTGTCATTATTGTTGCCAATAAGCTCGATATCGGACTGAAATATCAAATATCTCTCAAATGGAATATTGGAAATAGTCGCAAGCGTGGGGGTAATCGTAGCCAGCTGCGGAGCGTCTGGAATAATCTCTATGGAGTGACCGGTTCCACCACCACCACCACCACCACCACCGCCGCTGTTGTTACTATTGCCTTGAGCGGAAGCAGTTGGACAGGTGATAACAGAAACCAAGCAGGCAATGCCAAGCCAGGATTTGTTCATTTGATTTCTAGCCGCGTCTCAATGGGGCTGTCGTCGGTCATGGCCGGGTGAGAAACATCTCGGCCAAGATTCAGCTGCAGCGCGTCGCTGATGTTGCTGAGATCTGTCCAGGCTTCCCGAAGGCCCTCATCCAACTCAACGGAGGCTGTTATCCGCTGGTCTGGATAAATGATTTGATTGATCCGAACGCTCTCGCGGATCAGGGGCTCATCAATCTGCGTGTAAATCATCACCGACCCCATCGGGGTCACTGGTAAACTGCCGCGATTAACAAGATCAAAATTGATCGTACCAGAGAGACCATCGAGCACCGCCGACTCAATACTGATTTCGGACTTTTGCTCCGCTCTCGAGTTTTGGAACCAAAGGCTGAATTCGTGCTTTAACTCGACCTGGTCTTGGTTTTTGATCGAAGCGATGAGCTGAGCGCTGGACGGCGCGTCCAAAGTCAAATTCTCGTCGGCCTGTGCCATCACTCGGAATCGCCCGGTCGATGACGGTCCGATTGAAAGTGAATTGGGTATAATCTGCAGCCCCAACCCGTCTACGATCTGACCTTCGATTGAGAGGTCTACCGTGACCGGCTTATCGGTTGTGTTTTCAATGAAATAGGGCACGTTGCGTCGTGCACGCGGCCCGATCGGGACGATGGCTAAATTCGGACCACCGAAAATCTCGGAGCCCTGGATGAGGCCGCCTGCTTCGAATGGGCCCTCGAATTCGTACTCGATCACGCGTGGTCTTTGTGCCGACCCATCAAGCTCCGCCAGAAGTCGGACTTCGTACAGTCCCGAAGCGAGGACATTCTGCAGAGAGTTGCTGACCGACGTGGGCTGCCCCGGTTGGAGCGTCGCTGGCTCGAGGCTGTCTTTGAGGACAGGTGTTTTCCTCGCGCCAACCCGGCGAAACAGTGCGTACTCGCCCGCAATGTCAAAGTTGGCGTTTCCGATGTTCGTGACCGTCGCTTCGAGCTGGGTTGCGCCGTTTTCCTGAGTAATTTCAACATTTTCAACCACAATGTCCCGGACAAAGGGGCGGTTGCCAACACTAAGGACGTAGGAGCAGCGGTAAGCGAGGCGAAGGAGCGAGTCAGTTTGTTGGGTGAAGATGATTGTGCCGGATACGGTGCCGGACGCTGTGAGTGGGACATCTATCGGGATTTCCAGCACTGTTGCTTCGCCATCAGCGGCGCTGAGCATTGTCACTTCACTCGGGATAGACATCCAGCTGCCATGATCCGACGGGCGATCCAGCATGAGTTTGCGGAGTCTGGCGTTTCCGATGGCGTTGATTTGCTCGGTGGTCAGCTGTGACGGCACATAGCTGTGAGTGACGTCCAGCGTCATTGGGTCTTCACCGAAATTCAAGAGCTCAAATTTCAGCGAGGATGTTCGTCCTGCAGTGATCTCTACTGCTTGGCTAATGGGGAAAGCGCCGAAACCCTGAGCGGACGCGGTTTGAAAAAACACGAGCGAAAAGACAGCACTTACCAGTGCGGCATTGAAAAATTTCACGGCTTAAATCACCCAAAAAAAAGGCTTTCTTCAAAATCTGAAGAAAGCCCATAGCATTTTGGGTAATTTATTTCAACTCAACATTATAAGTCCTAACCATTAGGTAGGCATTTGACTTAGTTCGTGCTTGCTGCCGTGAGCTGAAGTCCAAGGGTGTAGACATCAGCGACAGGTTCGCCGTTGTCACCAAACGTCGTCTGCTGCGGAGCCATTAGTCGTGAAGGATCCACCTGTCTCGAACCCAATGTCGATTGCCAGAGAGTATACGGTGGTCCGTGTTGGCGTTACGGATATCACAAGCGTTCCTGCAGGGTCTACGTATCCGTTGCCGTCAGCTGCACCTGTGCATGAAGCAACCACACCAGACGTGCTGCCCTCGACTTTATCGTCGACCGTATAGTTCGCGATCGTGCTTCCACCTGTCTCAGCAAGTTCGATCTGGATGAAGGCACTAACCGACGCTTCTGAAGTCGTCGCATCAAACACGGGAATACAGCTCGAACCGACCTTTGCCATTGGCATGGTCAGCGTCAGGCTGAAGGCACCGTTAGCACGCAGTCCGACTGTTCCGTCTTGCACGAAGTTGATGGAGTCGGAGTCGATGTCGAGGGCCGTGTAGGCGCCGGCGCTTGCCGTCAAAATTCGATTAATTGCGGTATCGTTGCCGATATCCGCAGCAAGAATAGGCGATTGTCAGGGTATTGCCAGTCGTCAGGGATGGAACTGACTGTTCCCAAAATAACGTATTTGCTGTTGGTCGCCTCATACGTTCCGAGCGTATTTGCGGCGGCAATCCCTGGAGCTGCTAAAAGCGCTGCAGCTGCGAACAGGTTTCTTAGTAACTTCATGACGTGTCTCTCAAATCTTTTTTGCTTTTCGACCCGCTTGTTTGAACTGCTGAACCAATACTTCGCAGCAGCCGGGCTCAGAGACGATCTAACGTGTTTGTGATCGACGCAACATCAGCCGCACATATTTATGGATGTAAGGCGCTTAATATGTGGATAACCTTAATTCACATGTCGAGAAAAGTGATTCAATTTAACCTTATGTACTTATGGGTAGAGCATCGTCGCCATATTTGCTGCAATGATGTTTTATGCGGGCAGGCTGGGCGAATCGAACATGCTGATAATATTGGTTTTTTTTGAAAAAATGGATAGTCAGGCGAACTGGACCTGCCAGAGGCGTGCGTCACAAAGCCGTGATGAGTTCAAAGCCGTAGAGGGTGTTCAGGTTGAGGCAGCGGGTTGTGATCAGACCAACCGGTCTAACTGTTGTCCCTCAGCTCAGCGCCCCGTTTCCGCAGTGTGCAAGGTCGTTCAGAGCGCTTGGCCTTCCGGCCTAAGCAATAAACAAGTCACCATCAGTAATGGTGGCAGCTGACAAAGAGCTGGCGCCTTCGAGCTGAATGAAGGTGTCGCCGCTCGTCAGGCCCGCGCTGCCATCTGAAATAAAGACGTAGGCGTTGCCGTCTGTATGCTGAAAAAAGGCGAATTCTCTGGGTTCTGCCCCGTTTTCGAGCGATAGGTCAGCCTCGGTCGCAGCAAGGCGCTCTACGAGTGTATCGTCGTCCGGGTGAAACGTTGCAAGACCTGCCGGACTGATTGATGCGTCGCCGATCGCCGCCGCGGCAAAAGCCGATGACCCGCCCACAATGATGTCACCACCCGTGTGATCAATGGCGTTTGACCCGGAGGTCCAATCTTTGATGACGTCAAAGGCTGAGTCCGAGGGGGCTTTTGCGCTTTGCGTGCTGTCCCCGTCAGAAAACGTGAACCTATTGTTCCCGTGCCGCCGCTGAGCAGGTCTTCGCCGGCGGCGCCCGTCAGGCTGTCGTTGCCCGCGAAGCCGAACAGGCTGTCCGATCCGGCAGTACCGATGAAGGTGTTATCGTTCTCATCACCGTAGAAAGCCTCGCCGCTGACTGTTGCACCCGCTGCAGTATCGGATGCTGATCCTGCGGTTGTAGCGGTGCTGCCCGCACTGACGCTGTCGTCGGTCTGCTTCTGACTGCGGTTCGTCACCCAGTCGTAAAGGGGCCACAGGGCAAGAAGGGTGACCACGCCGATCGCAAGGCCGGCCAAATTGCTCCGCATGTCACACGCTCCGCCACCAGTTCAAGGGATCTAAATATCCCATTGCCTCCGATTTAACACAGTCTGAATCCATTTGCATCTCATTGTTTTCCCGAGATTTATCACCAAAAATCCATCATATTTCTAGAGGATCAGCCTGGGTAATTCATTGGTTCAGCGCAGAAAAAAGTGATGAAAAACAGTCAATTATCACGTTGTTTCAGTTCACTTCACAGACGCTTGAAGCGGCATTGCGTCAGATAGTTCATAAACATTAATAGACATCGATATGACCAGCAAATGGCTGGGGGGAATCACCAATGCTCTTGGAGAGGAGGCCGTCGTGAATATCCTAGCGAACAAAAAAGAAGCCCTGATCGGGGGCGCCCTGCTGCTTAGTCTGGCTGTTCCGGGAACGGCTGCACTGGCTCAAACGACAACCGCTACACCGGGTATTGCTTTCGTCAGCACGGCAGCAACCGCGCAGGTCACCAACGTTGCGACGCGTCGGTCGGATAACCGCAGGAGTCGGGAAGGCCTGACCGACTTCGAGGTCATCGAAGCCGAGGGCCTGCCGGCCGGTGTTGTGATGCTGTCTTATGAAGACGAGACGTCTGCCAATGCACCACTGAGCGAGGCGCAGGGGCCCAACGTTCTGGAGCTGGCCTCGATCGCCAGCGCGGCCGTTGCAATCGAGAGTTCGGCGGCCCGCGCCGCAATCAATGCAAGCCTCGATCAGATTTCAGCCGTGGAAGCGGCGCTGGAGATCTCCTGCAAGCGCCTGAGCTCCCGGGTCTGGCTGACCGAACAGCAGGACGAGGAACAGCAGCTGGCGCAGAACTCGTTGCACGAAGCCAAGATGTCCCTGCAGGAAACAAAGGCGTCGCTGGTCGAGCTTGGGCTCGAACTCGAGGCTCTGACCAAGTCCGACGAGCTTGCCGTCAACGGGTTCAGTGCGACGGCGGCGCAGATTCTTGAACTTCTGACCCCTTCGAAACCAACAAAATTGGCCGCCCTGAAGTCCAACTGACGTGACAGGCGGCGCCGCCGCCCTTCTTCCCTGATATGACTTATTGGAGAACGCAATGAAGACGCTCAAACTAATAATCACCTCGATGCTGCTGGTATTGACTGGCGCAACGGCTTATCTCGCGCCCACCGGGCTTGCCGCCGCACAGGGAAAGAGCGGGGAGGCCAAGGAAAAAAGCGCTGGCGGCAGTAAAGGCAAAGGCAACGCCAGCGGTGCAAGCAGTGCAGGCAGGCAGTGCAGGCAGTGCAGGCAGTGCAGCTGCAGGCGGATAGCAGTGGTGCCGGGTCCGGCTCTGCCGATACCGGGACTGATGCCGCGACCGCAACCGGCTCGAAAGGGAAGCCTAAGGAAGCAGGCGGCACGAAATTCAGCCTCAAGTCTGAAAAGGACCGGGTTGCCAATCTCAACAGCCAGCTGAAGTCGCTGAATTCTCTGAAGCGCAATGAAGACGCTTTGCGGGAGTCCTCCGATCCGAAAGTCGTGGCTGTGGTCACTTTCCTTGAAGATACCGAGGACAAGGAAGCGCTCGAAAAGGCGCTGGTCCTGCTTGGCGAAAGTTACGCTGCACTCGAAGCTGACAGTGATGCGCTTGCCGGTGAAATCGAAGACGCTGCATCCGATCTGTCCCAGACCCTGGCCGAGCTGCTGAGCGCGGAGGATGCGCTGGCGACCCTCGAAGGCGACGCGGCTGCGTTGGCCGACCAACTAGCGTCGCTTGATGCGTCTCTGAGCGAGGCGGAAACGACCCTGTCAACCACGCTGGATGAGCAGGTTGAAGCCGCTGGTACCGTCGACAGCCTCAGTGCCGCGCTCGACGCCGCAACGGCCGACAACAGCGATCAGGACCTGATTGACCAGCTCACCGCAGAGCTTGCCGAAGCGGAGCTGTCGCTGACCAACCTCAACACGGCTATCGAGGATCAGCAGGCGACGATTGCGTCACTGGAAGAACAGCAGGCCACCGCAACCACCAGCCTGGATGATGTCAACGATGCGGTCGCCCTGGCCGAGGGCGAAATCGCTGATCTGGCCCTGACCCAGACCGAGCAGGAACAGCTGCTCACCGATCTGACGACGGCAGAAGAGGCGTTGCTGATCGAACTGCAGGCAGCGCTGGATGAACTCGACGGCGCTCAGTCTGAATTCGAGACGCTTGAGGGACTGACCACCGATGACGTCCTGGTCGATGCGCTGGTCGCTTTCCTGATCAATTCCGGTCAGACCGTCGACGCTGATGGCATCACCGACGAGATGCTGGCGTGGGCCAAGGAGCAGCTGGCACTCTGATGAGTGCTGGCCGGAAGCAGCCGGGGCAGGGCCGATATTTCCGGGCCTGCCTCGCTGCGTTCCGGCTGACTGATTTAGCCTCAGTCTGGCACGTTCTCGGCAATTGCTAAGGTGTTGTCCGGGCTCTAGACTACCTCCCATCGCAGGCGCACCTGCAGAAACTGAGGCGTCACAGCATGTCCAACACCCCCACCGGCGCACCGGAAATCATCGATCAGGCGTGGCGCAAGGACGCGCTCAAGGGCTCGGCTTATGAGCTGACCTATGCCGGGACGCTGTCCTACGCCCGGCGGCGCTACAGCCGCGATTTGCAGGGCGTCGATATCGCCGTCTCCGGCATTCCTTTTGACAGCGCGGTGACCAACCGCCCCGGGTGCCGGCTTGGCCCGCGGGCGGTGCGAGCGGCCTCGACCCAGCTCGCCGAGCTGAACTCATTTCCCTTTGGCTTCGATCCCTTCGACACGCTGGCCGTGGTGGACTATGGCGACTGCGCCGTTAACGCCCACGCGCCGATGACCGTGCCCGATGATATTGCCGCCCATGCCCGGGAGATCCTCGCAACCGACACGGCGATGCTGACCTTTGGCGGTGATCATTTCGTCGCCTATCCGTTGATCAAGGCCCACGCGGAGAAGCACGGGCCGGTGGCGCTGCTGCAGTTCGACGCGCAGTGCGACACGTGGGAGAGCAGCGGTCCGCTCGACCTCGGCTCCATGTTCCTCTCGGCGGTTATCGAAGGCCTGCTCGACGTCGAACACAGCATTCAGGTCGGCCTGCGCACCCACAACGATATCGACGTCGGCATCGAGGTGCTGACCGCGCCATGGGTCCACCGCCTCGGCGTCGACGCGACGCTGGAGGCGATCCGCAAGCGGGTGGGCGACCGGCCGGTCTACCTGAGCTTCGATATCGACGTGCTCGACCCGGCCTTCGCCCCCGGCACTGGCACACCGGTCAGCGGCGGGCTCGCCAGCTGGCAGGCGTTGGAGCTGATCCGCGGTCTGGGCAGCCTCAATATGGTGGCCATGGATCTGGTCGAGGTTTCTCCGCCCTACGATCACGCGGAGATCACCGCGCTGGCTGCGGCGACGGTCGCCTACGACTGGCTGTGCGTGATGGCGCAGCGTCGTCAGCAGGGCCTGTGGTAGGCACGACTGTCCAGTGAAGCAGGAGGGGTTGCAGCGGTGAGTGTGAAGGTCGGTATCCTGATCTGCGGGCACTTTATTGAGGAGGTCGCGGCGGTCTACGAGGACTATCGCGCGCTCTATGCGCCGATGTTGGGCGAGGGCTTCGACTGCCAGCCTTACTTCGTCGTGGACGGCGAAATGCCGACTTCGGTTGACGAGCAGGACGGCTGGCTGGTCTCCGGCTCCCGCCACGGCGCCTACGAGGACCACGCCTGGATCCCGCCGCTCGAAGACTTTCTGCGCGCGGCCTACGCCGCTGCCGTGCCGGTGGTGGGCATTTGCTTCGGGCATCAGATCCTCGCGCAGGCACTCGGTGGCCGGGTCGAGAAGTTCGACGGCGGCTGGTCGGTCGGGCCGACCGAGTACGCCTTTGCCGACGGTCATCGGGAGACCGTTGTCGCCTTCCATCAGGACCAGATCACGGCCAAGCCCGAGGCGGCCGAAGTCATCGCCAGCACCGATTTCTGTGCCTTTGCCGGGCTGGCCTATCCCGGCCCGACGATCAGCTTCCAGCCGCACCCGGAGTTCACTTCGGCCTTCATCGGTGACTTGCTCGACGCCTATCAGGACCGGCTTGACCCTGCGGTGGTCGCCGACGCCAGCGCGCGGCTGGGCACGCCGCTCAGCCAGGGCGGCATGATCGCTCCAGATCCGCGAGGTTCTGCGGGGCGGTGAAGCCACGGCAGTCTCCGGTGCGGTGGTCGGAGCGGCTGCGGTGGCCCGGGCGACCGAGGCGGGCTGATGGTCAGCTTCGGCAAGGACCGGCTGGAGCCGCTGTTCAAAATCGGGCTGACGCCGCTCGATCTGGCGCAATGGTTCGAGCCCGACGGCGATCTTGCGGCCTATCGGGCGGAGAAAGACCGGCTGACGGCCAGCGAGGGCGAGCTGGTGTTCCGCGCTGAACCGGGGACCGAGGCTGCGCAGGCGGAGGTTCGGGCGCTGCTGATCGACAACCTCGCCCGATACCACCCGCAGATCAGCCTGCCTGAAGACAGCGGCGGACCGGACCTGCTCGAAGCCGCGCGCTGCGTGCAGGAAGACCTAGTGCTGATGCGCCTGGACCCGGATGCGGGACCCGTGCCGGCGCGCTGGCGAATGGTCGCGGCTTCGCTGCATTTCCCGTCGAGCTGGAAGCTGGGCGAGAAAATCAGCCGCCCGCTCGATGAGATTCACGACAACGTCCCCGGCTTTGGCCCGAACACCCGCAACGCCGGATTGATGGCGCGGATTTTCGACGGGCTGAAGGTCGAGCAGCCGGTGCAGCGCATGAACTGGACGCTCTACCCCACGCCCACGCTCCACCACCCCTATTCAGCGCGCGACCGTGGCGCCAACCCCGACCGGCACACACTCGATGCGGCGTCTTTCATCCGGGTTGAGCGTCAGACCCTGCGCAAGCTGCCCCAGAGCGGCGATATCCTGTTCACCATCCGCATCTACATCGACCCGATTGCGGCGCTTTCGCGCCACCCTGAGACGCTGAGCGCGCTCAAGGCCAACCTGCAGGCGCTGACCCCGGCCGAGCGGGATTACAAGGGCCTGCGCAAGGCCTTCGACGACGTCATGGCGGTGATCGAGGGCTTCGAAGGCACCCGTGATCAAGGCACCCGTGATCAAGGCACCCGTGATCAAGCGCCCGTGATCAAGGCACCGGCGCTGGCCGACGTCCCGGGGACCCGACAGGCCCGTGAGCCGGGACACAGCACAGCAACCAAAGACGCGGGAACACCTGAAAACCCGCTCCCCGCGCCCTGGCACGGATGTCAGGCTGCCGCCGACCTTCACGCGCTGGTTCGAGGCGCGCGGCTGGGCGCCCCACGATCACCAGCTGGCCATGCTCGAAGCCGCGCAGGCAGGGCAGTCGGCCCTGCTGACCGCGCCGACCGGCGGCGGCAAGACGCTGGCGGGGTTTCTGCCCTCGCTGGTCGAACTCGCCGGTCAACCGGACTTCGAGGGGCTGCACACGCTTTATATTTCGCCGCTCAAGGCGCTGGCGACCGATATCCGCCGCAACCTCGAGACCCCGCTGGGGGAGATGGGGCTGGCCATCACCGCTGAGGCGCGGACCGGGGACACGCCCGCCAACCGCCGCGCGCGCCAGCGCGAGCGCCCGCCGCATATCCTGATGACCACGCCGGAGAGCCTGGCGTTGCTGCTCTCCTACGAAGGACAGCGACGTCTTCTTCGGCAATCTGCGCTGCGTCATCCTTGACGAGCTTGCACGCGCTGGCGACCAACAAGCGCGGGCACCTGCTCAGTCTGGGTCTGGCGCGGCTGCAGAGCCTCGCGCCGGATCACCGCCGGGTGGGGCTTTCGGCGACGGTTGCCGACCCGCAGTACCTGCTCGACTGGCTGCACCCGGACGCGGGGGCTGTCCCGAAAAACGGCGCTGAGACTGACGCCGAAGAGGGCACTATTGTTGGAGAAGGTCACAAGAACGGAGCAACCTCCGGCGATGGCGCCGCTGCGGCGGGCGACGCGCGCGTGGTCCATGTCCGGGGCCGGGCCGGGGCGCGGCCCGATATCCGCATCCTCACCCCCGAAGACCATATCCACATGCCATGGTCGGGGCACATGGCCGTGCACGCCATGGAAGGGGTCTACCGGCTGATCCGTGATGCGGGGATGTCGATCGTGTTCGTCAATACCCGCGCGCAGGCCGAGCTGTGCTTCGCCGAGCTGTGGCGGCTCAACGAGGACGGTCTGGCCATTGCCATGCACCACGGCAGCCTTGAACGTGAACAGCGGCGCAAGGTCGAAGCGGCCATGGCCGCCGGGACGCTGCAATCGGTGGTGGCAACCTCATCGCTGGATCTGGGGATCGACTGGGGCGATGTCGATCTGGTGGTGCAGGTCGGCGCGCCCAAGGGGGCCAGCCGCCTGATGCAGCGCATCGGCCGGGCCAACCACCGTTTTGATGAGCCCAGCCGCGCTGTGCTGGTTCCCGCCAACCGCTTCGAGGTGCTGGAGTGTCAGGCCTGCATGGACGGGGTCTGGGCGGAAGAACTCGACGGCGACCCGGCCCGGCCCGGGGGCTGGATGTTCTGGCCCAGCACATCATCGGCATGGCCTGCGCCTGGCCGTTCCAGCCCGACGATCTCTATGCCGAGGTGATCCGGGCGCGTCCCTTCCGTGACCTGAGCCGGCAGGATTTCGACGACACGCTCGGGTTTGTCACCGATGGCGGCTACGCCCTGCGCGCCTACGAGCGCTACCAGCGCCTGCTGACCCTGCGCGACGGGCGGCGGGGGATCGCCGACGGCCACCACGCCCGCCGTTACCGCATGAACATCGGCACCATCGTCGAGGCCCCGACGCTGAAGGTACGGCTGGGACATGGTTTCGGCCGATCGCTGGGGAGGTTGAGGAGTTCTTCGCCAACGGGCTGCGGCCCGGAGACACCTTCATTTTCGCCGGGCGGCTGCTGGAGTTTATCAAGATCGACGAGACCAGTCTGATCTGCCGCGCGGCGCACAAGAGCGTGCGAGATCCGGCGGTGCCAGCCTACGGCGGTGGGCGGATGCCGCTCACGGCCAACCTCGCTGACCGGGTGCGGACTATGCTGGAGGACCCATCGGGCTGGGCGCGACTTCCCGACCCGGTGCGCGAGTGGCTGCAGCTGCAGGCGGCCAAGTCGCGCCTGCCCAGCGCCGACCGGCTGCTGGTCGAGACCTTCCGCGCGGGGATCGCATGTATCTGGTTGCCTACTGCTTCGAGGGGCGGAACGCGCACCAGACGCTGGGCATGCTGCTGACCAAGCGGCTGGAGCGCTTTGGCTACGCGCCGCTGGGTTTTGTAGCCTCCGACTACTGCATCGCGACCTGGTCGCTGCGGGTGCCGGAGACGGCCCAGGCGGTGGCCGAGCTGTTCGATCAGGACATGCTCGGCGATGATCTGGAGGCGTGGATGGATGAGAGCACGCTGCTCAAGCGCACCTTCCGGCGCTGCGCGGTGATTGGCGGGCTGATCGATCAGAACGTCATGGGGCCGAACCGGACCCGGCGGCAGGTGACCTTCAACAACGACATCATCTACGACGTGCTGCGCCGCCACGAGCCCGGGCACGTGCTGCTGCGCGCAACCCGGCAGGACGCGGCCGGGGGGCTGACCGACGTCAGCCGTCTGGCCGACATGCTGGTGCGGTTTCAGGACCGGATCGAGCACGTGCACCTGCCGCGGGTATCCCCATGGCGGTGCCGGTCATGCTCGATATCGGCAAGGCGAAGGGGTGGCTTCGGCGAGCTCGGCCATGGACGAACTGCTGGATACCAGCGCGGCGGCATTGATCGGCGAGGCGATCGGTGATGAAAAGGACAGTGGGTCCGATGCAGAGGGTGTCGATCTGGGGGCCATGGACCTCGACGCCATGGCCCGCGCGCTGGATGGACGCTGAGAGTGGCGCTTAGAGTGGCGCTGAGCCGGGCGCAGGCACGATAAGAGTAGGCACGAAAAGAGCAGGCAAGCAGAAGAGAGCAGAACAGAACGCCCATGACCGACGTCCGCTTTTACCACCTTACCCGCACCCGGCTTGAAGACGCGCTGCCGGTTTTGCTCGGGCGCACGCTCGAGCGCGGCGGTCGGGCGGTGGTGCGTCTGGCCACGCCAGCGCGGCTCAAGGCGCTGGACGAGTGGCTGTGGACCTTTGACGATGCCGCCTTCATTCCCCACGGCAGTGAGGGCGCGCAGCACGCGGCCGACCAGCCGGTTTGGCTGACGCTGAGCGAAGATAACCCGCGGGGGCGGGCTTTCTGTTTGTTGGCGAGGGGGCGGAGCTGGCCGGATTTGAGGCCTTTGAAGTCTGCGCGGTGCTGTTCGATGGCCGGGTCGAGGAGGCCGTGGCCAGAGCGCGCGAACAGTGGAAAGTGGTCAAGGCAGCGGCCGAGGCTGACGCCGGCGGAGAAGAGGGGGCCATCGGGGCAAACCACGCACTCAGCTACTGGCAGCAGAACGATCGCGGCGGCTGGGTGCAGGCGCAGTAGCATTAGCCTCTGCGGCTCAACGCTGACTGTCCTGTCAGTATCCGGCCGAGAAGAAGATTGCGCGTGGGAGGGTCGCAGGCCGCGAAGCGGCCCAGACCGGATTGGAGCGCGCCACCGGCTGATGATCGCCGGTTTGCACCGCCTCCTCGTAACAAACGGTGCGCACGCCGATCAGTGAGCCGGATTTGCTGGGTTGCGGGCTTGCTTTGACGCCGCTTCGCGGCTTTCAAAGCGCGCCCGCAATCAAAACGCGCCCGCGCAAAGTACCCTGAGTTTGGCTGGCGGATTTCACGGGTCAGACGCGGCTTCGAGCTCGGTTGAGCGCTCCAGCCAAGCCTCCTCGGCCTCCTCGAGCAGTTTCTCCAACTCTCCCAGTTTCTTCTGCCACGCTGGCACTTTGGCCGATTTGACCGGATCGCTGTAGACGGCCGGGTCGGCGAGCAGGGCGCGGCCCTTGTCGATTTCGGCCTGAATTTTCTCGACCCGGCGTTCGGCCTCTGCCACCTGCTTTTTCAGCGGCGCGAGCGCTGCGCGGGCGTTGGCCGCTGCTCTGCCGGGCCTGCCGCCGCTCCTCCGCATTCTGACCGCCTTCGTTTGCTCCGGTACTTCCGTCGCTTTGGTCTCCGTCGCCCCTAGGCCCGCTGCTGTCAACTCTGTCACCCGGGCCCCCGTCAGCACCATCCCCGCCAGCTCGCGCGTTCTGTCCGCTGCGGTTCTCCCGCTGGGCGTGACGGCGCTCGGCCAGCAGCTCGCGGCGGTAGTCCCCCATATCGCCCTCGAAGCGCTCGACCTGTCCCCGGCGCACGATCCACAGCCGGTCGGCCGTAAGCTCGACCAGGTGGGGTCGTGGGTGACCAGGATCACCGCCCCCTCGTAGCCGTTGATCGCCTGTACCAGCGCCTGACGGCTGTCGACGTCCAGATGGTTGGTCGGCTCGTCCATCAGGATGATGTGCGGCGCTTCCCGGCTGATCAGCGCGAACAGCAGCCGTGCCTTCTCCCCACCCGACAGGTTGCCAATCCGTGTCTCCGCCTTGTCCTCGCCAAAGCCGAACCGGCCCAGCTGGGCGCGGACCACCGTTTCCGTCGCCTTGGGCATGAGCGCTTTGAGGGTCTCCAGCGGGGTGCTGTCCACCGACAGCTCGTCGGTCTGATGCTGGGCAAAATAGCCGATCTTGAGCTTTGCCGGATTTCTGCACCAGCCCTCGCGCACCCGCAGCCGCCCGGCCAGCACCTTGAGCAGGGTCGACTTGCCATTGCCGTTGGCGCCGAGCAGGGCAATGCGATCATCGCTGTCGATGCGCAGATTAACGCGCTTGAGCACCGCCGGGTCATCGCCGTAGCCGACCTCGCCGTTGTCGATGGTCAGCAGCGGTGAGGCCAGCGGCCGGGGCTCGGGGAAGTCGAAGGTCACGGTCCACTCGTCGGCGACCGAGGCGATGGGCTGCATCCGCGCCAGCATCTTCAGCCGCGACTGCGCCTGCCGCGCCTTGGTCGCCTTATAGCGAAAGCGATCGACGAAGCGCATGATATGGGCGCGCTGGGCCTCCTGCTTCTCCTTCTGCCGGGCGAGCAGCGCCATGCGCTCAGCTCGGGTTTTCTCGAAAGTCGTAGTTGCCCTTGTAGGCCGTCAGCGACTGCGCCTCGAGGTGCAGGATATCGGTCACCACCGAGTTGAGCAGGGCACGGTCGTGACTGACGATCAGGATCGTGCCGCGGTAGGCCTTGAGATAGGCCTCCAGCCACAGCGTGGCCTCCTAAATCGAGGTGGTTGGTCGGCTCGTCGAGCAGCAGCAGGTCGGGCTGGGTGAACAGCAGCGCGGCCAGCGCCACCCGCATCCGCCAGCCACCGGAGAAGGCCGAGCACGGCTGGGCCTGCGCCGCCTCGCTGAAGCCCAGCCCGGCGAGGATCCGCGCGGCACGAGCAGGAGCAGAGGCCGCCGAGATGTCTTCGAGCCGGGCGTGAATATCGGCAATCTGTTCGGGCGGCAGGTCGGGGCGTTCGAGCGCGTCGAGCAGGCTGGCCCGCTCGCGGTCGGCGTCGAGCACGGTCTCGATCAGCGACCGCTCGCCCCCGGGAGCGTCCTGCGTGGTCATGCCCATGGACCAGCGTCCGGGGAGCTGGATATCGCCGGCATCGGGGGCGATATCACCGCTGATCAGCCGCAGCAGGGTCGATTTTCCCGCGCCGTTGCGCCCGACCAGACCGATCCGGTGGTTGGGGTAGAGCGTCGCCGAACAGCCCGAAAGAATGGGCCGCCCGGCAATGCGGTAGGTCAGGTTCGAAATCGACAGCATGGCAGTGGTTT
Organism: Rhodospirillaceae bacterium; assembly: GCA_038141425.1. Classification (GTDB taxonomy): domain Bacteria; phylum Pseudomonadota; class Alphaproteobacteria; order UBA7985; family UBA7985; genus UBA7985. Next base: position 108,289 of record JAYQIC010000001.1, on the reverse strand, counting down.
AGGGGCCGGGGCAGGGCAGGACAAGGGTGCCTTTCCCAATGAAGGCTGGACCTGCCCGCAAAAGCCGCCTACACGGCGGTGGAATCCACCCTATCCACCCCATCCACTCCATTCTGTTCAGGGAACCACCACCATGGGACGCACTTTTTCCATCATTAAACCCGACGCGACCAAGCGTAACCTCACCGGCGCGATCAACGCGATGATTGAGGGCGCGGGCCTGCGCATCGTTGCGCAGAAGCGCGTGCACATGACCCAGACCCAGGCCGAGCGCTTCTACGCGGTTCACGCCGAACGCCCGTTCTTCGGCGAGCTGGTTGAGTTCATGATGTCCGAGCCGGTCGTCGTGCAGGTGCTCGAGGGCGAGAACGCCGTTGCCCGCTACCGCGAAGTCATGGGCGCCACCAACCCGGCCGAAGCCGACGAAGGCACGATCCGCAAGGCTCACGCGCAGTCGATCGGTGAGAACTCGGTGCACGGTTCTGACTCGGATGAGAACGCAGCGCTGGAAATCGCTCAGTGGTTCTCCGAGGCCGAAATCGTCGGCTAAGCCGCGCGCTGCCCCGCGAACCAAGCAAAAGAAAACGGCGCTGGGGCCTGCTGCCTCAGCGCCGTTTCTATTGGATCAAGCTTCCTAGCCGGTGCCCGCTCAGAGGAAGCCCAGCAACCAGGCGCCGAGTTTCCAAAGCAGGCCGAAAATGCCAAAGCCCACGCTCAGCAACACGGCCGTGCTCACCGAACCGCCCATGAACACAAAGGCAATGGCCATGACCACAGTGGTCAGCACGATCAGTGGCATGGGTACCCCGAACAGGGCGGCGAGCAGCAGAATGATCATCCCGCACAGCAGCGCCAGCACGCGCGAATTGGCCATCATGCCGGAAAAGGTGGTTTTCTGAGCCTCGGGGGCGAGATCGTGGTCAGACATGTCGGTTCGGATCCTCGGAACATATCGCGGTTAAAGGTTTGGCCCCCTAAATAACCGGGCTTGAGGGGCGGAGCAACACTCCTTGCTGCAAGGGTCGCGCGCAGTCTTGCATTCGTGCCATTCCCGGCCACGGACGAGCCTCGACGGCCTGCCCCCGCCCTCAGTCACGCCTTGAGCGCCGATTGATCAACCCCGGATCGGGCCGTGTGACGCTGTTTTGACGAGCCAAGGCGCGCGGGATGCTTTAGGACTGCCACGATGGCGCCATGAATGGCGTTCAGGACCAGCCTGAGCGGTGCCCGGCGACGGGCCCAAGCCAAGAAAGGGATGATCGAAGTGATGGCGCCCGGACGCAGGGTTTTGCGGGGACAATCGATGCCGGTGACCGAGGGCGTACAGGGCCGATGGGGCCTGTGGCTCGTCGTCAGCGTGGTTCTGGCTGTTGTCGCTGTTCGCCGCCACGGTTAATGGCGCCCGGGCGCAGACCCCGTCCCTCTGGCAGGGCTACACCGTCAAGAACATAGAGACCAAGGCGGTGGGCGGGACCGGCGCCGAAGCGCAGGAGCAGGCCTTCCGTAACGCCCGCGTCGCAGGCCTGCGTGAGGTCGCATCCCGCCTTGTCTGCCCGGAAAATCAAGGCCAGCTGCGCATTCCCGCCGACAGCCAGCTCGAAGCCATGGTGCAATCCACCGAACTGACCGATCAGAAGATCATCGGCAGCAGCTATTCGGGCTTGCTCAACATCGCCTTCGACCCCGGCGCCATCGGCGCCTATCTCGCCGGGCAGCGCGTGCCCCACGCCACCGGCCCGGCGCCCCGCCAGCTGGCGATTCCGATCCTGCGCGAAGACGGCAGCCCGGCCCGGACCTTTGAAGACAATCCGTGGCTGCGGATCTGGTCCAGCGGCCCGGACCCCACCCTGCTGCAGACCTATGACCTGATGCGAGGAGACGAGCAGGATCGGGCGATTTTCGACCCTGAAGTGCCCTCCCGCTCCGCCGTCCTGAGCCTGATGGAGAAGTACGATTTCAGCGCTGCGCTGGTGATTCAGGCCTTGCTGACCCCGCCGCTAGACGAGGAAGCGCCCGCGAGCCTTTACGTCGAAGCGATCCGCATCGGCGACGGTCCGGGTGACGTCCGGCTGGAGGCCAATCTGGTCGCTGAAACCGATGAGAGCACCGACAGCCTGCTGCGCCGGGGCGCCCTTGCCAGGAGCAGGCGTCGGCCGCCTACTGCCGCACCTTCACCGCCGCCCCGGTCGCGCTGCCGACCACCATCCAGATCGTGGTCATCGGCATGGACTACAACGGCTGGCTGCAGGCCGAAGCCCTGCTTTCCGCCCGGCCGGAGATCCGGGGCTGACCTTCATGGGGCAGCGTGAGGGCGCCTTCGACGTCTCAGTCGAGTTTGTCGGCGGGCTTCTGGACCTGCAACAGGTGTTCCGCTCGGTGCGCCTGCGGTTTGAGGCCTATACCGCGCAGGCGGTGGTGCAGGACGCCATGCAGGTCTATTTCTTCGCCCAGCCCGACGTTCAGCCCCCGCCGACCAATGTCCGCATACTGCCCATCAATGACATTCAACTGTCGAACTGATAGCCTCGGACCATGAGTGACAGGGACAGCCATGGTCAGGCTGTGCTGGGCTTCGACCTCGACCCGGCACCGGCGTTTTCGCGGGAGGCTTTTGCCGTCTCACCGGCCAATCGCCGTGCCTTTTCCCTGCTCGACGCCTGGCCGGACTGGCCGGCGCCGTTTCTCAATCTTGTTGGCCCCGACGGCGCTGGCAAATCGCACCTCGCGCGCATCTGGGCAGAAAAGGCCGGGGCCTACTTCGTCGATCTGGGCAGCCTCGACCGCATCGGGCCGGGCCAGCGCGCGGTGGTCGATGATGTCGACGCCCCAACCGAAGCGCAGCAGAACGCGCTGTTCCACCTCTATAATCGGTTGATGGCCAGCGGCGGGCTGCTGCTGGTCAGCCGACAGCCGCTGAGCCGCCTCGCCACCACCACCGCCGATCTCGCCTCGCGCCTGCGCGGTGCCCGTGGTTGAAATCGCAGCACCTGACGACGCCTTGCTCGAAGCCGTGCTGCGCAAGCGCTTCGATGACCGCCAGCTCGGCGTCGAACAGCCGGTGATCGACTACATGGTCAGCCGGATGGATCGATCCTTTGCCGCGCTGGAGGCAGCAGTCCAGCGCCTCGACGAGCTGGCGCTGTCACGCAAGCGCGCGGTAACAGTGCCGTTGGCCCGTGAAGTGCTGGCGCAGACCGGCGGTCAGTTCAGCCTCGAACTCTGAAGCGCCTTTGGGCAGGCTGCGTCTGAGCCGTGTACGGGTGGGTCAGACCCGGCGGCCCAGCCAGACCACCTTTCCCACCATCGCCAGATCGCCAACGCGGATTCCCTCCACCGGCGGGCTGAGCGCCGCGTTGTCGAAATCAGCGCCACCGAGCCGTTCGCCGGGTGCAGTTGCAACCGCTTGACCAGCAGGTCATCGCCGAAGCGCAGCACGTAAATGCCGTCCAGCCCCGGGGGCTGGGGCTGAGGTGAACGACGAGATTTGATCACCGTGGGCGAGGGTGGGGGTCATGGATCGCCTGCGACCGTCATCAGCGCCAGCGCCTGCGCATCCCCGGTCGGGGCGAGCCGAGGCCCGCGCCCAGTCGGCGGGGAAGGCAACATGGCTGCTCGGTGCATCATCGAGGATCGCGCGCCCGGAGCCCGCCGCCGCCGACGAATCGTAGGCGGAACCTGCAGCGTCGGCATGATCCCGGAGGCCGACTGTGGCCGGGCTGTTTGTGCCGCAGCGTCAGCGCGCTGGTCGCCGGGCATCGGCCACTCCCAAGGTCACGCCGAGCGCCTGCGCGTAGGTCTACCCCTTGGATCTGAAATTCCGGACCCCGGATTCGCTGGGCGCGGTAGGTGCCTCCGGCAGGTTGTTTTCACGCGCAAAGGCCACGGGCCGAGCTGAAACCGGCGCGGATGCGGGCGTGCTTGAGGCGGTCGCTGGGCAAAATCCAGATTACACCTATAGGATACAAACGTAACGTAAAGTAAAAGTTTGTATTGACTGTGAAGCCCAATCTGCTAGATCAGGAAAATGAGAACAAAATAGGAACATACCGGAGTAAGCCCCATGCAGGCAATCTCGTTTTCTCGACCGAAATCCCCACGACGCGACCCGGCTCCGGCACAGACCGACAATCCAACGGCAGCAGACATCCAGGGTCGTCAAGCCAAAACCGTCCCCATCCCGACGTCGTCGCCCCCTGACCGCGTCGCGAACCCGCCTCGGGCCATGACGGCAATCCGGCGCTTTGTGTTCTCCCGCTTGCTGGCCTTGGGTCGGGTCAGCCGCTCGGTCGAATTCATCGAATTGTCTGCGGTTCCGGGACAGTCCCCGCGTGGGGAGGCACGCGCGCCGGTGTTCGTCCTCGTCTCCAGGGGCCGGCGGGCGGCATCTACCCGTGCCTCGACGACGGCAGCGGCCGCCTCAGCCCTTGCGGGTGGTGGCAGCGGCTCGGTGACCTCGGCCATCCGCAACGGTTTATCCGATCCACAAGCGCGCTGGAGGCCTGGATATGACCCGTGCAAGCTTGCGTCGCTTCGGCTTGGTCAGCGGTTAAGGCTGCAAATGAACAAAAAACCCTCTGCTCGCGACCGCCGCACCGCCCTGGCTGCTGGTCTGTCGTCGGCGCGCGGACCGGCAGTGCGCCGACACCCGCCCGCGCGGGCGCCGCCGCCACTCTGGCGTGCGCCAGCGGCCTGGCGCTGCAGTGGTACGCCGAGCGCGGGGCGCTGGTTGATGGTGATGAAGACGCCGCGCTGAATGACCGCCGTCGCGAGGCAGGGGGAGGCGCTGGCGCGGCTGTTTGATCAGGCCTTCCGCCGACCCCGGCTCACCGCCCGGTACGAGGCCCGGGCTGCGGGTGGGATTAGTGGGGCTGACGCCGTCTTCGTACGCTCAGAAACCGCCCGCCGCCGCTTTGAAGAAAAATTTGCGGCTCTGTCGGCCCGGACCCGGTCGGTCATACGTCTGTGTGTGTGATCGACGACGCGTTTGTCGGGCGGGTCGGATGGAGCGCCTGCGCTGCGGGCTCGACAAGCTGGTGGAGATCGACGAAGGCTACGCGCTCAAAAAAATGATACAAATGTGTTGACAAACGTGCTATGGTTTGATACAAAGTCTCATGATCAAGAAATGTGACCAGCGCCCTTCAGCGGCGCGCTGAATCCAGAGAAGCCGATCCGGGTTGCCGGGTCGGCTTTTTCTTTGGGCCCGGGCCAAGCCGCAAACGATCCAGACGCCCTCTCAGACGCGCCTCTCAGCCAATTCAGCGCCGCCCACGGTTTCCCGGCACGAGCAGAGCCTGCGCGGGATCGCGCTGTTCCAGACCACCGCGCTGGAGAAGGGCAACATGACCGCCGCTGCCTCCGCCCTCAAGCACCTCTCCGATCTTCACGGCCTCGGCCGCGCCCGGCGGCGGGGCAGAGGGTGCCGGTGCTGTCGGCAACGCCGCTGGATGCGGCGCTGACCGCCTTGAGCGATGGCGAGCTGGACGCGCTGATCCAGCGTCTGTCCGCTTGAGCGGGCCGGAGACAGGGCACCGGGACCAGCGCCAGTCACTCGCCGCCGCCCTGCTGGAGCGCCGCCGCCGGGCGCAGCAGCGCTTCAGCGGCTATCGCCCGACCGGGCCGCAGCGGACCTTTCACCGCGCCGGGGTCGATCACCGCGAGCGGTTGCTGATGGCCGGGAACCAGCTGGGCAAGACCTGGGCCGGGGCGCACGAACTGGCGCTGACCTGACCGGGCGCTATCCGGACTGGTGGCCGGGCCGCCGCTGATGGCCCCATCTGCGCCTGGGTCGGTAGCGTCTCGCAGGAGGTCAGCCGCTCGACCGTGCAGCGCCTGCTGTTCGCGACCGGGGCCGGCGATCCTTTTGAGCTTGCCGCGCTGATCCCGCGCGCCGACCGCGCAGCCGTGCCGGGCGCGACCGGGACTGACGAGCTGCTGATCCGGCACCACAGCGGTGGGTGGTCATCGCTGGCCTTCAAATCCTACGCTCAGGGGCGGGAGCGCTGGCAGGGTGCGACCCTCGATCTGGTCTGGTTCGACGAAGAACCGCCCTTTGATGTTTATATGGAGGGCTGACCCGGACCAACGCCACTGGCGGGCTGGTGTTTGCCACATTCACCCCCTTGCTCGGCCGCACCACGCTGGTCGAGCGCTTTACCGCCGCTTCCGGTACCGGCACGGGCGATAAGGGCGATAAGGGCAAGAAAGCCGCGCCCGACCGTGCGCTGATCACCCTGCGGCTCGAAGACGCCGGGCACCTGAGTGCCGCCGACCGGCGCCGCATCCTCGCCAGCTACCCGCCGCACGAGCGCGAGGTTCGAGCCAACGGCGTCCCGGTGCTGGGGACAGGCCAGGTGTTCGACGTCGCCGAAGAGGACGTGCTGATCCGGGCCTTTCGACGTGCCGTTGCACTGGCCGCGTCTGGGCGCGCTCGATTTTGGCTGGGACCACCCCACAGCGGCGGTTGAGGTCGCCTGGGACCGGGATCGTGACCGGTGTACGTGCTCCGCTGCTACCGGCGGCGGCAGGCAACACCGCAGGTCCACGCCGCTGTCTTGCTCCAGTGGGGGCGGGCGCTGTGCTGGGTCTGGCCGCACGACGGCCTGGCACGACAAGACCAGCGGCACGACGCTGGCCCAGCATTATCGCGCCGCCGGTCTTCGTATCCGACCCGGAGCGCGTCACCTTCCCCGACGGCTCCAACGGGCTGGAAGCGGGGGTGATGGACATGCTCCAGCGCCTGCAGAGCGGGCGGCTGCGCGTGTTCGAGGGCCAGCCGGACTGGTTCGAGGAATACCGCCTCTATCACCGCAAGGACGGGCGCATCGTGCCCGAGCGCGACGACCTGCTCTCCGCGACACGCTACGCGCTCATGGGGCTGCGTTTTGCGACCACGGGGCAGGGTGGAACCAGCGCGGCCGGGGCCGCCGCCGCCGATAACCCGACCACCACGACAGCCGGGTTCAACCCGCTGGACTGGTAACCGACCCAACCGACAACAAGAGGACCACGACCATGGCTTTATTTCAGAGCGGTGGCCTGCTCTCGCTCGCCGGGAGCCTGCTGGGCGCCCGCCGTGACGCGCGCGACCTGCGCCAGCGGATCGAGGCTGACCGCCGCGCGCGTACCGAAGACCGCGCCATCATCGAACGAACGCTGGCCGAGGAAGACCGACGGCTGGAAAAGGCCCGCCGCCGCGCCGTCCGCGCCCGCAGACTTCGGCTGAGCCGTGCCTTTGGTGGGCACCGTGCGGCCAATCCGTTCTCCACCGCCAATCCGGCGGTGACGGGCTTCCTGCGCGCTGGCCAGGGCGCGGCTGATGCCGGGGTCCAAACCCATGCCGTCCGCAGCAGCAGGCTCACGGCTGCTCAGCGCCTATCACGATGCGCTCACCCAGCGCAGCGTGATGGAGCCAACCTGGGCTGAGATTGCCGCGCTGATCCACCCGACCCGCGCGCACTATCGTCGTGGTTCCGCGAGCAGTGGGCCCGCGCAGCCCCGTGCGTACACAGGTTTACGACAGTACCGCCCTGCTGGCGGGCCGAGAACCTCGCCGCCGGCCTGTTCGGTGCGCTGACCAATCCAGCAAGCCGATGGTTCCGGCTCGAAGCGGAGGATCAGGCCTGGGCCGATGGGGTTGAGCAGGTGCTCAACGGCACCCTGAACGCGGGGCGGGCAGGCGTTCTATACGGTCCTCCCGGACTTTTTCCGCGATCTGGTCAGCTTCGGCACCGCCGTGCTGGCGGTCCGTCCCGGGCCGCGTTTTGTTGTCAGGCGGCTCGAAGACCTCGCCATCGAGGCCGACGGCGACGGTGCCATCACCCGCCTGTTCCGCCGCTTCCGGCTGCGCGCGGGCGCGGCTTTGCGCCGCTTTGGTCCCAACACGCCCGAGGCGCTGCGCCGCTCTGCCGGGAAAGACGGCCAGAGCACCGGTGCCTTCATCGAGATAACCGAGTGGCCGGATGAGGCCGCCGGAACCGCCACGACACCGGCGTCGTCCGGGCGATCGAGCGGCGCACTCCACACGGGTTGTCGCGTGACCGTGATCGATGCCGAGACCGGCCGTGTGCTGGAAAGCCGGACCCGGCCGGAGAGCGCCGACATCGTGGTGCGCTGGTCGGCGGCCGGGGGGCGGAGCCTACGGCGACAGCCCGGCCATGCTGGCGCTGCCCGACGTCAAAACCCTCAACGCCATGTGCAAGGCCAGTCTGCTGGCGGCGCAAAAGGCGGTCGATCCGCCGATCCTCAGCGCCCACGAACACGGCATGCGCGGGCTGAAAACCCACCCCGGTGCGGTGATTTACGGCGGTCTGGATGCCAATGGCCGACGCCTGTATCAGCCGTTCATGGACGGACGGGCGACCCCGGCCTGTCGCTGGAGATGGAGCAGCAGCGCCGAATGCAGATCCGCGAGGCCTTCTTCGCCTCCCTGCTGCTTGGTACGGCGCAGGGCAGGAGACCGCGACCGCCTTCCTCGGGCGGCAGGAAGAAAAGGCCCGGCTGCTGGCACCCCATCTGGCGCGGCTGCAGTCGGAGTTCCTCGAACCCCTGATCCGGCGTCTGTTCGGGCTGCTGTATCGTGCGGGCGCCCTGCCGCGTAACCGCTCCAGCGCCCTGCACCCGGACATCCCCACCGTGCAGCTGATCTCGCCACTGGCGCAGGCGCAACGCCTGAGCGAAGCCGCGCGCCACCTGCGCCTGCTTGATGGGCTGAGCGGGCTGGGGCTGGAGCAGGGGCAGCTGGTCGATGAGCAGGCACTGGCCCGCAGCATCCTCAGCGATGCCGGCTTCCCCGAACGGCATCTCCGTCCGGACCCGGCGCCATGAGCGCGCCGACGCTGGCCTGGTTCGCGCAGGTCTTCCCCGGCGCGCAGGCACGGGCAGTGGCCGACGCCTACGCCCGGGTTTTCGGGCCGGAACAGGCCTCACCCGCCGCGCGGCTGATCCTCGAAGACCTCGCCCGTTACTGCGGGCTGCGGGTCTCGGGCTTCGTCGCCGGTGCCCCCGACCAGACCGCATTCAACGAAGGCCAGCGGGACGTTCTTCTCCACCTGCTTTCGGCCGCCGGCGCCGACCCCGGACGCCCTGATCCGCGCGCCTGTCGCCGTGGACGAGGGCGCGGGGTTCGGGTCTGCCGATCCCTTTTCCACCCCTGAACCGACAAGGAGACCGGACGTGCAAGCAGCACCCGCAACAGATGACACCAAACCGACCGATCCCGCCCTCGCGCCCCATGCAAGCGGGGACCCCGCGCAATCCGGCCCCCGCCGCCGGTTCTGCGGCGGCTTCAGAGACCCCGACACCGCCAAAGGGTGAGCCGCTGCCCGACCTGCCCGACCTGCCCGAAGTGCTGGCCCGGTCCTGCGCCCGCTTTGGCCTCAACGACGAAATCGAAGCCGGCGCAGGCCGACGTCCTCGCCGCCGTGGAAAGCTCGCTGCAGAGCGATCATGACCAGCGTGAGCAGGCCCGCAGCGCGATCGTGCGCGAACTGAAGCAGGCCTGGGCACGGAAGCTGACGCCGCCATGGAAGCGGCCAGCTTCGCCGCGCTCAGCTTCGGCCTCGACGAAGACGACGTCGACGACCTGCTCGATATCGGCCAGCCCGACCGGATCATTCCGGCGCTGGCCCGGTCGGACTGGCGCTGCGACGGCTGGACGAGGAAGGCCCGCAGGGCGAACTCGCCGGACAGTCCGCGGGCATGACTGCCGAGCTGCGACGCAGGAACTCGCCCGGTTGGCCGCCGACAGGACCACCGCGAGGCCTTCCTCAGCCGCGCTCACCCCGGCCACGACGCGGCCAAGGCCATCGCGCGCGCCTGCTTGCCGCCGCAACCAGCGGGCCACGGCGCCGAAGCGGGAGGCGCGGCCTTGGTTGAGCGACTGTCTGGAGCGCCTGTCCGAACAACGCCCGATGGCGCCCAAGCGCCTGAGTGCCCGGGTCTGGCTGCGCGCCTCGATCGTCACCGAACTGCTGGCGCGAGGACTTTGTGCCCGACCTGCAGGCTGCGGTGCTGGAGGCCGAACGCAGCATCATCGGCCAGGGCGCGCGCGCGGGCCGACCGCCTCTATGCGCGTTTCATGGCCTGGCGGCAGGCGCGGGCCGAAGGCATCCGGCTGGATTTTGTGATGGCAGAGCGGCTTTCGCAGCTCGCCGGGCTGATCCTCGCCGAAGCGCCCGAAGCGCCGCCCGAGCGCACTGAGACGCCGGAGGATCCCGACCCCGAAACTGAAACCTAAATCCCGATCCCTGATTTCCGATCCCGATTTCCGACTTGAAAGAAGAGAGTGAAAGACTATGAGTGGAACTGTTGAAGTTCGCCCAGAACGCCGTGTTATGGATTTAAGGCCTGCGTCTGCTGTTCAGCCAGAAAACCAGCCGGCTGCGGTCGGTCGTTACCGTTGAAACCGTCACTGGCGAGCGCCAGGCCTTCGACAGCCTCGGTGCCAACCGGCTGATCCGCAAAACCTCCCGCAATGTTACCGTTCCGGTGACTGAAACCGCACGGTTCCGGCGCTGGATGGAGCAGAAGGACTACTGGAACTCCGAGCGCTTCGATGGCTTTGACGCCCTGCGCACCCACACCGACCCCATGGGGCGCCTGTCGCAGGCCTGGGCCAGCGGCGCGGCGCGTGAATGGGACCGCTGCGCGGTCGATGCGGCGCTGGGTTCGGCCAAGGTCGATAAGTTCGGCGAGACCGTCGTCAACCTGCCCGGCAGTCAGGTTATTTCCCACGGCGGGACCGGCCTGACGCTGCAGAAGGTCAAGCAGGCGGTGAAGATGCTGCGCCGGGTCAACCCCGACCGCGACGATCCGATCTGTGTGCTGATCACCAGCGAGCAGGAAGACGAGCTGCTCAACTCCTCGGTCGTCACCAGCGCTGATTTCAACGCGACGCGGCCGCTGGTGGACGCCAACCTGCCGTACTTCATGGGTGCCTTCTTCCACGTCATCGACGACGTGCTCGACCTGTCGACCCCGGCCTCGGGGCAGCCGGTCAACGGTGCCAGCGGTACCTTTGACCCGATCCTGCCGCTGGACACCACCACCACGCCGGGTACGCCGGTGAGGCGCTGCATCGCCATGCTGCAGTCCGGCGTGATGATGGGCGAGCTGATGCCGATCACCACCGAGGTCAACCCGGCCAAGGAATACGGCATCAACAGCCAGCAGCTGCAGGTCGAGATGTCCGTCGGCGGCACCCGCGAGCACGAGTCCAAGGTCGTGGTCATCGAGTGTGTCGACAACTCCCCCACTGAATTCGCCTGATTGATCGAAGGAGGGTGCTGACCCATGGCCAGCCATCTAGCCTATCCCGTCGGCGCCCACTTCGGCGCTGAGTTTGCCCTGGGGTCGAGCCGGGCCTCTCGGGCGACCCCCTTTCCCTACCATCCCCGCGGGCAGGCCCGCGCCGGGCGCTACATCAACCGCGGCCTGGACGGCGGAACCGTGCTCAGCCGGACCTTTCAGCTACACCGTGCCGGACGGGTCCGACCCGGCCTTCCCCACGCCGTGGTCGGGGACCGGATCTACGCGTCGCCCGCTGGTACCCTGGCGAGGTCTTCATCGGTGGCTGGGGCTTTGCCCTCGGCCTTCTCCGGGGTTGGTGATCTGGTCGCCGCCTACCGCGAGGCCGACGGCACTGTGGTGCGGCTGACCTTTGCCCGGGCTGAAAACCTGCTCGCCGGGTCGGACTACAACGCCTTTGAGACCGAGGTCGTCAACCGGGCCAACCTTCGGCCCGCTGGCGCTGGATCTCTACTTTGACCTGAAGGCAGCCCCGGCGAGCGGCGACGTGCTCAAGGGGCGGCTGGACTTCATCGCCGCCAAGTAAAGGGGCTGGGGCGGGGGCAGGGCAGGGCAGGTGCGCGCCGGTTTTCGGTGCGCTTGCTCATGCCGTCTCGCCCCGCTCTCCCGTCTCCCCGACACCTGCCCGCTTTCCCATTCTGCCAACAGGAGTACCGCCATGGCGCTGCGCTTTGTCGACCTGGCCAACGAGGCCCTCGATTATCTCCGGGCCTCGCCCATCCAAGACCTGAGCGATGCCTCAGCCGAAGCCCGTATCGCCGCCCGGACCCTGCCGCGCGTGCTCGACCGGGTGCTGCGGTCCTACCCCTGAACTGCGCGCGGTCGTGCGGCTGGATATCGATGCCGCAACAATCGATGAGGGCGACGCGCTGGCCCACGGCCATGCGCTGCCCGACAGCGTGCTGCGGGTTCTCGATCTTGTGCCCGGAGGGGGCGGCCTGGCGCGTGAAACCCGGGTGATGCCGGATGCAGGCGCGGTGGGCAGCGGCGAGGGTCAGCCCGCGCGCATCATCCGCACCGACGTGGCCGGGGGCATTCGCATCCGTGCCATCGCGCGCCCTACTGAGCCCGGAGGCCTCGATCCTTTGCTCGGCGGGTTGGTCAGCGCTGAGCTGGCGGTCGCCATGGCCGCCAAACTGACCGAAAACACCAGCCGCATGGCGACCCTGATGGACTTTTCCGCCCGCCTGCGCCGGGAGGCGATAACCGCCGACGCGCAGGAAAGCAGCGGTGACGACATCGTCAGTCTGGGTCTGCCCGGTGGTCTGGGAGGGCGGGTCTGGATGCCGCGCCACGACCATTGGCAATCGAGCTTCGCCGCCGGCGAGCTGACGCTCTGCTCGCCGGTCGGCCGGAGACGCAGGCCGCAGCCCAAGGCTGGCCAGCAGCCTGAATGGCTTTATCGGCCCCCACGGGCAGGATGCGCCGCCCCGGCACCCTGTTCCGCCACGCCCTCGAAGCCGATCAGAGCCCGGTGCGGCTCGGTGAATTTTGTTGCGACCACGGGTGAGGCTTTCATCCTGGGTGTTTTACCACCAGCGCTGCGAGGTTTTCGCCGTAGATCGCTACCAGCAGCCCCGGCTGCCCGAAATGACCTTCATCACCGCTTGGTCCGGGGCGGAGCTGGAGCAGCTCAGCGTCTGGTGCAGAGCGCCAACACGCTGATCATCGCCCACCCGCGCCACGCCCCGCAGAAGATTGCTTTCACCGGCACGGCTTTTGTGCTGACCCCGCTGGGGCTGGTCGACGGGCCTTTACCTCTCACTCAACTTCAATCCGCGCCACCAGTTCAACGTCAGCGGCACGCGGCTGCGCGCTGGGGGTTCAGCCCCTTTGTCCCCGAGGACGCCGGGCGCAGCGTCCGGGTTTCGACCCGCCACCGACCGTTGGCACAACGGCATCATTCAGGGCATCGCCGACGACAGCGCGGCTGCCGGTCTGGGACCCGCTGGTGCCGGGCAGTTCGACCCGAGCATCGCCCAGACCGCTGACTGGTATCTGGGCGCCTTCTGGTCAGACACCACTCCGGCGCTGGTCGCCCTGCACGATGACCGGCTGGTGTTTGCCAACACCGCCAGTAACCCGCAGTCGTTCTGGATGTCGGTTCCGGCTGACTATAGCAACTTCGCGCCCAGCGATGCCTTCGGGCAGGCCGTGACAGCAGCCTCGGCGATTTTCGGTACCCTCAATGACGCCACCCTGAACCAGATCCACTGGCTGGCAGCGGCGGATTATCGTTGCTGGCAGCAACGGTCAGCGGGGGGGTCTGGCGGCTGTTTTCCGCCGACGGGCCGTTGAGTGCGCAGAGCATACAGGCGCGCAAGCTCGACGCTGTTGGCGCTGGCAGCTGCCGCCGGTGGTGCTGGGCGATACAGTGATCTACGCCGATCGCAGCAGCGCCGCCAAATCATGGCGCTGAGCCGATGGGCTTAGAGCGCGGACCTGAGCAGCCGCAACCTGGAGCCTGACCTCGGCGCACCTGCTCGAAGCCGGTGTGCGGGAGATCATGGCAGCAGGGAACGGCGCTGCGGCTGTGGGTGGCTCGCCGACGACAGCCTGGTCTGCCTCGGATCACAGCCCGCAGGAGCAGCAGCTGGGCTGGACCCGGCAGTTCGCCGCCGGTGCCAGTACGATGCCTGCGCAGTGCTTTGGCATGGTCGCGCCCGCGCCCTTCGGCGAGTGGGAATGGTGGGAGGATCAGGGCCTGGTTCGCGGTCGCCGCTACCGCGATGGCCAGTGGCGGCGCAGTCTGGAGGTGCTGACCGGACGGGCTGGCCCACGATGACAGCTGGGCGGGGCACTTCCTCGACAGCGGCGTGGTCTCGCTTTCGGCCTTTCCGGTTTCGGTGATCGACGGGCTGGAGCACCTCGAAGGCGAGTGGTTGCGCGTGCGCTCGGTCGAGCAGGATACGGCGCCTTTCTGGTCGAGGGCGGTCGGGTCGAGTTGCCAGAGCCGATCCGGCTGTATTCCGCCGGTCTGGCCTATACGTCCGCCGCGCGGGTGCTGGACTTCGATGCCGGCACGCAAGGCGGCTTTTCCCTGACCAAATCCCGTCACCTCTATGATGCCCGCTTTCGCCTCTGGCGCAGCGGCCCGTTTGAGGTTGGTACCGGTGAGCCGAATTCGGTTCGGCGATCCGGCCCGAGGGCGCGGCCACCCCTTCTGGCCGGTGCCCAGCCCCGAACCCCACCACGACCAGCCCTTTCCCGGCGACTTTACCGGCGATGTCAGGGTCAAGCGGGACGAGGGCGGTTGGGCGCGGGCCACGGCACTGAGCTGGCGGACCGACGCCCCCTTCGCGCTGAACATTCTGGGTCTCGGGGTCCGGTTGGCGGGCGGCGACTGACCGGGTTTCCAGCTGACACTTCATCCTTACGCAACACCGAGGTTCAAACGTGTTCTCACAGTTTCTCTCCAGCCTGTCCCGTCACTTCACTGGCCATCTGACCAGTTCCCTCGACCGCGCAAACGCCCGGCAGCACGAGCGCGAGCGACTGACCGATGCTGCCGACGATGCCCGTCTGCGCCGCCGTCTGGCGGTCCGCGCGGCGCGCGAGCGTCGCCGATCGATGCAGGCCGAAGACCGGCAGGCCTTTGACCGTCAGCGCACCACCCTCGCTGGCTCCGGCCTGCGGCTGGGGGGCTGGTTCCGCGCCTGGCGTCCTCATCGGTGAAGCCCGTCGTCGCGGTGATCGCCGGGCCCGGGCGTCGTCGGTGGTGCGCGAAGCCCTCGCCGACCGTCTCGCACGTGCCACCCTCCTGCGCCGCGGGCTCTAGGCCTCACCAGCTGGCTGCCGGCGGACTGCCATCGACCCGGCGGCACCCGCAATTCCCCCGATCTAAGGAGACTTCACCATGGCGACAAACGCCTTCTGGACGGCGCGACCATCAACGCGCTGCTCAACGCCACCGGCGCGCAAAGTGTTGACGCGGACCGGCCCGACAGCCCCGCTGCGGGCGCGGTCTGGTGGACAGCAGCGCCGCCTCTTCGTCCGCCGCGTGTTCATCGGCGGCGAATGGCAGGATTACGGCGCCCGCTTCGACCCCCCCACCCGGCAGGTCCGGCTGGTGCAGGCCGGCGCAGGTCTCGCCTTCGAGGCCGAGGCCATGCGCCTTGATTTCGCGTCACTGCCCGTCGCGCCCTGAGCCGCTGACCTTCCGCCATCGACCACGCCTTTACCCCGATCCCTGATTTTTCCAGCCAAGGAGTCCTTTCATGACCGTTCAAACAACCGACGTCTTTGCCCTGTCCTCGCAGGCACTGCTTACCGCGCCCTGATTTCTGACCTGGTGACGACCGCGCTCGCCGGTCTGGACTACGCCACCGTGGCCGATGTTGCCGCGGGCAGTTCGGCGACCAAGGTCGTCAGCCCGGCCGCCCTGACCACCGTGGTTACCGATGTGGCGCGCAACGCCTCGGACATCGCCGACAACGTTTCCAGCATCAGCGCGCTGATGGCCGCGCTGGGTGACGATTATCTCACCGGCCCTGCCGACCCGACCGCCGCGCAGGGAGAAGACGGCGATAACTTCCTCAACACCTCCACCGGCACCGTGTTCGAGAAGGATGGCGGTGCGTGGACCGGAGGTCTTTCCTTCGCCGTCGCTGCTGGCATCACCGCAGGCGCCAACCTTGGCAGCGGGCAGGCGGTGTTCAAGGGCGCTAACGGCACGGTGCTCGAATTCCGCACCTCACCGGAGCCAGCGGTGGCGGTATCACGGTCGCGCTTGCGGCAGACAGTGACACCCTGAGCTTTGGGCTGGATGATCGACGCGCTGCCCGTCGCGCCCTGAGGCGGAGGCCAGCTGATGACCACGTTACTCGATAACGACAAGGTGGCGATCTCCTGCGCGGGACCGCCTATTCGGCGACCCTGGGCGACGTTGCTTTATTTGCAGCGGAGCAGGGCGGTGGGGGCGGCGCCCTCGCACGCCAGCCCGGGGACGTGTTCCTGTCCTTTGACCTCAGCCCGCCGACGGACTCGGTCGAGCTGGAACGGCGCCCTGATCCCGGACGGCGCGGTCGATTTCCCCATCGTCGCCGCCCGCTATCCGTTCATGGTCAGCACCGATCTGGTGCTGCCGGACCTGCGCGGTCGCTTCGTGCGCGGCTGGGATCACGGCGCCGGGATGGTTCCCGACGCTGCCGGCCGCTTGCCCCGCGCGGGAGACGGTGCTGGCGCGTGACCTGCCCGGCACGACGTAGACGACGCGCTGGCAGCCCACGATCACGCCGTCTACCGGCGCAACACCTTCGTCTCCGGTGGCACCATGCAGATGGTGTTCCCTCACCCGGGTCTTCCTCGCTGGATACGACCACGGGGCCAGCGGCGGGGCGGAAACCCGACTGGTTAACGTCGCCATGATGTTCTTCATGGCGCTGGGATAGGACACGCTTCGGGCGAGCCTTCAGCAAACCGACCACTTCCTGCTCACCGGGCAGGGAGCCTGTTCCGGTGCACCCTTTACCGACCTGCAGACCGCTGTTCTCGCTGCCTTTGCCACAGCCCATCTGCGGCCGGGTCGCCTCTGGATGGCACTGATGCTGGCCGGGGCCAGCGTCGTGCGGGTTTCGACCGGGGAGTATCAGGATCACCTTTGATCAACCACGGGAAAGCGACACCTACCCCGTCTTGCTCACCCTCGAACAAAACCAAAACAGGGACGACTACATTGTTGCCTTCGCTGATACGACGGTCAGCGGGCTTTATCGTTGAAGTCAATGAGCAGGATAACAGCACCAAGGCAGGGACCGCGCAATGCAGGCTTCAGCTTCCTGCTGCCGTTCAGTTCGGTGATTTGAGCCAGTCAGTCGGCCACCGTTCCCCATCTCCCCCTGATTGAGTTACGAAAGGAGAGGCCATGCAGGTCTTTCACTATGACCCGCGAACGCGCCTTCCTCGGTGCTTCCTCCTGCCCGCGCGCCTGCCCTGAGCCTGCGTCGCCGAGCGGCTGAGAAGGGCTTGGAACAGGGGCCGGAAGCAGGCGCGGGCGACCGCGCCACGCTTGGCCTTGCCCGCAGCCTCCGTGATCAACCCACCCCACGACGCGCCCGCCGGATCGGCATGGCGGGTCCAGAAGGTCGACCGCAGACCTGCGCCCGCGCGCGCTGTGGCATCTGCAGGCGCTCGACCACGCCCAGGCCGAGCCAGACGCCGAGCAGACGTCACCAATTGCGTCTGCCGTTGCTACCGCTTCCGCGGCGATCGAGGCCGACGAAATTGCCCTGACCGCGCTGGTCCTGCTGCTCGCCTGCGGGAGCGCGCGCGCCCGGCGGCGAAACGACGGGCTGAAACGTTGCTCCGCCGCTGGATCGTGCGCGCGCGGCGGCGATGGGCAGGGGCGGCTGCAGGCTGAACTTGCCAGCCTCCTCGATGGGCTTGGCGTGGGCGAAGGGCTGGTGGCCCATGGCTGAGCTGATGCAGGCCCTGCGCCACCCGCTGGTCATTGCCCTGATCGGGCTGATCCTGGCGCCGGCACGCAGGCGATTTTCATCGGCGGGCAGATGAGCCAGCGGGTCAGCGGTCTCGAAGTCAGCCTCGGGCGCATCCACGACCGCCTCGACGGGCTGTGACATTCGCGCGACATGGCCGACCGCGACCTCGCCCGGATCCAAGTCCAGCTCGACCTGAGCGAAGACCGCCTGTCCCAACTCGAAGCCCGCGTTTTCTCCCCCGCTGACGGAGGTTTGCATGATCGACTTCAAACGACCCGAGCGCCCGGTCTCCCGGGTGTTCCTGCACCGCTCGTGGAGCGACCATCTCCACCACGACGATATTTCGGTAATCCGCGAATGGCACCTCAAGCGCGGCTTTGACGACGTCGGCTACCACTTTCTGGTGACCTTCGACGGCAAGGTGCAGCGCGGCCGCTCGCCTCGAGCGCCAGCCCGCAGCCCAGGCCGGGCACAACCTCGGCACCATCGCCATCTGCCTTCGGGCGGGCAGGACGGTGCCACCACCGCCTTTACCGCTGCGCAGTTCGACGCCCTGCGCGACCTCTGCGCGGCTACCATCGATGCGGCCTACGGCGGGAAGGTGACCTTCCACGGGCATCAGGAAGTCGCCAACCGCGCCTGTCCGGTCTTCGACTACCGGCGGGAGCTGGGGTTGAGCGCCGAGGGCTACCTGCGCAAGCCGCGTCCCCGGCTTTCCGGCTCGCGCACGCTGCGGGAACCCGGCTGGCAGCGGCCGGGCTGGCGGGGGTCAGCCTGATGGAAGCGGTCGAGGTGGGGAGCGGGTCTCGCCCCTGCTCGGCGTGGCCATTCAGGCTGCGCCGTGCTGGCGCTGGGGCTGATCGCGCTGGGGCTGGGGGTGATCCTGTGGGCGCGGCTGACGACCACCGCCGGGGGCTGCGCTGATGCCCGGGATGATTGCACCGAAATGGCTGTTCGCTGGCTTTGCGGCCGGCTGACCGAGCCGGGCTGGGGGCAGCGGGCGCTGCTCATTGCCGCCGTTGTGGCAGCGGGAGCGGCGTACTCCTGCTCCGCGACCGGGCGGGGAAGGCGGCGCTCCGCCGCAGTGTGGCGGCCGAAGCCGCCCTGCGCCGCAGCCGGATTTTACTGGAACTGAAGGAGGCGCAGGATGAAGCCCGTGCGACTGCTGCTCGTAGCGAGCCTGATCTGCTTGAGCGCCTGCGCGACAGCGCGTTTTGACGATCCGCTCAGGGCGCTGGAACGCGCGCTCGACGGCGCCGGTGTGGCTGGGGGGTTAGATGGGACGGGTGGTTTCCGTGGTGGCGCGGCCGCACGGGGCGGGCTTAGCGCCTGTCCATCGGTGCCGGACTACAGCCCGGGGTTCCAGGCGCAGTTGGCAGAGGAGCTGGAGGCCATGGCCGGCCGCAACCTGGCGGTCTGGCGGGCGCTGCTGACTATATGGCGAACTGCGCGCGGCCTTGTCGGCGTGCTGAGGCAAGGCTCTAAAGTCGCTGTCTCTTAGGCGAGCGTGACAGTGCCTGTGTGCTTTGTTACAATTTCAGGGTGATGAAAACTATAAATTCTCCACCCTAAAAAGAATCCACAGCTTAGCCGTGCGCCCCGGATCACAGAGCTCTATTGGTGCCGCTTTCCTCGTGATGCAGAGCTGCCCGAGTTCTGGAAAAAGCGGCCTGTCGTCATCCTATCTAGAAACTCAGAGCTCTATGGGGCTTCAACCGTAGTCCCGTGCTCAATCCACCGCAGTAACGCTTCAAACAGGTGGGTTGTGAGGGTTTCATCGCGGGTCTTGAGCGATGAAATCTTGGGCGATCTGCGACAAACCATATACCGTGGCTGTTAGTCGTCTCAGTCCCATGACGACGCCTGCTCCCAAATTAGATGCAGAGCAGTTTCGAAGCGTCGTGCAACGCCTTTTGGCATGGCTTCCGGCGGTTGAATAAACGCTGGGGAAATGCTATCTAACTGGTACTACAGGTCGTTCGTTTGAACGTCACTACGCCCTTGCAAGGGGGACTCAGGGACCTCGTCCTCGGTCGAGCGCGGGGTCTTCTCGCTTTGGAACAGGTTGGACAGGCTCAGGCCAGCCTGCCGCCCAACCGCACGAAAGGCGCGGTGACGCGCTCGATCAGTGCGTCCAGCGCAGCAGGCGGTCGTTCGCGAAGTTATCCGCGTAGGCCTTGGGCCGGATCTTGCGCGTCTTGGGTTCTTCGATCTGGTACACCAGCCCCTTGGCCTGCGCGTACTCGATCGCCTCTTCCTTCGATCCGAACCACAGCTTGAGCTGCTGCCGGGTATCATCAGAGGAAGTCCAGCCCATCAGTGGCTCCACCGTCCGGCGCGAGGTCGGATCAAACTCCATCAGCCACTTTTTCGCATTGCTGCGGCCCGACTGCATGGCGGATTTCGGCGGCTGGGAGATGGTGACTTGCATGGCGTGTCTCGGTGCTCGGCGACCCATGGGATCCGGCGGCAAACGGAACTCGCCGAATTCATTTTGTGAAGATGGTCGGGGCAGCAAGATTCGAACTTGCGACCCCCTGTACCCAAAACAGGTGCGCTACCAGGCTGCGCCATGCCCCGACCGCTCTCAGGCGCTGGGGCCTGAAAGTGCCGGGATAATATTGATCGGCGGGGTTGCGTGCAAGGGGCTTAGAACGGCCATTTTCTAGACCCTGCTCCGCTTCCACCGAGGCGCCGGATTTTGAACGCCGACCGCTGGAGCCATGTCCGATTGTCTCAGCCTGCGGTGCTGTCACCCAGAGGGCTGCCCAGAGGGTTGTTACCCAGGATGCTGGACCACGCCGCGATCGCCTCGGCGCACCAATCGGCCTGATCGACGGGCAGCATATGCCCGCTGCGGCCGTGGCTGCGCACGCTCAGGCGCGGGGCCAGCCGTTCCAGCCAGCGCAGGCGACCATCGGTCACCGTGCTGCCTTCACCCCCGCCGCGCAGCACCAGCACCGGCATGGGCAGGCGCTTGGCCGGCCACAGACCGGCGGGCAGGGTGGAGAAGTTCATCGCCTCGATCTCCGGGTGGAGCTTGAGTTCCAGCCCCGGCTGGCCATCACGGCGCTTGCGCAGCACCGAATGGCTGTAGTTGTGGATCGCCTGCTCGGGCCAGCTCTTCAGGCCCTTGCGGCCGCGAAAGTAGTCGATCGCCTGCTCGTAGCTGTCGAAATACTGACGACGCTCCCGCGCTTGCGGGATCAGGCGGTTGCCGCGCGCCTCGACGTTGAGCACGCGCGCGACCGCCAGCGCGAGCATGAACAGCGGTGGGAAAAACACCGGCTCCATCAGCACTAGCCCGCGCACGTCATTGGGGCGTTTCATCGCCGTGAACATCGAGCACAGCGCCCCCATGGAGTGCCCCATCAGGATCGCCGGGCCGTTGCGATCCAGCATGTCCTCGACATTGCCGCGGTACGCCCGCCAGTTTCGCAGCTGGGCGAGGCTCGGAATATCGTCACTGCGACCGTGCCCTTGCAGATCGACAGCACGCACCGGCAGGTCAGGCGCAAGGCGCGAAAGCAGGCCGTTGTAGGTTAGGGCGGAAAAACCGTTACCGTGGAAGAACAGCGCGGGGGCGAGGTCCTGCGGCTGCGTCCGTGCTTGCCGTCAGTCCATAGTCATAGGACCTGGAGCGAACCCCAGCGAGCCTCCGTCGGGTTTGGGTCATTGGCTGAGTTCGACCAGGCGTTCAGCTACCGCTTCGACTTCACCGGCCATGAATTCGTTGGTGACCTTGCCATCAGCGGTATTTTCCCGCGCGCCGGAGAAGGCGAATTCCTTGCCCGAGATATGCATGCCGAGGTGACCCAGCACCATGCGCAAACACTGCAGCCCCTTGATCCCGCCCAGTCGGCCGGTCGACGCCGACAGCAGCCCGACGGGCTTGTGTCGGAAGGGGTTCCCGGAACCTCTTCCGAGGACGCGTGACACCCAGTCGATGAAGTTCTTGAGGATGCCGGTCGGTCCGCCGTTGTATTCGGGCGACGCCATGATGTAGCCGTCGGCCTCGACGCACAGACGCCGGATATCGTTCAGCGCGCTGGGGCGACCGTCGCGGTCTTCGAGATCCTCGCAAAAGTTGGGAAAGGTATCGCCTTTCATCTCGATCTTCGTCACCCGCGCGCCCAGCGATTCAGCATGCGCGAGAGCATGGTCCAGAACGACGTGGTTGAAGGACCCTTCGCGGGCCGAACCACAGACGCCGACAATCAGCGGAGAAGACTTTGTCATCAAAACGGACCCAGAGTTTCGCTTGTCTGTGATGAAGTAGTACGACCACTGGCCTCTGGAAACCGCAATTTGCGTCTCCATGGTGGTCGAAGAACGCATAGACACCTTTGCCCCCGCTGACCGACCTGTGTTATACCGCTTCAGATAGTACATTATCGGATTTATTCGTTTATTTGATGTGTGATCCCATTCGCCGAAAGATAGCCCGACGGTCGCGGCTCAGGCTGCTGAGCGCTGGAGCGGCCAGCGCCATTGCTGCCGTCTTCGCAGCCGGGTTGGCACTCGCCCCGGCGGGGCAGGCCCAGACCTGGCCAGAGCGCGCGCCGGCACCGCTGCTGTCCTTTCACGGTTACGAAACCGCTGCGCAAGGGCGGGTGGTGGTGCCGCCGCCGTCGCAGGTCCCGGCGCGGACCCTGGTCCCGCAGCCTTCACCGACAATCCCCGCTGCACAGCCTGCCAGGCCTGTTGATTTGCGGCCCGCTGATCTGGCTGCACAGGCGCTGTCGGGCTATGCAGCCGGCTTTGCTTCTGACCCCGATCCGCTCGTATCCCTGACTGCCGAGCTGTACCGACAAGCCCGGTTCCGGCCGCTTTGGTTCCGGGACACGGGTTGGACCGACCTCGGGCACGGAGCGGCCGACCTGCTCCGTCGCTCGGTCAACGATGGTCTGCCGTCTGAGGTCTACCAAATGCGGATGGAGCAAGGCCTACGCCGTGGTGCAGGGGCTGCTGAGGTGGCTCAGGTCGACTTCACACTGACGCTCGGCCTGCTCCGCCTCGCCCGGGATCTGCGCCTTGGCCTGCGGTCGGAATCCGTGCCCGGTGATCTGACGCAGACCTTTAAAGCCGCCTACGGCCCGCGTGATCTTGCCGGTTGGTTGGATGCCTTTCGCCCTCAAACCCCGCTGTACCGGGCCTTGCGCGCTGAACTTGCCGCGCGACGGCTGACCCCGTTTCAGGTGCCGAAGGCTGCGCTGGCTCTGCACCGGGAGCGCACGCCGCTGCTGATCCACCCCGAGCACCACGTCGTTGTCGATATCGGCCTGCAGCGGCTGCGGGTTTACGAGAACCGTCGCCTGAGTTTCGAGCTGCCAGTGGTGGTCGGCACGCCCGAGCGCCGAACCCCCATCATGATCGACAGCATCGTCGACCTGAAATTCAGCCCCGAATGGACCCTGCCGCCGACGGTGGTGCGTGAAGACGTCTTCCCTCTGCTCTATCAGGACCCGCAGGCTGTCGAAGACATGGGCATTCAGACACTCGATCCCAATGGCCGCAGGATCCCTGCGACAGCCGTCAACTGGTCTGCCTTTGACCCTGGCGCGCTGCCGTTTCAGTTCCGCATGGAACCGGGACACCCGAACAACCAGCTCGGCGGGGTGCGGTTTTCGCTGACCAACGATCAGGCGATTTTTCTGCACGATAGTCCCGACAGCGACCGCTACGGCGATGGCATCCGCAGTCTGTCTTCAGGCTGCGTCCGGGTTGGTCATGCCCATCTGCTCGCGCTGTGGATCATGGCACGGCAGAAGGGCTGGACACCGGCGGATGTCGACCACGCCATGCAGAGCGGTCAGACACGGACAGAGCGCCTTCCCCGACCGATCCCGGTCAATCTGGTCTATTCAACCGTTGGCCTGAATGAATACGGCGCGCTCTACTTCAAGCCCGATATCTACGGTGAAGACGCCCAACTCGCCCGTTTCCTCGGCCTCAACCTGCTCTGATCTGAGGGTGCCTAACGGCTTCCCGGTCCCTGTTCTAGACTCTGACGCGAGCAGGCTCGGCCGTGCGCCGAGACCCTTTTAGCTGCAGGAGACTTGGTACAGCTCAAGCTCTTCCCGCGTGGTGGGCAGAATGTTGCAGTCGTAGGGCGCGCTTGCCGCTTCGGCTGGTGCCGCTGGCGCGGCCTGCGCTGCGGTGCTGTCGGTCGAGGGCTGGAAACTTCAGCAGGGGACCCACGCTGCTGACTGTTCGACGCCGTGGAGGACCGCACTGGCGCCGGGATCGGTGCGTTCTGCACCGCTGGCGGCCGGTTTTGAGCGACCGTGACCGGCGCCTTGATCGGCACGTGCGCGCGGAAGAAGGTTAGCTCCGCCTTGCGCGACCGCGAGACGAAAACGGGTAACGGGTCTGCGGTGACGACCCGACCGGAAGGACACGAGGGCGGGTCACCACTGGTTCGGCGCGCGTCGAGGCACTTGAAGTCGAAAGTCGAAGACGCTGTCCCACCCGTGTTCCGGACCGTTCGGGAATAGGTGGCTTTGCTGGTGGATTCAGGCTGGTCGGTGAACAGGGTCTGCACCTGTGCTGTCGCCCGATCGTCAACCTTGTATGCAGGGGCAAAGACATCTTCAGCAATAACAGGCTGGTAGCGTGACTGACCGCAGGCGCTCAAGGGACCCATCGCTGCCAGTGCAACTATGGTCCCCGATGCCCTCTGCAAAACAGTCGCGTGCATAAAATTACCTGCTTGAAATGCGTACTCAGCCCCGTATCGGCGCCTCAGAAAAAGCCAGCACACGCCCATAAACAGGCGCATAACGTGAAAAACTGAGAATTAATTAACCTATTAGGATGCCGAAAACAAACGTTTATTTCCGAATCACCGGGAATGGGCAGGGGAAAGCAGCGGTTAGCAGCTGAAAGGCGGCCTAATGCGCCAGAACCTCGCGCAGCTGGTAAAAGCCGGGCTTGGGCTCGTTGAAATACTCCAGAATGCCGGGGTGCTCGATCGGCTTGTCGCTCTCGTCGATCACGAGGTTCTGTTCGGAGACATAGGCCTCGTAGCTGCCCGTGTCGTTCTGCGCGAGCAGGTGGTAGAAAGGCTGGTCCTTGGCGGGCCGGATTTCCTGCGGGATCGACTGATACCATTCCTCAGTATTGGCATACTGGGGGTCGACGTCGTAGATGACCCCGCGAAAGCCGAAGAGGCGGTGGGAGACGACCTGTCCGATATTGAACTTGGCGCTGTATTCACTCATGCCCTGACCTAAGCAGGACTTGGGCCAAACACAACCGGAATAAGGCCGTCGTTGTTCCGCTCTGGCTCAGACTCGGGGGCGATCCCAGATTCCACGACAGACTGTGGCACAGTATCCACAAACCGTTCGAAGTTGCTGGCGAAGCGCTGTGCAAGATCGTCGGCCGTATCCTCATATTCGGACAGTTTTTGCCACGTCGAGGACGGCGTCAGCAGATCCGCCGGGACCGACGGACAGGCTTCGGGCACCATCAGGCCGAAGTAAGGGTCCTCGCGGAACCCGATTTCCTTGAAGGCACCGCTGAGAATCGCGCTGATCATCGCCCGGGTCGCTTCAAGCGGGATCCGGCGCCCGGTGCCAAACTTGCCACCAGTCCAGCCGGTGTTCACCAGCCAGCACTCCGCACCTGTGGCTTCAACCTTCTGGCGCAGGAGGTCGGCGTATTCACTGGGATGACGCGGCATGAATGGCGCACCGAAGCAGGTCGAGAATGTCGCTTGAGGCTCGTTACCCATACCGCGTTCTGTCCCGGCGACCTTGGCAGTATAGCCGGAGAGGAAGTGGTACATCGCCTGATCAGTCGAAAGCCGCGCCAGCGGCGGCATCACGCCATAGGCGTCTGCCGTCAGCATGATTACAGCACGCGGGTTTCGCCCTTGGCCGGTTTTGACGTGCCCCGGGATGAAGTCGATGGGGTAGGACGAGCGGGTGTTTTCGGTCAGGCTGACGTCGGTGAAATCCGGCTCGCTGGTCATCGGGTCCAGCACCACGTTTTCCAGCAGCGCGCCGAAGCGGTTGCTGGCCGCGTAAATCTGCGGTTCGGCTTTGGCGGTCAGGTTGATGGCCTTGGCGTAGCAGCCGCCTTCGAAGTTGAAGATGCCATTCGGACCCCAGCCGTGCTCATCGTCGCCGATCAAGGCGCGCTCGGGGTCGGCCGAGAGCGTCGTTTTCCCCGTTCCCGAGAGGCCAAAGAACAGCGCGACATCGCCCGCCGGACCCACGTTAGCCGAGCAATGCATCGGCAGGTCGCCGGTTTCGGGCAGCAGGAAATTCAGCACGCCGAAAATCTATTTCTTGATTTCACCCGCATACTGCGTGCCGCCGATCAGCACGGTTCGCTTACTGAAGTTGACCACGATGAAGGTGCCGGACGCGGTTCCGTGTACCGATGGGTCTGCGGTCAAGTGGGGCAGGTCGATGACCGTCCAATCGGGCGCAAAGCTCGCGCGGGTCTCGGGCGAGGGGCGCAGGAACATGTTATACGCGAACAGATTGTGCCAGGCGTAGGCCGTCACCACCCGCACGCCGATCTGCAGGCCTTCGTCGGCCCCGGCCGTCAGGTCTTGCACGAACAGGCGCTGGTCTGCGGCGCCGGCTTCCATCAAGGCTTCAAGCTGGTCGTAGTGCTCGGGCGACATCGCCTGATTAACGGCGCCCCAGTCGACCTTGCTCTCGGTCAGGGCATCGCGGACGGTAAATTTGTCTTTGGGCGACCGACCGGTGAATTCACCCGTGCGGGCCACCAGCGCGCCTTGAGCGCTGAGCTCACCCTCATTCAGGCGCAGCGACCAGGCGACCAGGTCGGCCCGGCTCAGGTTCCAGTGCACCTCGCGCGCTTGCGCGGCGAACGACAGGGTTTCAGCGGATGAGGGAACAGGGGCGCCCAGATGGGTCATGCTTAAGCCTCCAAAGACGACCGGCCGGGTGTCGGGCGGGTCGTGCCGTCACAGCGCGGTGGAACACGCAGGCGGCTGGGTTTCAAAAAGCCGCGCGGTTGGACCCGGCGCGGCCACTCACCCTGTGCGTGAAACCGTGAACGGCTCAACGCCAGCCCGCTTCACGGCTGTGGGAGGCTGGGTTGAATGGCCGTAATTCCGGTCGAATGAAACGTGCGTTTCAAAACCAGCAAGTGCCCGCCCGGTTTGCATTTCACCCTCGGGGCCGGGAAGGCTGGTCGGCCGGTGACCGGATCAGTCAGCAGGACCGGTGGCCTCGAGGGCATCCCGATCAGACTCCGGTAATGCGATGCGTTGTGAACAAACAACGAACGCAGGGATTGGGGCAATTTTGGCGAATCGGGGCGAAAATTTGTCTGGAGTCGCGACTCCAGCCTAAGATATGAAAAACCTGCTTTTCAATACGTTGTCTTTCAGAAATCGGCGTTTCATAACCGAGTCCTTTGGCACGATCAGGCCGCCAGCGAAGGCCCTCTTTAGGGGTTTTTCGCTGGCGGTATTTTTTTGCCTGCATGTCGGAAAAGGGTGCGCGGCTTACCAGCGCAGCAGCGTCGCGCCCCAGGCCAGGCCGCCGCCCAGTCCCGCCATCACCATCAGATCACCGCGCTGCAACTCGCCGCTCTGCTCCAATTCGTGCAGGGCCAGCGGCACTGAGGCTGCCGACGTGTTGGCGTGGGAGGCAACGGTAGAAATGAAGCGCTCTGGCGGCGCGCCGATCCGCGCTGCGACGGCGGCAAGGATGCGCTGATTGGCCTGATGCGGGACGTACCACTTCACGTCATCAGGCTCAAAGCCGTGGGCGTCCAGCAAGTGGAGAACGGCGCCGGACATCTTTTCGACCGCGTGTCGGAAGACTTCCTTACCAGCCATGTAAAGATGACCAACGCTCTGGGTGCTGCTTGGCCCGCCGGTGGTGTGCAGGATGTCGATCAAGTTGCCGTCGGCGTTCATCTGCAGGTCGATCAGGCCGCGCGGGTTCGCCGGTCAGGGCGTCGAGGCTGTCGTCCCGCTCCATGATCACCGCGCCTGCACCGTCGCCGAACAGCACGCAGGTGGTTCGATCCTCCCAGTTGAGAATACGGGTCATGGTCTCTGAACCGATGACGATCGCCCGGCGCATGCGTCCGGCCTGCAGCAAGCCATCGGCGACACCAACGGCGTAGATGAAGCCGGCGCACACGGCCTGCACGTCGAAGGCGAGGGTGCCCGCGGGAACCCCCAGCTCACGCTGGACCATGGTGGCAACGGCAGGGAAGGTCAGGTCAGGTGTGGTGGTGGCGATAATGATGCCGTCGATGTCGTCAGCCTTGAGGTCAGCACTGTCCAGCGCTGAACGAGCCGCCGCGATGGCAAGGCTCGAGGTGGTTTCGTCATCTGCTGCGATATAGCGCTGCGCGATACCGGTGCGGGACTTGATCCACTCGTCACTGGTTTCCAGCGCCGCCGGCAGGTCATCGTTGGGAACGGCCCGCGCAGGTAAGGCACTGCCGACGGCGCGGATGACAACAGACATGGGCACGGCTCCTTCAGACGATACCGTAACGTATACGAATTCGCGGACCATAGCCGTGAAAATGCGATGGAACAGGAATAATCCATGCACAGCCCTGCAACCCTGCCACCATCAGCATGTTTTTTTCGTGACCGAGGGGATGAATCGGGCGTCCTTCGACGTACATCGTTTCTTGGTATCCACTTTTGCACTGCGGTGCCGGAGCCCCCATGCGATCGACCTTTCGTGCCGTTGCCGGTTTCACCATGCTGCTGGGCGCTACTGCAGCCATTGCGGCAGTAGGCGTTTTCCTGATTTCGTCCCGATTTGAGAACAACCAAGCTGCCGGTGGGCGAGGGGGTGGTTTTTTCGGCTCTCAAGAGCCGACTTACACGGTGGATCTGCAGGTTTTTGAAGCTCAGGACTTCACCCCGATGATCACCGGCTTTGGCTCCATCGCCGCCGGGCGGACGGCAGATTTGCGCCCCCTGGTCAGTGGCTTGCTCGCGTCGAGCGCGCCAGAGCTGGTCGAGGGCGCCTTCATCCGCGAAGGTGAGACCCTGTTCAGTGTCGATGCCTTTGAATTTGACCTCGCCGTCAAGGATGCCGAGATCGCCCTGAGTGATGCCCGGGTCCGGCTTGAGACCGCGCGGGCCGATCTTGCCGTTGAGATTGCTGCGCTTTCGCTGGCCGAAGAACAGCTTGCGTTGAGCGAGGAAGACCTCGAGCGCCAGCGTCAGTTGCTCGATCAGGAGGTGGTTTCCGCCGCTGCGGTGGATAACGCCAGAATGCCGCGCTGGCTGCGCGCGCGAAGTCGACGCACGCCGAGCCAGCGTCGCCCGCTCCGAGGCCGCCGTCCCCACGGCCGAGCTGGCGGTCGAGCGTGCCAGCCTGACCCTCGAGCGCGCCCGGCGGAACCTAGAAAACACCACACTGACGGCACCCTTTGATGGTCTGGCACAGAACGTGTCTTTTGCGTTGGGCCGCCAGGTCGGCAGCAACGATATTCTTGCGCAGCTCGTGGACCTGTCGCAGCTCGAGCTGCGCTTTCAGCTCTCCGACGAGCAGCTGGGTGGTCTGATCGGCGCGGGCGGTAACCGCGACGTCCTGCGCGGGCTGCCGCTGACCCTGTCGTGGGACGTCGGCAGCCAAATCCTGTCCTACGAGGCCGAGATTGACCGCACGGCGGTTGCCATCACCGAGAACCAGGGCGGGATCGACATTTTCGCCCGGCTGAAAGACATCAATCCGGGCAACGTTCCGCCGGTGGGCGCGTTCATGGCCTACAGCTTCCCGGAACCGACGGTGAAGGGGTGCCTTTGTCGTGCCGGCCGAAGCTGTCAGCCCTGCAGGTGAGATGTTCGCCGTGGATGATAACAACCGCATCACTGTGTTCGAGGTCGATGTCCTTCGGCGAGGTGGGCGACGTGACGCTGGTCGCGGGTGAGGCGGTCCGGCCCGGTGATGCTTTCGTCGCCCGCCGCTTCATCCAGTTGGGTGAAGGCACCAAGGTTAATCCAAACCGTCCTGAAGTCCCTGAAGGAGGTTGCTGAAGCTTCCGCGCCGGTTGGCGGCATCCCGGACGATGGTCCGGTCGAGTTGGATGCGACCCAGCAGGAATGTATGCGGAGCCTGATTGCCGGGGCCGATGGACTGCCGGACCGAGCCCGCGAGCGGATCACCGCCGCGATCGACAGCGGCACAATCGAAAACCCCGAGCGGCTCAAAGGCATGCAGGAACGCATGGGGCTGGATATCGATTCCTGCTTCCCCCGCGCCAGAAGTGGCCGCTGTGGCCGAAGCTGACCCCGGCGGGTTCCCGACCGGCGACGGCCCGGTTGACCTGACGGATGAGCAGAAGACCTGCCTGATTGAGCTGGTCGAGAACTCCGACCTGCCCGCCGCACCCAAGGGCTTCATCATTCCCGCGCTAGAACGCGGCACCATTCAGGATCCATCCCGGATGGCGGGCCTGAAGGAGCGTGCCGGGATCGATCTGGACAGCTGCTTCCCGGCCTCTCAACCCGCTGCCGCGATGGTTGAAGCTGCGGCCGAGGCCGACCCCGGCGGGTTCCCAACCGGCGATGGCCCGGTTGACCTGACCGCTGAACAGCAATCCTGCCTGATCGAGCTGGTCGAGAACTCCGACCTGCCCGCCATGCCAAAGGGCTTCATCATTCCCGCGCTGGAACGCGGCACCATTCAGGACCCATCCCGGATGGCGGGTCTCAAGGAGCGCGCCGGGATCGATCTGGACAGCTGCTTCCCGCCATCCCCGCCGGTTGCAGGCTGAGGGGGAGGCTGAACCATGGCATTGACCGCTTACCGCCCCGAACGCCCCGAAGTCATTCGCGACACCGACGTGGAGAAGGGCTTCATCGCCGCCTTTGCCCGGCACGGAACGGCAGCCAACATCCTGATGATGTTGATGATCGCTGCCGGGGTCTGGGCATTCTTCAACCTGCGCACCCAGTTCTTCCCGGACTTTGTGCAGGAGCGCATTACCGTCAACGTCAGCTGGCCTGATGCACCAGCAGCCTCGGTCGACGAGGCCATCGTGCAGGTGCTCGAGCCCGAAGTGCGTTTCCTCGAAAACGTCGATTCAGTCTTCGCATCGGCCAACGACAATGCGGCTGTGTTCTCGCTGCTGTTTAAGACCGGCACGGATATGGAGCAGGCGCTGGCCGACGTGACCTCGGCCGTCGATGCGGTCGAGAACAGCTTTCCTGAAGACGCCGCCGATGCCCGCATCCGGGTTTCCGCCTTCCGCGACCCCGTTTCCTCGATCCTGATCGCCGGGCCGCTGTCGCAGTCCGGGCTGAAGACCATTGCCGAGCGCATGCGCGACGACCTGCTGACCCGTGGCCTGCTCGAAGTCAACGTGCAGGGCGCTCGCAATCCGGAGATCGAGGTCGAGGTCGATGAAGCCGCCCTGCGCCGTCTGGGCCTGACCCCGCCCGACGTTTCTGCCGCGATTGCACGTCGGGCCAATGATCTGCCCGCCGGGACGCTGGGCGGGGAGCGGGCGGTGCGCACGCTCGGTACCGAGGCCAGCGCCGGCAGCATCGCGGACTCGCCAATCCGTGCAGAGCCTGATGGCACCGTCATCCGCGTCCGTGACGTTGCGCAGGTCACAGAATCCGTCCCCGACACCGGCCGCTCCATCTATTTTCAGGGCGAGCCCGCCATCTCGCTGCAGATCCGGCGCGGCCCGGAGGGTGATGCCATCCGCCAGCAGGCCGTGATCCGCGAGTACCTCGAAGAGATCCGGCCGACCCTGCCTGCCAACATCACCATCGAGAACTACGACGTCCGTGCCGACCTCATCCTCGGCCGGGTGCTGCTGCTGCGCGACAACGCATTCTACGGCGTGCTGATCGTGCTCGCCTTCCTGTTCCTGTTCCTCAACATGCGGACGGCATTCTGGATCGCCGTTGGTATTCCCGGTGTCGATCGCCGCGACGCTGGGGGTCATGTGGGCGCTGGGTCTGTCGATCAACATGTTCACGCTGTTCGCGCTGATCCTGTCGCTGGGGATCATTGTCGACGATGCCATTGTGGTGGGGGAGTACGCCGATTTCCTGCACCAGCAGGGCTACAAGCCGGCCAAGGCCGCGATCATCGGGGCCAAGCGCATGATCGGGCCGGTCATCGCCGCCGCGACCACCACCATCGTCGCCTTTGGGGTGCTGTATTTCCTGCCGGGACGACTGGGATCGATCGCCAGCGATATTCCGGTGACCGTGGTCGCGGTGCTGATCGCCTCGCTGATCGAGTGTTTCCTCGTCCTGCCCGGGCATATGTACCACGCCCTCAAGCAGCGGGAGCGCGCCGAGCGGCGCCTGCGTTCGGGCAATGGCCATCCAACCCCGATCAACGCCGCCATTGCCGGTTTCCGCACCCGCTTTGACGCCGGTTTCGAGCACGTCCGCCTGCGCATGTTCCGGCCCATGGTCGGCTTCTTCGTCTGGGCGCGCTATCCGCTGCTGGCCGGGGTCCTGGTGATCTTCGTCTACGCCATTGCCATGGTCCTGACCGGCTCGCCGCGCTGGTCATTCTTCATCCGGCCCGAGAACAATACCGTCGACGTCAACCTCACCATGGTCGAGGGCGCGACCCGCGCCGACACGCTCGAGCAGCTGATGATGGCCGAGGCCTACGTGCCCGAGCTGATCCGTGATGCTCGCACCAGCCACCTGTCCAACATGCAGCGCGAGCTCGACGACATGGGCGAGGGGGCCTGGTACTCCTGGCCCAAGCGCCAGTACGATCAGCGCGTGCTCGCCGCCAAGATCGAGCGTCTTGAAGAGCGGATCGAGAGCGTCCCGCCCGAGGACGACGTGGTGGTGATCTTCAGCCAGGTCGGTGCCCGTGGTGGCTTTGGCTTCGGCGGCACCGGCTCAGTCGCCGATCCCGACCTGCTGGGCAACGTGCGGGTCGAGCTGGTCGAGCAGGACACCCGCATATACGGCACCCGCTCGCTGTTCTTCGGCCTGCAGTCGATCCCCAAACACCCAAAGCTCGAAGGCCTTGCGTCGCGGCGTTCCTTTGGCGGGGGCGATGCCTCCGCGATCTCGGTGGCGCTGGTCGGCGGTGAGACCGAGAAGCTCAAAGCCGCAGCCCTGCAGCTATCGGCCTTCCTCAACGGCATCGAAGGGGTCTCCGAAGCCGAGGACGACACGCCCTATGGCACCACGCAGCTGGTCGCGCAGGTCTCTGACCGCGGTGCGGCGCTGGGCTTTGACGCCGGCAGTGTCGGCCAGCAATTGCGTGCCTGGATCAGCGGTGAAACGGCCGTCAATCTGGTCCGCGACGACGGCGAGATATCGGTGACGGTCAAGGTCGATGAAGCCGTGCAGACCGCCAACTTCCTCGCCGGGCTCGACCTCTACACGCCTGCGGGTACGCCGGTGAAGCTCAATCAGGTGGTGGATTTCACCGAAATCGCCGGGTTCTCCCTGATCCAGTCCCGCGACGGCGCGCGCCGGATCACGGTGCAGGCCGAGCTCAACGAAGACACGGGCAACGTCGGTGACGTCGAAGCCCGCCTGCGCGAAATCGGCGCCATCGGCGCGCTGGAGGGTGACTTCGGTGTGCAGGTCGCCTTCGAGGGCGAGTCAGAAGAAGAGCGCGAGTTCCTGATCGGCTTCCGCAACGTGCTGATCATTGCCATGGCGCTGATCTTCCTGACGCTGGCGTGGGTGTTCCAGTCGTTCTTCCGTCCTTTGATCGTGATGGCGATCATCCCGCTGGGTTTCGTCGGGATGATCTTCGGCCACCTGATCCACGGGCAGGTGCTGAGCTTCCTGTCGCTGATCGGGTTTGTCGGCCTGACCGGGATTATCGTCAACGACAGCATCGTCCTGATCAGCACCATCGAGCGGCGGGCGCGGCACCAGCCGGTGCGCAACGCCATCCTCGACGGCGCCGCCGACCGGCTGCGGCCAGTGCTGCTGACCTCGCTGACCACCATCGGCGGGCTGATGCCCCTGTTGTTCGAGACTTCGGTGCAGGCGCAGTTCCTGATCCCGCCGTCGCTGACCATCGTCTATGGCCTTGGGCTGGGGACGATCGTGGTGCTGGTGCTGGCCCCGGCGCTGTTCGCCGTGCAGCACGACATCACCTCCTCGCTGCGCTCGGCCACGGTGGTCATCAGCCGGCTGCTGAGCAAGCGCAGACCGCGCTTCGCCTCGACCGCGCAACCGGTTGCGGCCGATCCACCGCTGGCCGACGAAGGCGCCTGAGGTGGGCGGTCGTTTCAAGTGGGACGCCCACGTCTGCCTGCCAATCTCGGTGGATACGGACGTGCGCGACCTGCTGGCATACCAGCGCGCCGGGGTTGATTTCATCTCGCTTAACATCGGCATGTGCATGAACCCCCTCGCGCAGATCGAGCCCGTCATTGCCCACTTTACCGCCGCCATCGCCGCCACACCGGGGCTGGTGCTGGTGGGTTCCATCGACGATCTCCAACCCGGCGTCACTGGCGTCGCCTTCGATCTGGAGGGCGCCCGCCCGCTGCAGGGCCGGGCCGAAGCCGTCGCGACCTTCCACGCGCAGGGCGTGCGGATGATGCACCTGGCCTATAACCGCAACAACGACGTTGCCGGGGGCTGCCACGATGCGCCCATGGGGCTGACCGCGCTGGGCCACGACGTGGTCGCCGAAGCCAACCGCGTCGGCGTACTGCTCGACCTTTCGCACACCGGCGAGGCCTCGTCCTTCGACATCATCGCCACCTCGACCCGGCCGGTGGTGTACAGCCACGCCAACGCTGCCGCCCTCCACGATCACGCCCGTAACATCTCTGACGCGCAGATGCGCGCTGTCGCCGGAACCGGCGGCGTGGTCTGCCCGACCGGGGTGGGAAAGTTCATGGGGCTGGACCGGGCGCCCACGGCGCAGGATATGCT
The DNA here is from genome assembly GCA_038141425.1 of Rhodospirillaceae bacterium. GTDB lineage: Bacteria > Pseudomonadota > Alphaproteobacteria > UBA7985 > UBA7985 > UBA7985. Next base: position 73,681 of record JAYQIC010000001.1, on the reverse strand, counting down.
CCCCTACATCGATCACGCACTGGCCACGGTCGGCGAGGAGCACGTCGGGCTGGGCTCGGACATGTGGTTCGGGCAGGACGGGGTGGACGAGACCCCGCCGCCCGATCCGGCGACTGGGGAGAGCTTTGACCCGCACCACTGGTGGCCTGAGTCCTTCGACTATGACCACAGCGCGACCGCCATCGGCGGGGCTATCTTGCGCCCGAGGCATGGGCGATGCTTCCGGGGCTGCTCGACGATCACCTTGGCCCCCGGATCGCTGATAAGGTGCTGGGGCAGAACATGCGCCGGGTGGCGGCCGAAGTCTGGTGAACCGGGTTTTGGTCAGGCGGGCAATCAATCATGCTAGGTCTGCGCGGCCTCGAAACAGCACCCACCAGCCGGATATTCGCCCGTGTTTGACCCCCGCCGCCACGCCGTCCGCCCCGACCTCGCCGACAGCCGTCTTGCCGACCTGCTGCCCGAGGATCACGCGGTGGTCGACGGCGCGCTGGAGCAGGTCATCGCCCCGGTCGTGCCGATTTTCGCCCAGCCCGATGCCCGCGCAGACCGGGCCAGCGAAGCGCTGCTGGGCGAGCGGGTGATGGTGTTCGAGGACCGGGACGGCTTTTCGTGGTGCCAGCTGCAGACCGACGGCACGGTCGGCTATATCCCGACCGCCGCGCTTTCCCCGGATATTGCCGAGCCGACCCATCGGTTGGGCGCGCTGCGCAGCTTCGTTTACGCGACCCCCGACCTCCACGGCGCCGGTTTCGGCCGCGCTGTCCATGGGCAGCGACGTCCGGGTCGAGGAACAGGACGGAGACTTCAGCCGCATCGGCCCGGATGAGTGGGTCTTCACCGGCCACCTGCTGGCGGCAGACGCCGCCGCTGCTGATCCGGTGACGGTGGCGCAAATGTTCCTGCACACGCCCTACCTGTGGGGTGGGCGATCGTCGCTGGGGCTGGATTGCTCGGCGCTGGTGCAGCGCGCCTTTGCCGCCTGTGGCCGCGATCTGCCGCGCGACAGCGATATGCAAGCCGGCGATCCGCTCGACTGGCTCGATGACAGCGTTGGTGAAAGCTTTGGCACGGATTGGCAGGCGAATGGTCAGGCGCTCCGGCGCGGCGACCTGCTGTTCTGGGATGGTCATGTCGCGCTGATGGTCGACGACAGCCAGCTGATCCACGCCAGCGCCCACGCCATGGCCGTGGTGACTGAACCGCTGGCACAAGCGGTCGCGCGGATAGAAGCCGCTGGCGCAGGCCTGCCGACTTTGGTGCGCCGTCCCATCTAGCGCTTGGCGGCAGGCGTTTTCCTGTGCCTATTCAGGCCGGACGACCGCAATCACCTCCGACATGTCCCAGCGGAAAATGACGTAGTGCTCGACGGCGAGTGGCAGGTCCGGGTCAACCACGCCGTCCTTCTGCAGCTCGGCGCTGTCCCCGCGCGTCACCGAGGCGTTGGCGAGGTCGGCGTCGATCACCGCCCAGCACGGATAGTATTCCCGGTCCAGCGCCTGGTACTCGACCAGAGAAGCCGGGTCGAAGCCCATGGCCAGCAGCTCTTCGTCGGTGATGCTGAGCTTGCTTTCAGCCGACAGGTCCGCGTCCGCTGCGGCGTCACTGCCTTCGCTGGCGGTGTCGGTGGCGCAGGCTGGGACGACACCCAGCCCCAAAGCGGCGAGCGCGGCGGCTGAGGTTGCGACGTGTCAGTAGTTTTCTGCGGTTGAGCATAGCCAATCCCCCATGAAAGCGAATTCGCACATAGCTATATCACTTCAGGCTGATCAGGGAAGGCCGAAGCGCCGTGAAAGGGGCTGATCAGTCGAAGGAAAACAGCGCGTGGGTGCTGGAATAGTGCTCGAACACCGGCGCGTCGTCGCTGCGGTCGGGCATGGCCTCGCGCTGGCTTTCAAGCCCGGCGAAGTCGAACAAACTGCTGTCGGCCAGCTGCGAGGGCGGATGTCCTGCATGGCGCGGAAGATGGTGTCGAGACGACCGGGGTTGGCGCGCTCCCAGTCCTGCAGCATGGCCTTGATCTGCGCGCGCTGTGCCCGGGGCTGGGTGCCGCAGAGGGTGCAGGGGATGATCGGATACTCCATGCCGCGTGCGAACTTGGCGATATCGGCCTCGGCGCAGTAGGCCAGCGGCCGGATCACCACGTGCCGCCGGTCGTTGGTGAGCAGCTTGGGCGGCATGCCCTTGAGCCGGGCGGCGTGGAAGAGGTTGAGGAACAGCGTCTCCACCATATCGTCGCGGTGGTGGCCGAGCGCGATCTTGGTCGCTCCCAGCTCTTCAGCGGTGCGGTAGATCACACCGCGACGCAGGCGCGAGCATAGGGAGCAGGCGACCCGGTCCGCCGGAACCTTTTCCTGCACGATCGAATAGGTATCCGGCTTCGATAATCCGGTATTCGACCCCCAGACCGTCGAGGAAGCGCGGCAGCACGTCGGTGGGAAAGCCCGGCTGCTTCTGGTCGAGGTTCATGGCGATCAGTTCAAACGACACCGGCGCCCGGCGCTGCAACTCGCTGAGCAGGGTCAGCAGGGTGTAGCTGTCCTTGCCGCCGCTGAGGCAGACCATGATGCGGTCGCCGTCCTCGATCATGCTGTAGTCGGCGATGGACTTGCCCATTTCGCGCGCCAACCGCCGGTGCAGGCGCTTGAAGTTGGTGCTGTCGCGGGAAATGCGCGGCTGATCGGGGGCAGCGCCGGTTCCCGAGCCGGTCCAGTCGGCGTCGCTGGTCGTCGCTGTCGCGGCTGCTGTGGTGGGGTCGAGGTCCATGGGCGGCAATCTAGCCCGAAGCCACCGGAGACAAAAGACCAGCCCACGCGCATTGGCGTTGCGGCGGCGTTGTGCTGCGTGCTTTGCTGGGTTTTCTGGCTGTGCGTTCTGGGCGCGGGAAGGGGGAATGGTGGGCGATGACAGGCTCGAACTGCCGACCCTCTCGGTGTAAACGAGATGCTCTACCAACTGAGCTAATCGCCCATTCCCGCTTCGGACCGTCACAGGGACTTCCGGCGTCGGTGGAAGCGGGTTTACTCCGGCCTGCGCGGGCCTTCAAGTCATAACTGTCGCCTGCGCTGCGAACTTGCCATGCACGCGGTCGATGGCGGGGATTTATGGGGCGCTGTCGTCCGGGTTGTGCGGGATCACCCGGATCCCCGGCGCGCGCTTGGGCGGATTGCCCAGCGGCATCATCCAGAGCACGAAGAACATGCGGTAGAGGTGGTGCAGGGTGACAAAGGCAACCTCGTAGCCCAGCGCCACGGCGAGCAGCGACAGCTCGGAGGCGCCGCCCGCCGAGACCGAGATGAAGCTGCGCGCGAAGGGATGCGCGGTGAGCAGGCTGAACACCCACGCGCCCGCCGCCGCGCACAGCAGCATGAACAGCGCCACACCGTAGGCCATGGGGACGTAGCGCCACAGCTTGGCGAAGCTCACCTGCGCCATGCGCGCGCCGATGGAACTGCCGAGGATCACCTGCAGCACCGCCACCCCCTCGAACGGGCGTTCGAAGGGCAGCACCCCCAGCGCCGCCCACAGCGCGCTGAGCAGCATGGGGCCGAGCAGGAAGGCGAGCGGGAAGCGCAGCGCACGCCCGGCGAGCACACCGATGATGGCGATCACCGGGTACTGGACCCAGGTCAGCCAGTGGGTCTGCCACAGGTGGGTCTGGCCGCCGGGCAGGCTCTGGCCGTCGAAATCCTCCACCATCAGCCACACCACCAGCGGCGAGGCGATGAACACGGTCGACACCCGGATCAGGTGGATCAGCGCGACGACGTAGTCCTTGTCGGTGTAGTCGCGGGCGATGGCGATCACCTCCGACAGGCCTGCGGGCTGGGCGGAGAACCACGCGGTGGCGCGGTCGAGCTTGCACAGGCGCAGGAAGCCATAGGCCCCAGACCATGGCCATCGAGACGACGGAGACCAGCAGCAGGCTCGGCCACCACTGCGGGATCTGCTGCACCAGCGACGGCGTGACGTAGGAGCCGAGCACGACCCCGACCAGCGCCAGCGCGCCCTGCCGGATGCGGTGCGCGGGGTCCATCAGCCGGGAAAGGGGGCGGATCAGCCCGCCGACGATCCAGCAGCAGATCACCGAGCCGAGCATGAACGGTGCGGGCAGGTTGAGGGCGAAGAACAGAAGTCCGCCCGCCCCGCCGAGGGCAAAGGTCGCAAGGATTCCCATGCTGGTGTTCGGGCCTGCCTTGGTTTGTCGTTGGCGTTGCTGGCTGGCTGCCGTAGATGGCGCTGCCGCTGACGCTCGGTTGATCGCCGTTGGACTGGTGCGGCGACGCTGGTTCAGGTCTGCGCGCTTCTGCGGGCTTTGTCACTTGCTGTGCGGGAATGGGAGAAGCGACAGCCCTGGCGACCAGATATAACCTATTGGTTATTATTCAGGTCATGGTTACGGTATTCTATCATGATGACTTCGCCGACGAGCTTCTGCAATTCGACGAAGACGTTCAAATCGAAACCGAAGCCATGGTCGATCTGCTGGAGGAATGGGGGCCAGACCTTCTGAAGACCAAGTATGCCAGCCACCTTCAGGGAAAAATCTGTGAGCTGCGGTTCTCTGTCGGACGGCAGGTGTGGCGCGTAGCCTATGCGCTTTACGGAGATGCTCAGGCTGTTGTGTTACTCGGCGGTGACAAGCAGGGAACCAATGAACGGCGGTTCTACAAACGACTCATAACGACGGCGGCTCAACGCCTCGAAGACCATCTGACCAAGGAAAAAGACTAATGGCTGTCTCCAGAACAGAAATGCAGGCAGAATATTCGGTTGAGCGATCGTGTCCGGGAAGCGGCTCGTCGGCGATCGACAGAACTTCGTGGAGAAGTTGTGGACTTCCTTGCCCTCCGCGAGGCCCTGAACCTGACGCAGAGCCAAAATTGCTGCGGAGCAGGGGATTTCCCAGCCCGCTGTTTCCAAGATTGAGCGCGATGGTGATATGAAGGTCAGCCGTTTAGCTGCACTGGTACGAAGTTTCGGCGGGCGGCTCGAGGTTAAAGCTCATTTTGATGACGGGACCGAAGTCGAACTGCTTCGTGAGGTTGAGTCCGCCTGAAAACCTCTCTGGCCACTAAGACGAGTGTTGTCATCTATGCAAGCCGCTGATTTTGATGCGCCTTTATAGAAATCATAGTGACCCGGGTCTGTGTTCCGGCTGATCGCATGGAAACAGAAAAGGGGGCGGTGAGGCCCCCTTCCCAGTCAGTGCTAGCCGAGGATGCGGACTGGCGAGAACGCCCCTCCGCCAGCACCTGAACCACCGACCGCGCGGGTCGGATCCAGCCCCCACAGGTCGCGGGCGAGGCCGGCGTAGACGCTGCGGAAATCAGTGGTGTGAACCATGTCGCGGTCAACCAGATCGCGCGCCTCCAGCGACGGCCGCTGGCCGCCCAGCCCGCCCTTGACCGCGCCGCCGGCGAGGATCACCGGTGCCGCCGTACCGTGGTCGGTGCCCGCCGAGCCGTTCTCGTGGAACCGGCGCCCGAACTCCGAGTAGGTCATCAGCGTCACCTGCTGCCACAGGCCCATGTCCCGCGGCGGCGCGCTCAAAGCCCGCCAAGGCTTCATCGAGTTCGGAGAGCAGGAAGGCGTGCTCTTCTTCCTGATTGGCGTGGGTATCAAATCCGCCGTGGCTGACCTTGAATACCGGGGTGCTCACACCGGCGTCGAGCAGCTGCAGCGCCACGGTCAGCTGTAGCCCCAGCAGGCTGTCGGGCATGCCGAAGTCACGCTGCGCCGAGGCGCGGATTTTCCGCTCCAGCAGGTCGGCGGTGCCCAGCGCGTTGCTGTGCACGCTCAGCACGTGGTCCAGCGCCGCATTCCCGCCCGAGGGCCGGACCGCATGGGCGGCGGCACTGGTGTCCATCGTACCTGCGCCCATTGAGCCACCGGTTTCGTCCGTGTCGTCGTAGCCGCCCAGAACCCCGGCGGCGCGCAGGGCGTCGGTCTGCTCGAAGAAGCCTTCGATTTCCTCCAGCCCGGTAAAGCGGCCCGGCCCGCGCAGCGGCCCCATTTCACCGCCCAGCCGGATGCCGTCGGTGTCCAGCGCCAGCCCGCCCTCGGGGCCGCTCATCAGCCGTGAGATCCAGCCCTGGGTCGCGTTGCTGTCCGCCCCCATCCCGGCATTCCAGATTTCGATCGAGCGGAAGTGGCTGCGGTTGGGGTCGGGATAGCCCACGCCTTCGATCAGGCGCAGGTCGCCCCGCTCCCACGTTCGTGCCAGCCCGCCGAGACTGGGGTGCAGGCCGCTGTCGCTGTTCAGCCCCAGCACCTGCGAGCCGGTGAGCGCCAGCGTCGGGCGGGCGCGGTGGTAGTTGTCGTCTCGGAAGGGGATCAGCGTGTTCAGCCCGTCGTTGCCCCCTTCGAGTTCGATCAGGATCAGGGTGTGATTGCCCCCGGTGGCGGCGCCCGCCGCCCAAACCGGCGTGCTCAGCACAGGAAGGGCAGCGGCGGAGGCTCCCAGCAGACGCAGCCAGCTCCGGCGGTTCATGGACAGTTCGGTGGTCATGGTCGTGTTCCTTTTATCCAGTCACAGCTGGGCTGTCATTTCAGGTTAAAGCGGGGGTCGAGGATCAGCGCGGTCAGCAGCTGTTCGAGGCTTTCTTCGTCCTCGATCGCAAAAGATGCTGTGGCCAGATCCGGGTTCGGCACGGGCAGCAGCAGGCCTTCGATGGCCTCTGCGGTCTGCAGATCGGCGGGCAGGGCGGCCAGCCAGTCCTGCGGCCCGGCGTGGGTTTCGCTCAACCGAGCCTGATAGCGGGCGACGACCTGATCATAGAGCGCGCTGTAAACGTCATCCACGCGCTCTTCGTCCGGGGTCGCGCCTGCGCTCCCCGGACCCGCCAGAGCCAGCAGCTCCGGGGCGAGGCCGAGGCTGTTCGCCCGGCTGTAGCCGCGTTCGAGGCTTGGCGCCTGCCGCAGGGCACGGGCAAGGGTGCCGCGCTTTGCGAAGCGGTTGGCGACTTCTTTGGCCGCCCGCTGGACATCGCCGAAGCTTGGCGCGCTTTCGCCGGGGTCTTCGGCCGCATCCTCGGCCAGATAGGTCCAGGTCTGGTCGTTGCGGACCGCCTTGATCAGGTCAGGCAGGGCGCGCACCAGCGCGGCGAGGAAATCGGCTTCATCGCCGCTCAGGCTGCGTACGCCGTCGGACATGTCATCGGGTGAGATGAAGAACTCGACGCCGGTTTCTTCGTCAATCTCTTCCTCGCAAGCCGTCTTCGTCGACATAAGGCAGGGTGCGGGCGAGCAGGGCCTGCAGCGGGCAGCCCGCGCCGCAGTTCTCACTGCCGACACCGAGGTAAACTTCGCTTTCGCCGCGGCTTGTGCCCGGCTCCTGCCCCCATCCGACGAAAAACCGGAAATCGCGGAAGGTCTGTCCCCGGAACCCGACGTCGTAGAGTTGCAGCTCGACCCCGGTCTCCTGCCAGTCATCGTCGCGGAACTGCCAGGCCCAGCCCAGCGCGACCTCGCCCACGCGGCAGCCGTTGGTCTCGGCCCCTTGCGCGGCTTGCCCTGCTGCAGGCGCAGCGGGCGCCGACCCGGCGTCAAAATCATCGTAGATCCACATTTCGCCAAGGTCCCGCAGCGCGGTCGAGCGCAGCGCGAGGCTTGAGTCGTTGATCCAGTTCGCTCCTTCCTGCCAACCGGCAACGTTCGGCGGGAAGAACAGCGCCTGACCAGCCTCCTCACTCCAGTCGGCGATCTCGCCCAGATAGCTCGGCGCGGTGCCGAAGCTGCGGTTGAAGCCGACGAACAGCTCGACCGGTGATTTGATCAGGGTGCCGTGGTTACCCGGTTCCCAGAACGCCGGGGTTTCCAACAGAGCGCGGTACAGGGTCGGCAGATCCCAGTCAGCGTCCCGCCAGCGCGCGACCATGGTGTCGATCTGCGCCGGGTCGGGGGTCTCGGAGATAAAGTAGCGCCACAGCTGCTCGGCGATATAGGGGCCGAAGCAGATTGGGCGAGGATCAGGTCGGGCAGATTGTCGGCGTTAAACCGTCCGGACTGGCCGAAGATCGTCTTCTTGCCGTCATCGTGCTGGCCCTCCCAGAAGCGGAAACGTCCGCGCTCGTCCATGCCGTAGCCGGTCAGCGCGCGGGCCACCTCGCGGATATCGGCCTCGGTGTAGCCGCGCCCCTGTCCAAGCGTGAACAGCTCCAGCAGTTCGCGGGCGAGGTTTTCGTTCGGGGCGCCCTTCACGTTCTCGACGTTGCTGAGATAGAGCAGCATCGACGGGTCACGCAGCTGCAGCGCCAGCATGTCCCGGAACGAGCCATTGAGGCTGTTGCGGATGGTGAGGAACTTGCTCGCCGTCAGCTGCGCGTCTTCGTGGTTTTCGAAGGAGGTGACGAAGTGGTCCATCCAGAACAGGGTCATCTGCTCCTTGACCGGGCTGGCAGAGTTGATCATCTCCACGGCCCACCATCCCTGCAGGGCCTGCAGGTTGATGAACTGCTGGCCCACCGCCAGCTCGCCGAGGGTCTCGTTCTTGGCGTAGAGAAATTCCACGGGGATCGGCCAGTCGTAAAGATACTGGGGCAGGGGCTGGGTTTCGGGCGCCCGGGTGTCGTCGAGGATACTGGCGACCAGCGCACTGCGGGGCTGCCCCACAAAAGCGCTGAGGTCGCCCGGTGCCGCGCCGAAGCTGGTGCGGGTCAGGGCGTGGCGCACGTCTCCGGCGCTCAGCGGCTGGCTCAGATCGGCGCTGCCGACGCTGGTTTGGGCGAAAGCGGGGGTCAGGGCCGACCCCATTGCCGTACCGAGGGCGAGGGTCGCAGCGCCGGCCAGAAGCCGGGCAGGGTTCAGGGTTTTCATCTTTCGTCTCCTTGAAGATGAGGTGTGGTTCGCCAGTCAGGTTCAGTCGGTTGGTGCCGGGCAGCACCGGATTGTGGGGAATGGTAGCGGCCCGGCTTCAGGTCAGATCAGGTCAGCTCAGGTCGGTCTCATCAGAGGGGCCACAGGACAAAATCCTCCCCTTCGAACAGCAGCTCCATCAGCGCCCCACGCTTATCCAGCGGCAGGGTGGCCAGGTAGCCGACAAAGTCTTCGAACAGCGCCCGGGACAGGGCCGTGCGCTCGTCTTCGATCTGGTTGAAGGTCTCGAACAGCAGTTCGGGCTGGATGTCTTCTTCCCAGAGCTGCTCGAGCACGAAGTCGGTCTGTTCGTCCATCCGCACCACCAGCTCGTCGATGCTGATGTCCCGGCTTTCAAGCAGGGCGTCGAGGTCAGCCCAGTCGTTGTCGTCGAAGCCGGTTTCCTCCAGCGCGGCCCAGGGGTCTTCCTCTCCGGCCGGGTTTCCCCAGTTCTGCCAGATGACATAACCGGCGGCGCTGACCACACCGATGTTGAGGAACAGCGATCCGAGCGCGATCCACAGGATGAGCGGGTTTTTCATGGCTTATTTCTCCCGGCTACCGGTGCGGAGTTTGAGGTTCAGCGCGTCGCCGACCCCCGAAACTCGACCTGCATGGTTGGCTGGCTGCTGCTGCTGTTGCCCAGACTGCCACCGGAGAGCAGGCCGCTGGCCAGCTGCGCCCCGGCGGTCGCGCCCAGCCCGAAGCAGGCAGCCAGTCCCATGACCAGCGCCGCCATCCGCACCCGTCCGCCTGAGGCGCGGCGTTCCTGCTTCGCTGCCGCTGCGGCGTCGGTCGCCTGCGCCGCCACGTCGGCGGCATCCAGCAGGAGCAGGGCAAGGTCCGGGTCGGCCAGCATGGCGCGGTCGAGCGCGGCCTGTTCCTCCCGGTTCAGGCGCTCCCCGCCCGCCCGCCGGGCGATCAGGATCAGAATATCGTCGTTGTCGGTCATGCCCTGTCCCCTGCATGTCGGTCGTCGGCCGGGGCCAACGCCGTGTCGTGCTCAGCGTGGCGGTCATCGGGAAAGGTCCCATCGGGCCGCAAGCCGGCGTCGCGTAGCTTCTTCAGCGCCCGCGCCTTGAGCACGCGCACGGTGTTTTCGGAAATCCCCAGCACCCGGGCGATATCCGGCCCCTGCAGGTCTCGCTCGAAGGTCAGCCGCAGGACCAGCCCTTCGCGGTCGCTGAGCAGGCCTTCGGGCACGACCTCGGCAATCTTCTGCCCCCCGGTTGCCGGGGCGACAGCAATCGTCTCCGCCAAGCTCAGGTCGGCACCGTTGTGCCGCCGCGCGGCGCGCAGGCTGTTCGATGCGGTCGAGCCCCCGACCACAGCGAGAAAGGCCCGGATCGAGCCGCGGCCGGGGTCAAACCGGCGCAGCAGGGCAAAGTCATCGGCCGTCAGCCGCTCCAGCGACGCGCTGATCGCATCCTGAAACAGCCCGGCGTCGGGCTTCAATCCCTGTCTGGCAAAGGTTCGGTGCACGGCGGCCTCCAAAACGGGTCGTGCATTGAGAATAAACCGGCTCCAAGCGCGTTCTTCCCCTGCCAACAGGGCTGAGAAATCGGTTTGATCCAGGTCCATTCCAGCACACGAAAGTTCGTTGTTTCAGAAGCCTTACACGGGCAGACTGGCATAGCGTTTACGCCCGATCCATTTTTTTTATAAAAATCGAACAAGGTGCCCTATGGCTCAGGAACCCCAGCAGTTTGTCAGCCTTTCCCACGGCCGCGTGCACTATCGCGCAGCCGGGCCGAGCGACGGGCCTGTGGTGGTGCTGGTCCACGGTTTTCCTTTGCCAGCTGGTGCTTCAATTTCCTCGGGCCACTGCTTGAGGGTGCCGGATACCGGGTGTTTGCCCCCGACCTCTATGGTCGCGGGTTCAGCGACCGGCCGGACGTGCGCCACGATCGGGGGCTCTATAACCAGATGCTGGCCGAGTTCCTCGACGCCGTCGGCGTGGAAGAGCCGGCGGTTCTTGTCGGCAACTCCATGGGCGGGGCGATCGTGGCTGACTTCGCCGCGCACTACCCGGGGCAGGTGCGGGGACTGGTGCTGGTGGTCACGGCGGGGCTGCGGCTGTCGCGGCCCATGAGTCTGGGCTGGCTGGGGGTGCCGGTGATCGGCGACCTGATCTGGCGCTGGATCGGCCCGGATATCGCGGTTTCGTCATCACCCGACCCGGCGGTGCGGGAGATGGCCAACGCCGCCGTTAAGCAACAGGCGGCGATACCCGGTTACTACGCGGCGCTGCTCAGCACGCTTCGCAACTTCCCGCTCGACGGCATGGGGGAGAGCTTCGAGACCCTGAGCATACAGGGCACGCCGGTTCACGCGTTGTTCAGCGCCAAGGATACGCTGATCCCGGTTGAGTCAGCAGAGGTGCTGTCCACGCTGATCCCGCGCGCGACGGTCGAGGTCGTCGACGACGCCAGCCACGATCTGGTCATGGAGCAGCCCGAACGGGTCGCCGCAGCCGTTGCGGCACTTATTTCGCCAGATCGCTGATGGTCTTAGAGGCGGTCACGAACGCCGTCGTTGACGTAGGCCTCGTGGTTCTCTTCGACCTTGCTGAGGTCGTAGCGGTAGTTGACCATCAGCCCCAGCGCTTCATCCAGACCACGCGCTGACAGGTTTCCTGCCGGGTTGAGCCGGTCGAGGATGGCGCCGTTGCCCAGATGGAAGCGCGCCACCGGGTCGATCGGCTGGCTGTCGCTGCGTTGCTCGCGCAGGAAATAGCGCGCGGCCAGCGGCTCGAGCAGGGAGCGGGCCTCGGCCGACAGCACCTTGTCGTCCTGCCAGTCGGGGGTCTTCTGGATCGTCTCCAGCCTCGTGACCGCCGCCGCCGCTGTCGCATCCTGCCGCGCCCATTTGCCGAAACCCGGGACGGGCGAGAGCGTGCAGAAGGCCTTAAGCCCTGGCAGTTCGCGGGAGAGGTCGCTGGCCACCTGCTTGATCAGGAAGTTTCCGAACGATACACCGCGCAAGCCAACCTGACAGTTGGTGATCGAGTAGAACACCGCCGTCGTTGCCTGCTCCGCCGTTACTTCCTCGCGGTCGGGGTCAAACACCTCGTCGATCGCCGCCGGCATGGTCTTCATCAGTGCGACCTGCACGAAGATCAGCGGCTCGTCGGGCATGGCAGGGTGGAAGAAGGCGAAGCAGCGCCGGTCCTGCGGCTGTACCCGGCTCTTGAGGTCGTCCCAGCTCTGGATTTCGTGCACCGCCTCGTATTCGAGCAGCTTTTCCAGCACGTTCGCCGGGAACGACCAGTCGATGGCGTAGAGCACCAGAAAGCCGCGGTTGAACCAGGCGTTGAACAGGAACTCGAAGTCGGCATCGACCCGCTTGAGCTCGGGATGGTCGCGCAGCAGCGGCAGCAGAGCCTCGCGCATATGCACCAGCGCCTCGGTCCCGCCCGGTGCCTGGTTGAGCTTGCGCAGCAGGCTCCGGCGCTTGGGCTCGACCGTCGCCATCAGGGTTTTCAGCGTCTGCGGTGAGTTGTCAGCGGCGAAGCGGTTCGCGGCCTGCAGCACCTGTTCCGGGGCGGGGTCGAAGTCGATCGCCAGCCGGGTGAAGAATTCAAGGTGGAAGTCGGCGTCCAGCGCGGCGTAGGAGGCGAGCACGTCCTGCGCCAACGCGACGCCGGAGGCTTCACCGGCCGAGCTGATCAGTCGCTGGCATTGCTCGATCAGGCGCTCGGCCGTGGTCGCCGATCCGCCGCCCCCCAGCCACTTGGTGGGGGCGTCGATGATCGATGAAATCAGGGAAGACATCAGGCTGGCTCTGGCCATGGGACTCAATCCTGCGGGTGCGAATTGGTGTTGAGGAAGATGGTTCGAACAGACTGATGATGTGCGTGGAAAAATGGTCGGGCTGGCGGGGTTCGAACCCGCGACCTCTCGTCCCCCAGACGAACGCGCTACCAGGCTGCGCTACAGCCCGACGCAGACTGCAGACCCTCACGTAGCGAGCCGGGGCTGGGAGATCAAGCGATGATTGGGTAGGGCGCCCGGACCAGGTTCGATTCTACCCGGATTGCGTTATGGGAGCAACGCAGGGGGTCAGGGCGGAGCCGGATGATGAAATCCTCACCAGAAACGCTCCGATTCGGCTCGTCTTTGCGCCTTAGCCGGGTGTTCTTCCATCTAATAGATGGCATATCGCGGCCTTTTTCAGGTTAATATCATTAACAATAATGCATAATCTTTAATGCTTTGGGTGGGCTCCGCAGGGCCATAGTATGATGATCATACGTAGTTTTATCTGCTGGTTTCGATGATACCCGATTTAAATCCAAAATCGACAGTTCGCTGGATCGGTCATGGTCGTCCCGGTGAAGTTTATCTTGATGGCCAAAAGCTCAATTCTGAGACCCTGAACGATCAGGGGCTGCGGGAGCGCTTGCGTGCGAAGGCGCAGGGCTTCACCAGCCTCGAGCTGATCAGCTGTCATGTTGCTGCCGGACCCGGGCGCGATTTCGTTCGCCGCCTCGCAGACATGCTCGGTATCCGGGTCTTTGCCAGCTCGCGCGGCGGTCGGCCCGGCGCATCTGGGTGGCACGTACCTGCTCGACTTCGGCTACTGCCCGGACAGCGGGTGTGACCTGCCCGGATACGAAGCCGCACCGGTACCGGGACTGAATAACCTGATGCCCCTCATCAGTGTTCCGTTCGAGAATGGTATTGTCGGTGATCAGGGAACCAACCCGAAACAAGCTCCTGAAGCTGACCAATTTCTCGACCCTCAACATCCAGATTTCCTTCTTCCAGCAAAATTCTTCGACAGGGCAATTTGTCGACGGTGGTACGCAAGGGAACGATATCCCCGGTTACCTGAAGATCGTGCTCGACGACGGGACCGCCTACACAATTTCCGGTGCCATCAACTGGCAGGACAAAACCGGAAATACGACGGAGACTTTTGGGTTTCTTGCCCGGTGTCGATACCGACATCGCAGTGCTCGATGCTGCGGGTAACCCCGTTTTAATTTCCACCTACGAGGTCGATGGTGAAGGCGACACCATCTATGAAAACTGGGTCATCCGCGGGGAGAATCACAGTAGTGGGCGGATCTCCAACTTCGGCCTGGAAAGAATCGGGAATTCGCTGACCTACGTCGACGGGGAAGACAACAGTGGCTCGGCAGACCCCGTCGACGTTGATGATCTCAACGCCTACCTGACGCAGACGCAGGACGCGGCGCCAACCGGCTACGTCACCGTTGACTCTCAATCCACAAGCGATACCACGCCGGTGATCACCGGGACCTTTGATATTGATCGCACCAACGGTGAAACGCTCAGCGTGATCATCAACGGGCAGTACTACGACGAAAATGACCCCGAGCTGACCCTGACCTTCGACAGCGGCACCGACGGCACCGGAACGTGGACGCTCGACCTCAACGATGACCCGGGTACAACCGAGGAAGTCGAAGGCCAGACGCTGACCGTCGATACTGTCTATGACGTCGAAGCCACGATTACAGATGGCACTGGCTACACCCTGAGAGACAGCACGGTCGATGAAGTCACCGTGGTCGGTGAGGCCTCGGTGACGGTCAGCGACATTTCAGTCAACGAGGGCTCGCTCTATGCGGTCTTCGAGGTGACAAGCGGCTTGCCGATACGCTGATCGAACTGGCGATGCAGAATGGCACGGCCACCTCGGGCAGCGGCAATGACTATGCTCACAGTGGTGCGGCGATCCAGACTTCGGTGGATGGTGGAGCCTCGTGGCAGGAGTACAGCGCTGGCCGTTACTTCGCCGACTAATGGTGTCATATTGGTCCGCACGTCGATCAACAACGATACGACGCCCGACAATGGTGAGACCTTCACGTTGACGGCGACCATTCAAGGCACGTCGACCTCCGATGTCGGGACCGCCACGATCTATGACGACGGCACGGGCACAATCTTCAATTCGGACGGCTCAGAAGACCTCGCCAGCACCAAGGACGACGACCGGCCTGTGACGGTCAACAACATCACCGTCAACGAAGGCTCTCCTTACGCTGTATTCAATGTCAGCGGCGCGGCGAACCAATTGGTTGAGTTGAGTTTGCCTGCCGGTGGAACGGCGACTGGCGGCGGAACGGACTATGGTGGCGGTCTGGAATACTGGAACGGTTCGGCGTGGGTTAGCTACACCAGCGGCACAGTTGCGCTGGATGACAGTGGCGACCTGCTGGTGCGGACCACGATCACCAACGATACGGTTTCCGACGATGGAGAGACCTTCACGCTGAGCGCAAGCAACACGGGTGGGACGGCAGCGACGGGTACGGCGACGATCAAGGATGACGGCACGGGTACGCTTTACCCTGATCTGGATCCGGTCGATTCAACCACGCCTGCCACAGACACGTCATCGACCAAGGATGATGACCGGCCTGTGACGGTCAACGACATCACCGTCAACGAAGGCTCTCCTTACGCTGTATTCAACGTCAGCGGTGCGGCGAACCAATTGGTTGAGTTGAGTTTGCCTGCCGGTGGAACGGCGACTGGCGGCGGAACGGATTATGGTAGCGGTCTGGAATACTGGAATGGTTCGGCATGGGTTAGAGCTGAGTTTGCTTCTGGTTCGGACGATTACCAACGATGGAATGGAGAGACGGCGACTGGTGGCGGATGACGGACGCTTTACCCTGATCTGGATCCGGTCGATTCAACCACGCCTGCCACAGACACGTCATCGACCAAGGATGATGACCGGCCTGGACGACGTTACCGTCCAACTCCACCTGGCAGACGTACACCAGCGGCACAGTTGCGCTGGATGACAGTGGCGACCTGCTGGTGCGGACCACGATTACCAACGATACGGTTTCCGACGATGGAGAGACCTTCACGCTGAGCGCAAGCAACACGGGTGGGACGGCAGCGACGGGTACGGCGACGATCAAGGATGACGGCACGGGTACGCTTTACCCTGATCTGGATCCGGTCGATTCAACCACGCCTGCCACAGACACGTCATCAACCAAGGATGATGACCGGCCTGTGACGGTCAACAACATCACCGTCAACGAAGGCTCTCCTTTCGCTGTATTCAACGTCAGCGGCGCGGCGAACCAATTGGTTGAGTTGAGTTTGCCTGCCGGTGGAACGGCGACTGGCGGCGGAACGGATTATGGTGGCGGTCTGGAATACTGGAATGGTTCAACTCCATGGCAGACTACACCAGCCGGCACGACTGTTGCTCTGGATGACAGTGGCGACCTTCTGGTTCGGACCACGATTACCAACGATACGGTTTCCGACGATGGAGAGACCTTCACGCTGAGCGCAAGCAACACGGGTGGGACGGCAGCGACGGGTACGGCGACGATCAAGGATGACGGCACGGGTACGCTTTACCCTGATCTGGATCCGGTCGATTCAACCACGCCTGCAGTCGACGACACGTCGGAAAAAGACAACGACACGCCCGTTATCACTGCCCCTACAATCAACGACATTACCGTCAATGAAGGCTCCGATTACGCTGTATTCACTGTGACGGGCAGCGAGAATACGCAGATCAATGACATGGTTGTTTGTGACGGCGGCGACGGCGACACCAACATGACCAACGGTCTGGCAGACAATCCGGTCGAGTACTGGGACGGCAGTGGCTGGGTTACATTCAGCAATACCTCGCCCATCACCATCAATAGCACCGGCACGCTGTTGCTGCGTGTCTCGATCGTCGACGAGCAGGACAGTTTCGTCGACAACGGCGAGCAGTTCCGGCTGAAGCTTACGCCGGACGGTGGCTCTGACATCGTCGGCACGGCGACCATCGATGACGATGGTTTGGGTGTGAAGTACCCGGGCACAGTGACCGATAACACGCCGGATACGGATGAAACCGACCTCGACGACGATAGCGACGTGGTCTCGATCAACGATGTCATCGTCAACGAGGCCTCTGACTACGCGGTCAACATTGTCAAAGGTGAGAATAACCTTGTGCTGAGCAATCTGATGGTACTCAGTGCAGGTGATACCGTGATCCAGAACTTTGACCTGAAGGTTTACGACTACAGCAGTAATCAGTGGACCGACTTCGTCGCGGGTACGACCCAGCTCAACGAGGTCGGTGAATTGCTGGTCCGGACCACAATCATCGAAGAGCGTGATGATGAGCGCGACAACGGCGAAGTCTTTACGCTCAGCGTCAATCCGACCGGCACTGTAACCATCGTTGACGACGGCTCGGGGACGATTTTCACGGGCGTGGTTGACCCGGAGACTGGGGAGGCCGAGACCACCACCACCGGTCTCGACAACGACGGGTATGAAATCAAGGCGCACTGTGGGTGGGAGACGTCCACCTACTGGCTGGGTGATACCTTCGTGACCCAGCACTACAACACCGAAAACGGTCGAACCTTCACGACCTGGGAAACCGATGGCTACACAAGCTTCGAGCTTCTCTGATATCCTGCGGCGTAAGCACTGGCAGAGCGGCAGCGCGGTCACCTCTATCGGGTAACAGGCGGGCGGCGCGCCAGTCCTTCACAACATAGGAGGTTACAATGCGTGCGTTCATCCTGAGTGTTTTTCATTTCAGCTTTGTTATCCTGATGCTGCTGGCCCGGCCTGCGGCGGCTGAGTTCGCCGATGCGGCTGGGTTCTGGAAGCTCCTGGGGCAGCAAAACAGTGTGCCGCGCTACCTCAACCTGCGCGGTACGCCGGAGTTTCCGATCCTCGAGGTCGTCGGCAACTGCGGCGAGGGGCTTTGCAGCTGGGGCGCGACCCGGGCCGACCTGCTCTACGATGCGGACGGTGACGTGGTCCGCTGGCAGGCGTTCATGGAAGTGAACGACGATTTCCACGAATTCGATGCCTACCTGATCAACGGCGAAGTGCTGATCGACTACATTGGCGAGCTGGCTTCGACCGATGAGATGATCTCGGCGACGCTGATCTTTGCGCGGATGAGCGAGGCTGAGGTCGCGGCGCTCTCCGATGGGGCTGCGGCTGATCCGGGCGGTGTTGTGGCGGACAGTGGAGATGAGCTGGCCGAACTCGGAGATCCGGAGGACGATCCCGTAGACGATCCGGGCGTGGCTGATCCCGGAGCTGCGGGTGGTGGGGGCGCAAGCCTCGAAGAGCAGATCGTGACCGGGGGCTCGTGCTCGGCGGACTGCTGCTGCTCAACGCCCTGCTGAATGATGATAACAACGAGGCACCAGCGGCGGACCCTGATGATACCTGCGGCAAGACCCCCGTGCTGGCCTACATGGGCAAGAAGTACTTCGTCATTCCCTCGGACCTGATCGAGCCCGGCGACCGCGTTCATCCGCAATCGGCCATGGTCACCATGGATCTGATCCCCTCGCGCCTCAACATCGTCTATCGTGATGATAACAAGCGTGTGGTGAAAATCGGCTGCTACTGAGGTTGGCCGCGGCGCCGATAGTCTGAAGGACAGGGTGATTGCAGCGACAATCACCCTGCGACTGGACTACTTCACGTCGAATATGAAGAAAGTGTCGTCGTCGAAGCAAATGGTGTCGACCCGGTTCCGGGCCTCCACGCGCACTGGGACCCAGCGGTCACGAACAAGCTTCTTGTAACGGACTTTGGCCCGGGCAAAGTCGAAGACCCCGAAACCTTTCACCGTGCGTTGCCATCCAACCGACCCGCCAGGCTCGACGACGCGGTTCCTCGTGTTGGGAAATTCCCGCCAACCGCCGCCCAAGAGGGACGGTAGCGAACATCCACAACCAAGATGGCGCGCTTGCCCACGTTATTAACGGTAAAACTCACATTTTCGCAGACCAAACTTCTGTCAATCGCCTGTGCGGCTGGCATGACCCTGTGCAAGAAGACTGCAAATATAAGCATAAGCAAAACGGAAAATATCTTCATGACTGGTTCTCCAATTTTGGTCAGAGCTGAGACACGCGCTGCTTCATGAAGCTGTTTCATAGGATAAATATATAAATTGATACAAATAAACTCGCTGTGAACCCGATAATCTCCCTGTGGTGTGACCTGACCTGCACGCTCCAACATTGCAGCGGCCGCCACGCAAGCGTTGCGGCTATGGGACCCTCGTCAAAATTGAGCATCGCGCCAGCGGGTCAGCCTGCCTATATTAGCAACCCGACCCCGTTCGCTTCGACCCGTGCCGATCTGCAGGAGCCCGCTCATGTCCGCCCCTTCACCCTCTGAGACCTTCGATGTTGTCGTAATCGGCGGTGGGCCGGGTGGCTATGTCGCCGCCATTCGTGCTGCGCAGCTTGGCTTGAAGACGGCCTGTATCGAGGGGCGCGGTTCGCTCGGTGGGACCTGCCTGAATGTCGGCTGTATCCCGTCCAAGGCGCTGCTTCATGCCTCCGAGCACGTGGCGCAGGCCCACCACAGCTTCGCGGACTGGGGCATCCGGCTGGGGAAGATTTCGATCGATCTGGCGCAGATGATGACCAAGAAAGACGAGGTGGTCGAGGGGCTGACCTCCGGGATCGAGCTGCTGCTCGCCAAAAACAAGGTCACGTATATCCAAGGCTGGGCGACCCTCGCCGGTGAGGGGCGGGTCAGCGTCGCCGGGCTCGACGGCACGTCCAGCGAGGTCAGTGCCAAGAATATTATCATCGCCACCGGCTCCGAAGTCACGCCGCTGCCCGGGGTCGAGATCGACGAGAAGCGCATCCTGTCG
This sequence comes from Rhodospirillaceae bacterium, assembly GCA_038141425.1. GTDB lineage: Bacteria > Pseudomonadota > Alphaproteobacteria > UBA7985 > UBA7985 > UBA7985. The sequence goes on along the minus strand of JAYQIC010000001.1, from coordinate 54,169 downwards.
TCAACCGGGGCGCTGTCGCTGGAGAAGGTGCCCAACCATCTGGTGATTATCGGGGCGGGCGTGATCGGCCTCGAACTCGGCTCGGTCTGGCAGCGGCTGGGTGCACGGGTCACCGTGGTGGAGTTCCTCGACCGCATCTGCCCGGGCATGGACAACGAAATTGCGCGCCAGTTCCGGCGCACGCTGGAGGGGCAGGGCCTGACCTTCCGCCTTGGCCAGCGGGTGGTTGAGGCCAAGACAAGTGGTCAGAAGGTCAAGGTGACCGTCGAGCCTGCCAAGGGCCTCGCAGACGGCGCTGAGGCGGAGACGCTGACGGCCGACAACGTGCTGGTTGCGATCGGCCGTCGCCCCTTTACCCAAGGGCTGGGGCTGGAGGCCGTGGGCATCGAGACCGACAAGCGCGGCACCATCCCCGTCGATGGTGGCTTCCGCACCAGCGCGCCGGGCATCTTTGCCATCGGCGACGTGATCGACGGTCCCATGCTGGCCCACAAGGCTGAAAAAGAAGGCGTGGCCGTCGCTGAGATTATCGCCGGCAAGGCCGCCAGCATCGATTATGGCACCGTGCCGGGGATCGTCTACACCGCCCCCGAGGTCGCCAATATCGGTTTTGCCGAGCAGGATCTGAAGGAAGCCGGCGTGGCCTACAAAGTCGGCAAGTTTCCCTTCAAGGCCAACTCCCGCGCCCGCGCCATGGGCGAGACCGACGGGATGGTCAAAGTCCTCGCTCACAAGGAGACCGGCCGCATTCTCGGTGCGCATATCCTCGGCAAGGATGCCGGTACGCTGATCCACGAGGTCGGTGCGATCATGGAATTCGGCGGTTCTTATGAGGACCTGATCCACGTCATTCATGGCCACCCGACCCTGAACGAGGCGGTGAAGGAAGCCGCCATGGCGATCGATAAGCGCGCCATCCATGTTTGAGACCACGACGGCAGAGACCGCGAATGGTGCGAAGGTGAAAGCCATGCTGCGGGTTACGGTGTTCGGGCCGGAGAGCACGGGAAAGACCACGCTTGCGCGGCATCTCTCGCGGCGCTTTGACGGGCTGTACATGCCCGAATTCGGCCGGGTCTACACCCACGCGCTGGGTATCGAAGAAGCCGCGTGGCAGCCCCATCAGCTGTCCGAGATTGCCAGCCAGCACGCCATGCTGCGCGAAGAAATCGAGGCGCGCGGTGGCGCGAGGCTGATGGTCGAGGATACCGACGTCGTCAAGACCGCGATCTGGTCGGACCTGCTTTGTGAGACCCGTGACCCGGGCTTTGACTGGGACGCGGCGGCGCTGCCGGACCTCTATCTGCTGCTGACGCCAGAGACGCCCTTCGTGCAGGATGTCATCCGCATGCACGCCCGGCAGGCCCGGCGTGAGGCCTTCTACGATCGCTGCATCGCCGAACTGGAGCGCCGGCGTGCGCCCGCTTTCGATGGTCAGTGGCGCTGACTTTGACCAGCGCACCCGTGCGGCTGAGGCGCTGGTCGCCGGGCTGTTGGGCGAAGGGGCTGCCTAACCCGGCGGGCCTGTGTGAGTTCAGCCTGAGCGAGCCATAGGTCCGATAACACCGGAAAGGGTCGTTTTTGCAGTAGTTTCCTGACCCGGACTGCACCATGTCATAGCCGAACAGAAGACCACGGCTTTTGCGAGGTGCCCCATGGCCAGCATGCAGATTATCTACTGGCGCGACATTCCCACGACCGTGCAGATCCGGCAGGGGCGGACCCGTTTTACCGCCAACCTCCCGGAACGCTTTGAAAAGGCCGTGGACGCGGCTGCGATGCGCGATGGCGAGACCAGCACCGACGACTATCTGGCCGAATTCAAACGCACCGACCCGGTTGAGGTCGAGGGCGAGGGCGACGCCCTGCAGGCGCTGGCCGACACCCGGGCTGCAGAACTGGACGCCGAATTCGACACCGAGCGCTTGCGCGCGCTGATCGCCAATGGCGGCCGGGCAGGCTGAGCCCGTGCAGCGGCAGTCCTTCGCGCAGATTTTCCGTAAGCAAGGCCCCAAGGGTCCAGTTACGAGCGCTTTGAGCCCCAGCTGACTGCCCCCAAACTCAAGCCGATCAGATCAGATCAGATCGATCCCCGGACAGTTAAAGTGCAGCCCCGATCCAATCAAGGAACCCAGACGATGACAGATACCAAAGCGGCGGTGATGAAACTCTTCGGCGACTTTACCGTCGAAACCACCCCCAATTCGGCGGCCAAGATCCCCGACTACAACGCGCGTCTGCGGAACGATACGCCGATCTACGTGACCTTCCTGCCCGGCTCTGATGTCTATGAGACGGTAACGCTGGCCAAGCGGTTGCGGGGTGAGGGTTTCAACCCCATCCCCCATATCGCCGCGCGTTCGATCCAGTCCGAGGACATGCTGCGCGATATTCTCGACCGCTACGTGGGCGAAGCCGGGGTCGAGCACGTGCTGACCATCGCCGGGGGTGTCGACAACCCACTGGGCCCCTACGACAGCTCGATGGCGGTGCTTGAAAGCGGCCTGATCGACAAGGCCGGGATCCGGCGGGTGTCGGTGGCCGGTCACCCCGAAGGCTCGCCTGATATCACCGATGAGCTGATCAAGGACGCGCTGGCGTGGAAGAATGGCTTCGCCGAGCGGACCGGGGCCGAGCTGGATATCGTCACCCAGTTCGCCTTTGAGGCTGAGCCGATCATCGCCTGGGATCGCCGGATCAACGCCGAGGGCAACCGCCTGCCCATTCGCATCGGCCTGCCCGGGCTGGCGACGATCAAGACCCTGCTCGGGTTCTCGCGCGCGGCCGGGGTCGGCAACTCGATCAAGTTCCTCGTCAAGCGTGCAGCCGACGTCACCAAGCTGATGAGCATCAACGCGCCGGACAAGCAGGTGATCGATCTCGCCCGCTACGCGGCTGAAGACCCGAAGGCCGGAATCAGCGGTGTGCATATGTACGCCATTGGTGGGCTGAAGCGAACCTCGGCCTGGTCCTATGCGCTTCGGGATGGCCTTTTCGAGGCGACGAACAAAGATCAACTCAAGGTCAGCGTTGACCTCGGCTAAGCCATAAGGCGTCGCGCTCAGGCCAGCGGCTTGCGGCCTGCCACACAATACCCAAGGTCGACCTCCACGCCCGTGGACCACCCTTTACCGGAGTGCCTGAACATGGCCCACACGATTGTAGCGTCCGCGACCCGCGAGTGGGTTATCGGCGATGATAAGCCCTTCACCGTGATCGGCGAGCGGCTCAACCCGACCAACCGCAAGACCTTCATCGAGGAGCTGGCGGCCGGGAACTACGAGCGGGTCGAGCGCGACGCCCTGTCCCAGACCGAGGCCGGCGCGCATATGCTCGACGTCAATGCCGGGATCCCGCCGCATATGGGCGATGAGGTGAAGATCCTCGTGGACATGATCAACCTGGTGCAGTCGCTGACAGATCTGCCGCTGGCCGTGGATAGCTCGGTCAAGCCCGCGCTGGTCGCCGGTGTCGAGGCCGCCAACGGCCGTCCGCTGATCAACTCGGTCACCGGCGAGGACGAATCCCTCGAAGTGGTGCTGCCGCTGGCGGCGAAGTACGACTGCCCGGTGGTCGCGATCTGCAACGATGAGACCGGAATTTCACCCGACCCGGAGGTGCGCTTTGCGGTTGCAAAGAAGATCGTGGAGCGGGCTGCCGATCACGGCATCAAGGCCAACGACATTGTCATTGACCCGCTGGTCATGCCGCTGGGGGCGACGCCGGCCGACGCGGTGCTGACCTACAGCCAGCAGGCTTTCGAGATCGTCGCAAAGATCCGGCGTGAGCTGGGGGCAAATACGACCTGTGGCCTGTCCAACGTGTCGTTTGGTCTGCCCAACCGGCACTGGATGAACGGTATTTTTGTTGCCATGGCGGCAGGCTACGGCATGACTTCGGCGATCATGAACCCCTTGCATGCCGAAGAGATGACGTCCGTCCGTGCGGCCGATGCGCTGCTTGGGCACGATAGTTCGTGCATGAACTGGATGGCGAAGTATCGCGAGCCAGCGCCTGAGGGTGCGGATGGTTCGACCCGCGGTCGTCGTGGCGGCGGGCGCCGCCGGGCTGCCTGATCAGGGTTAATGCCAAGACAGGCGTTTGCTGCGAACCGCAGGAGGTTGCGCCGACTTGCCCCCTGCCGCGCTTCGCGCGGCGGGGCCAAGCGTCGCGCATTTAGGCTGCGCCTTTGCGCTCAAAACGGAGTTCGCTCGTGAGCGCGCGATGCCGTTCTTTGTTCCAGGACAGAGTCACGCCGGTCCTTCAATTAATGCGCTCAAAACGCTTCGCTGTGAGCGCGTTTTCCTTTTGCGCTCAAAACGCCGAGAGGGGCGCTTTCGCTGCGTCAGAGCGCGTTGGAGACCAATGGCCTGGACGTTGGAGTTGTTCGACACTCAAAGCGCAGCGTGTTGAGTGGCAACGGAAACTCAAGAAGCGTTGCGCCGACCTTGTCCGACCGACCGCTTCGCGGTCTTCGTCAAGGCGTCGCGCATTTTCGCAGAAAATGCTCAAAAAAAGCCACGCCGGGGAAGCCCGGCGTGACCGCTTAACTGCGCGTGGGAGGGCCGAAGGCCGCGAAGCGGCCAAGGCCCGAGCGCGCCATTTGGTGCCGTCTTCGTTGATAAAGTGTGCGGGGAGAGGGGATGACGCCGGCCCTGCTCACCTGGATTTGACTACTTACGGCCCTTTTCAGGCGATCAGGAAGGCCCTACTTTGCTGGGTCAGGGTTCGGCATGCGCCTCAACCCCGCGCTCAAATCAGAAATCTTGGCCAGCTATGACCCTCGATCGTCGTTCTTTACTCAAGTTTGCCGCCTCAGGCGCTGCTGCTGCTGCCGGAGCCTCGCTGCCCTTGCTGCCGACAAACGTGGCGCAGGCTGCCCTCGTCATGCCGAATGTCAGTCGTGGTCTCTTCGATCTCTATCAGGGAAGGAAAGCGATCGGACAGCACGGCTACGAGATTACCGGCAGTCAGTCCGCACCGACGGCGCTGACACAGGCCGCGTTCGAAGGACGGGTGCTGGCCTTCTCCGCTCGTTATGAACTGGCGACCCGCGAGCAGTGGCAGGATGGTCGACTGCAGCAGTTGCGGTCTGAGGGGAGTTTCCGCAGCGATCCATTCTGGGTCAGGGCTGAGCGGCAGGGCGACGCCCTGGTGGTGACTAATGAGCGTAACCAAGTCCTGCCCGTGACCCCGGATATCCTGCCCACCACGTACTGGATGCCGAATTTTATCGAGCAACGCGCCGTGCTCGACACCCAACGCGGGCAGGTTCTGCAAATCGCTCCGCAATTCCTCGGTGAGGGTAGTTTCCATGGCACCGCTGTGCGTGGCTGGGCGCTCGGGGGCGAGCTTGGGATCAAGATTTACTATGACCTGAGCAACAGCTGGGCCGGCCTGCAGTTCAGCGTCCTTGGCTCCAGCTTCGAATATCGGCGCGTGGGCTGAGGCGACCCGGACCCGTGCGCCTCTTTCCCGTCTTCGGCGATCAGCTCAGCCATGATCTGGCCAGCCTGCGCCAGCTTGATCCAGACAGCGGTGATGCTGTGGTCATGATGGAGGTGATGGAGGAGGCCACCTACGTCCCCCACCACCCGCGCAAGATTGCGCTGATTTTCTCCGCCATGCGCCATTTCGCGGCCGAGCTCGAAGCCCGTGGGATTGCAGTTCACTACGTCATCCTGGATGCACCTGAAAACGGCGGCAGTTTCTTTGCCGAGGTTCAGCGGGCGGCGGCTGAGCTTGGTGCCGAAGAGATTGTCGCCACCTGGCCCGGTGAGTACCGCGTGCTCGCCGACTTGCGATCGTGGGAAGCAGATCTGGGCCTGCCCGTGCAGATCCTCGAGGATGATCGTTTCCTCTGTCCTCGTGCTGATTTCCAGCGCTGGGCCGAGGGCCGCAAGCAGCTGCGCATGGAGTTCTTCTACCGTGATATGCGCCGCCGCACCGGCTTGCTCATGGACGGCGATCAACCGGTCGGCGAGCAGTGGAACTTCGACGCCGCCAACCGCCGCAAAATGCCGGCCGGGGAGACGCCGCCTGGAGCGCTGTCGTTTGCGCCGGATACCACAACGCAGGCTGTGTTGGCTCTGGTGCAGGCGCGCTTTTCCGGGCACTTTGGCAGCCTCGAGGGCTTCGACTTTCCCGTGAACCGGGAGCAGGCGCTGGCCGGGCTTGCCGACTTCATCGAACATCGCCTTCCGGCTTTTGGTGACTTTCAGGACGCCATGCGCCGACCGCGGGGCGAGGCCAGCGACGACAGCCTCTATCACTCTCTGTTGGGCACCTCGCTCAATCTGGGTTTGCTGGGTCCTATGGAGGTGTGTGAGGCCGCCGAGACTGCCTTTGCCGCTGGAAAGGCGCCGTTGAATGCCGTCGAGGGCTTCATCCGGCAGATCATCGGCTGGCGCGAGTTTGTGCGCGGGATCTACTGGCTGACCATGCCAGGCTACGCCGAGCGCAACACCTTCGAAGCGCGGCGGCCTCTGCCCGAGTTCTTCTGGAGCGGCGAGACCGACATGGCCTGTGTCCGACACGCGGTGGAGCAGACCCGGGACCGCGCCTACGCCCACCATATCCAGCGGCTGATGGTGACCGGCAATCTGGCGCTGATCGCCGGGTTGGACCCTGCAGCGGTCAACCGCTGGTACCTTTCGGTTTACGCCGATGCCTTCGAGTGGGTGCAGTTGCCCAATACCCACGGCATGGTGCTGCACGCCGATGGTGGCTACCTGGGCTCTAAGCCCTATGCGGCCTCGGGCAAGTACATCGATCGCATGTCGGACTACTGCAAGGGCTGCCGTTTCGAGGTAAAGGACAGCACCGGGCCCGACGCCTGCCCGCTCAATGCGCTGTACTGGCACTTTTTGATGGAAAACGAAGACCGACTCGCCGGCAACCCCCGTATGGGACTGGTCTACCGCAGTCTGGCCCGTTTCAGTCCGGAGCGCCGCGCTGAGTTAAAGGCCAAGGCGACTGCCACGCTGGGCGAGTGGGGCATTGCCGGGGGTCCGGATGCCGCAAGGGCCGCATCGGCTGATATCGCGTCATCTGGCGTTTCAGACGACACAGGGCCCGGGCAGGCCGACAGGCGGATGGAGCCAAGCGCATGAGCGACACCAGGGTGGCATGGATTACGGGGGCCTCGTCCGGCATAGGTGAGGCCCTGGCCCGGGTCATGGCGCGGGCCGGATGGCGGGTCTACGCCAGCGCCCGCCGCGCAGACCGGCTTGAGGCGCTGGCCGCAGAACTGAAGATCGAGCGCTCCGATGCCGACCTGCGGCCGCTGGTGCTGGATGTGACCGACCGTGTGGCTACGGCGGTGGCTGTGGCGCGCATCTATGAAGAAAGTGGACGGCTTGATCAGGCGGTCCTGAACGCCGGGATCTACTGGCCGCAAAAGGCAACAGACTTTCGCGCCGATGACGTGCATGAGATGTTCCGGGTCAACGTCGGTGGTATCGCTGAGGGGTTGGAAGCGATCCTGCCCAGGATGATCGAAGCAGGGGCAGGGGGCGGATCTGCCTGATGGGCTCGACCGCGGGCTATCGCGGTTTGCCGACAGCGCCGGCCTATTCCGGAACCAAGGCTGCGGTGATTGCCATGGGCGAGAGCCTGAAGCCGGAGCTCGATCATCTGGGGCTGGTGCTGCAGGTCGCCTGTCCGGGCTTTGTGAAGTCTGAGGCCTCTGAGACCAACGCCTTTCCCATGCCGATGCTGATGGAAACGGAGGATGCTGCGCAGGCCTTCTACCGTGGCTTGACCGGGCACAGCCGGTTTGAAATTACCTTCCCCAAGACCTTCGCCCAGATCCTCAAGACGATGATGAGCCTGCCTTACTGGCTGTTTTTTGCGGCCATGCGGCCGCTGGCGCCGAAGCCGGGTGAGGATATGCCGTCGAAATAGGCTTGGATGGGTGCGTCCCTCGCTCCTGGGTGGTTGCGCCGACTTGTCCCCGACCGCGCTTCGCGCGGCGGGGCCAAGCGTCGCGCAACTCCATAGAGCGAAGACGTCGGCCGCGTGCAGCGCGGCCTGTCCGTTTAACTGCGCGGGGAGATTTGTAAGCCGCGAAGCGGCGTCAAATCGAGCCCGCAACTTCCTTTACTTCACGCTCAAAACGGCTGTGCCTTTGAGCTTGGGAGAAATCATTTGAAGGAATAATACTCAAAGCGGAGCGTGTTGAGTGTCAACTGATAGGTGGCGCGCTCGGGCCTTGGCCGCTTCGCGGCCTTCGGCCCTCCACGCGCAACCTCGTTTTTCACACAAACCGACCGGCCGGGCTTGAAGCCGCTTCTTACGTCCGCTCGTAGACCAAGCGGCCGTTAACGTAGGTCTTGAGCGCCACGCCCCGCGCCGGAATACCATCGTAGTTGAAGTTCCGGCACCGGCTCGACAGCTTGGCCGCGTCCAGCTTTCGCGGGCGCTCGAGATCCACCAGGCTCAGGTCCGCCCGCGCGTTCGGGAATATCCCACTCTCCAGCCCGAAGATCCGGGCGGGGGCAGTCGTCATTGCATCGATGATCCGGGCCTTGTCCACGCCCTGATCCTCCAGCGACAAGGCCAGCGACAGGAAGCTCTCCAGCCCCACCATACCCGGCTCGGCCTGCTCAAACGGAACCCGCTTGTGGTCGGTATCGACCGGGCGGTGGTCCGAGACCAGCGTATCCAGCGTGCCGTCTGCCAGCCCCTCGATCACGGCCAGCCGGTCGCGGTCCGGGCGCAGCGGCGGATGCAGCTTGGCGTGGGTGCGGTAGTCGCCAATGGCGATCTCGGTCAGCGTGGCATAGGCGATCCCGGTCCCGGCGGTCACCGGCAGCCCGCGCGCCTTGGCCGCCCGGATCGCAGCAACACCCTCGGCCGATGTCACCAGATCGAAGTGCCCGCGCACCCCGGTCATCTCGACCAGCCGCAGGTCGCGCTCGATCGCCATCACTTCGGCCAGCACCGGCACACCGCCCAAGCCCAGCCGCGCGGATAGTTCGCCGCTGACAATCCCGGCTGGCCCCAGGCCGCCGGGGTCTGCCCCAGCACCACCGGGCGTTCGGTCACCTGCGCGTAGGTCAGGGCGCGCGATATCGCCTCCAGCCGTTCGACCGGCCAGACCCCGTTGGAATATCCCACAGCCCCCGCCTCGGCCAGCATACCCAGTTCGGCCAGCTGCGCGCCCGCGCAGTTCTGCGTCAGGCTCGCCAGTGTCAGCGTGCGCGCGCGCCGCGCCTCGCGGCTGCGGTGCGAGACGGCAAACACCGCCTGCGGTCGATCGGTCGGTGGGGCCGTATCCGGCTGGGCGATGATCGTGGCAATCCCGCCCTGGGCGGCCAGTTGCGCGGTCTCGCTCACCGTCTCACGGTATTCCAGCCCGGGTTCGGAGACGTGCACGCGGCTGTCGATCAGCCCCGGGAGCAGCGTCGCACCCTGGCCGTCGATCACCACCTCGGCCTCGGCCGCAATCGCGCTGGCACCGCCAAAAACCGCGACAATGCGCTTGCCGTAGAGCACCACGCCCCCCGGGCCATCGTGGCCCTGAGAGGGGTCAAACAGACGGACGTTCCGGATCAGCGTACGCTTTGACATATCAGGCAGCCCTCAGCGGTGGTGAAGCCCGGTGCCGGGCCAGCGCCTCAAAGCAGGCCATGCGCACCGCAACCCCCATTTCCACCTGCTCCCGGATGACCGACTGGTCAAGGTCATCGGCGATATCCGAAGCAATCTCGACCCCGCGGTTCATCGGGCCGGGGTGCATGACCAGCGCATCGGGACGCGCCAGCGCCAGCCGGTCCCGGTCCAGCCCGAAGTGGCGGAAGAACTCGCGGCCGCTGGGGATGAAGGTCCCGGCCATGCGCTCGACCTGCAGGCGCAGCATCATCACGATATCGACGCCTTCCAGCCCTTCTTCCATCGAGTGGTAAAGCCGCGCGCCGAGGTTCTCGTAGGACCGGGGCAGCAGCGTCGGCGGGCCGACGAGGCGAACGCTGGCGCCCATTTTCTGCAGCAGCAGCAGGTTCGACCGCGCCACCCGGCTGTGGCGGATATCACCGCAGATGGCGACCTGCAGCCCGTCGATCCTGCCCTTGTGGCGGCGGATGGTCAGCGCGTCGGCCAGTGCCTGGGTCGGGTGCTCGTGTTTGCCGTCACCACCATTGAGCACGTGCGCATCCAGCTTGCGAGAGAGCAGCTTGACCGCGCCGGCCTGGTCGTGCCGAACCACCAGAAAATCGGCGCGCATGGCATTGAGCGTATCGGCGGTGTCGATCAGGGTCTCGCCCTTCTTCACACTGCTGGTTGCCACGTCCATGTTCACAACGTCGGCGCCGAGCCGCTGGGCCGCAATCTCGAACGAAGACCGCGTCCGGGTCGAATTCTCGTAGAACAGGTTGATCACGGTGGATCCGGCGAGCCGGTCGGGCGCTTCTCCGGGCGCCAGATCGGCAAAGGCCACCGCCCGGTCCAGCAAATAGGCGATTTCACCGGCTTGCAGCGGCTCGATGCCGAGCAGGTGCCGGTGCGCAAAACCATAGCCCACAGTGGCCGGGGGAAAGGTCGTGTTCATGGCAGCGACACTAAGGCCAAACGCCCGCGGTTAAAACCGGTAAACCGCAGGGCCGCCCCCACGCGATCACAGGGCTTGGGACCCCGTGCGTTACCAACATACCCGACCCATCGGGCGGAGACCGGTCCCACCGCCGGAGGCTGACTCACTCCATTGTCGGTTCGCAGGGGTTCATCGGAGGTTCATCGATCATCGGGCGGGACAGCCCGATCAGCAACGCCTCAGGCAGGCTTCTGCAGCCGGATCTGAGACACGCCGATCTGGGCGAAGTCGAAGCCGACCGAACAGCTGATCAGGTAGTATTCCCACATGCGCTTGAAGCGGTCGTCAAAGCCCATGCCCTTGATCTTCGACCAGGCGCTCTGGAACTTGTCATTCCACTGCAGCAGGGTCTTGGCGTAGCTGCTGGCGTACTCACCGGTCGGCTCGTAGGCCATGCCCGCGCGCTCGGTGCATTCCTTCATCTTGCCCGGGCTGAGCAGGCGCCCACCGGGGAAGATATAGCGGCTGATGAAGTCGATCTTGGTCAGGTAGTCCTCGAAGACATCGTCGGGGATGGTGATGGCCTGGATGGCCGCCGCCCCGCCGGGCTTGAGCACCTTGGCGATCTGCCCGAAATAGGTGTCCCAGTAGTGCTCGCCCACAGCCTCGATCATCTCGATCGACGCCACCCGGTCGTAGCGCCCGGGTTCGGTATCGCGATAGTCCTGCAGGCGCAGCTCGATCTTGTCGCTGATGCCCTCGCGCTGGAAGCGCTCGGCGGCGTAGTCGTGCTGCTCCTTACTGATGGTGATGCAGGTCATGTTGACGCCGACGTTCTTGACCGCGTACTCGGCGAAACCACCCCAGCCGCAGCCGATTTCCAGCACCCGGTCGCCGGGCTTCATGTTCGCGGTTTCGGCAATGCGCTTGTACTTCTCCTGCTGCGCGGCGAGCAGATCCGCGCTGTTCCGGCCTTCGAACACGGCCGAGGAGTAGGTCATCGACGGGTCGAGCCACTCCGAATAGAAGGCGTTGCCCAGGTCGTAGTGGTCGGCAATATTGCGCCGCGAGCCGGACTTGGAGTTGCGGCGGAACAGGTGGTGCAGTCGCGAGAGCACGCCGGACCAGCCGTAGGAGCGCATGTTGGCAGCAAACCACTCGGTGTTGCTCAGCGCCCAGTCGAGCACTGATTTCAGGTCCGGGGTGTCGATCAGCCCGTCCATGTAGACCTCGGACACGCCCAGCTCGCCACCCCCGGCAATGCGTGGAATGGCGCCCCAGGTTTTCAGTGCGAGTTCCGCATTCGGGCCGGGATTCTTACCCGTAACCTTGTGCACGCTGCCGTCGGGCAGGGTCACACTCAGAGTGCCAGACTCGACGCTGCCTTCCATGGAACTGAACAAGCGGGTGAAAGCCGGCCGTGCAAAGGCCTGGCTGATCGCATCGCCTATCATCTCTGAAGTCTCCCCACCGACACTTCAACTCGGATTTGACTGGTCAAAAACGCAGCCCGAAACCGGCACTGCATGCCTAAGACCGCATTAAAAATCATAAGCTTTGGCTTGGCAACCAGACAGCCCCGTCGCGTCCCCGGGCGGGACAAAAAAGCCACAAAGGCGGCCGTGATCGAAAAATCGGACTGGTTTCAGCCCTCGATCAACGAAATTTACCCCGTTGACGACCGTCCCAGTGAGACCATCGTCTCGGGCGGCTGGGGCCGGTGAAAGAACGTCGCGCGCTTGCGGGTGAACAGGTGCAGCGCCTCCCAATGGATGCCCAGCACCACCTTCAGCGGCACCAGCGGTGCCTTGAAAACGCCTGTGCCAGCGTGCCCAGACTCAGCTCGGTCCGGCGGGCGTGGTGGGTGGCGATCAGCCGGTCGCCTTCCTCGCCCTGATAGCGGATCAGCAGCGAGTAGTCCTCACCCGCAGGTTCGAGGCGGAAGGAATAGCCGCCGCTGACGGGCATGAACGGGCTGACGTAGAGTTTCTTGGCGGCGTCGTGGTGCAGCACCCGCTGCCCTGCTTCGGCCGCAGAGACCGGAACCAGATAGGTATGCCGATCGCCAAAGGTGTTGTGGACCTCGTACAGCACGGCCGCCAGCGCCTCGTCCGCGCGATAGCAGAACCAGACACTGATGGGGTTGAAGGTATGGCCCAGCACCCGAGGCATGCACAGCACCTGAACCCGGCCGCCCTGCAGGTCGATGCCTGCCTGCGCCAGCTGCGCGTCGATCCACGGGCGAAGGGGCGAGCCATCGCAAGGACCGTGGTCGCGGTCGTTGAAGCTGAACAGCGAGAAGCGGTTGTAGCCGAACAGCGGCAGGCGCCGGTCGAGTTCCGGCAGCTCTTCGAGGTCGAACAGCAGCGAGAATACCCGATAGCGGAAGCGGTGTTTGCGCGGGTTGAGGCGCTGGTGCATGACCCGGCCCCAGTACAGCGCCGATCGCAGCGGTGGGCGCAGGCTCGAGCCGTCTGTGATGCCCCCGCAGGGCTGTCGCCGGGTTTCGCGACGGGGTTCAGATCGAGGGTCACGGGATCACTCAGCAGCGCTGCGCTGGCCTTCGAGCGCGGCCAGCGGTGCCGTCCGCTCGAACTGCAGCTGCACCGCGCGTGCAGTGTCGACACAGCGCACCGCAGCGCTCATCGGCACGATATCGCGGGTCCAGCTGACCCCGCCACCGAGCGCCGAAGCCACGCTCAGGCCCGCCTGACAGCCGTCCTCGTGGAAGCCATAGCCCGCATAGGCGCCAGCGAACCAGGTGCGGTTAATACCCTGCAGCGCGGCCAGCTGCGACTGGGCGTCCAGCGCGGCCTGATCGAACAGTGGGTGGTCGTAGGCGAAGCGCTCAATCACTGTGTCGGCGGCGGGCTCCTGATAGGGGTTGAGGGTCACGAACACCGGGCGTGGGCTGTCCAGCCCCTGCAGGTCGTTCATATGGTAGGTGACGGCGACGGGGCTGTCGGTGTTGCCATAGTCGCGGCTGAGGTAGTTCCAGGCCCCACAGCGAGCGGTCGCGCGGCATCAGGCTGGCGTCGGTGTGCAGCACGGCGTGGTTCTTCTGATACTTCAGGTTCTCCAGCACGGCGCGTTCGGCCTCGGTCGCCTCCGAGCCGAGAATTTTCAGCGCCTGATCGCTGTGGCACGCGAGGATGACATCATCGAACAGGTCTTCGAAGCCCTCGGCCGTCTTCAGGCGGACCGAATGCGGCCCGCGCTCGATTTCCACCACCGGCGAGCCGGGCCTGACCCGGCCCGGACCCAGCGCCTGCACAATGCGGTTGACGTACTCGCGTGAGCCGCCGTCGACCGTGTACCACTGCACCGTCAGCCCATTCTGCATCAGGCCGTGGTTCTTGAAAAAGCGCAGGAACGAGGCCAGTGGAAAGTCGCGGAAGCCCTCGGTGCTCGACGACCAGATCGCGGCGGAGGAGGGCAGCAGGAAGTCTTCGGCGAAGGGCGAATTGAGGTCGTGGGCGTCGAGGAAGTCACCGACGGTCAGGGTCGGGTCGACCCGGTCGCCGTACATCTTGTTGCCGACATCGACGAACCGGATCGCCTGCCGCACCATTTTCCAGTGGCGCGGGCGCAGCCAGTTTCCGGCCCCGGCCAGCAGGTTGCGGCCCGTGAACTCGCGCTTACCATCGGCAATCGAGACCGAGAAGTGCATGTCGGAAAGCTTGGTCTGAACCCCCAGTTCGTCGAACAGCCGCACGAGGTTGGGGTAGTTGACGTGGTTGAAGACGATGAAGCCCGTGTCCACCGGCCCGGACCAGTCACCCAGATCGACATCGACGGTATTGCTGTGGCCGCCCAGCCGGCTGTCGGCCTCGAACAGGGTAACATCCGCCGTATCGCGCAGGGCGTAAGCAGCGGACAGGCCGGAAATACCGGAACCAACGATCGCAATTTTGTTTCTCATGCGGCTTGGGCCTCTTTTTCTACGATTTGCTCAGGCGTTTTGGCGTCGTCGGGCGCGCCTTTGATGCTGGCGAAGGCGGCCAGCGCACGGGCACGGGCGGCGGCGTGGTCGACGATCGGCGCGGGGTAGGTCTCGCCAAGGCGGATGTCTGCGGCGCTCAGGGTCAGGGGCTCCGCATCCCAGGGCGAAAACAGCTGCTTGGTATCCAGAGCGTTCAGCTCGGGCACAAAACGGCGGGCATAGGCGCCCTTGGGGTCGAACTTCGGGCCCTGTGTAATCGGGTTGAAGATGCGGAAATAGGGCGCGGCGTCGGCCCCGCAGCCCGACACCCACTGCCACGAGGCGGGGTTGTTGGCGATGTCGGCATCGACCAGTGTGTTCCAGAACCAGCGCTCACCCTGCTGCCACGAAATCAGCAGGTGCTTGACCAGAAACGAGCCGGTGATCATCCGCAGGCGATTGTGCATCCAGCCGGTCTGCCACAGCTCGCGCATGCCCGCGTCGACCATGGGATAGCCCGTCTGCCCCCGCGACCACGCCCGGAAGCCGTCCGGGTCATCGCGCCAGGGGAAGCCATCAAAGGCCGGGCGCCAGTTGCGGTTCAGCAGGGTGGGGAAGTGGAAAAGCAGGTAGTAGGAAAACTCCCGCCAGCCGATTTCCCGCAGGAAAGCCCAGGCCGGTTCCTTGATCGACGCATCAGCCCCGATCCGCGCCAGCGTCCAGTGCCAGACCTGCCGCGGTGAAATATGGCCGAACTTCAGAAACGGGCTCAGCCGTGAGCAGGCATCGAGGTCGGGCCGGTTGCGGCCTTCGTCATAGTCGGCCATGCCGCCGCCCTCGGCGAAGGCCTCGAAGCGCGCGATAGCGCCGGCTTCACCGGGGGTCCAGGTCGCCTGCAGCCCCGCAGACCAGTCCGGTGCGGTGGGCAGCAGATCGAGCTGTTCGAGCGGACAGGCTGTCCAGACGCGCGCTCCAGCGCCGCGTCGGCGCGGGCAGGTCGCCAGCGGCGGGCGCGGGCAGGGGTTCGCTCACCTCCTGCGCGCTCATGGTGCGGTAGAACGGCGTGAAGACCTTGAACACGCCGCCGGATTTGTTGCGCAGATGCGCAGGCTCGGAGATCAGATTGCCGTTGAAAGAACGCGCGTCACGCCCAGCCTCCCGCAGGCTGGCTTTCAGCCGGGAGTCAGGCTCGCGATCAAAGGGTGCGTAGGACCGGTTCCAGAACACGCCGCCCGCGTCGATTTCTTCGGCCAGCGCGGCGACCGCCTGCTCGCCCCGGCCCCGGCGCAGGATCAGCCGTTGACCGTGCAGGCGCTGCAGATCATCGGCCAGCTTGCGCAGGCCGTGGTGCAGCCACCAGCGCGAGGCGCTGCCGTGCGCCCACTGGCCCGGGGTCTCGTCGTCGAGCAGATACAGGCATACCACCGGCGCGCCGCGGTTGACCGCAGCCCAGAGCGCCGGGTTGTCACCCAGCCGCAGGTCGTGGCGGAACCACACCAGCGAGGGGCGTGGGTCGGCGGTGCTGTCGGTCGGAGCGGCTCCCGGCTGGGAAGACGGCGTTGGGTTTTCGTCTCGGGTCACGGCAGATCTGTGGCTGTTTGGGTCGCGCAGACCGCTCAGACCAGGAGATCGCCCCCCCGTACCGATGCGATTTGCTGCTTGCCCAAGAGATAGATTGCGCAGTTGGTAAGACCAGTCCCTGAAGCCGCAGATTCTGCCTCAAACAGGCTCATAATCGATGGATGTCGAACGTTGAGCCCGCCGGTGAAGGTGCCAAAGGCGGGCAGGATCAGCCGCCGCTCGTCGTGGATGAAGCAGGCACGGGTGATCACCCGCTTGGCGCCCGAGGCGATGCTGGCCTTGGGGTGCCAGTGTCCGGAGATTTCTCCGGGCTGGGGGAACAGCGGCGAGGCCTCATGCCGGAAGTGAAGACCCTGCAGCGCCAGATCCTGCCGCACCTCGCCGCCCATCGCTGCCGGAATATCGGGGTCGTGGTTGCCCGTCACCCATACAAAGCGGTTCACGGACCGGGTCAGGCGCTGGATCCGCGCCAGCAGGTCCGGGCCCAGCGCCTCGATCACCTGCGGGTCGTGGAAGGAGTCCCCGAGCGAAATCACCACCTCCGGCCGGGTCTGCGCGACCAGCGCGTCGAGCCGATCCAGGGTTTCGAGGCTGTCATAGGGCGGCAGGAAGGTTCCGCTGCGGGCGAAGGCTGCGCCCTTTTCCAGATGCAGATCGCTGACCACCAGCGCTTTGGCGCCAGGCCAGAGCAGGGCGCCGGAGACGTGGGCGACCAGATCCTGTCCGCTGAAACGGAAGGGATGCAGCACGCCCGTTTGGCCTGCCGCGGCCGCGGCCATTCGTGAGGCTGGCCTGTGCCTCCGGTGAACCCACAGGCGGGCGGCTTAGGCGGTCAGCGGCATCGCGGTCTCAGCGAGGCTGATCCAGTACGAGCAGCCGTAGGGAATGCAGTCGTCGTTGAAGTCATAGTCGGGGTGGTGCAGCCCCGCCGTATCGCCGTTGCCCACGAAGATGAAGTTGCCCGGCCGTTCGAGCAGCATGAACGAGAAATCCTCCCCGCCCATCAT
The DNA here is from genome assembly GCA_038141425.1 of Rhodospirillaceae bacterium. GTDB lineage: Bacteria > Pseudomonadota > Alphaproteobacteria > UBA7985 > UBA7985 > UBA7985. Next base: position 37,128 of record JAYQIC010000001.1, on the reverse strand, counting down.
CGCGGCCATGTTGCGATCAACGGACTTCTCCCCACGACCCCGGCGGCGACGTCGAGCGCGAAGTCGGTCTCTGCCGGGTGGTTGACCGTCGCAGGATAGTTGCGGTGGTAGTTCGGGGTGATGGTTGCCCCGTAAGCGGCGGCGACCCCGGCGCAAATCTCCTCGATCCTGCGCTCCACCATATCGCGGGTTTCCGGCAGGAAGGTGCGCACGGTCCCGGCCAGCTCGGCCACGGGCGGGATGACGTTGAAGGCATCCCCGGCATGGATCTGGGTGATCGAGACCACGGCCTGATCAATGGGATCGAGGTTGCGGGAGACGATCGACTGCAGCGCCTGTACCAGCGCTGTCGCGACCACAATGGTGTCGACGCCGTCGTGGGGCAGGGCAGCGTGGGCGCCCTTGCCCTCGACCCGATTTCGATGTGATCGGCGGCGGCCATCAGCGGCCCAGCGTTGCTGGCAAAGCTGCCGACGGGCAGGCCAGGGACGTTGTGCATGCCATAGACTTCCTGAATGCCGAAGCGCTCCATCATTCCGTCGTCGACCATGGCCTTGCCCCCGGCACCGCCTTCCTCAGCGGGCTGGAAGATGACAATGACGGTGCCATCGAAGTTGCGGTTAGAGGCTAGATGCTGGGCCGCGCCGAGCAGCATGGCGGTATGACCATCGTGACCGCAGGCGTGCATCTTCCCGGGCACAGTGGATTTGTGAGGAATGTCGCGGGCTTCCTGGATCGGCAGCGCGTCCATGTCCGAGCGCAGGCCGATGACCTTGCCGCTCTCGCTCTTCTGGCCGCGAATGACACCGACCACGCCGGTCTGGCCAATGCCCGTAACCACCTCGTCACACCCGAACTCGCGCAGTTTGTCGGCGACCAGTCCGGCGGTACGGTGGACGTCGTACTGCAGTTCGGGGTGGGCGTGGATATCGTGGCGCCAGGCTTTAATGTCATCGAGATTCTGGGACAGACTGTTGATCAGCGGCATAAACGGCACTCCTTGCGCGGCGCCGACCCCGGGGGCCAGCGTCTGACAGTGTTGGTTTTGCGCAGGCTAGCCCGGCGGCCAGAAAAGCTCAATCTCACGACAATGCGAAAGTCTGATGGGGTGAATTTGCCGCGCTCTTGCCGTAAAGACAGGGCAGAAAAGCCCATCCCCGCTGACGGCCCCAAGGGCCTGAACCTTACGACAAGCCCCCTGGACGGAAGCCCCCCACTTTGCCTCTTCATCCCGTGAATTCAGCCACCCGCACCCTTTTCCCCGGCGGCCTCCAGCGGCTGCTGCTGCTGGCGGTGACCGTGACCGTGGCTCTCACGGCCGTGGCGGGCATGGCAAAGGCGGTGGACGACAATATCAACGCGGCCAGCGGGCAGCAGGAGACGGTGGCCGAGGGTTTCTACTCGCTGCCCGAATTCGTGACTTACGAAGGGCAGGACTACGCCTTGCGCGGTGGTGCGCTGACCCGCGACCAGATGCAGTTGCTCTATCCCGGCGTCACGTGGGTCTACTACCGCGAAGACGGCACCACGCAGTGGAATATCACACCTTTGACGGCTACGTTTTCCGCTGGAACCAGAATTCGACCGTCGTGGTCGCCGGGGCGTGGCAGATCATCGAGGATCGCATCTGCTGGACCTACAACGGACCCTTCTGCCGCCGGATCTGGAATACGGAGCGCAGCGACCTCTTCGCCATTCCCATCGGGCCGGACAAGCCGCTGATGCCCGCGCGGGTTCGAGGTTGGCGACCCGCTGGGGCTGTCCAACCGCAAAGTCGTCTGGCTGGTCACCCAGAGCCAGGACAGCGATGACCGCCGCCCGCTCAACCCCATCCAACCCGACATCGCGCCGACCGAGGACCCGAATACCTCCGATCGAGCCGTCGATGATCGTGGCGCCCCACAGATTTTCACGCTGGATTAGTCGAGCATGATCACCATGAACAAAGCGACACCTTCGAACCCGCTGCTGCTGTTCCGACGGCTGCGGCTGGCGGCCCCGGCACGGATCACTGGACTTTGGCCCTGCTGCTACTGCTGCTGGGGTCCGGGACGGCGGCTTTGCGACCGGGCTCAGCCAGCCCGAGGAAACCCGGCTTTCGGTGCAGTATGACGGCGAGCGCCATTTCCTGATCCGGAAACTCTCGGGCGAGGAGATCCGCGCGTTGGTCTCCGACAACACCCTGATCTTCATCCACCCGCGCGGGGAGGAGGTGGAGTATCACTTCAGCAACGGCCAGACGCTCAATGGCTGGTTACAGGACGACACCGCCAACGCCGGACTGTGGCAGATCGAAGCCGACGAAATCTGCTGGACCTATCCCGGCGGCACCCATTGCAAGCCAATCTGGGCCACCGAACGCGAGCATCTGTATGCGCAGGTGCCGGGCTGGTACGACGGTCCACTGGCCTTTCTGTGGGAGCCGGGTGACAGCCGGCGTCTGCAGGATCGCGAAGAGCTGGGCGACGCCATCTGAATCGCGTTCTGATTCGGTTTTCAGCCACTACCGATTCGTTTTCGAATCGATTTTTTCTATCATATTTTCAATTGTTTGTACCTTAAATAGACACAATACACCCTAGAATCGTCATAGTTCCGGGGCTTGGGTCGAATCTGCTTAGCGTGACCGTTTCCAGTCACATAAGAATCGCGCAATTTCTAATCTATTTGATTTTATCAGCTCTATTTTATTCTCGGAGATTTCAAAATGCGGAAGGTGCTTTTGGCCGCCTCGTTCCTGCTCGCGCCCGGCGTTGCCAGCGCAGAAGTGGACGTAACCCTCGGCGGTTTTGTGAAGCTGTCCTGGTACGACGACGACGCGTCACCGATCTTCAATACCCTCAATACCGCAGGCGCCGCGCTGACAGCCGCCGCCGTGGGCGCCAAGGATGGAGTGCTCGGTACGACCCGCGATGTTGCCGCGGAGTTGCACATGTCGGCCTCGGTGGATATTGCCGGCCTGAACTGGCTGGGGCAGGCGGATCTGGGCCTGAGCGGCATCGGTGAACCTATCAAGTTTCAGCGTGCCCTGATCGGTCTGAATACCGGACTGGGCGATATCTTCTACCGCGATGGTGGGGTCCGGTCGGACTACTTCAGCTACGCCAGCGATCTTTCCGTGGGCGGTTCGGGTGTTTCCGCGCAGCTGCTCGACCATAGCTATGCCGGGCTCTTCGGCGGTGACGAGGTCGGCTACCACCTCAATTTCGGTGATCTGGATATCGAGGTCAGCTACGATCTCGAGCAGAAGGCAGTGGCGGGGCAGGCGCAATACGGGCTGGGTCTCGCCGGGTACGACTTCGATCTGTCGCTGCATGGCGTCAGCAGTGGTCTTAGTGGTGGCACCATGAAGACCTACGCCACCAAGTACTACGGTCTGGGCGTGTCCACGACCGTCGATCTGGGTGACCTTTCCGTCGGGCTGTCGCTGGGGCAGGACGAGCTGACCAGCTATATGCTTCAGTCCACCGGGAATGAAACCGACGTCAAGCGCCAGTTCGGGTCGATCGCCATGGCCTACACCGTGCTCGACGCGCTGACGGTCTCGTTCGACGCCGACCGTCTGGTGACCACAGCAGAGTGGGGCTGTACCGGGATCGAGACCGAGTGTCTGGTCAACACCAAGGAGCCGACGTCACCCGCCTACTTCGATGCGGGCATTGGCGGCGGCAGCGCGGCTTCGGCCGAGGTGTCGACCTCCTTCAGCATCGGCGCCGAGTATCAGGCGACCAAGGAAGTGTCGGTCGGTGCGTTCTTCCGGCAGGTCAACGACGGCCTCGACGTGGCGCTGGACAACACCACCGCTGTCGGCCTCAATCGTGGCTTCAAGTACACCAACGGGCAGGCCTTTGGCATGCAGGCCAAAATCACGTTCTAAGGCTGCTGATCCAACGGAAAAGGCCGCTGCCGGACCCCATTCAACAGGGTCTGGCGCGGCCTTTGCATGCTGGGAAGATGCCTCGTGTGCGGGACTAGTTGAACTCGCGCGCTCGTAGCGGCCCCCACCACCCAGCGCGTTGACCATGGTCCAGTCGATCAGGGATTCGACGAAGGGCCAGACCAGGGCGCTGTCCAGACCCTGCTTCACCCGGCGCAGCGTGACGCCGAGGAAGAATGACAGTACCGGTACGGTGATCACCGACGTGCCCACCGGCCCCATCAGCATCAATCCGGTGAACAGCACCATGGCGCCCCCGGCTTTGACCTCGGGCGCTTGGGTCAGGTAGGTGCGCCAGGTGGGCGGGTTCTGCCGGGTCTGCTGCAGGCTCTTGAGGATCAGGCTCCGGATCTGCTCGGGCGCTTGCGCTTCGACCGTCTGCCACTGGTCGCGGCCCGGATAGTCGTCGTAGCCCAGGTGATCGCGGACGGCGCGACGGAATTTCTCCGGGTCGATGATTCGCTGGAACACCGGCCAGGTCATGCGGTTCTGCTGGTAGAGCAGAATTTCAGTCGCCAGCGCACCCGCGCAGAACAGGGCGATGGCGCTCAGCGCGGCCTCCAGCCCCAGACCACTCAGACGCATGGCTACAAAGTACAGGCCCAGCAGGCCCGGGAAAAACGATGCACGCCAGTAAGCGCCGAGGAAGATGCGCCGCCGCCGCCCCTGCATCAGGAACAGGCTGAGGATGTTCAGTTCACGGCGGAACAGGAACAGGGCGTATTTGGTCAAGAAGGAGCCGCGCGCATTCATCCCGCAGATATGCGCATTTCCGCGCCTTCGTGCAACGGGAACCAGCCCGAAAGCTCGCGCCGGATCAGGGTTTCCAGCATATCCAGGTGCGCAGGCTCGGTATTGAGGCAGGGGATATAGGCAAAGTGCGTCCCGCCCGCTTCCATGAAATCCTCGTGGGCTTCGTTGCCGATCTCGTCGAGCGTCTCAAGGCAGTCCGCCGAGAACCCCGGCGTGAGCACGGCGATTTTCTTGCCTTCTGCACCCAGCGCGTCGATGGTCTCGTCGGTGTAGGGCTGGAGCCATTTTTCAGGGCCGAAGCGGGACTGGAAGGTGACTTTGAGCTTTTCGGCGATGGCGGGCAGGGCCTCGCCCAGCAGGCGCGTGGTCTTGTAGCACTGGCAGTGGTAGGGGTCGCCCTTGCCGGTCAGGTAGCGCTGGGGCACGCCATGGTAGGAGGTGATGATCACGTCCGGGGTCCAGTCCAGCGTTTCCAGATGGCGTTCGACCGACTGCGCCAGCGCATGGATATAGGCGGGGTGATCACAGTAGGCCGGCATGGTCCGGACCGCTGGTTGCCAGTTGGCCTTCTGCAGGAAGGCAAAGCCCTCGTCATAGCCTGTCGCCGTGGTTGCGCCGGCGTAGTGCGGGTAGATTGCCGCCATGACGATTTGCTGGCAGCCCAGATCCTGCAACTCCTGCAGCACGTCGGTGGTGCTTGGCGAGCCATAGCGCATGCCCGCGCGGAAAATCACGTGTTCAGCCTCGGGGTCGATGCGGGCCTGCATGGCCTCGACCTGGTCCCCGAGGATCAGGCGTAGCGGGCTGTCGCCGCGCTCGTAGTCCCAGATTTTGGCATAGAGCGCCGCCGACTTGCGCGGGCGGGTGTTGAGGATGATCCCGCGCAGCAGGGGCTGCCACAGCCACGCCGGGTAGTCGATGACTCGCTGGTCAGAAAGGAACTGCGCGAGGTAGCGCTTGAGGCTGGGGGCGTCAGGCGCGTCCGGCGTTCCGAGGTTCATCAGGATGACCCCGATTTTCGGGGCTTTGACCGGGGGTGGTCGGCGGGCAGGGTCATGGTGGCTCGGTCCGGCTTTGCGGTGATGGTGGTAACGATTATCGGCGGTGCGATTGGGGTGGGGCGACCTGGTCGCACTCGCCTGCGTTAGAAGTCGTTCACCGTACGGAAGAAACAAGACCGCTCGCCGGTATGACAGGCCGAACCCTCCTGCCGGACCGACAGCAGCAGGGTGTCACCGTCGCAGTCGATGGCGAGGTCGATTACATGCTGGTGGTGGCCGGATGTATCGCCCTTGCGCCAGAACGCCTGCCGGCTGCGCGACCAGTAGCAGGCGTGACCGGTGGCAAGGGTCTCACGCAGGTTGTCTTCGTTCATCCACGCCATCATCAGCACCTGACTGTTCTCGGCGTCCTGCGCGATGGCCGGAACCAGACCGTCGGTGTTGAACGTGACGGCGTCGATGAGGGCATCGATGCGTTCTGGGGGCAAATCCATGGTGTTCAGGCTTTCTTCATGGCGTGGATCGCCTGATCGATATCGGCGATCAGGTCGTCAGGGTCTTCAAGCCCGGCGTGGAAGCGCAGCACGAAGCCTTCGCCGATCCCCGGGCGGGGCCAGCTGCTGGCGGTGCGCTCGGCCTGCGGGCGGTGGGGGACGCACAGGCTTTCGAAGCCGCCCCAGCTGTAGCCCAGCCCGTAGAGCTTGAGCGCGCGGAGGAAGGCGTCGATCTGCTCCCAGCTGACGTCACGGCTCATGACCACGGAGAACAGGCCCGAAGCGCCGGTGAAATCGCGCCGCCACAGGGCGTGGCCCGGGTCCTGCTCCAGCGCCGGGTGCAGGACGTTGGCGACCTCGGGCAGGCCCTTGAGATGGTTGGCCAGCGCGAGACCGTTGTGCCAGTGCACGGGCAGGCGGATCGCCATGGTGCGCAGGCCGCGCAGGCCCATGTAAATCTCGTCCGGCGCGACCGACAACCCGAACAGATCGCGGATGGCCTCGACCTCGCGCACCGTTTCTTCGTTGCAGACAATCGCCCCGGAAATAACGTCCGAATGGCCACACATATATTTGGTCGCAGCGTGGGTGGAGATGTCGACGCCGTGGTCCAGCGGCTTGAAGTACAGCCCCGTGCCCCAGGTATTATCGATGATCGTACGCAGGCCCCGGTCCTTGGCCCAGGCTGCCAGCGCCGGAATATCCTGCATCTCGAAGGTGACCGAGCCGGGGTCTCCAGATAGAGCACCCGGGTTTCCGGGGTGCGCAGCTGGTCCAGCTCATCGAGGGTGCACAGCGGGTAGTAGTAGGTCACGCTGACGCCGATGCGCGGCAGATAGTTGTCACAGAAGGTGCGCACCGGGCCATAGACACTGTCGATCATCAGCAGATGATCGCCCTTGCCGAGCAGCGCGAGCAGCGGCGCCGTGCACGCGAGCAAGCCGGAGCTGACCGCCACACCGCGAAAACCGTTTTCGAGCTCGCAGAAGGCTTCCTGCCAATCGACGGTGATGTCACCGCCGTTGATACCATAGGACTGGGTGCCGAGTTCGCGCGCCTTGCCGCGGACCTCGCTCATATGGTTCATGCTGTCGTAGAGGTAAGTCGAGCCGCGATTGATCGACGGATTGACGGTGCGCACGTCAAGGCGCTCCATCTTGTGGCCGTGGCGGCCTGTAACCAGTTTGGTGACGTCTTTCACAATCGGCTCCTGATACCCGGTACGTTGCGCCGTCTTGATCTCTTATCGAGTGGGCGGGGGCAAGCTGAATTCCAAGCTGGCTCACCCCGAGACCTGTGCTGCCACAAGCCTGCCTGCAGAGGTGCTGCCCAACAATTGGTCAGAAGCCAGTGGCGCAATCAAGGGCGTATATTGAACAGCGTTGCCGGACGGTACAGGCGCCCGATGTCGCGGTTTCTGCCCCGATTCCCGTCGCGGGGGTTCGTGCCAGAATCCCCGCTGAACCCTTGGCATGAAACCATTTCAGTGCACTGCAACGGGCCGGGTGAGACTCTCGGCGGGCTTGGGGCTGCTTTATACGACAGAGGCGCCTTAGTGGTGGTTCTCATGTTAAGCTTTTCCAGGCAGAAACGCCTTTTCCACAGCCATTTGGGCATTAAAGGGCCAAAAAAAACTGCAATGTCTCAAATCTTACTTGCTTGGCAAAACACGAAGGTTAATTTCACGCTCATAGTCGATCACCGTTGCTATGGGCCAATGCTCTTGCTCTGTTTCTGACCGCTAGGGGGGAGGGAACCGTTGGTTGGCTGAACCCAATGTGGAAGAATCAAATGAAAAAGTTGGCATTTGTTGCAGCTGCTGGTGCAGTTGCGTTTGCCGGTGGCGCTCAGGCTGATACCCTGTCCGACACCATCGCTCGTGGCGCCCTGAACTGTGGCGTTAACATCGGCGTACCTGGCTTTGCTGAGCAAGCAGACGATGGTAGCTGGTCCGGTCTCGACGTAGACGTTTGCCGCGCGGTTTCCGCTGCGATCTTCGGCGACGCTGACATGGTTGAGTACTTCCCAGTAAACTCCTCCGAGCGTTTCAACCGCCTGAACTCCGGCGACTACGACCTGCTGTCCCGTAACACCACCTGGACCTTCTCCCGTGACGTTGATCTCGGCCTGTCGTTCCAGGGTGTGAACTACTACGACGGTCAGGGCTTCATGGTCCCAACCGCTCTGGGCGTTTCCTCTGCTGCTGATCTCGATGGCGCAACCGTCTGTGTACAGACCGGTACCACCACCGAGCTGAACCTCGCAGACTTCTTCGCTGACAACGGCATTTCGTACACCCCGTACGTTGTGACCACCGCTGCGGAAACCAACGAAGCATACCTCGCTGGTCTGTGTGACGTTTACACCACCGACGCTTCCGGTCTGGCTGCTAACCGTACCACGTTCCCTGATCCATCTGCGCACGTGATCCTGCCAGAAATCGTCTCCAAGGAGCCACTGGGCCCAGTGACCCGTCAGGGCGACGAAGTATGGGGCGACATCGTTCGTTGGACCCTGAACGCTATGATCATTGCTGAAGAACTCGGCATCACCTCCGACAACGCTGCTGCTATGGCTGCTGACGCTGATGCATCTGCTGGCGTGAAGCGTCTGCTGGGTGTTGAAGGTGGCTACGGCGCGATGCTCGGCCTGGCTGACGATGCGTTCCTGAACGCCATCTCTCAGGTTGGTAACTACGCTGAGTCCTTCGAGCGTAACGTAGGCCCAGACACCGCAGTTGGTCTGGACCGCGGCCTGAACGCTCTGTGGACCGATGGCGGCATCCTGTACGCTCCACCGTTCCGCTAAGAACGTCGCAAGCTCTGACTTGCTAGGCTCAGACCCGGTCCGCCGGGGCTGAGCTCAGGGCGCCTTCCACCCCGCGTGGCAGGCGCCCTTATTTTTTGGCCCCGCAGATGATATTTTTGATTTTTGCAAATGCGGCCATAGAGGCTAATCACCCGAGCAACCTGCGTCGCTCCAGACGTGCGAAACATTCACTGAAAACTGCCAGCACCATGACAACTTCACACCTGTCCGCTGACGGTGGCTCCGCGCCTCAAACGGGCGGTCCGCGAAACATCTTCGCTACCCGTTGGCTGCGAAACATTCTGGTCCAGACCTTTATTGTCGGGCTGATCGTTTTTGCCACTGTCTATTTCGTGAATAACGCCCAGGTGAACCTGCTGCGCCGGTCGGGCAACTTCGGTCTGGGCTTCATGGCCACGCCGGGCAGTTACGACCCCTCACCCTTCTTCCCGATCCCGCTCAAGAATAACGATCTGGTGTTCCGCTTCGTGGCGCTGGGCTACGTCAACACCATCATTGTGTCGCTGATCGGTATCTTCGTCGCGACTTTCCTCGGCTTCTTCATGGGGCTGGCTCGCCTGTCCAACAACTGGCTGGTTGCGCGCGCTGCGACGGTTTACGTCGAGCTGCTGCGGAATATTCCTCTCGCGGTCTGGCTGCTGTTCGCCTTTGCGCTGGCGCTGACCCTGCCCAATATCGTCGCTTCCGCACCGATTTCCGGCCCGCTGGGGCTGTCGATCTCCAACGAGAAACTCATCCTCCCGGCGCTGCAGTTCGGCGACGGGGTGAGCGGGGATACGACCTGGCTCAAGCTGGTGCCATTTGACTGGCAGCTGTTCAAAACCGTCTCGCTGACCAGTTCGTCCATGGGCGAGCCCTTGGTCGGCTTGCTGGTGGCTATTCTGCTGGGCGGCGGTGCAGCGCTGGTTCTGGCCCGCCGCGATGATATGGCGCGCGCGTTCAACGATCGCGAGCTGGATACGCTATACGTGTGGTTGGGGCTGCTGCTGGTCGCCGTTGTGTTCCTTGCGATTTTTGGTGCTGGCATGGTGATCGGCATCAGCAATTCGGTGGTCTTCGCCGCGACGGCCTTTTACCTGCTGGTCTGGGCCGTGCTGTTTATCGCGGCTTACTTCGTGTCTTCCCGGATTGAAGCGCGTGAGCGGCTACACAACGAACCCCGGGTCAAGGCCATCGGCATCATCTTCCGCTCTGCGGCGGTCATTGTGCTGCTGATCAACGCGCTGATGATCGAAAGCTCGATCCCGCCCATGGTCAGCTGGACCATGTTCTGGGTCTTCATCATCGCGCTGGTGATCGCCAACTGCATCGCGACGCTGATTGATATCCGTGCTGAAGACATCCAGAACCGTACCGGCGAACGGCCCAACACGCTGCTGCTCAAGCTGGCAGTTTTTGTGGTTGTGGTCGTTGCTATCTTCGTCGCAATTGGCGGTCCGATCGGCATCTCGGTGCCGACCCCGAACAAGTTCGGTCGCTACACGGCGGCTTCCGGTGGCCTGCAGATCGTTAACGGCTTCTGGATCCTGGTGGTCGCACTGGCGATCTATACCTCGGCCTTCATCGCCGAAACCGTGCGCGCCGGCATCCAGTCGGTGGACAAGGGCCAGACCGAAGCCGCAAATTCCGTGGGCCTGCGCCGGGGGCAGATCACCAACCTGATCGTTATCCCACAGGCCCTGCGGGTAATCATTCCGCCGCTAAACTCTCAGTACATGAACCTGATGAAGAACAGCTCGCTGGCGGCGATTATCTCATTCCCGGAAATCACCTCGATCTTCCACGGGACCATCCTCAACCAGAAGGGTCACGCCATCGAGATCACTGCGATCATCATGCTGGCCTACCTCACCAACTCCTGCTGATCTCCGCCGTGATGAATACCGTCAACGAGCGCGTGAAGCTGGTCGAGCGCTAGGGCAGGGAGACGCACGATGTCAGATCAATCATTCTTCCGCCGCCTCGACGAATACCTGCCCGATCAGGCACCGCCGCCGGGCTACACCGGTCCGGTCAAGTGGCTGCGCGAAAACCTGTTCTCCGGCGTGCTCAACAGCATTGCCACTGTGGTCATCGGGCTGCTGTTCATCTGGGTCATCTGGGGTTTCTTTGACTGGTCGGTGCTGAGCAGCACCTCGCACGGTCAGACCCAGCAGGCCTGCCGTATGGCGACGCAGGCGACCCTGCTCGAAGAGCGGCTGGGTTCGCTGCGTTCGGAGCAGCGCCGGCTGGAGCGGATCAGCGGTACCCCGGGCAGCGCCTTCGACGACCGCCGGTTCAAGGCCTTCGTCAAGAACCTGTCCAACCTTGCCGCGACCGATATTCCCAAGTCCTATGCCGACCTGCTCAAGAATGCTGCCAACGTCGAGGCCAACAACGCCGAATGGGCCAAGTTTGACGCCGCGCAGGCTGACCGGCGCGCAGCCATCGAAGCCTGGATCGCCGACGGCGCCGAGGGCGAGGCCCCGGCCGAGACCCGGGACCCCAAGCTCACGCGCGCTTATGAGGGCGATACGGTTCACCCCGATGCCGAGAAGTTCTTCGTCGAGGGACCGGACCAGCTCGATTGGGCCGGTGCCGGGGCGCTGATTGCGACCTCGCTTGAGGCCCGCAGCATCGATCCGGCGGCTGAAGGTGTCGAACAGCTGCGCGGTTTCGTGCAGTGGGGCAAGTCCAACGACGGCGCCTGCCACACCATGTTCAAGAAGAACTACTGGCAGCTGCTGGTGAACGCCTACGACCGCGACCAGCTGTGGCGGCCGCTGCTGGTGGCGCTGCTGCTGATCCCGGCGCTGGCCTTTGTCATGGTGCCGCGCCTGCGCGAAGGCAGCGTTGGCATGGTGCTGGGGCTGACCACGGGGGCCTTCCCTTTTATTGCCTTCTTTGTGCTCTCGGGCGCAGCGCTGAAGCTGTCGCACTTCGAGCCGATCCAGGGGTCCTATCCCAACGTTCCGATCGAAGAGATGACCCAGGCCCAGTACGACGATGCCCGGGCGCAGGTCGCCATGCGGCTGTCGCGTGAGAGCGGGCAGTGGGTCGAGGGCCAGTCGTTGGTCTTCGTTGATCAGTGGTCTGTGCAGACCAGTCAGGGGGAGACGGTCGAAGTGATGGCGCCCGGTTTCGGGCGGACGCTCTACGGCCTGTCGTCGACCTTCAACGACATCACCTCGGCGGAGATGGGGCGCCTGCTGATCGCGCTGGCGGCACTGGTGGTGCTGGTGCTGCTGGGCGTGATTATCGCACGCACGCGGCTGGGGCGGGTGGCGCGGCCGCTGTTGCGGTTCCTGCAGTTCGTCATGGGTTTTGCGATCGTCATCGCCATCTGGGGGACGGTGATCAACAACCCACAGTTCGAGCACAAGCGCGGCTTGTTGGACTTCTCACCGCACCCGATCGAAGAGCTTTCGGTCAAGGACCTGAACGCCAAGTACGGCGCGCACCGCAACCTCGGCGCGCTGCCTGAGCCGATCCTGCTAACGGCGACCATGACCCGTGACCCGGCGTCTCTGGGCCTGGAGCAGGCGGATCAGGACGCGGCCTGGGCGGGCTATCAGGACCAACCGGTCTACGACATGAACCGTGATGGTATCGTCGACGCGGATGACGATATCAACGCCGACGACCGCATCGATGCCGCCGACCTTGCCGAAGCGCGCGGCGATCACGCGCCGGGCAACGTCGTGTTCCTGACCCACGTTGCGGTCGAGAACACCTGGGGCGGGGTGCTGATCACCATGATCCTCGGTCTGGTGGGGTCGGCCTTTGCACTGCGGGCCGGCATTCTGCTGGCGCTGGGGCGGCAATCGACCCTGCCGGTCGTGCGCTATCTGTCCACCGGCTTCATCGAAGGCATGCGCGGGTACCGCTGATCACCATCCTGATCATGTCGGTGTTCGTCCTGCCGCTGATCCTGCCGATCCAGTTCCAGCCCCAGCCGCTGGTGGCGACCCTAGTTGCCGTCTGTCTGTTCGGCACGGCCTACATGGCCGAGGTCATCCGCGGCGGTCTGCAAGCCATCCCGAAAGGGCAGTACGAGGCGGCCCAGTCGCTGGGTCTGTCCTACTGGCAGGAAACCAACCTGATCATCGTACCGCAGGCGACCCGTACCGTTATCCCGGCGATCGTGAACACTCTCATCGGCCTGTTCAAGGACACCACCCTGGTGATCGTGATCGGCCTGCTCGACGTGTTGACGGTCATGCGCAACAAGATTGTGACCCGGTGGAGTGGAACCAGACCCTTCTCGAGGGCCTGATCTACGTCGCCGTATTCTTTTTCATCTTTATGTTCGGCCTCTCGCGCTACTCCATGTGGCTTGAAGAGCGGTTTGGCATTCTTAAGCAGCGATAGAGACGCGCCCCATGGAAGATATCGTAAACATCTCTGGCCTGAACAAATGGTTCGGCACTTTCCACGTTCTCAAGGACATCGACCTGAGCGTAAAGCCCAAGGAGCGGATCGTGATTGCGGGGCCTTCGGGTTCGGGCAAGTCGACGCTGATCCGCTGTATCAACCGGCTTGAGGAGCATCAGCGCGGCAAGATCGTTGTGGACGGGGTGGAGCTGACCAACAACCTCGAGCAGATCGAGGCGATCCGGCGCGAAGTCGGGATGGTGTTCCAGCACTTCAACCTGTTCCCGCACCTGACCATTCTGGAGAACTGCATTCTCGCGCCCATGTGGGTGCGCAAGATGCCGCGGAAAGATGCGGTCGACCGGGCCATGTATTACCTCGAGCGGGTGCGCATTCCCGAGCAGGCGAATAAGTACCCCGGGCAGCTTTCGGGTGGTCAGCAGCAGCGGGTGGCGATCGCGCGCTCGCTGTGCATGCAGCCCAAGGTGATGCTGTTCGACGAGCCGACGTCCGCGCTGGATCCGGAGATGATCAAGGAGGTGCTGGACACCATGATCGAGCTGGCCGAGGAAGGCATGACCATGCTGGTGGTGACCCACGAAATGGGTTTCGCCAAGAAAGTCGCTGACCGGGTGATTTTCATGGACCAGGGCCAGATCGTGGAGGTGGCGCCACCGATCGAGTTCTTCGAGCAGCCCAAGTCAGAGCGCCTCAAGGAGTTCCTGGCGGACATTCTTTACGACAAGCAGGACGGCTAGCGTCGCCTTGGTTTTGGTGGCGCGCTCGGGCCTTGGCCGCTTCGCGGCCTTCGGCCCTCCCACGCGTAGTTAAGCGGTCACGCCGGGCTTCCCCGGCGTGGCTTTTTTTGTTGGTTTCGAATTGCGCGACGCCTTGGCGAAGACCACGAAGCGGTCGAGACAAGGTCGGCGCAACCTCTTTCGATTGACACTCAACACGCTCCGCTTTGAATGTCGTTTCAGCGACGAACTCCAACGCGTTCGCCGCGCCGGAACAGGCTCAAGTGCGCTCGGCGATCGCCGTACCCGCAGCCCATCCCGATGACCAGGCCCATTGGAAGTTATAGCCTCCCAGCCATCCGGTAACGTCCACCGCTTCACCGATGAAGTACAGCCCCGGCACCTCGCGCCTGCATGTCCCGTGAGCTGAGCCCCGCGGTATCGACGCCGCCGAGCGTCACCTCGGCGGTGCGGTAGCCTTCGGTCCCGGTTGGGGTAACCTGCCAGGCCCCGACCCGCCGGGCGATTGCGCTGAGGACTCGGTCTGGCTGGTCGCCGATCCGGAGCGCGGACGGCATCGTATCCCGGCGATTGTGACCGTTCTCGTCCCCGGAACCGCCGCCGTCCCGGGAAGCGCCCCGCGCCGTGCCTTTCCCCGTGCCTGTCCCCGGGCCTGTCCAGCGCCCGCGCATCCGTGGGGTCGCTACCCAGTACGGCATCGATCACCGCGCTTGCCAGTCGATTGGGCAGTGTCTCACCAAGGACCGTCGCCAGCCCCTGACGCCCTGCTTCCTGCCGCCGTTTCTTCCAGGCGCGCTGCGAGGTCGATACCCGGCGCCAGATCCAGGGAGACCGGTTCACCCTCCCGCCAGAAGCTGGAGATCTGCAGGACAGCCGGACCGGACAGCCCACGGTGGGTGAAGAGCACGGCCTCATCGAACTGCGCCCGACCGCCCGTGCCATCGCAGGACACCCGCGCCGCTGGCACTGCCACACCGGCCAGTGCCTTGCACCAATCCAACAGGGCATCGGTGAAGGTCAGAGGAACCAGAGCCGGCCGGGTTTCGGTCACGGCCAGTCCGAACTGTTCAGCCAGGTCATAACCCAAGCCCGTCGCACCCATCTTGGGGATCGACTTTCCCCCGCAGGCAACCACGAGATGTCGGGCCGTCACCCGGTGCCGTGTGCCCTCGCGCTCGAGCTCGGCCTCAAAGCCCTCGGCGGTCCTGACCGCGCCAAGCAGCCTTGTCGACAGCCACAGCTGCGCGCGCCGCTGCGGGGCCATCTCATCGAGCAGCATTTGAATGATGTCCTTGGCGCTGTTGTCACAGAACAGCTGCCCCAGCGTCTTCTCGTGGTAGGCGATGCCATGTTGGGCGACCAGATCGATGAAATCCCCACTGCGTGTAGCGCTTGAGCGCGGACTTGGCGAAGTGCGGGTTCTGGCTGAGGAAGGCGCCCGGCTTGGTATGCATGTTGGTGAAATTGCAGCGGCCCCCGCCGGAGATCCGGATCTTCTCGCCCGGTGACTTGGCGTGGTCGATGACAAGAACGGACCCGCCGCGCGCGGCTGCAAAGGCACCGGCCTGCATCCCAGCAGCACCCGCGCCGATGATGAGCGTGTCGATCTGGCGGGTCGGTTGGGGCACGCGGTGTGTCTCCGGCAAGGCTGGGATTGTGAGGCGGTTTTAGGCGCGCTGCGGCAAAGCTGCTGCTGTGGGTGTCAGTTTAGGACGCGGCGTCGCGAAGCACTATAGCCAGTCACTGTCGAGGGTGCTGCTCGGCCTTGCGCCAAGCGGCAGCGCACCTGCGCCGCGTGACCCGGCGCCAGCTTTGAGGCCAGAGCGGTTCAGGACCAATGCCCCCTCACCATGTCGGAAATCCGGTGCCAGGGTCGCAGCAGCGTAGGACGCGGCGTCTCGCAGGGTTTAGCCATCCATGATAGACCCTTGGATCCATGAACCCGCTGGAGCGCCCCGCCATGACCGCCGTTGCCGACCTCTACAAGAACTACATCAACGGTGCCTGGGTCGAGGGCGGGGCGGGCACGATTGCCGTCGACAATCCCAACAACGGCGAGGCCCTCAGCCAGCAGGCCGCTGCCGACGCTGCCGATGTCGACCGCGCTGTGCAAGCCGCTCAAGCCGTGCACGACAGCGGCGCCCTGTCCGACCTGCGACCGGTCGAGCGGGCGCGCATGATCCAGAAGATGTCGGCCTATATCAGCGCCAACAAGGACCGCGTTGCCCCGCTGCTGACGCTGGAGAGCGGCAAGCCGCTGTGGGAGGCGGAGATCGAGGTCGACAGCGCCGCGCGCTTCCTCGAGTTCTACGGCAACCAGGCCGAAAGCCTAGAGGGTCGTTCGATCCCGCTCGGTGCGTCCTACTTCGACTTTACCACCTATGAACCCTACGGCGTCTCGGGGCAGATCATTCCCTGGAACTTCCCGCTGGAAATTACCGCCCGCGGCATCGGCCCAGCTCTGGCTACCGGTAACGCAGTCGTGGTTAAAACCCCTGAGATCGACCCGTTTTCGCACTTCATCTTCGGCGAGGCTGCCGAGGCGGCAGGTTTCCCGCCGGTGCCGTCAACATCCTCTGTGGTCACGGGGCGGAGGCTGGCGCAGCGCTGACAGCGCATCCGGATGTCAGCCAGATCGTCTTCACCGGTTCAGTCGTCACCGGGACTGCTGTTGCGGTTGCAGCGGCGAAGCGGGTCGTCCCTTGTGTCCTGGAACTGGGTGGAAAGTCGGCGGGCATCGTCTACCCCGACGCGGATCCGCAGCAGGTGCTCGATAGCATTCGGTGGGGGTCTACTTCAACGCCGGGCAGGTGTGTTCAGCCTTCTCGCGCATGGTCGTGCACGAAAGCATCCACGATGAGATGGTCGAGCGCGTTGCGGACATGGCCAAGGGCCTGTCCGTCGGCCCCGGTCTGGAGCGCCCAGCCTTTGGTGCCAACATGGGCGCCATGGTCTCCGAGGGCCAGCGCGACCGCGCTGAGGCCATCTGCCAGCGCGCCGAGGCCGAGGGCGCGCGCGCGGTTACCGGCGGGCGCAAATTGAACCAGCCTGGCTATTTCCTCGAGCCCACGGTTTTTGATGGTGTCACCGAAGCGATGAACATCGCACAGGAAGAAGTTTTCGGCCCGGTGCTGTCGGTGATGAAGTTCAGCAGCGATGAAGAAGCCCTGCGCATTGCCAACGGCACCGAATACGGGCTTGTGGCCGGGGTCTTCACCCGCGATCTCGACCGGGCAACAGCCGCTGCACAGAAGCTGCGGGCGGGCCAGATTTACGTCAATGAATGGTTCGCGGGCGGGGTTGAGACACCCTTTGGAGGCTTTGGTAAATCGGGCTACGGCCGGGAAAAAGGCCGCGAGGCGCTCTACAACTACGTGCAGACCAAGAACATCGGCATCGCGCTTGGTTGACTTGACTTAAGGCGCACCACCATGACCGATGCCGAAATGGCACGAAGATCAAGCTCATCGGCGAGATGTGATCGAAATTTGAAAAAGAATCCTTAATTCAAAAATAAACTGATGTAAGCGTGTGGAAGTGGCGTGCTGCGCCACCTTTATTTCCCATTTGCTTTGCCTGAATGCCGTGAAACACGTCGACGTAATCTCAAGAAAATACGGGGTGTTGACAGCAATGCTGCTCTGCTACGTGGCTGAGTTCGATACTGAGCATTGGAATATCGACAAAATTTACAGTGTTTGGCGGAAAAATAAGCCGTCACGTTCCACGTTCTCACAAATCTTATCGGAAATGGAGGCTTTGAACTGGATAGATAAGGAGCTGGGAGCAAAGAAAAGCGAGGTCTACATATTTGTTGATCGCGCAAAAATCATCGCCGAAGTCGGTCTGCTTCCGGAGTTTGGAAAATCCCCAGGAAAAGAATAGCTGTTCAAGCAAGATATTTTTGATCTGCGCTATTTTCTCGAGGCTGAGTAAAAATATTTTCGTCTTTGAACTCCTTGGAGTTCGCTGAGAACCAAATTGCTCGAAGTGCGCTGACCGGCAGCAACGCGATCTTTACAAAATAGAAGCCACGAGCCTCTGGTTGATGCCTGCCTGCAAACTCTGGTTTTCGTTTTTCCGAGTAAACCTTACTAGTTTCACTGGAGAATTGATTGAGACTTGTTGATTATTGCGTGAGCCCGATCTCATTTGAAATATTGGTCTGGATATATGCGTAAAAAATAGTCTCAAAGTCTTTGCATGAAAATTGAAGCTTATCGAACTACGATAACATTGCTCGTTTATAGGTTTTATTTGAAATGAATTTACCGGCAATGTCAATCGCGCGAAGGCTCCACGGACGGTCGGTCTTTGTTGTGGGCTGGGTCCCCGATATTCCGTGGTTCTGGAACGTTACGCGCAGAGTCGTAGCCGAAGCGTTCACAGTTGGTTTTGTAAGGTCCAGACTTCGGGAGGTGCGCCTCATTTTAATCGCGTTGGCTCAAGGATTAAGGGGGCAACCCGATGGATCGACTTGACGATGGAAATTTCGCTGAAATCGTCACCCGGAAGTACGGTGTGATGACGGCGATGCTGCTCTGTTTCGTGGCAGAGCAACAGAAGACGGATTGGAATATCGATCAGATTTTCAGTGCTTGGCGACGGCGGAAACCGTCCCGCTCAACATTTACGCAAATTTTGACAGAGATGCAGGACGTCGGTTGGGTCAATAAGTATCCCGGTGCGAAAAAGAGCGAAATTTTCCTTCAGATCCACGCCGAGAAGATGCGTCAAGATATTGGTTTAAAGGATGATTTTGGGTGACGCCCGAGACCTGCTGGACATTCACCGGTGGATATTTTGACCGCCAGCTGTTTTTAGATGACGCCTAGAACGTCCTTCAGGATTAGACCCAATGAACGACGATGATGAAATTGACCTCCTGAGTCTGCTTCTTAAAATACTTAAGAATTGGCTCTTAATTGGTACGATTACGCTAATTTCGGTGGTGGTTTTCGGTGTGTATGCCTTTCTCCAGCCCAATGTGTATCAGTCGGAAGCGAAGGTGCTGTTCGAGCCCGCGGGGTCAGTTGTGGTCAGTGATCCCTCAGCATCGATTAATGCATTGAGTCGCATGGAGTCAGAGATCCAGATTGCTCGCTCCGAAGAGATCGTCTTTTCCGCTATTAGCGACCTGGGCCTGGTACAAGACGCGCGCATGGATCGTCGGGAGCGCGCACTGGATGTGATTTTGGATCGCATGCTCAGCCGTTCTGTGTCGGAGACCGATGCTGAGAAATCAGTCGACAGGATAAGGGGCTTTGTCGAAGACGCGGTCAGGGTGCAGCAGGTTGGCCGGTCGACGCTGCTGAGTTTTCGGTCTGAGACGCTCTATCCCGATTTATCCCGTGATCTCAGCAATGCCTTCGCCGAGAACTACGTGCGGGTACAGATCGAGTCAAAGGTGCGGTCCGCGATTGAAGCACTGCGCGTTGTAGAAGCCGCTGTCGTTGATGCCGGGTCAGATCTTGAAGCTTCGCAGCAAGCGCTTGAGCGTTACCTGCTCGATAACGCAACAGACATTTCCTACGAGTCTGGAAATGTTGAAATCGCCCTGATTGCCGATGATCTGCAGTCGAACTCAGAGAGTCTGGCCGAACTGGTAGCCTCACGCGATCCGGCTGAATAAAACCATCAGCGACCGAAATTTCGAGGCGTTGGGGGAGGAGTTTGCCTTCGATGGTGCATCCGACCTGCTGGCTGAATTGCAGGCTCAGGCCTTCAATGACCTGGAGCGTCGCCGTCAGGCCCTATTGGAGCGACGGCAGGCCGATCCGACCGAGGACATCAGTCAGCAGCTTGCAGAAATCGAGAGTGAGCTACAGGGGCTGGCCGGGGATAAACTCAGCCAAATGGTAGAGCAGGCAACCCTGGCGCAGGAGCGACAGGCCTCGCTCCGCGGGCAGCTGGAGGTTGAGATTTTCGCCGCAGACCTGCCCGCCGATATTGCCTCCGACCTCTTCAGACTGCAGTCCGACGCCGCTTCAGCGCGGGATCAGTACTCGAGCCTCGTGGATCGCGTCGATGAGCTGTCTGTCCAAACCCGGACGCAAGTTGCAGACTCGCGGATCGTTGTCAGGGCGACGCTGCCCAACATGCCCTCGGGCCCCAATCGACTGATGATCACCGCAATTGGTGGGCTGCTTGGACTGATGCTTGCAATTGGCGTCATCCTGGTTCGTGACCGGATCTTTGGTGGATTTGAAACGCCGAATGAGTTGCTGTCAGCTTTTGGAACCTCTCGCTATGGCGTTATTGCGAAGACAAAAATTCATCCCTCGGTACACCAACTCATTGTTGGTAATCCCTTTGGGCCCTTCGCCGAGAGTTTGCGGCGAATTAACGCGGAGTTGCGTACAGCGGCTCATGAGGATGAGAGCCCCAAGGCGGCAAGCGACGCGGAGGCGTTTCCAATGGGGTTCGAAAGCCAGAAACTGCCGACAGGTCATGTCTTTTGCGTAACGTCGTCCGTCCCCAACGAAGGGAAGTCCACCACAGCCGTTGGCCTTGGTGTTCTCAATGCGATGCTTGGCAGCAAAGTGTGCATTGTTGACATGGACTTTCGTAAGCCAGGCGTACACGAGCTCCTAAGCATCGAACCTAGCGCTGGTTTTGCTGAATATTTGCAGGGGGTTAGCTCCGAAATTCCACTGCAGACCATCAACGTAGGCGGCGACTTCGAGTTGGACGTTATTCCCGGTCAGCCGGGCTTCATCCTCGATGCCGAAGCGCCGCGGGTTGCCCAGCGCCTCAAGTCCCTTATCACTGAACTCAAGGCAGAGTACGACGTGGTGCTGATCGATACCGCCCCGCTGCTGGCCGTTGTCGAGACGAAAATGATTGCCGGCTTATGCGATGCGGTTGTGTTCAATGTTCGGCACAGTTTCGCGCCGCGAGGCACGGTGGAAGCTGGCTTCGAGTTGCTCAGAGGGGTTGTCAGCTCTGATCGACTGATCACTGGCGTCACATTTTTCAGGGGCAGGCAATCAAACTACAGCTACGCCTACAAGTCCTATGGCTACGGAACCAATTGAATTAGCGATAATTTTCAGCCGCAAAATCCATGAACGAAACCGGCTTCTGCCTGTGATACCGTTCTCCCAATTATATCTTGGGAATATGGACATGCGCACACTTGTATTCGCTCTCGCTGCGGTCGTTGTTTCGATCGCGAGTTTAGCCACTGCGCCGATAGTATCTGCTCAGAGTGGCTGTTCAGATGCTCTAAGTCAGCTGATGCATTGGGCAGTGCAGGACAACGCTATTGCTGATATAATACTCGGATCCGCAGTGTGCGTATGAGCCTCGCCGAGGCTCTAGCCGCAGATGAAAACGTCACGGTTGAAAAGCTTGTCGCCATTATGGAAGTGCTGGCGCAACGGATTTCGGTGCCGTGCCGAAAATCTAGGTAGTTTCGTGCAGGCAGTGATCAAAGAAAGACCTGAGGCTGCCCAGAACGTCGTTAGTACTGTGGCGCAGAAGGGTTCGGCTGCGGGGATTATCGCTGTACTGAATGCAGTAAAGGATTCCGATTTGCCGCAAGACGATAAAGCATCAATCGACGTCGCTGCCGAGGCTGCTCTTAGTGAACGCGAAGACATTTCTGGAAATGATCTTGCAACAGCAATTAGCGTTATTGCTGGATCTCCAAGTTAATGCTGTCTATGATGAGCATAGTAGCAGTCCGATAATTTGTGTTTAGTCGGTTAACTGATGCTTTACTGTTAGTTTTCTTATTCGTACCGTTAGCCCGTTATAATCTCTAACGGACGGCCTTTGGCATCTATAGATAGTCCGGTGATTGGGTTGCCGGGTAAATAGGCTCCGCTATCGAGATTGATAAGCGCCGACATTGGGTTGGGCAGTGCATTAGTAATTTCGTGGCCATGAATAATACGCTCGAACCTTGTCTGCATTGATCTGACCAAAGGTTCGGACTCTGCGGTGAGGCAGGGCCCCCAAACTAGCTGCTCAGATACTTGCTTTTCAGGCACAAGGCTCGGGTTGTATCCCGCGTGTACAATAATACTCTTTTACCCAGGCAGAGTGCACTGGGCAGGCTCTTCAGCCATTGAACGTGTTCTTTTTGGCAATTTTTGGATCCAACGTTGGGGTGATTCTAGCAGTTTGTCTTTGGTGAGGCCCGGAAAATAGGAGGTTAAGGTTTCCATGCCGCCGTAGTCCAGCCACTCCTTATGCTGCTGAGGGCGCTGGGCAAAATTGAGGAACATCTGCTCGTGGTTACCCAGGACGGAATACTTTTGAAGGTGTGGCTCTTTGCTCAGAAACCAGTTTACCAGCTCACGGGAATGCGGCCCCCGATCAACAACATCGCCCACTGCGATAACACAAGTATTCCGTAGGCAATAATTTCGATGATGAAATATATTAATAATATTCATCAATTTTTTAAAGGAACCATGCAGATCGCCAACGATTAATGTCGTTGTCGGCTCACTAAATTTGATATCATGGACTTGAATTGATCGCTTAAACATCTTTGGTTCTAAAAATAATATATCCAGGATGATATGAGAATTCTGCAATCACTTGCGCTCTTGGCTCTGGGCTTAGTTAGCACCTTTTTCTTAATCGTGGAAACCAGCAGTGGTGCCAGGAGTTCAGTCGAAAACACGCTCAGGCTTGATATGGCCCCTAGCACCTGGCGGAGCCACGCGCTGATGGTGGATTGTGATGGCTTTTTGTCTGGTTTTGCGAAGCCACTGATGAGGAATGGGTATTTTTCAGAAGTTCTGAAGCGCTGCTCCGAGTTGGCAATGGACGCGACCAAGGGGCGACCGACCCAGGGCTATGCCTGGTACGTTCATGCCATCGCCATGAGCCTAGATGGGCAGGATGAAGCCGCTCGCCAGTCGCTACGCCGGTCACAGCAGATCACGCCGAAGGAAAGCTGGCTGACCTCCAGACGCCTGCTCTGGTATCCCGATATTTTCGAGCCAAAAGACCTTCCCCTTGAAGCAGGATTTTGGAGTGATGCGCGCATCGCCCTGCGGTATCAGGAAAGCCGCCGTGTCCTTGCGCGTCTGTACGTCCTGCACCCCGTCCTCAGAGATGGATTTGATACGGCCCTTTCTGACACGCCGGGATCAAGGCCCTGCTTGCTGAAATCAATCAAGTGCTGCGGGAGGGCGTACAATGACCGCCTCTTATCCGCAGCGCGGTTTGCTACCAGTTATCGCGCTCCTGCTCCTGTTCGCCTTCTTTCTTTGGGTTCCGCTGCTTTTCGCCTCGAACCGAGGGTTCTTGTGGAGCATGAACGGTGCCTTGCTGGCCGGGCTCGGGTTGCTGCTTCTGTGGGGCGATCGATCCGAGCAATCCCGCGACGGCTTCGCTTGGCTCGGCCCAATCGCCTTCGCTCTGTTGCTGGGGTGGGTTGCTGCGTCGGTTGTGGTCTCGACCGTCTTTGAGCCTTTAGCGGCGATATTTGACGAGGGTGCCTGGGCGGACATTGCCGCTTCGGTCCTGCCAATGGCCTCCTTTGCGCCCAGCGATTCAGCGCTGGGATTGGTGTGTCTGGGTGGATACGGGGTCCTGTGGTGGGTGAGCCTGCGATTGTCGCGTCACGGGCTAAGCGACATCATCTTATGGCTGGTGTTGATCGCTGTGACCCTGCACGCGGTCTATGGCATGGTCGAGAGCCGCATCGATTTCGATTTCCCGCTGACCGAGATCGTGAAAGATGATTTTGATGGCCCGGCAAACGCCGGTTTCGTCAACAGGAACCATTTTGCCACCTTCCTTGGCCTTGGTGCGGTCATCGCACTGGTTTTGATGCTCGATGCGGTCCGGCGGTTCACAGTATTTGGCGAGCGCTCTTCCGCGTTGCCACGTATGATGCTGGCGGCGGCGGCCCTTGGCCTGGTCATGAACGGCTCAGGTGATGTCCCAGTCGCGCATGGGGTCTGGGCTCCACCGTGCTGGCACTGGCCTGGGTGGTGTTCGTTTTTGCGCTGGCGAATGGTCGATGGTTCGTCGGCCTCGTGTTCCTGATCCTGCTTGGTGCCCTGATGTATGGCCTCAGCTTTTTCGGCATCGATGTCCTCGAGCGCTTGCAGCGTTCAGAAGTCGATCTCGATACCCGGTTGAACATTTACCGGCAGGCCCTTGAGCTGTGGCAATCGCGCCCATGGACTGGCTTTGGGATGGGCAGCTTTGAGACGGTCTTTGCCGTGGGCAAAGATCCGGACCTTTCAGGTCGTCTTTGGACCCGGGCGCACAACAGCTACATCACAGCGCTGGTCGAACTGGGTATGATCGGTTCGGCCCTGCTTATGTTCGTCTTTGTCTGGCTTGGGTTGGTCCAACTACGCGCAGGCTTCGCTCAGCGCTCAGTGACCGGCTTTGTCGGTCTGGGCTGTCTGGTGATTGTAGCGGCGCACGCCACACTCGACTTCAGCCTCGAGATTTACGCTGTGGTGGCAGTTTTGATCCCCTTGCTGGCCCTGAGTTCCGGCGCGACGGACAGCCCGCCACCGGCCAGGCAGGTTTCACGGCCGCGGCACAGCAAGGCAAGAGGCCGGTCCAGACCGGCGGGTCCTGCGTCCACGCCAACGGTGGTCACCACCCGGCGTTTCAAACCCTCCAACCCGGAATTGAAGTGAGAGAACAGAGGTCATGAAGGCGATTAATTTCCAGCGACTGCAGTGGCCCGTGATCCTGTCGCTTGTTCTCGGCTTGAGCGCAGGCCAAACGGTTGCAAGCGCTCAGACGGACTCCTGCTTGGCACCGGCGATCGAGCAACTCGAAGCAGAGGCCTTTGAACAGGCCCGAGTATCGTTTGAGGCCTGCGACGCGCAGGGCAATACCGTTGCTGCCTTTAACCTTGGGCTGTTGCTCGAGGGTGATTTGCTGGACGAGCCGGATATCGAGGCTGCGGTCCTCGCGTACCGCCGGGCGCTGGATCTTATCGAAGCGCGCTTCGCCCTCGGCCTGATCCTCATCGAGGGACGCTCGGCGGCAGGCTTCCAGTATGATGAGGGCCGCATGCTGATCGCTTCTGCTGCTGACGCCGGCTACGAACCTGCCTTCGGGGTCTACAGCATGCTTTGGATGTCTGGGGCAGGGGGCAGGAAGACTTTCAGGAGGCCCACCGCTGGGCCTGCGCAGCTCAAGACGCAGGGCGCGAGGTCGGCTTTATGGAGTTGCTGAGCCAAGCGGCTGACCGAAGAGCAACGGCAGTGCTGATTCAACCAAGTCAGGCGTCGATTAGTTTGAAGAACTTCGGGTTGAAGACGGTTGGCTCTGGGACTGAAGCTGGTCGTAAAGCTCTTGCGCCTGCTCGGCTGAAAGGGTTTGGACCTCGAAAAGGTCCTGACCCTCTTCCAGCCGCCGCAGTGCCTCCTCAGCACTGAGAACTTCAATGCCGGCCGTAGGGGCAGACCCGACAGTATCCAGCCCGCTGGATGGATCCGCCGGGCGGGGCGAGGGCAGCGGGATCTGTCCTGCACCAGCAACCTCATTATAGGCCGGTAAGGGAGTTGAGACTGTCGTTGGCTGGGTCGCAACATCAGCGTTCTCAGGGGCGTCCTGTGGCCGTGCTTCGACCTCGGCGACGGGTTCACCCACCGGCACAGTCGCGGTCTCCTCGATCGGCCGCCCCAGAACGGCGCTGAGGATAGCTGCGTCGACTGGCACCAGGGCCGGTTCGATCGTGACTGCTGGGGGTTCAGCCGTGTCGGTGGTTTCAGGGGCAGGCTCTGGAGAAGGGGAAGGCGCTCCCAAGGCATCGATGAGGCTTGAGAGAGCGCTGCTGTCCTCACCCGCTTCGCCGCTTGGCAAACCTTCCTCGCTGGATGGCTCCCCGTTCATTTCTTCCGGCGATCCTTCATCAACAGGCTCAGAATCCGGCGTAGGGTCCACCGTCTCCGGCTGACCGAAGGAGGTGATTTCGGTCTCTCGTGCCGGTTCTTCGAGGACGAAGGCGGGGGGCTCGTAGCCGAAGGACTTCAGCATCAGCGACAACGTGTGGTTCTCGCCGGGGTTCGCGGTCGCCAAGCTGCCGAAGCCCAAAGAGGTCGCCAAACTCAGGCACAACGCTGCCAGAAAACGGCGAGGGCGGCGCCTGCAGGGTCTGCCGGGCAATCAAGGTGTGCTTTGATAACAGCGTTAGCATTCAGAGCCCTCTGAGGATGGTAGCAGCGTCGACGATGACCTCTGGCCGTTGCCGCATGAGGTCCAGCAGCATCCAGTCTTCAAAGCTTGCGCGCGCGGAAATGCTTCGATCGCTGCTCGCCAGAGCCTCTTGGGTCTTTCGGGCAGAAACCGGACCAAAGATGCCATCGACCCCAACCTGTTCACCCACGGCGCGGAGCATGGCCTGCAAGGCTGCAATTTTGCAGCGCTTGGGAAGCTCGTCGATCGAAGGCATCCCGGGTTCGAACAGGGCAGGAGGCGTGATGGCGGCTAGGATCACCTGAACCCCGCATCCGCTCAGCGTCGGTTCGATTTGTACTGCAACGGGGACGCCCGAGGGTTCATTCGGTGCGGTCCTGTCTTGGGGCAGGCGCTCACTATCGAGAATGTCTTCGAGTAGGTTTCGCTCAAGGGCTTACCGAGTTGCCACCCCAGCCGTGCCTGCAGCGACAGGATCGATCGTCTCTGACCCTCATCCAGTGATGGGCTTTGCAAATCGACCTGTTCGAGCAGGGCATAGGCCGCTTCCGCATGCTCTTGTGGAAGATCGAGGCGGCCCGCGATTTCGCGGCGTATTTCAGCGTTGCTGCATCGGACTGATTGGCGAGTGCCTGCCACCTTTCCAGCTTGTCGGTCGAGCAGGACAGCGAGCACGACCGCGCGTCTTCGAGCTCATCGACCGCCGTGCTCAGGGTGATTTGGTGGTCAATACTCAGTGGCAGCGTGAGGACTGTCTCCGCCGCGGTTCGAGCGGCATCAGCAGTAAGCAAGGGCGCGTGCTTAGTGGTCAGCTCGACAAAGAGCTGGGCGGTCTCAAAGTCTGAACCAGCGTGGCGTTGCAAATCCTCCAGCGCATCCAGACGGCACTCGCTGGCACAGGCGCTGCGTGCGGTGAACCGCAAGCCCAGCAGCGAGCGTCGACGCTGTGGGTCCAGCGCATCGCGGTTTGAGACCAGAGCAGCAAGGCTTGATGAAAGTGAATTCCCGTAGCGGATCGAAAGCCGCTCGCTGCGTAGCAGGCGTTCGATGATCAGTGACGTAGTCTCCAGATCGCGGTCGAGAAACGATTGGACTTCGACAAAGCTCCGATCAAGGCATGCATCGTCACAGGCATCGGGCTGGGCGGCCAGGAGCGAAAGACGCGCCATGATCACGCGTGCCTGATCATCGAATTTCAAACGCGAGAGTTCGATCGCCTGAAGACCGAACAGAGCCTGCGCCAAAAAGGCGTTGGCCTGGGGCCAGGGCTCACCCAACTCGCGTTCAAGAATTTCCTCAAGATCAGCCCGGACCGCTGCCGGGTTGTTCCAGTCCCAATTAAGGACCTGCAATTCGTCGAGCAGCTGCGTGCGGCGGCGCTCAACCGCTCGAATATCGCGGGCGACCACCTCGGCAAAGGCGAGAGACGCATCGGCATCCCGACCGACAAAAGACCGCCATTGGTCGATCAGTGCTGCCCGGCAGGCCCCGTCGCAGGTCTCGGGTTTGCGCAAGGACAGCTCGGCCTCTAGGCGTGCGTGCTGTGCACGCTCCGAGAATGTCAGCAGGGCGGTGTTAAGCTGTGCCAGTCCCGCGATGGCGAGATCGTGGCGGGTATCGAGGTTGAGGGTCTTAAGGAGCCAAGCTCGACAGTCTGCCGGCTTCTGGGGGCGAGGATCAAGTCGGCGACGCACCAACCCTTTCCCAATCTCAAACTCATTGCTCTGCAGGCGATTGCTGGACTGGATGGCTTTAAGAACGCGGCCAGCAAAGCCCAGCGTGGCGCCCTTCTCCTGCCCAAGGTAGCCGTCAAGAACCCGGAGGGCGGCCTGCTCACAAGCCTGATCACAGCCCTCCGGGTTCGCCAACTGCAGATCCGAAAGCCGGAGCGCCACACCTCCTCGTTCGGCAAAGGTCAGCCTATTCGGGTTCAGGCTGCGCAGGTGGGCGATTGCCCGCTGTTGCAAGGCCAGGGCTTCGGCCGAGGCGTCAGCTTCCGCAGAGCGGGCAAGGATGACATCAGCATAGGCCTGTGTCGGGCCCAGATGCTCGCCCAGATAGCGTCGTATCTGCGGTTCGGCCCCGGCCAGGCAGGGGATGAAGCAGGTGTAGGGGTCGGCGGTGCGAAGGCGGAAGATCAGGGTAAACTGCCCGAATGGTCCGCGACGTGTTCTGGGTCTCGGTCAGCTGCGTGGTCAAGGCTGCGATTGCCGGCTCGGACAGCGCTTTGCGCTGACTAAAGTCATCAAGCACGAGCTCGGCAAAGCCTTCTGTCAGCCGATAGTCCTGTCCCAGAAGCGCGCTGAGATCCTCAACCACGCCGGCCTGACAGCTGCGATTGCATCCATTTGGGGCGGCGAGCTGCAACCGTGCTCTGGCTAGAGCAATCGACCCAATCTGGCTGGGCTGAAGGCTTTCGCGCGGCAGTCGGTCGAGGCCTGACAGCGCGGCATCGAACAAGTCTGCTCGGGCCACGGGGTCTTCCGCCACGATCCCGGCGAACCTGATAGTGAGCTGGTAATCTTCGCCGATCCATCGCTGAAGCCGTCCAAAGACAGTGCGCTGACAGCCTTGGTCACAGCCGCTGGGTCGGGTCAATTCAAGACGCGTCTCGAGCAGGGCCAGTTCAGCGCGGCTCGATTGGCTGAGCAGCCGCGGATCGAGCGCCCTGAGGCTGGCAATCGCATCAGGGATTTGCGCTTCGAAGTCAAAGACGCTGCCCAGAACCAGTTCCGCAAACCTCTTGCTTGCGCCGACATCCTGACCCGCGTGCTGTTTCAGGAGAGCAAAGGCCGCGCGTTGGCAAACCCGAGCAGCCCGCCGGGTTCTGGAGCGCCAATTGTGCGAGCAGGCCTGCCCGCCGACCGGCGCCCTGTGGGTTTAGCAGGCCGATGCTGATCGTCTCAAGACCGCGCATGGCGGCGGGGAACTGCCGAGCAAAGCTGGTTCTGTCGCTCAGCACGACCTCAGCAAAGCGGAAGGTCGTTTCGATCTCCGTTCCCAGAAACGGGGAGAGGGGAGCGAGCGCTTGCTGCTGGCATGACGATGAGCATCCCTGTGGGCTCCGCAGCTGCAGCCTGGTCAAGGCGAGGACAGCCTGACCCGCTCGGCTTCGGTCTCAGCCTGATCACGGACTTGGATCAAACCACTTCCAGCAGCGTTCGCCAGGTTTTGGCGCGCGGGGTAGTCATCGAGCACGATCGAGGTCAGCCGTAGCGTCGCGTACAAATCCTCACCCACCATGGGCTGGATCTGGTCCACGGCACGCCTCAGGCAAGCGGCATCACAGCCTTTTGGGTCCTTGAGGATCAGGCTGGCAGTGTCGGCCGCCAGCCGCGCAATGGTCTTCTTGAGCTCAATGATGAGAACGGTTTCGTCGGCTGCGACCGCCGAAATCCGCGAGGTGCGCTCGATCTGTTGCCGGAGTTCGTCCTGCTGCTGCTGGCTGGCGAAGATGGCCGTGTCAAACAAGTCGGCAGGCACGTCTTCAAACTTCAGCGCCAGCTTGATCAGCGCAACGGTTGCATCGGCTTCCTCGCCGATTTCGTTGCTGATTGCAGAGATCGCAGCTTGCGCGCAGGACGCCTGACAGCTGTCCATACGCGCGAAAACCTGTGCGCGGAAGATGTCGGCCTTGCTGGCTCTGGGAAAGGCATCGATGACCGCCAGCGCACGCTCGTTTGCCCGGTCATCCGCGAGCTCGCCGTAGGCCGAGAGCGCGGCGGCCAGACCATCGATGAAAGCGCCCTTGCGCTGGCTCTGCCCGGGAAAGTCTTTAAGGATGCGGATCAGCGCGGCGTCTTCATCGAGGGCCACGTAGAACGGTATCAGCGCCCGGTAGAGCGGCTGCCGGTCTTCGCGGGATGCCCGGCGCAGGGCACGCTCGAGTTGGTCTTTGGTCTCGCTGTATCGCGGGCTGGTCACGGGGACGCGTTCGCTGACCCGCCTCGCGTAGGACGCGAGATCCTCGATAAAGCGCAGCTCGCTCGGGTCGAAAGACGATCTGCCCGGGCCTGACAGTCGCTGTCACAGTTGGGCTGGCCGCGCAGCAGCAGCGACAGGATCATGGAACGGTTCTTGGTCGCAGGCAGCCACTCGACGGCGCTGATCGCGACTTGGGTCGCCAGGGGCAGGCAGCGCTGTATCTTTCTAGGGCGTCCAGCGTGGTGCCGACATTGACGGGAAGGCTGGCCCGGGTCAGCACCTGAAAAGCGTCACCCGCGGGGAAACGACCCGCGCAGACATCGCGGTAGACGGCTCGAACCAGCTCATTGTATCGCGCTGCTTCGGCGATGCCGCCTTTAGATATGAAGGCCTCAGCCCGTTGGGGGCAGGTCGATCGGGTATCGCTTAGGCAAGGGCCGATCAGGGCTTGGGTTTCGAGCGCAGGCTGCGCGGAGGCGCGGCCCGAAACCGTCAGAAAGACGAGGACGGCAGTGACGACTGCAAACCAGAATGAGTCAGGCAGAAAAATTCGCATAATCAATAGCTTAGCTTCTTATTGCGGCAGGCTACCGGATCAGCGCGGGTGGATAACAGGTTAGAAATTAGCCCTAAAAATAAAGGGTCTACGGCTGGGCGTTTCTCAAATGTCGTTCTGAAGCAGCGCTCGAGCCTTGGAGCGTCCGTTAATCGTTTCCCGCCGGTCAACAAGCGGCCCAAAGAAACCACCCTGAGAAACCACATTCTGAGCCTTATCCCTTCGCGCCCTGACCGCGGGCGTAGACGTCTTCGTAGCGAATGATGTCATCCTCGCCAAAATAGCTGCCCGTTTGCACTTCGATCAGGGTCAGCGGCACTTTGCCGGGGTTCTCCATGCGATGCACGGCGCCCAGCGGGATGTAGACGGACTGGTTCTCGGAGACCAGCTGAACCTCTTCGCCGATGGTCACCTTTGCCGTGCCTTCAACCACGATCCAGTGCTCGGCACGGTGGTGATGGCTTTGCAGGGACAGCGCTGCGCCGGGGTGGACCACAATGCGCTTTACCTGAAACCGCTGACCAACAACGAGGCTCTCGTACCAGCCCCAGGGGCGGTAGTCGCGGGGCAGGGCCTCTGCCTGCGCCACGCCTTGGGACTTCAACTCGGCAACCACCTGCTTAACCTCTTGGGCGCGATCCTGGTGGGCAATCAGAACCGCATCGGGCATGGCAACAGCGACGATATCGGTAAGCCCGAGGCCGATCAGCTGTTGGTCTTCGCTGGCCGCATGCAGCAGCGTGTCTTGGCACTCCAGCGCCGTTGCCGGGCCGGTGGTGACAGTGCCGCTGGCATCGGCCTCGGCTTCCCGCCACACAGCCTGCCAGTCGCCCAGATCGGACCAAGCGCCATCATAGGGAAGCACTGACAGGTTTGGCGCCTTCTCCATGACTGCATAGTCGATCGAGATATCGGGCAGGACGTCCCAGGGCTCCGGCGCGAGGCGGGTAAAGGAGAGGTCTTTCTCTGCGCCCTCGAAGGCAGCACGGCAGGCGCTCAGGACTTCAGGTGCATGGGCAGCAAAGGCTTCAAGGATCGCTGTGGTTGAGAACAGGAAAATACCGGCGTTCCAGAGGTGCATGCCGCCCGCAAGCAAAGCCTCAGCTGTGGCCAGGTCAGGCTTTTCTACAAAGCCCCTGAGCGGTTGGGGCTCAGGCGCAAAGTCAGGTGTGGGGGTAGAGAGCTCGAGCCAGCCGTAGCCGGTTTCCGGCCGGTCGGGTCGAATACCGAAGGTCACCAGCTGACCGGCTTCGGCTGTCGGTGAAGCTGCCGCAACGGCGGCTTGGAAGCGCTCGGCATCCGGGATTACATGATCCGAGGGTGCCACCAGCATGAGTGCACCGGGCTCCCGCGCATCCAAGGCCAGCGCTGCTGCGCAGATCGCGGCAGCCGTATTCTTGGCAGCAGGCTCGATCAGGATATCGGCGGGGATGATTTCGAGCGCAGCCAGCTGTTCAATGACGATGAAGCGGAAGTCAGCGGCCGTTACGATCGTCGGCGCGGCAAAGCCTGACCCTGACAGCCGGCGAGCAGAGGCCTGATAGAGGCTTTCCTCGCCGATGAGTTCGACGAACTGCTTAGGATAGGACTTGCGCGACAGCGGCCACAGCCGCGTGCCGGACCCGCCACACAGCAGCACTGGGTAAAAAGCTGGCATGACAAAGACCGCTCCTTAGTTAGTTACATCCATCTCAGAAGGAGTGAAGCTATTGTTACGCTGAGGACGGCGCTAAGGCTACTGCGAAGAATTCACGAGGCTGCGTTCAGGGTTCGGCGACTGGATCGGAAGTCGTATCACGCATGGCGCATGCGAGGCCGATGACCCCGCCATAGGCTTGATGCGCCGTTCGCCTTCGCGGTGGGCAAAGCCTGAGCTGCGCCCGCGAGCACCTCTTATCGGGCGTTTGTCGCGGGAGGGGCATGGTTGGGGGAAATGGGGTGTCATTTGTGGACTGCCATTGCCAATGTCACCCGAACTGGGGCGGCATGGAGCCGGAATTCTGGCTGTACGGCATTAGACGGACGAAGGTTTGACGGCACTTTTGCGGCAGTGAGCCAAAGAGGCTGGGTTGGAGGATAGTCACTTGGCAGGGTAAGGGGCCTCCGCAGGACTAACGAACCACTGCCGGGCCTAGAAAGCCGCATCGTGCAGGAGTCTGGTCGGAGATCATGGCT
The DNA here is from genome assembly GCA_038141425.1 of Rhodospirillaceae bacterium. GTDB lineage: Bacteria > Pseudomonadota > Alphaproteobacteria > UBA7985 > UBA7985 > UBA7985. The sequence goes on along the minus strand of JAYQIC010000001.1, from coordinate 4,213 downwards.
ACTCATTGGTCAGAGGGGCTTTGCTTCAAGAAAGGTGCTAATGGCGCCAGAGAAAGGTGTTTGGCTGCCTCGGTGCTGATGCCTGATGGACAGTTGCTTTTGATCGTCCGCTGAGTCGGCGAACTTTCTAGATTAATCCGTGGCGATGCTTTTTCCAACGCCGCTTCCTTATAGGGTCGCGTTTGTCCTCTCTGGCTTAGCTCAAGGGGGAGGGGTAGTAAGTTTGGTGGCTGTCAGTCGTCCGGAGCTGTAGGCGCTTCGATCTGGTCACCCAGTGGGAACTTCGATTTTTGAAGCCGGTACTCTTGGGCCTGGCAGAGCATGAAGGGCGTTGGCTGTCGGGAGCTGTAGTTTCCGAACGATCCGCTCAATCACTCCTAAAAACATAGCGCTTCAAAAAGCGTCTGATCATCAAGCCAAGACCAGTTCCCACAATCAGGCCAACACAATCAGCGACCACGTCCATCCATTCTTGCGAGCGGCCTACGTAAGGCTGAATGAGTTCTATGCTGAACCCAAGCAGAGCCGCGAGCGGAAAAATCCACCACAGAAAACGTGGTCGCAGGATGGCTGAAGGCAGGATCAAAGCGGTAAACGCGGCTACATGCGCCAGCTTGTCGACGGGAAGCGTATCGGCCTTCTGGCAAGATCTTGAGGCGTGAGCGTCAGCCAGCTAATCGATAGTCCCAAGAGCAACGGTTGCCGTTACAGCGAGGGCTGTGACAGTTCTGCGATAAAGGCTCATTCGCAGGACAATCGATCTGTCGGGAAAGATCGGTGATTACGATTTGAGGCCAATAGGGGCATGACTTTCGTAGTCGCGGTTAGACGCAAGAGCCGAGGGCGAAGGAGTTCGCGGTTTCCGATGACGCCATGCTCCTGTCGTGTAGAAGGCTTGATGATGATTGTCACTGGTCGCGCAACCAAGCGGCCAAATCTTCTGCGCTGAGTTTGGATTGAGCGAGGAGAATGATCTTGTCGGCAACGGCCGTCCCCGACCACGATATTTCAATGCCGTTCAAGACCAAACACGCATCCATGCTTTGGTGTGCTGTTCTCTTGTTGCCATCATTAAAGCAATGACCTTGCGCGATGGCCTCAGCCGTATGAGCCGCCAGATCAAAAGCATCTTCAACAAGACCATAGGCCAGTCGGTTGTCGACGCGGGACAGGGCGCCTTCAAGCGATTTGTCCAGAGCTCGGCCAGGCAACTCACCCGCATTTAAAACTCTGTCATGAATGAGCTCGACGAGAGCTGGTGTCAGCGTCTGCAGGGTCACTACTTATCTTTCAGGTAGTCAAGAATAGGCTGATTGATGTCTTTGCGCCGATCCAGAACGGCCAAGACTTCTTCTTGCGTTGCTGCCCGGTAGGAGACTTTCTCGACCGCTTCTGCCGGCACAAAATAGCCAACCAGTGCCGAGTTTTTCAGCACAGCCACCGGCTGACCGCCCGATTGTTCCAGCACTTTGTGCGGCTCGCGCATCTCCGTCATCGTGGCGATATGGGGGTAAGGAGTTTGTCCACGGTCATTTCCTCTTAAAATGTATACTAGAGTATATATTCCTGAGCATCGACGAGCTCAAGCTTTCCGAGTGGCAAAGCCTGTGCTGGTTGAGATCATTCGGGTTTTGGCGAGCCAATTCGGATGCCAGGGCGGTCATCTGGTGAACCAATGAATTCGATGCCTGCATTTTCGAAGTGTGGTTAATACTCGAAGCGCATTGGCTTCGGTCACTTAGTTAATTCGCCCTCCAACTCCATCGTTTGATCGTGGCAATTCCGATACCTGAGATTGCTCGAGAAAGTTCGGAAACGCTCCAGTGAGTGCCGAGCTGCCCATTGGGCTAATTTGACTGCCGACTTTATGATCACTTTTGAACCAAATTAGTCCATATGAAATTAAAAAGTTAAAGTGAACTGGAAATCAGCTCTTACAAAGCTCGAGGGGCTTACGCTCCCTCAACCCTGAAAGCTTATTACAACGACGTTCGCGCCTTTGTCGATTGGGCTGAAAAACAACAATCGTTCCATTTCCGGCAGAAGCAGAGGCGATTTGTCAGTTTATTGAGTACCAGGCGCCCCATCGCGCTGTCTCAACCATCCAGCGTCGTCTCTACGCCCTCCGAAAAGTTCATCACCTCCTCGGTCTTCCGGATTGCTTGAATTCGCCAGAAATTAGCTTGGCATTTCGTCGGGTGGCACGGCGCAACCTGGTTCGGCCCAAGCAAGCTGCACCGATTACCAAAGTGCAACTGCAGGAGTTTATCCAAGCGCAGCCCGATACGCCTTGGGGCTGCGGAGCCGCGCCATGTTGAGCCTTGGCTATGAGCTTCTCACCCGTCGCTCTGAGTTGGTTGCCATCCAGACTTTGGATCTTAACCGACAGCCCAAGGGCACACTCCGCGTGCTGATCAAAAAAAGTAAAGCCGACCCGCTGGGAGCGGGACGGCTTGGGTTCACGTCTCGAGAGACGACGCGAATGGTTGATGAGTGGTTGGCTTGGCGTGGGCCTGGGATCGAGTTTTTGTTTTGTCCGATCTATCAGGGCGTGCCGATTAATCGCTCCATCAGCACAACCAGCGTTAAACGGCTCATCAAAACTGCGGCCAAACAGTCGGGCCTATCAGGAGAAGCCGCCGAGCAATTCAGTGCTCATTCGTTGAGGGTGGGGGCTGCGCATGAATTGCTCAATCGGGGCTTTGATGCAGCTGCGATCATGCGGGCAGGGGGCTGGAAAAGCATTAACACTCTGTCTCGATATCTGGAGACAGCCGAGCACAATGTTTGGGAGTGAGTGGGCGAGCCAAAAGAAAGATTGGCCGAGTGCATTTGCTGCGTGATGCAGCTGGGAGTGCAAAAAAATCTAGCCTTTTCGCGCCCTGAACACGGGCGTAGACGTCTTCGTAGCGAATGATGTCATCCTCGCCGAAGTAGCTTCCCGTTTGTACTTCGATCAGGGTCAGGGGGACTTTGCCGGGGTTTTCCATGCGGTGCACTGTGCCCAGTGGGATGTAGACGGACTGGTTCTCGGAGACGAGCTGAACCTCTTCGCCGATGGTCACCTTGGCCGTGCCTTCAACCACGATCCAGTGTTCGGCACGGTGGTGATGGCTTTGCAGGGACAGCGCTGCGCCGGGGTGGACCACAATGCGTTTGACCTGAAACCGCTGACCAACCACGAGGCTCTCGTACCAGCCCCAGGGGCGGTAGTCGCGGGGCAGGGTCTCTGCTTGCGTCACGCCTTGGGACTTCAACGTGGCAACCACCTGCTTGACCTCTTGGGCGCGGTCCTTGTGGGCAACCAGAACCGCATCGGGCATGGCGACAGCGACGATATCGGTAAGCCCGAGGCCGATCAGCTGTTGGTCTTCGCTGGCTGCATGCAGCAGCGTGTCTTGGCACTCCAGTGCCGTCGCCGGGCCGGTGGTGACAGTGCCGCTGGCATCGGCCTCGGCTTCCCGCCAGACGGCCTGCCAGTCGCCCAGATCGGACCAGGCACCGTCATAGGGAACCACTGATAGGTTTGGCGCCTTCTCCATGACCGCATAGTCGATCGAGATATCGGGCAGGGCGTCCCACGGCTCCGGTGCGAGGCGGGTAAAGGAGAGGTCTTTCTCTGCGCCCTCGAAGGCTGCACGGCAGGCGCTCAGGACTTCAGGCGCATGGGCCTCAAAGGCCTCGAGGATCGCTGTGGTCGAGAACAGGAAAATACCGGCGTTCCAGAGGTGCATGCCGCCAGCAAGCAGCGCCTCGGCTGTGGCCAGGTCAGGCTTTTCAACAAAGCCCCTGAGCGGCTGGGGCTCAGGCGCAAAGTCAGGCGTAGGGTGTAGAGAGCTCGAGCCAGCCGTAGCCGGTCTCTGGCCGGTCGGGGCGAATACCGAAGGTCACCAGCTGACCGGCTTGGGCTGTCGGTGCTGCCGCCGCAACGGCGGCTTGGAAGCGCTCAGCATCCGGGGATCACATGATCAGACGGAGCCACCAGCATCAGTGCCCCGGGCTCCCGGGCATCCAAGGCCAGCGCTGCTGCGCAGATCGCGGCAGCCGTGTTCTTGGCAGCAGGCTCGATCAGGATGTCAGCGGGTATGATTTCCAGCGCTGCGAGCTGCTCTATGACGATGAAGCGAAAGTCAGCGGCCGTCACGATCGTCGGTGCGGCAAAGCCTGGGCCTGACAGCCGCCGAGCCGAGGCCTGATAGAGGCTTTCCTCGCC